>JAUSOD010000095.1 GCA_030656215.1 Azoarcus sp.
AAGGAGGCCCTGCGGCTGGCCGCGTGAGGCCGCCACCCGCTTTCAGCGCCGCTTCGGGCTACGCCCTGCGCGGCGCTGAAAGCGAAATCACATCAACCATGCCGTGCTCACCCAAATTGCACAACTTGACGCACACAACTGTGCGAGGGTTTTGTAGGGCCGACTTCAGTCGGCCGCAGGTGGCCGGCCTTGGTGCAGGTGCTCGTGCCCGGCGCTGGTGCCCGCATCACCCCTGTGGCGGGTTGAAACCCGCCCTACGGCGGATGTGCAGGCAGCGGTGGTAGGGCGCGAGGGTTTTGTAGGGCCGACTTCAGTCGGCCACAGGTGCCTGTGCTTGGCGCCGGCGGCCGAACCACCTTCTCCTGCGCATTGAAGTCTGCCCGCACGTAGCGCGGACTGGAGGCAAGTCGCGACTATCGTTCAATGCAATGAAAAATCGTCGCGCCAACGCCTGGTTCGAACGACACTTTGCCTGGATGAAACGTTTTTATAGCTTCGCGCTTGGTCGCGCGGCGATGCGGTCGCGCCAGGCCTGCAGGTTTGCCATGCCCTCGGCCGCGGGGCGGAGCTTCATCAGGCCGCGGGCGAATTCGATGGCGCAGAAGGCGGTGATGTCGGCGATGGTGAAGCGCTCGCCGGCGACGAAAGGCCGGCTGCCAAGTTCGGTGTCGAGCCAGCGCAGCACCTCGCGCACCTTCTCGCCCTGCGAGCGCCCGAAGTCGGGGAATTGCGGCTGCTCCAGCGGCGCCAGGCCGGGGTGGGTGTGGCGGATGCAGTTGGCGATGCCGCCGAAAACATAGAGCTCCATGCGCCGGTCGGTCATCTCGATGAAGGCGCGTTCGTCGAAATCGACCCCCATCAGATTGACCTCGGGGAAGCGCCCTTCCAGCCAGGTGCAGATCGCCCGGGTCTCGCCCAGCACACGGCCGTCGTCGAGTTCCAGTACCGGCACTTTGGCAAGCGGGCTCTTGGCGAGGTAGGCCTCGCTCCGATGCTGATCGCTGCCGATCTCGACCACCGCTTCTTCGATGCCGGTAATGCCCTTCTCGGCGATGAACATGCGCACCCGGCGCGGGTTTGGCGCTTTCGGCGATACATAGAGCTTCATGCGGTTTTGTCTCCGGTTTCCGGTTGCATTCAGGCCGCGCTTCAAGCCCCAGCGTTACGCGACTGGCCCATTTCCACCATTTTGCGTGCGTCTTCGGCGAACTGCCGGGCCTTTTCGTCGTTGTCGGCGTCGTCGGCGAGGTCGACCTTCGATGGCGGTATCTCGAGGCCGCGCTGCACGGCCGGCCGGGCGCGGATCTGGTCGCGCCAGCGCTTGAGGTGGGGCAGGCCGTCGAGGTCCACGCCGGACCAGCGATGGGTGCGCACCCAGGCCCAGTTGGCGATGTCGGCGATCGAGTAGTCGCCAGCCAGGTATTCATGCTCGCGCAGATGGCCGTCGAGCACGCGGAACAGGCGTTTGGTCTCACCCTGGTAGCGGTCGATGGCGGGCTGGATCTTCTCCGGAAAGTAGCGGAAGAACACGTTGGCCTGACCCATCATCGGGCCGATGCCGCCCATCTGGAACATCAGCCATTGCAGCACGCGCGAGCGCCCCTTGGCGTCGGCCGGCATCAGGCGCCCGGTCTTCTCTGCCAGATAGATCAGGATGGCGCCGGATTCGAACACCGCAAAGTCGTCCTCATCGCGATCGACAATTGCGGGGATGCGGCCGTTCGGGTTGATCGCAAGGAACCACGGCTGTTTCTGATCCTGGTTCGCGAAGTCGAGCACATGCACGGAGTAGGGCAGGGCCAGCTCTTCCAGCGCAATCGAGATCTTGTGGCCGTTGGGGGTGGCGGCCGTGTAGAGGTCTATCATCGTCGCTCCTTGGTGTTTGTCTGCCGTCAGGCGGTGCCGCAGTGTCGCGCGCACCGCGACGTGGTCGTGGCGGGGCCAGGTCTTATGCGGGTCTTGCGCGCGCCTGGCGGCCGGGTGCTTAGACCTTGCGCAGGTAACAGGCCTTGAGCATGAAACTGCCGGCGTCCATCTTGCAGTCGACTTCGTGGTCGCCGCCTACGAGGCGGATGCTCTTGACCTTGGTGCCGACTTTCAACGTGATCGACGAGCCCTTGACCTTGAGGTCCTTGATCAGTACGACGGCATCGCCATTGGCGAGCACATTGCCGTTGGCATCCCTGACCACCGAATCGGCTTCTTCGTCGGCGGCTGCGGCGTCGGCCATCGGCCATTCGAAGCCGCAGTCGGCGCACACGTAGTTGTCACCGTCCGGATAGGTGTTCTCGAGGGTGCATTGGGGGCAGGCGGGAAGCGTGGGCATTGCAGTGTTCCATTGGGGGTGAGCCCGCCATTTTAAGCCGGCGACCGACGTGCTCGCGGGATATTCGCTCGGGCGTGAGGATGAACGATGTCGCCCGCGCCCGGTCTGGTTGTTGTGCAAACCATAAAACGAGGGCCGGCATGACCGAGTACGACTATCTGGTGATTGGCGGGGGGAGCGGCGGTGTGGCCACCGCACGGCGGGCGGCGGAGCACGGCGCCCGCGTGCTGCTGGTCGAGGCCGATCGCCTGGGCGGCACCTGCGTGAACGTGGGCTGCGTGCCCAAGAAGCTCATGTGGTACGCCGCAGGCATTGCCCAGACGCTGCGCGATGCAGGGGGCTACGGCTTCAATGTGGCTGGGTCCGAGTTCAACTGGGGTGCGTTGAAGCATCGGCGCGACGACTACATCGCCCGCCTCAACGGCATTTACGCCGATCTGCTGGATAAGTCCGGGGTGACGCTGGTGCGGGGGTTTGCGCGTTTTGTCGATGCGCGCACGGTGGAGGTCGACGGCAGCCGCTACAGCGCACCGCACATCGTTATCGCCACTGGCGGTCATCCGGTGGTGCCGGAGCTGCCGGGGGCGGAACTCGGGATCGATTCCAACGGGTTTTTTGCACTGGCGCAGCAACCGCAGCGGGTGGCGGTGGTGGGGGGGGGTTATATCGCGGTGGAGCTGGCCGGGATGTTCAATGCGCTCGGCAGCACGGTAACCATGCTGGTACGCGGGGCGCAGTTGCTGCGTCCTTTCGACAGCATGATCCGCGACGAGCTGATGGTGCAGATGCAGGAGGATGGCGTGGATTTGCGCCTGAATACCGAGACGCAGTCGATCGAGCGCGCACCCGACGGTGCGCTACGGGTGTGCTGCAAGGACGGCAGCACGCTCGAGGTGGATGCGCTGGTGTGGGCGGTGGGCCGCGCGGCCAATACCGCTGCCCTGAACCTCGCCGCGGCGGGGGTCACCGCCGAAGCCGGTGGCGTGATCCCGACTGACGCTTACCAGAACACCCATGTGCCCGGCATCTACGCGCTGGGCGACATTACCGGCCGGGCGGAGCTGACGCCGGTGGCGATCGCGGCCGGGCGCAAGCTGGCCGCACGCCTGTTCCTGAACCAGCCCGGGAGCCGGCTCGATTACGACACCATTCCGACGGTGGTTTTCAGCCATCCGCCGATCGGCACTGTCGGTCTCACCGAGGATGAGGCCCGCAAGCAGCATGCAGAGGTAAAGGTCTACACCAGCCGCTTTACCGCGATGTACTACGCCTTGACCGATCACCGCCCGAAGACGGCGATGAAGCTGATCTGCGTCGGCCCCGACGAGCGCGTTGTCGGCGCCCACGTGATTGGCGACGGTGCGGACGAGATGATGCAGGGCTTTGCGGTCGCGGTGAAAATGGGTGCGACCAAGGCCGATTTCGACAACACCGTGGCGATTCACCCTTCGAGCGCGGAAGAGTTCGTCACCATGCGCTGACGCGGCGGTTGCGGGCCATACCGCCCGCGCCGCCTGGCGCTGAGCCGAAGGCGATCAGCTGCAGCAGCCGTGTCCGCCACCGCCGCCGCAACCGCCGGTGGCGGCTTGCTGGGCGTCGGCCTGAACGGTGAAGTCGATGACGATGTTGCCCGGCTCGCGGGTCACATAGCCGATGCCAATCTGCTTGCCGTAGCGCTGCTGGATCTGGTCGAGCAGCGGCAGCGGGTCGTGGTCATTGACGAAGCGCATCGTTTCGCCGTCGTTGAGCGATTCGAGTGCGCCGAAGATGGCGGCGTGGCGGAAACGCTTGGCAACGCCACGCGCATCAAAGGAATGTACGGTGTTGTCGAACATCGGGATCTCTTCCATCGGATGGGTGCCGGGCTTGAGCTGCGGCCGGCTTCGCAGCAGGAGGCATCCTATGAGGCTGTGCAAGGCAAAACCTTGACGAAAAACAAAAACGGGATTGCACCACTGTGGTGCGCAACGCCGCGAATTCGAGTGCCCGCACTGCCGGTGGCATGACGAACCGCGCACGGCACCACGCAATGTGGTGATCTGGCCGATCGGGCCCGGCGTTTGCTTTGTGTTCAGAAAGCCATTCAACACCGTCGTCCACCGTGCTCGTCCAAATCAGTCGCCCCGGCCGTACCAGCCTGCTCAGTTCCGAAGTCCTGGACCGGTCGCGCGTGCTCGACACCTTGATGAACAACCTCGACGGGATGGCCTACCGCTGCCTCAACGACAGGCACTGGACGATGGTCTTCGTCAGCCAGGGCTGCGCCCGACTCACCGGCTATCAACCCGCCGAGATCGTCGATCGGGTCGATACCTGCTGGGAGGAAATCACTCACCCGTGCGATCGGGCTCGCGTGCGTGCCTGCATAGAGGGTGCGCTGCGCAGTGGTCAACGGTTTTCCGTCCAGTACCGGATCAAGACCCGGAGCGGAGAGGTCCGATGGGTGGTCGAGCGTGGCACCGTGGTGCTCGACGAACAGGGCGAGCGGGTGGTCGAGGGTTTCATCGAGGACGTTACTGCGCATCGGACCATGCTGGAGGCGCGCGAGCAGGCTGAACTGCGCTACCGTCACATCTTCGAGCACGCGTCCGAGGGCATCTTCCAGACCACCAGCGAGGGCAATTACCTGGCGGCCAATCCGGCGCTGGCCCGCCTCTACGGCTATGCGACGCCGGATGAACTGATCGACAAGCTGTCCGACATCGGGCGCCGTCTGTATGTCGATCCCGAGCGCCGGGCCGAGTTCCACCACCTGATGCAGACCCACGGCGAGGTGCTCAATTTCGAATCGGAGGTCTATCGTCAGGACGGCTCGCGGATCTGGGTGTCCGAAAACGCGCACATCGTGCGTAGCGCGCAGGGCGAGTTCATCTGCTACGAAGGTACGGTGCAGGACATCTCCGAGCGCAAGCACTACCAGGAGCAGCTCGAGCGCCAGGCCAACCATGATCTGCTCACCGGGCTGCCCAACCGTGTTCTGCTCGCCGATCGCATCGAGCAGGGCATCGCCCGCGCCGGGCGGATGGGTTGCCAGCTGGCGCTGGTGTTCATTGATCTGGACAACTTCAAGTTCGTCAACGACAGCCTCGGTCACGGCGTGGGCGACGAGTTGCTCAAGGAGATCGCCGGGCGCCTGAGCACCTGCCTGCGTGGCTCCGACACCGTGGCGCGTCTGGGGGGCGACGAATTCGTGCTTTTGCTCAACGATCATGAGCAGGTGAGTAGCGTGATCTCGTTGCTCGAGCGCGTACTACAGGAGGTGGCCCGTCCGGTCGCGTTGTCGGGACGCGAGTTCCACGTGGGCGCCAGTCTGGGCGTGGCGCTGTTTCCGGATGACGGGGGCGACGCGCAGACGCTGCTTAAGCATGCCGACATCGCGATGTATGCGGCCAAGGACCGTGGGCGCAACAACTTCCAGTTCTTCACCCGCGAACTCAACCGGGTAGCCGGCGAACGCCTCAGCCTCGAGGCGGCGATGCGGGTGGCCCTCGAGCGTGACGAATTCGAGGTGCATTACCAGCCCAAGTTCGACCACCGCCGCCGCATCGTCGGGGTGGAGGCGCTGGCGCGCTGGTTTCATCCAGAACTGGGTGCGATCGGTCCAGACCGCTTCATCCCCATCGCCGAGGAAACCGGGCTCATCCTGCCCTTGACCACGGCCATCCTGCGTCGTGCCTTTGCCGCCGCACGCGACTGGAACCGCGGGCGCGAGCAGCCGTTGCGGATGGCGGTGAACCTGTCGCCGCGGCTGTTCCTGTGCGGCGACATCGTGGCCCACGTGGCCGGCCTGCTGGTCGAGGCCGGGCTGTCACCCTCCCACGTCGAGATGGAAGTCACCGAAACGGTGTTTCTCGGTGACAGCGACCGGGCGGTGACCATCCTGCGCGCGTTCAAGGCGCTCGGCGTGAGCCTGGCGATGGACGACTTCGGCACCGGTTATTCGTCGCTGAGCTACCTGAGCCGCTTCCCGTTCGACATCATCAAGATCGACCGCTCGCTGGTCACCGGCATCGAGCACGACGAAGAAATGGCGATGATCGCGCGCGCCGTCATCTCGCTCGGCCAGAGCCTGCGCAAGACGGTGGTCGCCGAAGGGGTGGAGAACCAGGCCCAGTTCGATTTTCTGCGCTATCAGGGTTGCGACGAGTTTCAGGGTTACCTGTTGTCGCGCCCCTTGCCCGAGGCCGAACTCACACGCCTGCTGGCATCGGGCGGGGTCATCGCCAAGGTGCCGGCATAGGCTCACTCGGAAACGGGCCAGTCCGGATTCCAGGCAACTTCCCACAGATGCCGGTCGGGATCCTGGAAGTAGCCGGCGTAACCACCCCAGAAGGTATCGCCGGCCGGTTTGGTGATGATGGCGCCGGCCGCAGCGGCTTGTGCCATCACCGCATTCACCTCGTCACGCGAAGATACGTTGTGTGCCAGGCAGAACTCAGTCGCGCTCGCCGCCTGTTGCGGCAAGCCGGCGTCGTTAGCCAGGCTGATGCGTGGCCATAGCCCGAGGCGCAAACCCGCCTGCAATTCGAAAAAGGCCACCGCGCCGAACTCGAACTCCGCGCCGATGATGCCATCGGTCGCCAGACCGAGTCCGTCGCGGTAAAAGCGCACGGCCCGTTCGAGGTCATCGACCCCGAGGGTGATAAGGCTGATTCTCGGCTTCATGCGATTGCTCCTTCGTAAGGTGTGCTTCCAACCAGTCGCTTATCCGAGCGGCTACCCATGGTCCGTCATCCAGCGGCAGGTCGTGTCCCCCCGTGGCGTGTTGTACCAGCGGCAGGCTCCAGCGAGCCGCGAGCGCTTCGGAGCACCGTGGGTCGACCAGGGCGTCCGCCGCGCCGCTCAGGATCAGCATGGGAACCGCAGGCGGTCGCGCCGGCGCACGGAAGCGCGCTGCCGCGACCAGCTGGCGCAGAGCGTTCAGCCGCGAGACACGGTGATTTCGGCGCAATGCCACCCAGTCGTCGAGTACGGCTGCAGGGCGCGTCCGGCTGGTGAGGCCGAGGATGATGGCTTCGCTGGCATGGTCGTCCCTGCTCGCCAGCAGCCTGAACAGAGGCAGGTAGCTGGAAGGACTGAGGCGGCGGTGGACGGGACTGAAAGGCCGCACGCTGGTGTTGATCAGCACGCAACCTTCCACCTCGTCCGGACAGGCGTCGGCCCAGGCGATCGCCACCATGGCACCGAGCGACATGGCGACCAGGCAGTAGGGGCCGGGCAGGCCCAAGGCCTGCAGTTGGGCGCGGCAGGGAGCGATCATGTCCGGCACCCGAGCGGGGCTGCACTGATGATGCAGCACGCCGTTTCCGGGCAGGTCGAGTGCCACGATACGTGCCGGTGATACGCGCTCGGCCAGTTGCCGCGGAAAGCCCCCCCAATGCCCGCGTTCGCGGGTCAGCCCGCGCAACAGTACCCAGACGCTCATGTTGCCAGCCTTGCATACCAGCGGTTCAGCGCCAGCTGCCGATGGCGCTCGCGCTCGGGTCCGGTCGGGCGCCATCCCAGGTGGCCGCAGGCGGCACGGCCGACGAAATCCAGCCATCCGACCTGACAACGCAGCACGCGCGCCTGACGGTGTGCGATGAGCGGGTTGAACAGGCCCAGGGTCGACAGCAACTGGCGCGGATTCTTCTTGACCCACAGCCACGATCCCATCTCCAGGGTAAGCGGAAGATGCACCCGCGCCGGGTCGGTGCACGCCCGCTGGTAGAGGTAGTCCCACAGATCGCCGTGGGCAAGGTACTGATGGCTCTGGGGCTCGAACACGTAACGGTGATGTACCTGTGTCTGATCCAGAAGCTCGCACAGTGCGTGGATCTCGGGCAGGTGTCCGATCGGTGCGCGGGAGTGCGCGTACGGGAACCAGATGCGATCGCTCATCCCGAACCCCGAATGGCAGTCGACGGCGATGCTGAAAGTGTGGCTCAGCAGCTCTTCGTCTACCAGCTGGCACACGGCGCGGCTTTCGGGCTGCATGGGGACTTGGCGCGGGCCCCGGTACCAAGGCAGTCGCGGGCTCAGGCGCTGGCCACCGACCAGCATGGCGACGCGCTCGTCGGCCTCGATCGGCGCGTTACGCATCAGGTCGACGCCCTGCGGGTTCGACCGCGTGCCGCGCCACAACCCGCCCGGATTAACGATGGGCATAAAGACCATGCGCATCAGTTCCAGCTGGCGGTGCAACGCGGCGTCCCAGCGCAGACGTGTCACCACGTTGCGCAAGTAGGCCAGTACCACCGCAGCGCCGATGCGCTCGAGCCCATGCACGCCGCCAAAAAAGCCGACCGACGGTGCGTCGGGCGCCGCATTGCCAATCGTGATCGCATAGACGGGGAGGGTGTGCGGGCCGACCTCGACCTGGCACATCACCCGCGTCTGAAGCGCCTTGCCGAGTTTGCCGACAATGCGTTCGAGTTCGATCAGTTCGTTCGGCTCGCTGTGACCCATACCGTCTTCCTCTGGCAGGTGGCCGAAATGATGTAAGTCATTGATGAAAGATGGGTCAGTCGAGGGCGAAAAGCAACTGCGCCGGATCACACGGGAAGGCGAAGCTCAAGGCCCGGCCTTCGCGTGCGGTTGGTCGCATCGGCCTGTCCCGCGCCGGCGCTTCCGGCAATGTCCTGTCGGGATGGAGTGTGACGGTGCGTGGCGACAGGCGGGAAAGCACTTGATGGGTGAAGTAATCTCAAGCATACCATTGAAAAATATCGTTTGTTGCAATGCAGCATCGCGAATAGAGTGAGTTTGGCCGCAAGCAGGCCACGCGGTCACTGGAGGTCACATGGAATATCAATTCGCATCGCTCATGCCGGAAGACGAGCCGGCCGTCACGCTTCATCTGCTTTCTCTCGACGAAGAGGATCGAGCACTGCGCTTTGGTAGTTGCACATCGGACCTCACCTTGCTCGACTATGTCCACAACCTGAACTTCAATCGTGACGTGGCCGAAGGTGCGTGGGATGGTGGGCGACTGGTGGGCTTCGCGCATCTCGCGGTGTATCCCGAAGCTGGCTACCCGGTCGGGGAGTTGGGCCTGTCGATCTCGCGCGGTTATCGCGGCCGGGGGATCGCCGCCCGCCTGATCCGACATGCCGTCCTACGGGCCCGGCGTTTTCGGCTGACCACGATGTACATCCACTACATGCGGCGCAACCTTGCAATGACCCGGCTGGTGCGTCATCTCGGGCTCAAAGTCGCCTACGAGGGTGACGAGGCACGGGCCAGCCTGGAGGTGACGCCGCGTGAGCGGAGCATCCATTGCGAGGCCCACCGCGGTGGGCACAATGGCCGTCTCGAGGTGTTCAAATCGCTGCCGCCGCGTGCGGCCAGGGGCCATGTGCTGTTGGTGCATGGGGCCGGCGGCGATGGCTGGCAATGGCGCGCAGTGCTCGCCGACCTTGCCGAAGCGGGCTACGCGGCGCACGCCCTGTCCCTGAGCGGGCACGGATGCAGCGAACCGGCCGCACCCAGCTTCGCGCAGTTGTCCGACGACGTCGACAGCGTGCTTGCCGATCTGCCCGACGACACCTGTCTGGTGGGGCATTCACTGGGAGGCTACCTGGTGCAGCGGACGCTCGAAGCCTCACCCCGCCCGGCGGCGGTGCTACTCGCCCCGGTGCCACCCGACGTGCCGCGCGATCAGGAGCTCGCATCCTTGTTGGCGGGTCTGAGCGGCAAGCGCACCCGGGCGGTGGCGGCCAGTGTGCTGGACGATGCCGAGTCGATCCGGGTCGAGCAGATATCCACCCCGGTGACGCTCATCAGCGGCGAGCGCGACCGGGTGATGCCTGTACCGTGGATGAGGGCCACGGCGGAGCGCTACGACGCACCCTGGACACGGCTGCAAGCCGGCCACAATCTGCCCGTCGCGCCCGGCGTGAGCGAACCCATACTCAGCGGCCTGCGGTATTCGTGATCGGCATGGTGCCAGTCGCCTCCACCGCCGGCCTCGCGTCCTGGCCCGCGGCAGGCGCGCTGGCCTGCTGTATCTCGGTCGTGTCGATTCCGGGCCAATGTTTGAAGGCGAACAAGCCCAGCGCAATTGCAAACAACAGCAGCGGCCGGCGGGGTAGCCCTTTGCGCAGGTCAAGAATTTCGGATGGCCGGCAAGGTAGCACCGCAGTTCCGGCCGCGGCGGTTTCGCGCCCCACCGCGCTCGCGCGCTTTTGACCATCCTTGTCGGTTGTGACCTCGAACCACAAGCGCTCACCAATGCGCGGCTTTCCACCTTCCCGGGGAAAGGCAGAGGCATGAATCTGGATTTCCTCCCCTCCGTCGGATAATGCGACGTGGCCAATGCCACGGTCGCCGTCCCAGCTGACCAGTGTCCCCATTATTCGCATTGGAATATGAATTACAAAAGGTAACTTGCAAAAGTCTGTCGGTCGCAATGTTCTGATGGCATCGCGTTAATCGGATCATATCCCCATCCATGGAGCAGGGTTTGAGCTTGAGCAACAAAAATGTCGCTCAACCGTGACAGATTTTTCCTTTTGTACGAATGACTTGCACCTCGCTCGCTCGATTCAGCTGCGGCGGTGGGCGCCGGGGAACTTCCGCGCAGATCGCCACCCTATAATGCACCCCCTTCATCGAGACGCTGTGGCGGTCCTTTGCCCTGCAGTCGGTTTCTCGCACACACCGGATACCCTCATGTCACGTTTGCTTGTCTCGTCCCTGCTTGCTTTGCTCACGCTCACCGCCTGTAATGGCGTCGTGGAGGACACCCGGCCGGGGCAGCCAGTGAAGCACCGTCAGGATGCGTTCAAGGCGATGCTGCGCTCGTTCGAACCAATGGGCGTCATGCTGCGTGAGAAGCAGTACAACGCCGACAAGTTCGCTCCGCTGGCGGCCGAACTGGTGGCGCGGCGCGATGCCCCGTGGACCTATTTCACCGCCGACACGCTCTATCCGCCGACCAAGGCGAAGGCCGAAGTGTGGAGCCGGGCGGATGCCTTCGAGGGCGAGCGGCAGTTATTCTTTACCGCGACCGATGCACTGCTGGCCGCAGCCGGGACGGGCGATCTTGCCCAGGTTCAGGCGGCGTACGACAAGGTGTACGACAGCTGCAAATCCTGCCATCGCGATTTCAAGGTGAAGTAATGACTTTGGTGTTCGGCCGCAAACCTTGATCAGGCCGGTGCTCAGTCCCACATCCCGCGCATCTTCGCCGCCAGATCGAGCGCGGCCTGCCTCGAGCCTGGTGTGCCACGCAGTTCCGGCGGTGGTTCCGGCCAAGAGAGCTGCTCGAAGTGCGTCAGTAGCCGATTGGGGATGAAGCGGGTGCGTCCGGCATAGACGTGGCGGTCGCCCATGCCCTGCTGCTGGGTGACGTAGAAGCGCTGCGGCACCATCAGTTCCAGCCGGTCCTTTGCCCGCGTCATGCCGACGTAGAGCAGGCGGCGCTCCTCCTCGATCTCGGCGCTGTGGCGGGTGGATATGTCGGACGGGATGCAGCCGTCGACCGCGTTGAGCACGGTGACCGCGTTCCATTCCTGGCCCTTGGCCGAATGCAGCGTGGACAGGATCAGGTAGTCCTCGTCGAGCAGCGGCACGCCGGCCTCGTCGCTGGTGGCGCTGGGCGGGTCGAGGGTGAGCTCGGTGAGAAAGCGCTGGCGGCTGGGGTAGGTGGCGGCGATGCGCGCGAGCTGCTGGATGTCGGCCTGGCGCACCATGGCGTCGTCGTACAGGCGCGGCATCTGCGCCTCGTACCAGCGGCAGGCGAGCTCGAAGCTGGTCGGCCACGGCGCGTCGGCTTGGCGCAGGCGTTCGACCAACGCGGCGAACTCGCTCCAGGCCTGCTGCGCGGACTCGGGCACTGGCTGTTCGGCGAGCAGGGCGCAGCCGTCGGGTGCGGTGCACACATTGTCCAGTACCCGGCCAGCGATTTTTGGGCCGATGCCGGCGAGCAGCTGCACTACGCGGAAGCCCGACACCCGGTCGCGCAGGTTCTCCGCCCAGCGCTGCAGGGCGAGCACATCCTTGACATGCGCCGCTTCGAGAAACTTGAGCCCGCCGAACTTCACGAACGGGATGTTGCGCCGGGTCAGTTCCATCTCCAGTCGTGCACTGTGGCTGGCGGCGCGAAACAGCACCGCCTGCTGTTTGAGCTTGATTCCCTCCTCGCGCCGGGCGAGCACGCGCTCTACGACGAAGGCGGCCTGATCGGCGTCGTCGCGCACGGAAACGAGTTGCGGGCGTGCGGTGGATTCGCGCTCGGACCATAGATCCTTGCTGTAGCGCTCCGCGGCCTGTGCGATCACCGCATTGGCGGCATCCAGGATCGGGCGAGTGGAGCGGTAATTCTGCTCCAGCGTAACCCGGTGCGCCGGCGGGTTGAAATGGGTGGGGAAGTCGAGGATGTTGCGCACCGTGGCGCCGCGAAAGGCGTAGATCGACTGCGCGTCGTCGCCGACCACGGTGAGGCCGCGGCCGTCGGGCTTCATCGCCAGCAGGATCTCGGCTTGCAGAAAGTTGGTGTCCTGATACTCGTCGACCAGCACATGCTGGAACAGGCCGCCGATCTCGTCCGCGAGCGCCGGCTCCATCACCATGTGCGCCCAGTACAGCAGCAGGTCGTCGTAATCGAGCACCTGCTGCGCCTGCTTGGCGGCGACGTAGGCGCGGAACAGGGCCTTCAGCTCCGTCTCCCACTCGGCGCACCACGGAAAGGTCGATTGCAACACCTCGGCCAGCGGTGCGCGGGTGTTTACTGCCGCCGAGTAGATCGCGAGGCAGGTGCCCTTGAGCGGGAAGCGCTTGTTGCGCGACGACAGCCCCGCCTCATGGCGGGCGAGGTTCATCAGGTCGGCGGAATCCTCGCGATCGTGGATGGTGAAGGCCGCGTCCAGCCCGATGCGCCCGGCGTATTCGCGCAGCAGGCGCGCACCGATGCCGTGGAAGGTGCCCGACCACTGCAGCGCAGCCTGCGCCAGCCAGGGATGGTCGGCCGCGGCGTGGCCGAGGATGCGCCGCACCCGGCGCCCCATCTCGTCGGCGGCGCGGCGCGAGAAGGTGAGCAGCAGGATGCGCCCCGGGTCGGCGCCGTGCAGGATGAGGTGGGCGACGCGGTGCGCCAGGGTGTTGGTCTTGCCCGAACCCGCGCCGGCGATGACCAGCAGCGGGCCTGGGAGTTGGCCGCCGTCGCTGCCGGTGCGGCGACCCGTTTCGTCACCTGAGTCACTGCTTGAGCCATATACCACCGCTTCGCGCTGCGCAGGGTTGAGTCGATCGAGCCAGCTTGGCATGGCAATTGAAGAAGGTGGTGCGGAGAGCTGCGGGCTGATGGTCATGCCTGTAATTCTATCCAGTTCATGTGCCGGTGCGAAGCTGTTGCGGCCATGCCGGTGCGGCGGAGCCTGAAGCGTGAATAAGTGCAATGACATGGCTCGGCGCGACTGATAGCATTTGTCATCTTTTTCAACGTAACCACCGTCGTCCGCATCGCCCGGGCATGCGTCATCCGGGCCAATGTCGCGAACTCGCTGTCATCGTTCTTGTGTGGAGCCGTCATGCCGGATGCAATTTATGCCCTGGTGTTCCAGGGAAACGTACTCGACGGGTTCGAGCGCCCTCAGGTGATGCAGCGCTTCGGCGAGCTGTTCGGGCTGCCGGTCGAGGAGGTGGAGCGGGTGTTCGGGCATCCGCGGGTGGTGCTCAAGCGCAACCTGAGCCGCGATGCCGCCCATGCCTTCCGTGAGCGCCTCGAGGGCATCGGCATGGCGGTGAGCCTCGACGGGGTGCGCGCGGCGACAGGCGCGTCCTCCGCTTCTGTGCCGGCAGGCGCACAGTCGGTCTCGGTACCGGTTGACGCCGCCTCGGCAACAATTCCGTCAGGCACAGCGACCTTGCCGCCCGAGCAGGCGGCGGAGCCGGTGCCGGAGAAGCGCTCGCAGGCCGCAGGCGCTCCTCCCTTCTTCGCTGCGGCCAGCCCGGCGAGCGGGGCTCCTGCCGAGGCCATCCGCGAGCTGCCGTTCGAGTTCTCCGGTCAGGGCTTCGAGTACTTCCGCATCTGGATTGTCAACATCCTGCTGAGCATCGTCACCCTCGGGGTGTATTCGGCCTGGGCCAAGGTGCGCACCCAGCGCTACTTCTATGGCAACACCCGGCTCGACGGCGCCAGCTTCGAGTACCTCGCCGACCCGATCCGGATTCTCAAGGGGCGCCTGATCGCGTTCGGTTTCCTGCTCGTCTATATGCTGGCGGACCAGTTCGTGCCCGTTCTCGGCTTCGTCCTGATGCTGGTGCTGATCGGCCTGTTCCCGTGGGTGATGGTGCGCAGCCTGGCGTTCCGCAATCACTATTCCGCCTGGCGCGGGGTGCGTTTCGGCTTTGGCGGCGGCATGGGCGAGGCCTACAAGGTCTTTCTGCTGTGGCCTCTGCTCGGGGTGCTGAGCCTCGGTCTGCTGTTTCCGTATGCGCTCTGCCGTCAGCAGGCCTTCATCGTCGGCAACAGCCGCTACGGCGTGACGCCGTTCACCTTCGAGGCGAGCAAGGGCGCCTTCTACCGGCTCTTCCTGCCGCTGATCGGGCTGATGTTCGTTGGCGGCGTGCTGACCGCCATTCTCGCGCCGGTATTTCCGGCCCTTGGCCCCCTGGTCATGGTCGTTGCCTATCTGGTGGCGTTCGCCCTGTTCAATGTGCGGATGACCAACCTGGTGTACAACAACACCGCCATCGAGGGCCATCGCCTGCAGGCGGACTACCGGCTTGCGTCCTATGCGGCGCTGATGCTCACCAACATGCTCGCCCTCGTGCTGACCCTGGGCCTGTTCTATCCGTGGGCGCGGGTGCGCACTGCGCATTACGCGGCAGCGCACATCCGGCTGGAGGCTGACGGCGACCTCGATGACTTCGCTGCCGGGCAGCGGCAGGAACTCTCCGCCATGGAGAGCGAGGTCGGCGACCTGTTCGACATGGACGTCGGGATCTGATGCGCATCGAGGGCGGTTTTTTCGACGGCGAGCGTTCGCGCCGGCATGCGGCGAGCGTGACCGTCGAGGGTGGGCTGCTGCAAGTGCGTGTCGGCGATGGTGAGCCGCTTGCGCCGGTGGCGATCGCTGCAGTGGAAGTGTCGTCGCGCGTCGGCAACACGCCGCGCTTTTTGCGCTTGCCCGGTGGTGCCAGCTTCGAGACCACCGACAACGATGCGGTGGACCGCCTCGTCGCCGCTAGCTCGCCGGCTGCCGGGTGGGTGCATCGGCTGGAGTCACGGCTGCGTTTCGTGCTGCTCGGGCTCATCGTCACCGTGGGCCTGGTATGGGCCGGGGTGCAATGGGGCGTACCCGCCGTGGCAAAGCTCGCGGCCTTCTCCCTGCCGGCCGATGTGAACGCGCATGCCGACCGGATGGTGCTCGAACTGCTCGACAAGCAGTTCCTGTCGGCGAGCACGCTGTCCGCCGCCGAACAGGCACGTCTGCAGGCGGTGTTCGCCCCTTTCGTTGCCGATGCCGGCGACCAGCCGCCGGTCCGGGTGCTGTTCCGTGATGCGGGCAAGACCATCGGCCCCAACGCGCTGGCCCTGCCCGCGGGCACCATCGTGCTCACCGACCAGCTGGTTGCGCTGGCGCAGCACGACGAAGAACTGGTTGCGGTGCTTGCGCATGAGATTGGGCACGCGGTAAATCGCCACGCACTGCGGCGATCGATCCAGGCCTCGGCGATGGGCCTGCTTGCGATGCTGGTGGTGGGCGACGTGTCCTCCGTGTCGTCCGCGGCTACCGCGATTCCGCTGATCCTCACCGAACTGGGTTATTCGCGCGCCTTCGAAGTCGAGGCCGATCGCCATGCGGTGGCGATGCTGCGCCACCGGGGCATCGGGCCGCAGCGCCTGGCCGACGTGCTGCAGCGTCTCGACCCGTCGAAGGACACACATGGCTACCTGTCGACGCATCCGCCCACGCCGGAACGGGTGCAGCAGATTCTGGGTTACTGAGGCGGACGCGTCGGATCAAACGGAAAAAGACCGGCACGGAAACTCTCAGCGATGAACTCGGCTCGCCCGATCGCCTGCCGTGCGGCGGCTGGTGGCAAGGTCTCCGCGGCGGCCTCGCGGAACAGCGTCAGCCACAGCCCGAAGTGCTCGCGCGCGATCGGAAGGTTCATGTGCACCGGGAACGGATGGCGCGTATAGCGCTGGGTGCCGAGCAGTGTGTGGGACCAGAAGTCGGTGACGATGCCGAGGTGGTGGTCCCAGTCGCCGACCGCGGCATTGAACACGGGGCCGAGCTCGTCGTGCAGGCGTGCGCGGTCGTAGAAGACCTGCACCAGCTGGGCGATCATCTCTTCGGTCAGTTCGGCTGTTTCGACAGGTTCGGGCATGGGGTGCTCCTCGTTCGACATTCGAGGGAATATAGCGCCAGCGGCCGAATCGGGGTGGTCCGTTTCCAGCCACGCCTGGTCGAGCGTCGGCATCCAGCCTTTGCGCGGCTGACGAGGCGGCTGCGTTGGGTGTTGTGTAATGCGGCAGACGGCTCCTCGCGGACGGGACATCAGCCGAGGCTGGCAACAATGTCTGCCACCTGCTCCAGCATCCGATCCGGTCGCTGCGCGCGGAGCGCGGCCGGATCGGCGTATCCCCACGCCACTGCGCCGAAGGCGATGCCGGCCCTGCGTGCGGCTTCGAGGTCGGTGAGCTGGTCGCCGACATAAATCGCCTCGTTCGCCGCAATGCGACAGGCGCGCAGCGTCTTGCGCAGGCGTGCGGCCTTGCCGAAGATCGACATCCCGCAATCGACATGGCTGATGTGGGTCATGATGGCCGGACCGAGAATCGCGGCGACGTTGTCGGCCGCGTTCGACGAGACCACCGCCAGTTGCACGCCGCGTGCGGCAAGCTCTGCGAGAGCCGTTTCTACCCCGTCGAAGGGCCGCAGTTGCGGGGCGTTGGCTCGCATCACGGCGATGAAGCGCTGCGACACCGCAGGCAGTTTCCACGCCGGCAGCCCAACCCGTTTCATCATTTCGCGCGCGCTGTGGTGACGCAAGGCGTCCACCTCGGTCTCGTCGATGCGGCTGAAGGCGAACTCGTCGGCGATCTGGTTGTAGCTTGATACGAAGAAATCGAAAGAGTCGGCAAGAGTGCCGTCGAAGTCGAAGATGGCGAGACGGTAGTTCATCCTGGCGTGCATCTGTGCTGTGACCGAAGAGGATAGGGCCGCCTGGGAGGCACTATCTGTACAATAGTCTGGTGATGGCGCGGTTGCGAAGCGCTGTTGGACTGGGGGGCGCCGGGCGCGGGGGCATTTAGTGCGAGAAGCTCGTGGTACGAAGGGTCGGATCGTCGGGTGTCCTGCCATCGCGCAGTATTACAAGATGTGCAGCGGGTAGTGATCGGTGTTGCCGTATGAGCAGCCGCGCTCGACAGCCTGATGGCCTGAGGCGCGGGTGGCAAGGTCCGCATTCCGGGGCCCTCTCCTGCGTGGTGTGGAGGGTGCCCGATTTGGGTATAAAGGCCCCTATGGCAACAGGGCCTTGGTGATAATCTTATGCTAATAAAAAGTTTGCAGGCACCGGAGATAAAAACATGAAAAACCGTATTCAACACAGTTGCTCGCTGCTTCGTCCCACCGTCCTGGCCTTGGCCATTGCGACGGGTTTCCCGCTGGCAGTCTCGGCCCAGTCCAGTCTTCCCGACGAATTCAGTGTCATCGGATCTCTCGGCGGTGACTACATCCGCCTCGGCGGTTATTACAATAACCGTGTGATCTCCGCTGATGGCACGGTCGTCATCGGTTACGGGCGGACGGTTGATGGCTACTACAACGCGTTCCGGTGGACAGCTGCCGACGGCATCGCCAGCCTGGGCACCTTGGGCGGCAATTATAGTTATGCGCACAGCATGTCAGCGGATGGTGGCGTGGTGGTCGGTTACAGCTACTTGTCGGACGCGGGCCAGTATCGCGCCTTCCGCTGGACCGAGACCGCCGGCATGGTCGATCTCGGCACTCTGGGCGGCAACTACAGCTACGCCTACGGTGTTTCTGCGGATGGCGGCACGGTCGTGGGGGAGAGCAGAATCGCGTCGGGACATTATCGTGCGTTCCGCTGGACCGAGACCGGCGGCATGGTCAGCCTCGGCACGCTGGGCGGCGACTACAGCTACGCAATCAGCGTGTCCGACGATGGTAATGCCGTTGCCGGATATGCTCATACCGATGTAGGCCACGGCCATGCCTTTCGCTGGACCGAGGCGGGTGGCATGGCCGATCTCGGCACCCTGGGAGGCAACTACAGCTACGCCTACGGCATCTCTGGCGATGGCAGCGCAGTGGTCGGCCATTCGAACACTGAAAGCGGATACACGAATGCCTTCCGCTGGACCGAAGCCGCGGGGATGGCCAATCTCGGCACCCTGGGCGGCAACTACAGCTACGCATACCGGGTCAACACCGACGGCAGTGTCGTGATCGGCTACGCGCGGACCGCGGAAGACAACTACCACGCCTTCCGCTGGACCGAGGCGGGCGGTATGGCCGACCTCGGCACCCTGGGCGGCAACTACAGTTGGGCGAGCGGGCTTTCTGACGACGGCAGTGTGGTCGTCGGGGTTACGCACGACGCAGACTCTCAAATCCAGCCCTTCCGCTGGACCGAGTCGACCGGCATGCAGTCGGTGACCGACTGGCTGGCGGGTGCCGGCGTAACGACACCCGAAGGCTGGATGCTGGCCGATGGCGGCGAAGTTGGTGTGAACAGCCTTGGCAATGTCCTGGTTGGCACGGGCAGGGACGCGGAGGGCAACTCCCAAGTGTGGCTCGCACGTGTCGGTCATGGCAGCGGCATCATCAGCGTGTCGGACTGGCTACGCAGCGTCACAGGCGCCGGTCAGGCCTTTCACTCAGGCTTTCAACTGACCAACCTGCCGCTCAACGGAGCCCACCACCGCCCGCTGATGAGCTATCCCCAGCTCGGTACCGAGCACTGCTTCTGGGCGACGGGAGACCTTGCCTACCACGATAACAAGGATGCCCAGGTCGGCACAGGCGAGATCGGGGTTTGCACCGACCTTGCCGGCGGTACGGTACGGGCCGGCGTGGGCGTTGGCTATGGACGCCAGGACCAGGATCTGGCCTTTGGCGGCAGCAGCAAGGTGGACGGGCAGTTCCTGGTGGGCGAGCTGAACTGGCGGCCCGAGGGCTCGCCGGTCGTCGGTTCTCTCACCGCGGTGCTCGGCGGCTGGGATGCAGACATTCGACGCGGTTACATGAATGGTGCGACGCGGGACCGTTCAAGTGGCAGTCCGGATGTCGATGCCCTTGCCCTGCGCCTGCGCGCAGACTGGTTCGATGCGGCGCGGCTGGGTTCGGCCGCGCTCACGCCCTGGGCCTCCTACACCTGGAGCCGGGTCGAGGTCGACGGCTATACCGAGAGCGGCGGTGCCTTCCCCGCCACCTTCGATGCCCAGAAGCACAACGCAGAGGAGCTTCGCGTCGGCGTCAGCGCAGACTGGAGTCTTACCCCCGAGACCGGTGTCCGAGGTACTCTGGAAGCCGTGCATCGACTCGATAACCGTGGTCCGGCGCTGTCCGGCAGCGAAGCGAGCGGCCTGCTCAGCTTCCGCGAACCGGGTGCAAGCATCCGCAAGAACTGGCAGCGCGTCGGCTTCGATGTGGACCACCGCATCAAGTCGAACATGGTCGTGAGCGTCTCGGCACACGCAGCTACCTCGGGCGAGGATCCCAGCTTTTCGGCAGCGCTCTCGCTGCGTGTAGGCTTCTGATCGCCGCGCCCGCTGCCAAGTACGCCGTCGCGCCGGGTTTGCCCCGGTCGCGGCGGTCTCACACCAGCTGGTCAACATTCTTGAGTCGCGCTCCACGCGCCTTCTACGCATGGATTTCTTGAGCACGATGCCCGGCGTGACTTGGCCCGCGTTGCCGGGCCCGCGGGGTGTCATGCGACTTGCCCTGCTGCACCAGCTCGCGGCCACGCAATGGTGGTCGGCAGAACAGCTGGCGCAGATGCAGTTGCGTCAGCTCGGCGAGCTCGTCGCCCACGCGCGGAAACACAGCCCCCACTATGCCCGGACGCTAGCGCATCTTCCCCGGGAACTTGACGAGCAGTCCTGGCTGTCGATCCCCATCCTGAGCAGGGACGCCGTACAGACCCAGAAGGCGTCCCTGCGCAGCCAGAGCTGCCCCCAGGCGCACGGAGGCCGGCAAACCATCTTCTCGTCCGGCTCGACGGGTAAGCCGGTGGCAGTCGAGCAGACATCCCTGACCCAGTTATTCTGGGAGGCATTCACGCTGCGCGATCACGAATGGCACAGGCGGGATCTGGGCGGCAAGCTGTGTTCGATCCGTTTTTTCCCCGATGGCTGCGCTGCACCGCCTCTGGGCGGGCGGGGACCAAACTGGGGAGGTGCCACCGCCGATCTCGTCCGAACCGGCCCGGTTGCCATGCTCGACGTACGCTCGACCGTGGAGCAGCAGCTCGAGTGGCTCCAGAAGGAGCAACCCGACTATCTGCTGACTCACCCGACCATACTGGAATCCCTGCTGCGCGCCCTTGAGGATGGAGCGCAATTGCGGCTTGACCACCTGCGCGAAGTACGCACCGTGAGCGAGACGCTGCAGGAAGGGTTGCGTGAACGTTGCCGGGAGGCGCTCGGCGTCCCATTGACGGACATCTACAGCACCCGCGAAACCGGCTACCTCGGGTTGCAGTGCCCCGAACACGAGCACTACCACCTGCAGGCTGAGAATGCCCGCGTGGAGATTCTCGACGAGGCAGGCCAGTCTTGCGGCCCCGGAAGCATAGGGCGTGTGGTCGTGACGCCGCTGCACAACTTTGCTTTTCCCCTGCTACGCTATGAAGTCGGCGACTATGCGGAAGTCGGGGGGCCATGCCCCTGTGGCCGGGGCCTGGCGGTCGTTCGTCGTATTCTCGGACGCCAGCGCAACATGTTGAGACTGCCCAATGGCCAAAGCCATTGGCCGATCCTGAACTACAAGGCCATGAACGCCATCGTGCCGTTGCGGCAACTGCGAATGACTCAGCTTGACCTGGCGCATATCGAGATCGATATCGTCACTGCACGCAGGCCTGACGAAGGTACCGAAAAGCGCCTCGGCGAGGAGATCCGGCGCAATCTCGGATACCCCTTCCAGCTAGTCTTCAGATATGTCGACGAAATTCCCCGCTCTGCGGGCGGCAAATTCGAGGACTTCGTATCGCGGGTCGCCTGACCCGGTAGAGGAATCAGCAAATCATGACGGCGCCAATCTCACGCAATCCACCCCTGCCACCTGGCGAGCTGGAGCTCCTCGGGTTCTGGGGCGCTCTGCTGACGGGCACGGTCGAGAGCACAGAGTTCGAGGATATGGTCGGCCGACACTGGCGGGGGGGGCGTTTCCTGCGTCAGTGCATGGACGCGGTCGACATGGCCGAGGAGATATTGCACACGCAAAGCGATCTCTCCCCGGCAGGATATGGTCATGATATTGGCGATACGCGTTTCGAGAGTCTGCTCCTATCTGGGTCGATCGGGCGGCCTTCGGCGATCCACGTGAGGGCCCCGGCTGAGCGCCATGCCGAAGGCCCGCTGAAGACGCGCAACCGTGAGCCGCATGTCCATGACTCGGGACGCATCGCGCTGATCACGGCAGAGCACGCAACGTTTTTCATCGAACACCCACGCCGACGTGGGCAAGCTGTCCTGAGGGTAGCGGTGGTGCGCGGCGACATGCTCTTCTGGCCCGCCGGTCTCGCCCACACCTTTGATGCGGGCAATGGGTTCAGCCTCGTCTCGGCCATGGCACGCCATGTGCCGCCCGCGTCGAAGGAGTTCGCCCTGCCGGCGGTGAGCCTGGGCCTTGATCTCGATACTTGTACGTCATGCGACTATGCCTACTATGTCGACGAACTCGCAAGTCAGGTGCCCGAGCCCTTGGACGTATGACGGAATATGCGATGGCCCGGCGCGCCAAGCTGCCTTGGTTGCTCGGAGGCCGCCCGCTGCGCCCCGACCGGGGAGGCTATACCGTGACGATGCGCGAGGATGAGGGCACCGCGGCGGCACTCGACGGGCTGCGCATGAGCAGATGCCCGAGGTCTGGCATCCACCTGGGCTGGGGCAGTTTTCGGAATCTGGACATCGCTGCAGCCCGGGGCTCGTCACGCGTGTTCCTGTGTGACATCAACTTGCATCAGTTTCGCATCTGGCGTGCCGTGCGCCCGGCGGTAATAGCCGCAACCTCGCCAGCCGCGTTCGTGGATGCGGTCGCGCCGACCCTGCCGCAACACCCGCGACTGCGCATGTTCTCGACCGATGTACGGGAATGGATCGGCCAGGAACTCTCCCGCCGCGAAAGCTGGCTGCACGAGGGCTCGCCAGAGCGCTACCGGCATGTGCGAAGCCTGTTCTGTGCTCGGGCTGTGCACGTGCTGCAGCTTGATTTCGCGACTGCGGTTGACGCGCCACACCGCCCGTTCCAGCGCTTGACGGCGCAACTCGCGAACCTGAACGAGCATGAAGGCCACACGCTGGATACGGTCTACATCTCGAATATACCGTTCATGCTGCAGCAACCCGTGGGTTTCTTCGGTGAGGACCAGTCGGCGAAAGGCAGGGACGCAGATTCGACGCAACAGGCGGTGCGGCACAACCTCGGCCTTCTTCGTGCCCCCGGGGTATTGCTGATCACAGCGGAGCAACTGGCGTCCACCAGCAGGGACAACGACTTGCAATGGCGCACGCGGGTCATGTCGCTTGACCAATACTTGGAGCCCGGATCCGGTTGAAGCTCGCCCATCCCGGCGAAGCGTCACGATCCGTGACTGAGCAGCCCTGGGTACGGTTGTCGTACGGCTCACTGGGTAAGGCCGCCAGGGCCCATTCCGACGGACACAGCAGCGCGCCTCATACCGCTAGGCGGTGTACTACCAGAAACGCCAGTGAGCCCGGTCGAGATCCGGCAGCAAACCGCTCCGACCGCTTGACTGTTACAACGACGATGCATCGCAGCGCTGACCTGGTCGCCGCTTTGTAGTAGCCTTGCCGCTTTTCGCCAATCTGGCGTCGGTTTTCAGTATGGCGCAAGGGTTGCCGCGTACAGGTTTCAATCGTTCCAGGCTGGTGCGTGCGCTTGCTGATCTGGCCGCCACGGACGCGGCGGAGTCGAAGCAGTCCTTTGCCGACAGGCTGGGGCAGTGGCTGGATTTCAACAGTGCCCTGTCGCTCTACTCGGTGCTCAATGCGGGTACGGAAGGCGTGGCGAAGGGGGCGTCCGTGGCGCTGACGGCGGCAGCAGCACGGGAAGAGTTCGCCCGCGTGCGCGGGGGGCTGGTGGAGTCGATCACCCCGGATGGCGTGCTCAGGCCGGGCAAGACCCGAATGGCGCTGCCCGATTCGCCGCCGCAGGCCTCCATTGAAGGCGCGGCTGACTTGGCTCCCGATTTTGCCCCCTACCATCGCTACTATCTCGCCCATCAGCGTGACATGAATACAAGCATCGGGCCCTTGCGCGCCACTGTGCGGGCCGCGCTGGCGGCGCACTCTCCCGCCCTCGAGCGACTTGCCGCGCTGGATGCGGTGATGGATCAGGCCCTGGAGGCGCGGGAACGCAAGCTGCTGGCGACGGTGCCTGGGCGGCTGGCGAAGCGCTTCGAGCAGTTGTTCGGTGCGCACCGGGCGGCGCGGGCCGACACTCAGGTCGACTCTCAGGGCGACATCCAGGTCGTAGATGATCCGGATCGGTGGATGCAGCCGGGCGGGTGGCTGGCGGTGTTCTGCGCGGAGATGCAGGTCGCGTTGCTGGCCGAGCTGGAGGTCCGCTTGCAGCCGATCGCGGGGCTGATCGAGGCGCTTGATAACGAGGTAACAAGCTAGTAATGAATAGAACCATCTGCGTGGCCGCGTTCGTCGTGGGTTTGATCGTCGTGTCCTGGGTGGGCGTCGGGTATATCGGCACCAGTCCGCTTGCGCTGACCATGACCGCGCTTATTGCTGCGGTCTATGTGCTGGGTGCGGTGGAGTTGCTGCGCTTTCATCGGGCGACGGCCGCGCTGGCGGGGGCACTGGTGGCCATTCCCGATCATCTTGCGCATCCGGGCGAGTGGCTCGGCGGGCTTCCCCCCTCCTTGCGCAACCCGGTGCGCCTGCGCATCGAAGGCGAGCGCGTCGGCCTGCCCGGCCCGGCGCTGACCCCTTATCTGGTGGGGCTGCTGGTGCTGTTGGGAATGCTGGGTACCTTCCTCGGCATGGTGGTGACGCTCAACGGCGCGGTGGTGGCGCTGGAAAGCACCACCGATCTGCACACCATCCGCGCGGCCCTTGCCGCGCCGGTGAAAGGCCTGGGGGTGGCATTCGGCACCTCGGTCGCCGGGGTGGCCGCGTCCGCCATGCTTGGCCTGATCTCGGCCCTGTGCCGTCGCGCGCGGCAGCAGACGGCGCAAGTGCTGGACACGAAGGTCGCCACCGTGTTGCGCGGCTTCTCGCTCGCCCACCAGCGCCAGGAAACCTACAAGGCGGTGCAGAGCCAGGCCCAGGCCCTGCCCGGGCTGGTGGATACGCTGCAGGCGATGATGGCGCAGATGGAGCGCCACAGCAGCCAGTCGAACGAGCGCCTGCTCGCCGAACAGGAGCGCTTCCACCGCGAGGCAAGGGAGATGGTTTCGGCCCTGGCCGCGTCGGTCGGCACCTCGCTCAAGGAGAGTCTGAGCGAAAGCGCCCGTCTGGCCGGCGCCACGATACAGCCCGCGGTCGAGGCCGCGATGGGCGCCATCGCGCGCGAAACGACGGACTTGCAGGTGCGCGTGGCCGACACCGTCAGCACCCAGCTCGACGGCCTCTCCGCCCGTTTCGACACCACTGTCACCACCGTGGCCGACACCTGGACGGCCGCGCTGGCCCGGCACGAGCACACCAGCGACACGCTGAGCAAGCACCTGCAGGCATCGCTCACCGCGTATACCGACACCTTCGGCCAGCGCTCGGCAGCGCTGCTCGCCTCGGTAGAGCAGACCCACGCCGGCCTGCGGGCAGATCTGGCTACCACCACGGCCGGACTGGTGCAGGAAACCAGCGCGCTGCACGGCAAGCTGGCCGCTACCGTCGAGACCCAGCTCGATGGCCTCTCGAGCCGTTTCGGCGCCGCGGTCACCACCGTGGCCGATACCTGGACCACGGCCCTGAGCCAGCACGAGCGCAGCAGCGAGCACCTGAGCGCGGAGCTGCACCAGTCCCTCGAAGCCTTCGCCGACACCTTCGCCCAGCGCTCGGCGGCGCTGCTGGCCACGGTCGGCGAAGCACATGCGGCCTTGCAGGCGGATCTCGCGTCCAAGGATCAGGCGCGGCTGAGTGGCATGACGCAGTCGCTCGAATCGATGGCGGCGTCGCTGCAGCGCGAATGGCAGCAGGCCGGGGCGCAGAACCTGGCCCGGCAAGAGCACATCTGCCAGACCCTGGGCGACACCGCCCGCGACATCGGCGCCGAAGCAAAGGCACAGGCCAGCACCACCATCGCCGAAGTCACCCGGCTGATGCAGACCGCCGCGGAAGCGCCACGGGCCGCGGCCGAAGTCATCGGCGAGCTGCGCCAGGAGCTCTCCGCCAGCATGGCGCGGGACAACGAACTGCTGGCCGAACGCAGCCGCATCATGGAAACCCTGGGCACGCTGCTGGCCGCGATCAATCATGCGTCCGCGGAGCAGCGCGGGGCGATCGACGCCCTGGTGGCCTCTTCCGCGGCATTGCTCGAGCGCGTCGGGACCCGGTTCACCGAAAACGTCGAGGCCGAGTCCGCGAAGATGGTCGAGGTCGCCAGCCAGATCACCGGCGGTGCGGTCGAGGTGGCGAGCCTGAGCGAGGCCTTCGGCTTTGCGGTGCAGCTGTTCAGCGAATCCAACGACAAGCTGATGACCACGTTGCAGCGCATCGAAGGCTCGCTCAACAAGTCGGTCGCGCGCAGCGACGAGCAGCTTGCCTACTACGTGGCCCAGGCGCGCGAGATCATCGATCTCTCCATCATGTCGCAGAAGCAGATCGTGGACGACCTGCAACAGTTTTCCGGTCGGCAAGCGGCGCTGGCCGGCGAGGTGTAAGGATGGACGAGCACGACGGGATCGAACATTCCGCGCCCGCATGGGCGGTATTCGGCGACCTGATGTCCGGCCTGCTCGGGGCCTTCGTGCTGATCCTGGTCGGCGTGCTCGGCGTGCAGCTGGAGCTGACCACCAGCCTCGAAGCCGAAGTGCACAAGCGCCAGATCGAAGAGCAGCGGCGCGAGGCGCTGGAAAAGGCGCTGGCGGTGCCGCTGGCCTCCGGTCGGGTCACCCTCAACGACGGCCGCATCGGGATCAGCGGCAGCGTGCTGTTCGCGCTCAATTCCGCCGCGCTGCAGCCGGAAGGCCGGCAGCTGCTGAAGAGCCTCGCCCCCCCGCTGGGTGCCTACCTGGGCGCGCGCGACGAGATGCTGATGGTGAGCGGCTTCACCGACGACCGCCCGGTGCGCGAGACCAACCGCCTGTTTGCCGACAACTGGGAGCTGTCTGCCGAGCGCGCCCTGACCGTGACCCGGGCCCTGATCGAGGAGGGCATTCCGTCCTCGTCCATCTTTGCCGCGGCCTTCGGGCCCGAGCAGCCGGTGGCGTCCAATGCCGACGCCGATGGCCGCTCGCAGAACCGGCGCGTGGAAATGGCGCCGGTGCCGAAGTCGGGGAAGGGGAGTGCGGGGGGAGGCACGGCAGGGAGTACGGGGGGAAGTGTGGAGGGAAGTGCGGCAGTGAGCACAGGACCTCATGCTTGAATCCGGGAAGGCCGGCGACCCGGTGGCGAGCTCACACCAGGGGATCGATCCCGCCATGGCGATCGATGGATTGCGGGCGCGGGGCGCGGCGCACTTCGATCCGGTGCGCTTTCGTTTCATCGAGTCCCTGGCCCGACGCGCAGCGGCCCATGGCGGCGCGGCCAGGCGGGAGCTGGATCGCCGGCTGGCCAAGCTTGTGGCCGACTACGCCGACCGCTTTGATCGCGCCACGGATGCGGCCGGCGACACGCTTGCCCGCGCCACGACGCGATTTCCGCAGGCCGCCGAGGCGCTGAAGCAGTGCAGCGACGAGGGTGATTTCGGCGGTCTGCAGCAGCTCATTGCCCGTTTGGATGCGCAGAGTGGCAACGGGCCCCTGGCCGACCTGCTCGCCCATATCGCACGGTACACGCCGGATGGCCCGACGAGCGGAGCGGCTCATGCGGCAGGGGGAAGTGTCGAGCAGCATGGCGAACTGAGGTCCATGCGAAATTTCCGCAGTACCTGGTCGAAGCTCAGCGTCGATCGGCAACTGTCGCAGGCGCTGGCGCAAGCCCCCGAGAATGCCGGCCCGCTCAATTCGCATTTCCTCGTGCTTCAGGCGCTCACGCAGATGCGCGATATCTCGCCGCAATACCTCAAGCAGTTCATGTCCTATGTCGATACCCTGCTATGGCTCGATCAGGCGGAAAGCGGTCGCAGCCCGACGCAAAAAAATGTCGCGCGTGGCGAGCGCGAAAAGAAGCGGAAATCGGGCCGCGGTACTGCAGGCTGATTCAGCCGGTGTCTGCGGCGCAAGCGTCAGGGCGACCGCAGGAGGTCGCGATGGCGAGGACACGCATCTGTTTCGGGACGCTACTCACCATCGAAGAATAGGGGCTGCCGGCAATTCCCTGCCGCTGTCACGACCGGCCGGGGGGCTTTTTTGGCGTGGTGTCACGCGACCATGCGGAAGAAGCCCACCAACTGTCGCATGTTACCGATATGCGCCTTGACGCCATCGGAGGCGCGATCCACGGCGTCGATGCTGGCCACGCTGTGTTCGACCAGGCCGGAGATCTTCTCCATGTCGCGTGCGATCTGTTCCGATGCGCTGGAGTGCTCGCTCGAGGCATCGGCAATATGCCCTGCAAGCCTGGCCACCTGTCCGCTGCCCTGCTCGATGTGTTCGATCACGGTCAGGCTGTCGCTGGCGCTGCTGCTGGCCGTTCCGACCTGGGCCACGGCCTGCTGCATGTCGCCGGCGACGCTGTCGGATATCCGGCGGATTTCGCCCACCATGGTGGCGATGGTGCCGGTACAGTGCGCCGTGCGTTCGGCCAGTTTGCGCACTTCGTCGGCCACCACCGCAAAACCCCGGCCGACTTCACCCGCGCGCGCGGCCTCGATCGCAGCATTGAGGGCGAGCAGGTTGGTCTGATCGGAGATCTCGCGGATCTCGGCCGAAATTGTGCCGATGCTCTGGATCGACTCGCCCAGCACCTTCATCGTCTGGTTTGCACCTTCCACCGCGCGCACGGTAAGTTCGGCTGCGCCCACGGTCTGGTTGAGGTGCTGGCGACCGCGCGCAACCAGCGCCAGCGCATTGTCGGCGGCCTCGGCCGAAGAACGCGCGCCGCTGGCCACCTCCGACACCGCGGCACTGTTCTGCTCGGTGGCGGCGGACACCGACAGGATGTGGTCGCGCTGGGACTGGGCCGCTCGCTGCAGCGAGGCGACCTCCCCCAGCAGACCGGCGTTTTCGGCGTCGGTCAGGGTGGCGGTCAGGCGGATCTCGTCAAGCATCACCTTGAGCCTGCCCTGCATATACATCAGCGATTCCATCAGTCGGCCCATTTCGTCCGAGCGACCCACGGGCAGCACGCTGGTTAGGTCGCCTTCGGCGATGCGCTCGAAGGCCTTCAGCATGGTTGCCGACTCGGTGACACAACGCCGCCAGAGCGCCGCGACAAGGGTCGGAATGGCCGCAAGACCGGCTGCGCCAGTCAGCGTCAGGACCTGCCCGGCGCCACTGTCCAGGCCGGCGGACAGGCCGGCAAGGATGACCGCCACGGACATGACGCCGCCACACAGTCCGACCAGGCCAAGCAGGGCCGCACTCGTGATCGACTTGCGTTTGGGCATGTCGAGGCTGAGGTAGCGCGACGCCTTGCGCCGCATGGCCTCGTACAGCCGTTCTTCGGCGCGTATCCGTTCGGGTGACACCGGACTGCGCAAGCTCATGAAGCCGACGGTGCCCCCGTCCTTGCGCACGGGAATGGTCAATGCCGTCGACCACGCGACCCCGCCGGAACGATGCCTGAGTTTCGACAGCCCCAGCCAGGGGCGGCCACTGCTGGTGGTGCCGCGCACATCCGCGAGCAATTCGGCCGGCACGTCGGGATGGGCGATTTCCTTCATGCTCGTACCGAGCAGTGCCTCACGCGTGGTGCCGAGAAACTCCGCACAAGCCTCGTTCGCGTAGGTGATCCGGAACTCCATGTCGTACTTCAATACGACCAGTTTGCCGCGCGGAAAGGGGGCTGCCTGCGCGCTCGATGCCTTGTTGTCGACCATGCGTTCTCTCTTGGGGTGCGCCGTATCGGCGATCTGTTCTGTTTTGCAGGGTCATTTTTATGGAGCTAAAGTTTATTTGTCAAATATTTTGTTATGAATAACATTGGTGTCATTTTTCGCCAGCGGGGTTCTTCGCCAAGGGCAACATCGCCGCGGCAGCCGGCATCGAAGCCGCCCGAGCTGCGATGCACGAGCTCGCGCCGATGGGAGAGAAAGACGATTACAGTGAGCGCTTGCCACGCAATGTCCCGCCCTTCCTGAACGAGCAGATCCGATCATGTTCATCCCCAACAGCTTTCGACAAGCCGAAGCCGGCCAACTGCATGCGCTGATTCAAGCGCATGCGCTGGGCCTGCTGATCACCCATGGTGCGAATGGCCTGCAGGCAAGCCCGGTCCCGTTCCTGCTTTACCCCGACGAGGGCGAGCACGGGGTGTTGCGTGCTCACCTGGCCAGGGCCAATCCGCATTGGCAGGAACTCGTTACGTGTTCCGAGTGCCTCGTGATGTTCCAGGGCGAAAATGGCTATGTCACACCGTCCTGGTATCCCGCCAAAGCGGAAACACATCGGGTGGTACCGACCTGGAACTACGCGGTGGTCGAAGTCCGGGGCGGGCCGTCAGTTATCGAAGCACCAGCCTGGCTGCGCCGCCAATTGGACGACCTGACCCGGCGTCACGAAGGCAAAAGGCCCCGGCCCTGGGCCGTGACGGATGCGCCAGCCGATTACATTGCCACCCAGATGAAGGCGATCGTTGGCATCGAAATCACCATAACGGGCATTGCAGGCAAGTGGAAGATGAGCCAGAACAAATCGGAGGCTGATCGATCAGGGGTCGTCAGCGGCCTCCGCGCCGAGCGTGACCCCCACCGAAATCCCGAGCTGGCAGACCAGGTGGAAGCCAGCAACCAGAAGGGCGGCTAACATTCGCGTTGCGGATTTTCAGCAAGATCGCCCGTCGGCCGCAACCGGTCGGACGTGATCAGGGGCGAGTGACGGCGGCGGGCTGCGCCGTGTCCTCATCGACGTCCAGCCCCCAGTCCCCGTATGTGTACCAGTCCTCGCCGAGCATCTCTGCCGGGTGCATGGTCCGGCCCGAGCCGTTGCCGCACCCGAGCGAGTTCGCCGGGCAATACTTGTCGCAGCCCCAGCAGATGCGCTCGGGGTGGCTGGGGTGCAGGGGGAAGCGTTTAGCCATGTTCCGGATTCGGGCGTTTGGAGACGATGGCAGAGAGCTTATACGCTGGCGCATACGGAGTTGTGTGCGTCAAGTTGTGCAAATTCGGTGATCAGGTAATCGGCTGATTCCGGTGGGTGCTGGTCGGCACGGAGGGCGAAGCCCGGAGTGCCGACCAGCACGCGGCCCCTTTCTCAGGCGGCCAGTCTCATCAACTCCTTCTTCTGCTCGGCCAGCAGGGCCATGTTCAGGTAACGGCTGTCCTCGAGCCACGCCTCGTGGGTCTCGACACACAGGGCACGAATGAGCCGCAAACAGGATTCGGCGTTCGGGAAGATGCGCACGACGCGGGTTCGTCGCTTGATCTCCTCGTTGAGTCGCTCGAGCATGTTGGTACTCTTCAGATGTTTGTGATGGGCCCGCGGCAGGCGGTAGAAACTGAGTGTCTCGCCGATGTTCGCCTCGACCCAGTCGACGAGCTTCGGATACTTGCCCTGCCACTTGGCGATCCAGGCCGCCAGATCCCGGTTGGCCTCCTGCAGGTCGCGGCGGTCGTAGATCCAGCGCAATTCCTGAAGGCAGTCGTCGTCGGCCTTGCGGGGCAAGTAGTCGAGGGCGTTTCGGAGAAAATGCACGTAGCAACGCTGCCAGGCCGCTTCCGTGAGCACTTCGCTGATCGCCTTCTTCAACCCCGCGTGGTCGTCGGAGACAACGAACTCCACACCTGAGAGTCCGCGTTCCTTGAGCCGCAGCAGAAACGCCCTCCAGCTGCCCTGGCTCTCCCGATTGGCCGTCTCCACCGCCAGCACCTGGCGTTGGCCGTCACCGTTGATACCGATGGCAATCTGCACTGCCATCGAGTTGATCACGCCGTTCTCGCGCACTTTCTCGTAGCGCGCGTCCAGGATCAGGTAGGGATAAGGTTCGTCCAGGTGCCGGTTGGAAAAGCGCGCGAGCGCCTCGTCGAGCCCCTTGTTAATCGCCGAGATCGCCGAGGCCGAGAAGCTATGGCCGCATAGCTCTTCGGTAATCGCCTTCACCTTGCGCGTCGACACCCCTTGCACGTACATCTCGGCGAGTGCCGCCACGAGTGCCTTCTCGCTGCGGGCGTAGCGCTCGAACAAGGCGCTCGAGAACTCGCCGCTGCGGTCTCGCGGCACGCGCAGCTCAAGCTTGCCGATGCGCGTCACCAGCCCACGATGGTAGTAGCCAGCACGGTAGCCACCGCGTCCTTCCGTGCGCTCGTGCGGGGCCGCCCCCAGAAACTCGCTCATCTCGCCGTCGAGCACTTCCTGCAATGCTTCCTTCAACAGTGCCTTCATCACGTCGCGGTCGCCCGCCACCAGCTCTTTCGCTGCCAGATTCACCGTATTACCCTTGCTTGTGGTCATGGTTTGCCCTCCTCACAGGGTTCAAGGTCGACTGCACAATCAACCTCTTACCATGACCACCATTCCCTTCAAGCCCCTTCAGGCTTTTGCACACTTTTCTGCACACTACCGCATACGGGCGATTGACTCCGGTCAAGATTGCGCGGCACCGGTGGTATTCCTCATGATCTGCCTTGGGGCAAAGTGCGGCAGGCATGTTCATTCGGAACCCGGTGGGCATGCATGGCGACATGGCCAGGATCTGCCCCCGTCTTGATTCCCGGCGCCAAGGCTCCCGGCTGGACGCCTGGCCCTTCGGCTATTCAGGCTCACCGGGGAACCGCACCGCGTCGTGCGGCACAATGATTCCCGGCAGCATGCGCGCGGTCCAGATATGAATCGCCGTGCGCAAGTCGACCGGGTCGTCGAGTGACCCGCCCTTTACACTGATCGTCTCCGGGGTGCTGACCCGCTGATGCCACAGGCGGGACCCGCATTCCGCGCAGAAGGCGCATATCAGCGTGTTTCCGCTGTCCGTAGGGCGTGACCAGAGCTTTGGCGTACCGCGCGTCAGGTGCAACTGCGTGCGTGCCACGAACACCGACACGCCAAACGCCGAGGCGGACTGCTTGCGGCACTCGCGGCAGTGGCACACGACGATCTTCAGCGGCTCGCCGGTCAGCGCATAGCGCACCGCTCCGCACTGACAGCCACCGAGGCGGGATGGATGCGCGGTGTCGTCGTTCATCTGCTCTCCTTCGCGGTGCGATGTGGTCGCGGTTTCCCTATGCACGTGGCGCGCCCTGGGCCGGATTCAATCCCGCCGTAGCAAAGGCGTTTGCCCGTCCCTGCGTACCTCGCTGCGTAGCCAGCCGAGAAAGGCCTCCACCGGCTTGCGCCCGCGTGCGGCTTCGGCAACCACGAGGTGAAAGCCCCCCAGTTCGGCTGCGCTCTCGGTGCCGAGCGGCGCGCATAGCGTGCCATCCTGCAACCTGGCGTTGAGATGCGGCCGCTTGCCGATGGCCACGCCTATCCCCGCGAGCGTCGCCTCGACGACTTGATCATAGTGCGAGAACCGCTGGCGGTGAGCGGGTCTGAAGCGTGCAATATTCATGGCCCTGAACCATTGCTCCCAGTCGTACCAGGGCCGGCCATTGACCGTGGTCTCGAACTCGAGGAGCACGTGCTGCGCGAGATCGGCGATGGTGCGCAGAGGGCGTACCGCATCATGGATGAGGGCCGGTGAGCAGACCGGAAAGATGCTGTAGTCCATCAGGCGCTCTTCGCGGACGGGGGTGTTGCCAACGCGCACATGGCGGATCGCGATGTCGATATGCGACTGCACCAGATCGAGCACGTCGTTGCTGGCTTCGATATGAACGTCGATATCGGGGTGGTGTCGCATGAAGCGGGGCAACCGGGGCACCAGCCACAGAGAGGCCAGCGGAATGGTCGTTGTCACCGCAACGCTGCTTTGCGGGCCGGCCAGTCGTTCGGTAGTCGCGTCGATCAGCGCAAGCGCCTCGTCGACCGCCGTGTAGAGTTCCTCGCCGGCGGGGGTAAGGCGCAAGGTGCGATTGACGCGGTGGAACAGCGGCTGGCCGAGCTGCTCCTCCAGCTTCTTGACTTCGCGGCTGATCGCCGACTGGGTGACGAACAACTCCGCCGCCGCACGGGTGAAGCTCAGGGTGCGCGCCGCAGCCCAGAAACCGCGTACCAGGTGAAGGGAAATCCTCGGGTTCCGGTCCATGCCATCCATTCCCTGTGCGCATCGGAGCAATGAAATTTGGTCGCTTGAACGACGCATGTCGCAGGGTGGACAATTTTTTCACTGAAGCGATCACGCGCGGCGTTCACGGTGAACCTGCCGCGGTGAAGCCGGAGGAGGCAGCCATGAACACGATCCATCCAATCCCGATATGCAGTCATCGCGATCTCGGCCGCATGGCGGCCATGCTCGCGCTCGCCATACCATTACAGGCGTTCTCTGCCGAGCTTGCGACCGCGAATACCATCCACGTGAAGGTGTTCCCGGACCACTATGCGGTCGACGAGCAACGCTTCGGCGACCTTGCCGCGCTGCAGGCTGCGTTGGCGCACGGTTCGCGCGCTGTCGTGCGCCTTGACCACTGTGGGCCGACGTCCGTAGGGCCACTGCTGGCTGCCGTCGAGGGACTGCAGGACAGCGCGGTAGACGTGCTCGAGATTCGCCCGCTGCCGAACGGCGCGGCGGGCTGCGTCGACTCGAACCCGGCGCTCCGTGGCGGACGAGGACGGCCGGCGGCAAGCGCCGCCTACCTGGAGACCGATCGGTCCGGGCGCAGCCTGATCCCGTGACCACGGGCGCCGCCCCGGCGGGGCGATAGGACGGGCGCGCTATTCGGCGATGCGCGCGCCCGACCCGCCCGCCGCTTCCGGCAGATCCCTGAACTTGGGCAGGCTGTCACGGAGGGGGAGCACGGTTTCGGCATAGTGGACATGCATGCCCGGGGCATGGCCGAGTTCCGGGATCAGCGCCGCGTACACGTCGGTGAGGCCCATGGCGGGGTGCTCGGTGAATAGATGGCCGCCGCAGCGGGTGCACCAGTGGCGCAGGCTGTTCGGCGTCTTGGCGTAGCTGCCGATGTGCTCTGCGCCACGGGTGACCCGCACTGCCTCGGGGGGCCACAGGGTGAAGGCATTGACCGGTCCGCCCGACCAGCGTCGGCAGGATTCGCAATGGCAGTAGCCCATGGCGACCGGCTCGCCGCTCACGGTGAATTCGACCGCGCCGCAGAAGCAGTGCGCGGTGTGGGGCTGGCCTGTGTTCATGAAGACCTCCTGTGCGACTGGCACGGTGTTCATTGGTCGGTATCGTGCACCGTCATGGCCGGGCTGCGCCGCACGTGCAGCTCGAAGATGTCGGGCCGGGCGTAGTGCCCGCTGACATCCAGCGCGCGGCGCGCGGGCGCGACGCGGGCGGTGTCGATCTCGGCGTAGAGGATGCCTTCCTCGCGGCGCAGCGGGCCGGCGACGATCTGGCCTTGCGGGTCGATCACCACCGAGTCGCCCGGGTTGATCCACTCGTCCGGGTCGGGGAACAGCTGCGCGCGGCCGGGAAAGTCCTCGGGAACGTCGCGCCCGCGCAGCACGGTGCCGCTGCCCAGCACCCAGCAGCGGCCTTCCAGCGCGATGTGGCGCAGGGTGTTCAGCCAGCCGTCGCCGCTGTCGTAGGTCGGGGCCACGTAGATCTCGACGCCGTCGGCATACAGCGCGTAGCGCGCCAGCGGCATGTAGTTCTCCCAGCAGATCAGCGTGCCGACGCGCCCGAGCGGCGTGTCCGCGGTGCGCAGCCCGCTCGCGTCGCCCAGCCCGTGCACCATGCGTTCCGGGTTGGTCGGCATCAGCTTGCGGTGGCGGTTGAGCAGCGCGCCGTCCGGGCCGATCAGTACCGCGGTGTTGTAGAGCGTGCCGCCGCCGTGCCGGCGGTCGCATTCGTTCAGGCCGCAGACCACGCTGACCTGGTGGGCGCGCGCCGCCTCGCGCAGCGGTTCGAGTTCGCCGGCGCCCAGGTCGACCGCGTTGGCGAGCAGGCGCGCATGCAGCTGGCCGACCAGGGCGCCGTCCCTGCCGGGCGCCAGGCGCCAGATCCACGACGGGTAGCCGGGGATGAAGGTTTCCGGCAGGACGACGAGCGCCGCGCCGGCCGCGGCGGCCTCGGCCACCGAGCGCACCGCGAGGTCCAGGGTGGCGCCGCGGTCGAGCAGGACGGGCGGGCGCTGGATGATTGCGATCGTGTGCATGATGTCTCCTTGGAGGGGTTGCGACGGGATTTCAGCGTGCGCTCGCCGAAGGTGCCCGACTAGTCCAGAATCTGAACTCCTTCTGACGCGAGGGTGGTGCCATGGACGACAGCTATGCCCAGTTCTGCACGGTTGCGCGCGGTGCCGAGGCGCTGTGCGAACGGTGGACGCCGCTGGTGGTGCGTGAGCTGCTGTGCGGCAGCAAGCGCTTCAATGACTTGCACCGCGGCGTGCCGCGCATGTCCACCAGCCTGCTTGCGCAGCGCCTGCGCCATCTCGAGGATATCGGCGTGGTGCGCCGCACCGCCGCCGGCAAGGTGTGGGAATACGCGCTGACCGAGGCCGGCGAGGAGCTGCGCCCCATCGTCATGGCGCTGGGCCACTGGGGAGCGCGCTGGATCGGCAGCCGGCTGCGCGATGATCAACTGGATGCCGGGCTGCTGATGTGGGACATGCGCCGCTTCGCCTGCCTCGACGAATTCCCGCCGCGTCCGGTGGTCATCCAGTTTGCCTTTCGCGACGCCCGGCCCGGTGAGGGCAACTGGTGGCTGGTGGTCGAGCACGGCGTGGCCGACCTGTGCCGCGACGACCCCGGGCGCGAGCCGACCCTGCTGGTCGATGCCACTGTGCGCGCGTTGACCGAAGTATGGACTGGTGACCGTACGCCGCGGGAAGCACTGGCATCACGCGAACTGCGCGTCAGCGGGGCGGCGCAGGATGCCGACGACCTGTGGCGCTGGCTGGGCAACAGCGCGTTCGCCGCGACCCGCCGGGCGGCACTCGCGCGGCGGTAGTCAGCGCTCGTGGCGTGATGCTCAGTCGCGTTGCGCGATGCGCGCCGGTGCGGGGCCGTCACCGAGGGCAGAGGGCGCATCCCAGCCGCCGCCCAGCGCCCGGATCAGCGCCACCGTCGAGCGTGCCCGCTCGCCGTCCAGTTGTACGGCCACCCGGCGCTGCTGCAGCACGCTGCGATCGGCGTCGATGACCTCGAAGAAGCTCGTCGCGCCTTCCCGGTACTGCAGTTGCGACAGCTGCGCGGCACGCTCGGCGGCGAGCACCGCCGCGTCCTGGGTGCCGGCCTGGTCGCCGAGAATGCGCACCGCGGCGAGGCCGTCCTCGACTTCGCGGAAGGCGGTGAGCACGGTCTGGCGGTAACGCGCCACGTCTTCTTCGTAGGCTGCGCGGCTGCGGTCGAGCTCGGCCTGGCGGCGGCCGCCGTCGAAGATCGGCAGCGACAGCACGGTGCCGGCGAGCGGGCCGAGCAGGAACGTCCGGCTCGACCACTGCAACAGATCGCCGAGCTCGGCCGACTCGTAGCCGAGCGCGCCGGTCAGGGTCAGGCGCGGGAAGAAGGCGGCGCGGGCGACGCCGATGCGGGCATTGGCCGCGGCCATCGCGCGCTCGGCGGCGGCGATGTCGGGACGGCGTTCCAGCAGCGCCGACGGCAGGCCGGCGGGAACCGCGACCGTGACGCGGCCGAGCGGCTGCGGGGCGAAGCTGAACTCGGCCGGCGACTTGCCGAGCAGGGTCGCCAGCGCATGTTCGGCGGCGGCACGGCGGCGTGCGATGCCGTGGGCTTCCGACTGCGCCGAGGCGAGTTCGGTACGTGCGCGAGCGACGTCGAGTTCGCCGATGTCGCCCGCGTCGAAGCGGAGCTGTACGAGCTTCAGCGCCTCGCCGCGCAGGTCCACGGTGGCGCCGAACAGGGCCTGTTCGGCGTCGAGTTCGCGCACCAGGAAGTAGGCCTGGGCGACGTCGGCCTGCAGCGCGAGCTGCACCGAACGCAGCAGGGCCTCGTTCTGCTGCGTGCTGGCGCCGGCGGCGTCCACCGTGGCGGCGACGCGGCCGAAGAGGTCGACTTCGTAGCCGATGCTTGCTTGCGCCCGCCACAGCGTGGTCGCCGCGGGGGAGGCGTCGGCGTCCAGCCCCTGAGAGGCCGGCGAGGGGCGCTGGCGGCTGGGGCCGAAGCCGGCATCGACCTGCGGCAGGCGCTCGGCGCGGGCGCCGCCTTCCAGCGCGCGGGCCTGGGTCAGGCGGGCGGCCGCGGCCTTGAGGTCCTGGTTGGCCGCCAGGGCTTCGGCTTCGAGCGCGTTCAGCGTGTCGTCGCCGAACACCGTCCACCATTGGCCGCGGTGTGCGTCCTCGGCCGGTGCGGCGGTCTTCCAGCGTGCGGCCGCGGCGGCCTCGACCGCGGGGTTGGCTTCCTTGAAGGCCGCCGGGGTGCTCACTGCGGGGCGCTCGTACACCGGCGTCAGCGAGCAGCCGGCCACCACCAGCAGGGTGGCGAGCAGCAGCGGGATGCGCCGGGCCGGAGCGCGGGATGCGGATTGCGTGTTCATGGTCTGGGCTCCGTCTGGGTCATGCGCCGTGCGGCGCGGCGGTGGGGGCGGCGTGGAGCGCGGTCTGGGGCGCAATGAGTGGCGCCGCATGCGGGCTGGCGGTGTGCAGCTTGTGGCCCTTGCCCAGGGTGCGCAGCAGCACGTAGAACACCGGGGTCAGGAACAACCCGAACAGGGTGACCCCGAGCATGCCGAAGAACACCGCGATGCCCATCGCCTGGCGCATCTCGGAGCCGGCGCCGGAGGACAGCACCAGCGGCACCACGCCCATGATGAAGGCGATCGAGGTCATCAGGATCGGGCGCAGGCGCAGGCGGCTGGCCTCGATCGCGGCGTGGAGCGGGGTGCCGCCCTGCAGTTCGAGCTCGCGGGCGAACTCGACGATCAGGATCGCGTTCTTCGCCGACAGCCCGACCAGCACCATCAGCCCGATCTGGGTGAACAGGTTGTTGTCGCCGCCGGTCAGCCACACCCCGGTGAGCGCGGCCAGGATGCTGGTCGGCACGATCATGATCACCGCCAGCGGCAGGGTCAGGCTCTCGTACTGCGCGGCCAGCACCAGGAACACCAGCAGCACGCTCAAGGGGAAGATCCACACGCCCGCGTTGCCGGCGAGGATCTTCTGGTAGGTGAGGTCGGTCCATTCGAACCTGATTCCCGGCGGCAGCACCTCGGCGGCGATGCGCTCGGCCGCGGCCTGCGCCTGGTCGGACGAATAGCCCGGGGCCGGGCCGCCATTGATGTCGGCGGCGGTATAGCCGTTGTAGCGCACCACCATTTCCGGGCCGAAGCCGTTGCTGACCCGGACCAGCGAGGACAGCGGCACCATCTCGCCAGCGGCATTGCGCGTCTTCAGCTGGCCGATGTCTTCCGGCCGGGCGCGGAAGGGGGCGTCGGCCTGGGCGCGCACCTGGAACACGCGGCCGAAGCGGTTGAAGTCATTCACGTACAGCGAGCCGAGATAGATCTGCATGGTCTCGAACACGTCGGTGACCGACACCCCGAGCTGCTTGGCCTTGACCCGGTCGAGGTCGACGTCGAGCTGGGGTACGTTGATCTGGTAGCTGGTGAAGGTGGGGCCGAGCTCGGGCGCCTGTTGCGCGGCGGCGATGAAGGCCTTGGCGGCGGCATCCAGTTCGGCATAGCCGAGCGCGCCACGGTCCTCGATCTGCAGCTTGAAGCCGCCCAGCGTGCCGAGCCCCATCACCGGCGGCGGCGGGAACACGGCGATGAAGGAATCCTTGATCGCGGCGTACTTTCCGTTGAGCGCGGCGCTGATCGCCGCGGCGGAGAGTTCCGGTGCGCGGCGCTCGTCGAAGGGCTTGAGGGTGACGAACACGATGCCGGCCGAGGAGCTGTTGGTGAAGCCGTTGATCGACAGCCCGGGGAAGGCGATCGCGCTCTGCACGCCGGGCTGCTCCAGCGCGATCGTGCTCATGCGCCGGATCACATCCTCGGTGCGATCGAGCGAGGCGCCGTTGGGCAACTGGGCGAAGCTGATCAGATACTGCTTGTCCTGCGCCGGGACGAAACCGCCCGGCACGATCCACGCCACGCCCGCGGCGAGCGCGAGCAGCACCACATACACACCCATCACCGAAGCCTTGCGCGAGATCACGGCGGTGACGCCGCGCCCGTAGTTGTCCGAGGCGCGGCCGAAGAAGCGGTTGAAGCGGGTGAAGAAACCGCCGAACAGGCGGTTCATCAACCGGGTCAGCCAGTCGGGGCGCCCGTCGTCGTCGTGGCCCTCGCCGTGGTGCGGCTTGAGCAGCAGTGCGGCGAGCGCGGGCGACAGGGTCAGTGAGTTGAACGCCGAGATCACCGTGGAGATCGCGATGGTCATCGCGAACTGCTTGTAGAACTGGCCGGTGAGCCCGGTCATGAAGGCGAGCGGCACGAACACCGCGACCAGGGTCAGCGCGATCGCGATGATCGGCCCGCTGACTTCCTGCATCGCGCGGTAGGTGGCGTCGCGCGGGCTGAGCCCGGCGGCGATGTTGCGCTCGACGTTCTCGACCACGACGATGGCGTCATCGACCACGATGCCGATCGCCAGCACCATGCCGAACAGCGACAGCGCATTGATCGAATAGCCGAAGGCGAGCATCAGGCCGAAGGTGCCGATGATGGACACCGGTACCGCCAGCAGCGGGATGATCGACGCGCGCCAGGTTTGCAGGAACACGATCACCACCAGCACCACCAGCGCCACCGCCTCGAGCAGGGTCACCACCACCGCGTCGATGCTGGCGCGGACGAACTGGGTCGGGTCGTACTCGATGCGGTAGTCGACCGAGCTGGGGAAATCCTGCTTGAGCTCGGCCATCGCCGCGCGCACCTGGTCCGACACCGCCAGCGCGTTGGCGCCGGGCGACTGCATGATGCCCATGCCAATCGCCGGCTGGTTGTCGAGCAGCGAGCGCAGGCCGTACTCAGAAGCGTCGAGCTCGACCCGGGCGACGTCGGCCAGCCGGGTGACGCCACCGTCGGCCGCGGTCTTGAGCACGATGTCGCGGAACTCGGTTTCGGTCGACAGCCGCCCGCGGGCGTTCACCGAGAACTGCAACGGCACGTCGGGCAGGGTCGGCGAGGCGCCGATCACGCCGGCGGCGACCTGCACGTTCTGTTCGCGGATCGCGCGCACCACGTCGCTCGCCGTGAGTCCGCGCTGGGCGACCTTGTTCGGGTCCAGCCACACCCGCATCGCGTAGTTGCCCGCGCCCCAGATCGACACTTCGCCGACGCCGGGGATGCGCGAGAGGCGGTCCTTGACGTTGAGCACCGCGTAGTTGCGCAGATAGGTGGCGTCGTAGCGGTCGTCGGGGGACACGAGGTGGACGACCAGGGTCAGCGTCGGCGAGCTCTTGACCGTGGTCACGCCGAGACGCTGCACGTCCTCGGGCAGGCGCGGCAGGGCCTGCGACACGCGGTTCTGCACCAGCTGCTGGGCCTTGTCCGGATCGACACCGAGGCGGAAATGCACGGTCAGCGCGAGGTTGCCGTCGCTGTTGGCCTGCGACTGCATGTACAGCATGTCCTCGACGCCGTTGATCGACTCCTCCAGCGGCGAGGCCACGGTTTCGGCGATCACTTTGGGGTTGGCGCCGGGGTACTGGGCGCGCACCACCACCGAAGGCGGCACGACCTCCGGATATTCCGAGATCGGCAGCTGGAACATCGCCAGCAGGCCGCCGAGCAGGATCAGCACCGACAGCACACCGGCGAAGATCGGCCGGTCGATGAAGAACTTCGAGATGTTCATGGCGGCGGTCTCAGCTGTTGTCTGCGATGGGGGCGCGTGCGCGCGGCGCGGCCGGATCGGCGGCACCCGACATCAGCACCGGGTTGGGGGCCACGGTCTGGTCCGGGCGGGTGCGCTGCAGGCCATTGACCACGATGCGCTCGCCCGCCTGCAGACCACTGTCGACCACCCGCAGCGGGCCGTGCGCGGCGCCCAGGGTGACCTCGCGGTAGGCGGTGCGGTTGGTGTCGTCGACCACCAGTACGAAGCGCTTGTCCTGGTCGGTGCCGATTGCTCGCTCGTCGACCAGCAGGGCGTCGCGCGGGTCGCTGCTGCCGAGGCGGATGCGGGCGTAGAGGCCGGGCAGCAGGGTGCCGTCGGGGTTGTCGAACACCGCCCGCACCCGGATCGTGCCGGACGAGGTGTCCATCCGGTTGTCCACCGAACTGATCGTGCCGCTGCGCGGGTAGTCGTCCTCGTTGGCCAGCCCGAGCAGCACCGGCACCCTGCCCTTGCGACCGTTGATCAGGGCGAGAAAACTCTGCTCATCCACGTCGAAGGCGGCATACATGCGTGCGACCGACACCAGCGTGGTGAGCGCCGGCGCGCCCGGGCCGGCGGCGACCACGTTGCCGACGGTGGCCTCGGCGCGCGACACCCGGCCCGCCACCGGTGCGGTGATGCGGGTGTATTCGAGGTTAAGACGTGCCGATTCCACCGTGGCGCGTGCCGCCAGCCGGTTGGCCGCGGCTTCGCGGGCGGCATTCTGCTTTTCCTCGAGGGCGCGGCGGGCGATTGCGTTGTCGGCAATCAGGCGCTCGCCGCGGGCGAGGTCGGCTGCGGTGTAGGCGACGCGCGCCTCAGCTGCAGCGAGCCCGGCGCGAGCGTGTTCGAGTGCCGCGGCGTAGGGACGAGGGTCTATGGTGAACAACAGCTCGCCCTTGCGGACCAGTGCGCCATCCTCGAAGTGGACCGCAACGATGGTGCCTGCGACCTGCGGCCGGATCTCGACCCGGTCGACTGCCTCGAGCCGGCCGGAGTAGCTGTGCCAGTCGGTGATGCGCCGGGCGGTGACGGTGGCGACGTCGACCGGGCTCGGTGGTGGCGCGCTGGCGGTCGGGGTTGCATGGGCGTCGGCCTGTACGGCGAGGGTCACGAGTCCGCCGCCAAGGGCGAGGACGACTGCAATTGCCGTTGCGAGGGCATAGGGTTTGCGCAAGAGAGACATCGCGGGACTCCTGTAGGGCTTCGATACGCCGGCGCGCCGGGTAGCGTTTAGTGTTTGCTTGCCCCGGTCCGATCCGATCGGGTCGGGGCTACTTTGCGGGGGGCCGGTGTGCAGCCGGGGGGGACGCACACGGCGGCCGGTTGCCGCGGTGCATTAATATTGGATGTTCGTTTGGTCTGGATAAATAGTCAGAATTCGGAAACACTATTCGTTCTGAGCGAATAATCTCAGCCGGGATTGATGGATAATTCGGCCAACGAAGCCATACCTCAGGAGGGGCCATGGATCGCTTTCAAGCCATGCAGGTGTTCACCCGGGTGGTGGATGCCAACAGTTTTTCGCGTGCGGCCGACGGCCTCGGGCTACCGCGTGCCACCGTGACCACCATCATCCAGAACCTCGAGCGCCTGCTGCAGGTGCGCCTGCTCAACCGCAGCACCCGGCGCCTGAGCCTGACTCCGGACGGCGCGGCCTATTACGAGCGTTGTCTGAGCATCCTTGCCGAGGTGGAGGAAACCGAGGCCTCGTTTCGCGAAGCGGCGCGCGCGCCGCGCGGGCGCCTGCGCATCGATGTGCCGGCCTCGATCGGACGCCTGGTGCTGATTCCACGTTTGTGCGAATTTCACCAGCGCTATCCCGAGGTGGAGCTCGCGATCGGCATGAGCGACCGCCCGGTGGACATGGTGCGCGAGGCCGTCGATTGCGCGATCCGCGTCGGCGCACTGCCGGATTCCTCGCTGGTGGCGCGGCGTATCGGCACCTTCTTCGGCGTCACCTGCGGCGCGCCCGCCTATCTCGAGCGCCACGGCGAACCGAAAACCCTGGAAGACCTCGCCCATCATCGCGCGGTGCATTACTTCTCCAGCCTCACCGGCCGCATCCTCGACTGGGACTTCGTGGTCGATGGTGTGGTCACCGAAGTGAAGATGGACGGCGTGGTCTCGGTAAACGACGGCGACGCCTACCTCGCCTGTGCGCTACAGGGCTTTGGTCTGGTGCAGGCACCGCGCTTCATGGCGCTGCCCTATATCGAATCCGGCGCTCTGCGCGAGGTGCTGCCGCAATGGAGTCCGTCGCCGATGCCGATGTCGGCGGTCTATCCTGCCAACCGCCACCTGTCGCCCAAGGTGCGCGCCTTCGTCGATTGGGTGGCCGAGCTGTTCGCCGCCTGCCCGCTGCTCGGCGGCAGCACGGCGGTCGACTACTGCTGCAGCTACGAAGGCAAGGCCAGCGGCAACACGCTGCGCTCGCTGGTCGAGCAGCACAATCTGGCCGAAAGCGTGCTCTGAGTGCCAGTGCCAGATCAACAATCAATCTGAATCCTCCTTCCCTCAACCTAGCCCCGAGATATCTCACCATGACTACTCTGTTCGACCCGATCACCGCCGGCGATATCACCCTTGCCAACCGTATCGCCATGGCCCCGCTGACCCGCAACCGCGCGCCCGGCGCGGTGCCGGCCGACATCACCGCCACCTATTACGCTCAGCGCGCCAGCGCCGGCCTGCTGATCACTGAGGCCACTGCAATCAGCCACCAGGGGCAGGGCTATGCGCACGTGCCCGGCCTGTATTCACCGGAGCAGATCGCCGGCTGGAAGCGTGTTACCGACGCCGTGCACGCGGCTGGCGGCAAAATCGTGGTCCAGATGTGGCACGTCGGTCGCATCTCCCACACTTCGCTGCAGCCGGATGGCGGCGCGCCGGTGGCGCCCTCTGCGATTACCGCAAAAGCCAAGACCTACGTGATCAACCCGGATGGCAGCGGCGCCTTCGTGGCCACGTCCAAGCCACGTGCGCTCGACATCGGCGAGTTGCCCGGCATCGTCGAGGACTACCGGCGAGCGGCTCGCGCAGCGATCGACGCGGGTTTCGACGGTGTCGAAGTGCATGCAGCCAACGGCTACCTGATCGATCAGTTCCTGCGCTCGGGCAGCAACCATCGTAGCGATGCCTACGGCGGCAGCATCGAGAACCGCGCCCGGCTGATGGTCGAGGTGATGGAAGCAATCACGGCCGAGATCGGAGCCGGGCGCACGGCGATCCGGATCTCGCCCGTCACTCCTGCCAATGACGCCGCCGATCCCGATCCGCAGCCGCTATTCACCTATGTCGTCGAACAACTTGCACGCTGGCCGCTTGCCTATGTGCACGTGATCGAGGGCGCCACCGGTGGCGCGCGCGACTTCCAGCAGGGCGACATGCCCTTCGACTATGCAGCGTTCAAGGCGGCCTACGCTGCGGCGGGCGGGAAGGCGGCGTGGATGGTCAACAATGGCTACACCCGCGAGCTCGCGGAGGCGGCGGTGGGCGAGGGTCGCGCCGACCTGGTCGCCTTCGGCAAGGACTTCATCTCCAACCCGGATCTGGTGACGCGCCTGCGCGAGAACGCGCCCTTGAACCCGTTCGATACCTCCACTTTTTATGGCGGCAACGAGAAAGGCTACATCGACTATCCTGCACTGGCCTGAGCGCTCATTCCGCCCCCCGAAGCGGGCGTCCGCGAAGGGGGCTGCGGTTTTTTCCTTGCAGGCGTAATCTGTGTGCTCGCCCGTGAATCGAACGCGACTGCGTCGATCGGGCCGTGCCGAGGAGGAGCAGCGATGCAAGCGCTGGTGCACCCGTTTGCGGCAATTGCCCTGAGCAGCTTCCTGCTTGCAGCGCCCACCGTGGCGTCGGCTTGGGATATGGAAGGAACCCGGGCGGTGACCTTGCACACCCGTGACGGCGAGGCCATCCCGATCGGCACCGTCACCTTCCAGCCCCAGGGCGAGCGCACCGCTTTCGCGCTGCATCTGGACCACAAGGTCTTCAAGGACTTCTTCCTGTCGATGAGGGAGTTCAAGTGCGTGGAAGGCAGCGAGGAAATTCAGTGCCATGTCTCCTATCCCTACGCCAACCCGGCCACCGTGACTCGAGACGACCTGTCCTGGCTCGAGCATGCACTGCTGTTCCTGTACAAGACTCCATCCGAGTTCGGCGCCCGCCTGTGGAATGGGCTCTACTACCGGATGGCGATCACCGACGAGGGGATCGTCGGCACCGCCGAGGCGGTGGATCTGAACCTGATTTCGGCGCCGCCCGCCGATGCGACGGTGGCCCCCTATGTGCCGGCCGAGCGCAGCGAGATCGCCCCCGGCAGCCGCTGGATCGGTAAGCTGACGATACGCTAGGCAACCCGGTCGATCGCGCCATGAGTCGCTTCCGACGTTGCTGCCGGCGATGCGCCGCGCTCCTTGCCATGGTGGCCGCCGCGACGCTGTCCGCCCACGCCGGCGAGCTCGACAAGGCCGACGTGGAGCGACGCTTCCCGCCGCCGCTGAAGGTCGGCGACAAGCTCCAGAATATCCCCGCGTGGCCGATCAGTAGCGAGCTGGAGCCGGACGCGGGGCCGGTCGCCTACGCCTTCGAGTCCATCGACCTGGCACCTATCCCCGGATTTGAGGGTACGCCGTTCAATGTGCTGATCGCGATCGACCGCAAGGGCACCTATCTGGGCGTGGACGTGCTGCGCCAGCACGAACCGGTGTTCCTGAGCGGCCTCGGCGAGGTACCGCTGCACGAGTTCGTTCGTCAGTACGCGGGCAAGAGCCTGCTGCAGCAGATCAGCGTGGCCAGCATCTACGGCAGCGCCAGGCGCACCGGCGACGACAAGCGCGTGGTGCTCGACGGGGTGAGCAAGGCCACCGCGTCGATCCGCATTCTCAACCAGACCGTACTGACCTCCGCGCTGGCGGTGGCGCGCGCCGAGCTTGCGTTCGCGGCGCCGTCACAGGCGGGGCCGCCGGCGCAGGTCCGCGCCGAGGTGTTCGAGCCCCTCGACTTCGCGGCGCTGGTGCAAGGCGGCCATATCGGCCGCCTCAGCCTGCGCAACGATGAAATCGAGCAGCTCTTTGCCGACACCGACGGCGCTGGCCAGGATGCCGAGGGCCTGGCCGCCCCCGACCAGATCGGCGTCGACCTCTACGTTGCCTGGCTCAATGCGCCCACCATCGGCCGCGCGCTGCTCGGCGATACCATGTACGCCTATCTGATGCGCAGTCTGGAGCCGGGGCAGCAGGCTTACTGGGTTGCCACCGCCGGGCGGACGGCGCTGGTGGATGCGAACTTCGTGCGCGGCACGGCGCCACAGCGCCTGACGCTGAGCCAGGACAAGGCGCCCTATGAGGCGCGCGATCTCGACCTCGATCTGGTGCCACCCGCCGGCGCGCCGCGCTTCAACAGCCTGCTGGCGGTCCAGATCCCGCCCATGTCGGGACTGGATCCGGGCCAGGTTGCCCAGTTCGGGCTCACCCTCAGTCGTGCCCGTGGCGCGATCCTGCCGATCGTCACCGAGCGCACGGTGAGCCTCGACTACTTGCCGCCAGCCGCACTGCTGAGCTATCCGCCCAAGCCGCTGCCGGAATGGCTCATCGCCTGGCAGGACCGCGCCCGCGATCTCGCCATCATCGCCGCCGCCCTCGTGCTGCTCGCGGTCGTCCTCGCGCGCCCGCGCTGGATCTCGATCAGTGCCCCGCGGCTGCGTGCATTCCGCCTGTCCTTTCTCGCCTTCACCGTGGTTTTCATCGGCTGGTACGGCCAGGGGCAACTCTCGGTGGTGCAGATCACCGGGGCGATCAAGTCGCTCAATGCCGGTCAGGGGCTGGGCAGTTTTCTCTACGATCCGATTTCGTTGCTGCTGATCGCGTTCACAGCCATGAGCTTCTTCGTCTGGGGGCGCGGCACCTTCTGTGGCTGGCTGTGCCCCTTCGGCGCGCTGCAGGAGTTCGTTGCCATGCTCGGGCGCCGGCTCGGCGTGCGCGCGCGCCGCTTGCCCGCCCGACTGGCGCACGTGCTCGATCGCGGGCGCTACTTCATTCTCGCTGCGCTGGTGGGCGCTGCGCTGTGGGCGCCGCGCGCGGCCGAGCAGCTGGTCGAGATCGAGCCGTTCAAGACCGCGATCACAGTCGGCTTCGACCGCAGCTGGCCCTTCGTCGCCTACGCGGTGGCGATGCTGCTGATCAGCGCGGTGTATTACAAGTTCTTCTGTCGCTTCGTGTGCCCGCTCGGTGCGGCGATCACCCTCGGCGGCCGCCTGCGCATGCCCGCCTGGCTGGTGCGGCGCGCCGAATGCGGCCAGCCGTGCCAGACCTGCCGCCACCGCTGCGCCTACGATGCGATCGAACGCGACGGCACGATCGATTACGACAACTGCTTCCAGTGCCTCGACTGCGTCGGCATCTACCATGACGACACGCGCTGCGCGCCGCTGATCCTGTACCGGCGCAAGGGATGGAAGCTCGCGGAGGGCGGTCAGCGGCGGCCGGGCGTGCGCGCGGGATCAGCGACTGAAACCGCTGGCCGCTCCGCTTGAGCCTGCGTTGGCGAGCCCGGTCAGGAGGCGTAGGGTCGGCAGCCCGCCAAGCACCAGCGGAACGCCGAGCGCCTCGCGTAGCGCCTACTGGCCACGCCAAGGCTGATGGTGATCAGGCCGGCGCCTCCCAATGTACTCGTGCGCACAGAGTCCGCCCGCGATAGGGAACACAATCTTGGTCACGATCCTGCTTGATGGCCCCGCTCCGCGGCGCCGGCAGTGTCGATGCTGATGGGTGCATGCATGTGGACCAGCCAGGACGACTCGAGCTGGCCAGCCCGACGCCGTTCGGTTCAGTTTCGGACCGTCCGGCGAGCACGGCCCGACCCAGCATACCGAGCAGGAGCTTGCCATGCACACGATCAATCGTTTCAATACCGCGCTCGCCCTGGCGCTCGTCGCCGCCCTTGGAGGGTGCGCGAATATGGGCCCGCCCGGTAGCACCGCCGGCACCGGTGTCGGCTCCCAGTCCTACCCGGTCACAGGGAACGCACCGTCGCCCCATATCTACTCCGGCTATGGCGTGCTGCAGGCAATTGAGCGGGTCCAGCAGCCGGTTGCGACCGCGAACACGGGTATCGGCGGCAGCTCGATCGGCCTTGGTGCCGTGGCGGGCGCCGTGGTCGGCGGTATCGTTGGCAATCAGGTCGGAGAAGGCACTGGCAAGACGATCGCCACGGCTATCGGTGTCGCCGGTGGCGCCTACGCCGGTCACGTCCTCGAGAACCGGAACCGGAACGATCCGGAACAGACCGTGAGCGAGGACTACCGGTTCACAGTTCGGATGGAACAGGGCGCCTATCAGGTACTGACGCAAACGATGACCGCTGATTTTCGCGTCGGCGACCGGGTGCACATCGACAATGCAGGGGTTTTGCGTCGGTACTGATTCCTCGCTTCGGTCCGGAGCGAGGGGCACGGTCGTACGCTAGGTGCGTGCCAGCAATGCGTCGAAGCCCGGGTAGTTGGCGCGGGTCAGGGCGTACTTCTCGGCGCTCGCGGTGCGCGAGGCGCCCGACTCGAGTGCGTCGATGAAGGCGGCACAGTCGGTGACCCAGCTGCCGCCGACCAGGGTGACGCCGCGGGCAAACAGCGCATCGGGCAGGCAGCCGGCACTCGGGCCGATCATCGCGATCCAGCGCGCGTCGCGGCAACAGGTCAGCATGCGGTCGAGGGTGTCGTTGAGGAGCAGGGTGCTGGTCGACACCACCTTGATGCAGCCGGCGAGTTCGGCTGCATCGGTGGTGACGCGGTAGCCCTCGTGTTCCCCGGCGAGTTCGGTCTTGAGTTCGACCACGGTCAGCTTTGCGCCCGAATCCAGGATGCGCCCGAGCAAGGGCATGAACAGGCCGATCATGCCGATGGACTCGCCGGCCTGCGGCTGCAGCTGGCCGATCGAGTCAGCGCTGTTGTCGGGGCGGAAACCGGCACGGTCGTAGAGGCAGCGGGTCAGTGCATTGGCCGCGGCGAAGCCGATGGTCTTGTCGATGCCGGTGCCGCCGACGTATCGGCGGGCCACCTCCAGCGCGTCGGCACCGGCCAGTGCGGTGAGGTGGGCAGCTTCATGCAGGCGAGCGAGGGTGTCGTCGAGCAGCACGTACGACAGGCCGAGCGCGCCGTCGTCCAGTTCCACGGCGCAGAACTCGCCGCGATTGTCGGCGTTGGCCTGCGCCGGCGGCAGATGAAGGGCACGGATGCGAGGCAGCGGGCCGCGGGCGGCGAAACGTTCGAGCTGGGCGAGGTAGTCGGCGGCAAAACTCATGGATGCTCCTAGGGAGGCTGTTCGCCGCGGTGAAGGCCGGCGCGCATCGCGGCTGAAGCCGCGTTGCCGGATACCGTGGAACTGCGGTTTTCCGGGCTGCGCAGGGCGCCTGGAAAGTACATTGCGGTCAGACTTTTCGAATGCACCGGCGAGTCGGCATCGGAGCTGCCATAGCGGCGCCAGTCGCGCACCCACAGGATGTCGTCTGTCACCTCGAGCAGGCCGACGGTTTCGCGGTCGCCGATCAGGATGCCCTGCACCCGCAAACCCAGTTCGGCCTTGGTCCGTTCCAGTCGCTCGACCACTTCCCGGGTGGCGCCGAACTCGCCGTCGGAGGCCAGCAGCAGGTCGGCCAGTTGCCAGCGCGTGTCCTCGAGTTTTTCGATCGCCTTCTCCAGCGGGCCACAGATATCGGTGCCGCCGCTGAATGTCTGGCCGAGGAAGCGGATCAGATGTTCGATGCCATCGGCGTCGACGCCCAGTTCCATGTCCACGACTTCGTCGGGGCCGCCGAATGCAAACACATGGCACGGCCGGCGCTGGGCGTGGGCGGTGCGCACCGCTTCGAGCACGGTGGCCTTGGCCACGGCCTCGGCACCACCCTGCATCGAGCCGGAGGTGTCCACGCAGATCAGCATCGGTCCCATCTCCAGGCGCTTGTCCGGCACTGGCCGGGGTTGCGGGCGCCATACCGGGGATTGGTGCAGATGTACTTCCTTCATCCGGTCGTCATCTTCGTAGCCGAGCAGGGTGCGTTCCGCGCGGCGGGCGTGCCACACCAGGCGCAGACGGGGATGGCCGAGGAGCATGGCCTCGGCCGGCAGCATGCGGGCGATGCGGTCGGAGCGCTTGATCCCGCGCGTCTCACCGGGCATGTCTGGCACGTGCACGGTGCGCGCCTCCGGGCGTTGCGCAACGGCTTGCTCCATGACCTGCGCCTGACTTCGGCTCGCTTCGTCGGGATCTTCCGTCTGGCGGCTACGGCCGAGCCCGCGGATCAGCCGGCCCAGTTCGGGCAGGCGCTCGAGCAGGTGGCGGATGCGCACCACTTCTTGCCAGCCTTCGCTGCGCAGCAGGCCGCAGATCATGTCCCAGCGCGTGTTTTTGCTGCTCTCGGGAAGCAGGCCGAAGACCTCGATCAGCTCATCGATTTGACCGCAGCGCTCCTGCCAGTCGGCCGCGAATGCCTCCAGTGCCATGTTGCTTGCTTCGCCTTCGCTCGCCCCGCGATCGCGATAGTCGACGATGAGGTCGAGGTGAAACAGCACACTCATCAGCACCGTGACACTGAGTTCTTGCTGGGCAAGACAGTAGCCGGGCAAACCCAGTTGGCTCATGGTGGCGGACAGCGCACCAGCCAGCGGCGGAGGCGGCCAGGGCCACTCGTCCAGCGGCGGGAGATTTCCACCAAGCAGGCTGTCGTATAGCAGGGTCAGCCCGCGCAGACGCGGTTCGAGCTCGCCGTGCGCATTGGTCATGCCACCCAGCCACAGTTTTCGCGACAGTTCGTCGAGTGCGGCCAGCCGCTCCTCCCGTGCTTCGAACAGCAGCGAACCGGGGGAAGCCATCCTTACTCGCCTTCGAGGCCGGGGTGGGACACCGGTTCCGGTACCTCGCCCTTGTCCTCGGCCGCGGGCAGGGGCGGCAGGCGACTGTAACCGTCACGCGCGGCCTCCGCACGCTGGCGCAGACTGGTCAGCACCGCGTCCACTGCGGCCAGGTTTGCATCGACCCCGGCGGCCAGTCCGGCATCGAGCCACAGGCTGCAGGCGCGGTACGCGGCGAGACTGTTGCGGTGGGCGCTCAGCTCCTCGGCATAGCCGTCGATGCGCACCAGCAGTTCATCGACCTGGCTGGTGCGGGCGGCAATGTGACCGGCGCCGTAACGGCGCTGGCGGTTGTAGCTCATGCGCAGCGCGCCGGCACCGCCCTTGGCGTCGCCGATTTCGCCGGCCAGTTCGCTGGCGGTGAAGCGCAGTCGACCGGATTCGTCGTAGTCGAGGTCGTTGGCTTTGTGCTCGGCGTCGAGCTGGGCTTCGAAGGCCTCGACCACCCGGGTCAGACGCGGTGGCGAAAGTGCGGCGCGTACGCCCAGGCGCGCCTGCAGCCAGTCGCCAACCGCGGCCTGGCGCGGTGCGTCGGGCGCGGTGCAGCAGGGCAACAGCAGCACATCCCACAAGGCTACGGCGTCGCGGCCTTCGCACGCGGCGGCCACGCGCAGCAACCACACCGCCTTGACCCAGCGCCGATCGGATACATAAATTTGCTCTGTGGCGAAATGGGCGCGAAGCTCGCAAAGAACGGTGGCGACATCGGCGGGAAGCGAAACGCACGCCGCCATGTTGCTCAGGGTCGCAAGATCCTCGGCGTTCAGGCGCAGCTCGGCGGAGGGTGTTGCCCAGCCAGCCCGCGGGTCGGTTTCGAGCAAGCGGCCGAAGCCGGCGGCGCTCACCGGCTCGACCGGCACCCGCAGCAGGAAACGATCGAAGAACGCTTCCGCCACTTCGTCTTCCGGCACCTCGTTGGTGGCACCGATGGCACTGATCAGCGGACAGCGCTGACGACCGGAGCCATTGTCGAACTCGCGCTCGTTGAGCAGGGTCAGCAGTGCGTTGAGAATCGCGCTGTTGGCCTTGAACACTTCGTCGATGAAGGCAACCGCGGCATCGGGCAGGAAGCCGGCGGTATGGCGCTCGTAGCGATCCTCTTCCAGCGCCTTGATCGACAGCGGCCCGAACAGTTCTTCGGGCACCGAGAAGCGGGTCAGCAGGCGCTCGAAGTAGCGGGCGTTGGCGAACACGGCATGCAGGCGCCGGGCCAGTTCGCTCTTGGCGGTGCCGGGCGGGCCGATCAGCAGACTGTGCTCACCGGCCAGGGCCGCGAGCAGTATCAGGCGTACCACCCGGCGGCGCTCCACCAGTCCGCGCTCCAGGATATCGACCAGGAGCGATAGCCGGGCGTGAATGGCAGGTGGGGAGCGACGAGTGGCTTGATCCATGGCGGCATCCTAGCACTCGGTCGGCACCGAAACTTTGATCGGGCCTAAAAGGCGGCTGGCAGGCCGCATCTGAAACGGGAGATGCCCGCTCGCGCTGTCGATGGTGCTGCCGGAGCGAGGCGCGCGTGACTGCGGTGAACAGCATGACGGCGGCTCGATGGCCGCCGTCATGTCCGACAGTCTCCTAGGCCGCTCGCCGCCGATCGGCGAAATCGATTGTGACGATACGCTTGCGCCGCTCCATCAGCGGGCGCGATGCGCTGACCGCGCCGCGCCACTGGCAGGCCTCTCCGTCGGTGTTGCCGTGGGCCTCCTGCCACGCGCGCGCGGCCTCGAGCTGCCGCTGCCAAGTGCTTGCCCAGGTCTCGAATGCTTCAAGCGGCGGAAGGTGCTCATCATCGAGATTTTCGGTAAAGCTGTGTTGTGTTGTCTTTGTCTGCATTATCGTGTCTCCTCATCGGTCTTGTTGCTGGTCAATCCCATAGTGGATCATCCATGTGTCGATAAAGTTTCCGTCCGCTGATTTCGGTCTCCGACGGCATGCAGGGTGCATTGCTGGACATTCTTCTTGAAGAATAGGTAATTCAAAGGCATTTTCCGAAGTATTCACCGAGTTGGAACAACTCAAGGAGGCGTGACGATGGAGCACGAAAAAACCGTGGCCGAACCTGCCCGCGAGGAGCTCGATGCCATGCCCGGCCCGGTCGTGGTCGAATTCGGTACCACATGGTGCGGCCACTGTCGCGCCGCGCAACCGCTGCTGGCGCCCGCGTTTGCCGGCCGTCCGGAAGTGCGCCGCATCAAGGTCGAGGATGGCCCGGGGCGCAAGCTGGGCCGCAGTTTCAAGGTGAAGCTCTGGCCCACACTGGTGTTTCTCGCCGATGGCGAAGAAGTGGCGCGTCTGGTGCGCCCGGGTGCTTCCGCCGAGATCGAGGATGCATTCGCAAGTTTGGCGGCTCGCTTGCCCGAGACCGATGCCCGGCTCGATCAGGGTGGTCGTCAGGTTTCGTAAGCTACTAGAACCAGCTCCGCCGCTTCCTGGCGAAGGGGGACGAGCGCCTGGTAGGCTGACGACGCGAACCAGCCGTTTGCAGCGGCAAGGTCGGGGAAGCGGATCACGACGATGTCGGGGTGCGGGTTCTCGCCCGCAAGAACAGCGGCCTGCTGACCGCGAAGCACCAGTTCGGCGCCCCAGGGCGCCAGGGTGGCGGGGACTCGATCACGATACTCAGCCCACTTTCCGGGGTGCTTCACCGTGATCTGTCCGACCACGTAGGCAAAACTCATGACTGCAAACTCCTTTGATGACAGCAGCGAGACCTGACCGGCGAAAAATGTACTCCGCGCGTTCGATCTGCAGTTGCGATGTCAAGGCTCGACGTCGAACTCGAAGAGGCCGGTGATCTCGATAAATTCGATGCGCAGGCGCCACCGTCCGGTTTGCGGCAGCGTGGTAGAGGCGGAGTAGCTGCCCATGCCGTTATGGTTGTGGCCCAGCGGAATCGGCGGCATGTCGAGCCCGGGTCTGTCGAGCGAGAGCCCCAGGTAAAGGGAGCGTGGTGCGGGCTGGCCGTTGGGTCCGATCAGGTCGAAGCTGAAGTGCACCTGGCGCTCGGCACCTTGCGTCATGCGCCCGCGCACCTCCCACACGTTGGCCGTGCCCTTGAAAACCAGACCGCCTCGTTCCGCGCCCGGCGCCGGTGCGATCGGACCAACGGCATTGAGCCGCGCCTCGCTCTGGATAAAAAACACCATCGACACGAAGCCGATGATCAGCACCAGAAACACGCCACCAAACACCACAGCGACCCAACGTGCCCGCCGCACTTCCGCCGTGGCTCCCGCGGGCTCGCGGATGCCCTGTGTATCGGGTCGGTTCATGCTTGCCTGTCCATGGACATGATCAGTTTTCTCCTCGTTGTGGGGGTGTGGGGCGTCGCCGCGCGAATGCCGTGTCCAGTTCGATATGCGGCAAAGCGGGGGCGAGCGTCCGGCGATCCGGGTATGTTTTCGTGACGCTGACGGCAGCGTGCATCAGCGGGCAGGGTCGCTGTAGAAATAGATGACCTGGTGGCGTGGGGCGAGGTATTCCACCACTTCGGGCGCCACCGCATCGCGCCGCACCGCGCGCTCGATTTTCACCTCTGCGGCATCGACCAGGTCGACGATGTTAGCCTCGTTCTTGGGTACCGACGAATCGTAGATCAGCACACTGGGCTTGAGCAGTTCGGACCGATTCACCGCCACCACCAGCCCGATTGCGCCATTGGACAACTGCACTATCGAGCCGGGCGGAAAGACCCCCAGATTCTTGATGAAGCGCTGAAGGAGGGGCTCGTCCCACCACTTCGTCTCCTTGCGAAACATCTGCGACAGCGCTTCGGCGGGGGTCATGCCGGCGTTCTCGGCCGAGTTGCACAGGTTGTCGTAACGATTGGCGATGGCGACGATGCGTGCCTCGACGCTGACCCTCGCGCCGGGCAGCCCATCCGGAAAGCCGCTTCCGTCCACGTGCTCGTGATGGTGGCGAAGGATATCCAACGCCCCGGGCGACAGCACCGCCGTTTCGGTTCCGATCTGTTCGCCGTATACCGTGTGCAAACGGTAAAAGTCTTCTTCCACCCGGCTGCGCTGCGAGCCCTTCTTCAGCACCGGATCGGGAACGCGCAGCTTGCCCAGGTCGTGAAACAGCGCGCCCATGCCCAGGTCCTGCAAGGCCGCTTCGCCCAGCCCTTCGGATTTGCCCAGCATGAGCGCCAGGATCATGACGTTGAGCGCATGAAAGTAGGCGTTCTCGTCGCCCCGCTTCTGGCCGATGAGGTGGAGTACCACGTCCTGGTTGCCGATGAGCGCGGCCACGGTCTCTGCCACGACTTCCTGTGCCATCTCCGCGGCCTGTCGCGGCGAGGCGTGCAGGCGCTGCATCAGGTTGCGGATGGCCCCGGCGGTCTTGCCGTAGGCCTTCTCGCACCGTGCGAGCTTCTCACGGGTGGCGCTGATCCGCTCGATGCGTTGCCGCCTGGCCTCCGTCTCGGCCACTTCCTCGGCGCTCGGTGCCGGTGGCGGCACCACGACGACGGGCGCAGCTTGGGCTGGCAGTGGGGCGGCGGTACTGCGCGACGGATAGCACAGCACCTTGTCCATGCCCATGTCGCGCAGGGTCTGAATCTGCTTGTCGCTGGTGATGCGAAACTCGTTGAACAGGAAATTGTGATCCAGCCAGCGCCCGGCGAGCGAGATGAAAACGCCCGGGCGTAGCCGATCGACGGGAATCCAGACCCCCTGCCGTGGATCCACTGCCATTGTTGTCCTCAGTCCGGGAAGACGCCGAACGATATAAACGCAAAGAAAGAGCCGGAAGCCATCCATGGAACGGATTTTCCGGCCCTGTCGCGAAACGCCCGCCTGTGTCCTTGTTGGTGCCGATCCGACCTGGGTCGGATCGATGTCGCACGGATTTCGCAAAATGATAGCAGATGCGCCTGAGCACACGGCGTGACGCGGCGCGCCTTCAGTCAACCGGTCCGGCGCCGGTCGGCAAAATCGACCTCGATCACGCACTGGCGCCGTTCCACCATGGGCGCTGGCGCATGGGTGGCGCGTTGGCTGGTGTCGGCTTCCTGGCCATGCGGGTCATAGCCGGTCAATGCACTCATGCCGGACTGTGCCGCGCTTACCAGGTCGAACCAGGCCCGGGTGAGCTCGGTGAGCTTGTGTGCATTGTGTTCGTCGAGGTGGTGCTCAGGCGAAGCCACCGGCTTGCCAGCGGCGTCACCATCGGCCCGCCCCTGCGTGCGTCGTGCCATTCCGGCAATCGCGATGTTGGACATGTCGTTGGCGATCTGCCACAGCCGTTCGCGCAGCGCCACGTTGAGGGTGTTGGCGCGGACCAGGGTCTGCATCGTGAGCGCTGGCTTGCGGTGGATGGCTGGTGGACTCGCGTCACGCCATTGCGCCGCTTCGCCGTCGATGTTGGCGCCTGCCTCCTGCCACGCGCGTGCAGCATCGAGCTGACGTGCCCACGTCGGACCCCATGTCCCGTGCTCTTCGAGTGGAGGAAGGAACTCGCTGTCGGAATAGTCCATCGAGTGGCGTGAAGTTGTCGTTCGCATGATGTGGTCTCCTCGTCAGTCTTGTTGTGAGTCGATGGTGCACGCAGTTCGCATGGGTTCGCCGCAATCTGCCGTCCTTGACCGCCATTTTTCGACGGTATGGCGCAAGTTCGTGTGACCATCGTTCTTGAAGAATAGGAGATCCGGCAGCACTTTTTCAGCTGACATCGGCGTGCCGTCGTCACCGCACTGTCACGGCCATCTTCCGCGCGGCGTGAAAGTGGATACTGAACGCCCGATTGAACGCCCGACTTGGCGCTCGCGCCATCAACCTGCAGTTGACTCGTGGCTGCGCATCGACTGCTGGCCGTCGATCACTTTCGGGGCAGGAAATGGTGAGGGCAGCGGCGACGGCATCAGCTCCTCGCGTAGCACGTGCTGCCGGCCCGAGAACAGATCGGTGCCAAACGTGTGCACTGCTGCCAGCCAGTCGGAGGCGGCAGCGCATACAGCGGGGTCGCGCGTCTCTCCACGGCACACCGCAATCTCCCCGTCGCCGTACTGCACCAGGTGCATGCCCGGCAGTGGGCGCACGAGCACGCCGGGCGCCCCGCGCGTGAGTGCCATCGGCGTGTCGATCGGCCACCCCAGCAATTCGAGGACCAGCGAAGGCAAGTGATAGAGCGGTACATCGCCCAGCTTCAATGGTCCGTGCCGGCCGTCGATGACGATGAGCGGCGTGGCGTGCGCATCGACCAGCATCCGGTCGCTGAACTCGCCACGGCTGGGCGCGAGAACGCCCGAGCGGGCGTAGTGCTCGAAATTTGGTCCAAGGAAGGGGAGGTGGTCGCCAAAAATCACGATGATGGCATCTGGGTCGCGGGTGCGCAGTTCGTCGAGCAGGGCCATCAGCTCCTTCGACTTGTAGTGGACGGTGTTGGCATACAGGGCGATGCGTTCGTCCGCGTCGTCGGTGCCGATCACGGGCGGACGATTGGCCGCGAGCGGGTAGTCGAGGTGGCCGAAGTAGGTCAGCACGTAGTTGAACACCGGCGTGCCGCTCTCCATCAGCGGCGCCACCTTATCCATCACCTGGCGGTAGAGCGAGGCATCGCCCAGGAAGGGGCCGTTCATGTCGTCGAGTTCGAAATCCGGCGCCGCCCAATAGGTGTCGAAGCCGACCCGGCGATAGGCATGCAGGCGGTTCCAGAATGTCGCCACGTTGGGGTGCGAGCTGACCGTGCGATAGCCCAGGTCGGAAAGTGCGCGCGGCAGGCAGGGGGCGTCGTTGCGCAGGCGGCCTTCAAAGAACACCCCTTCCTCGCTCACCGGGAAGCCGCACAGGGCTTCGAATTCCGCGTTTGCGGTGGACCCGCCGAACACCGGAGAGAGTCCTCGTGAGCGCCCGGTTGCGTCCCACAGGGCGCGAAATTCCGCGACGAAGGGGTCGCGCGACAGCCCTGCCGCCTCGAGCACCGAAGGATCCCAGAAGCTCTCCAGCACGATCATGTGTACGTTGCGCCCGTCCATCTGCCTGTCCGTCTGCAGGGTGAGCGGCGCCGGGTCGTCGATCTCCAGCGCTGCCGTTCGCAGGGCCGGCAGCAGCAAATCCGCTGCGGCCAGGACCTCGTCGCGATCGGGCGGCGTCGACCGTCGCGCCGCGTGGCGCGCAGTTTCCTGCACCATGTGCACCAGTGGTCCACGCCAACCGTAGTTGGCATGTTGGTCCCAGCTCACATTACCGAAGTGCTGATCCATCGCCGCCACCAGCGGCCCGGGTGCGAGCGCTACCGTTGCGCCGAGTGCGGCCAGCGCGCCAGCCGTGAAGCGGGCACGGCGCGTGCGCAAAGTAAGCGCGGCCAGCAGGGTCGCCGCCAATAACAGGCCCAGCGTCAGGGCGAGCAACAGCCACCCGCCCTCGAGCAGGAGCAGCAGCGAACGCAGCGAGGAGACATCGTCCGGCATCAGCGGCCCGCCCAGCACCGCGATCTTCACCGCGTTGCCCAGATGGACCAGCCCCATCAGTACCGTGAGCAGCGCGAGAAACACAGGGGTGTTGCGGGACAGGGCGCGCAGTGCCACAGCTCCTGCGCAGTGCAGGGCGAGGTCAACCGCGATGGCCTCGGGTTGCACGCTCACGCCCAGCACCTCGGCGGCGACGTGGCGGAGCAGGGCATACAGCAGGACGACCGCGACTGGCGGCAGGATGAAATGGTGGATGAAGGTGGTGGACGACTTATGCATCGGGATTTTCGTGTTGCTGCGGAGGCAAAGGCCATCGTTGCAGGCGATTATGCAATCGTGCTGCAGTATGTGGGCTGGAATCAGGGGACTTGGCAGGCCCTGTGAGCTCATACCACTATGGCACGTGCGCGGACACGAGGCGCCCATCTGTTTCATTTTGATGAAATATCGCCCGCGCTCCTGCGGGCTTACATCGGGCTCACTTTGGTTACACGAAGAAAAGACTGTTCGCTGCGATAACGGTTCCCGTGGCAATCAGCACGAGTCCGCTCACCCGGCCGAAGAGCATGCCCGCCGGGACGACCTTCTCGGCCAGCATGTAGAGGCCCAGCCCGCCCATCCAGGCGAGACTCATCACGCCACCGACGAACATCAGCAGCATCAGGGCCCAGCAGCAGCCAACGCAGAACACCCCGTGCCGCAGCCCCATCACGAAGGCGCCGCCCCAGCCGTCACGCCACTCGGTTAGCAGGAAGCTCAGCGGCGTGCGGCACTTCGTCAGGCAGGCCTCTTTGAGCGCAGACCACTGGAACGCGCCGGCGGTGATGAGCAGCCCGGCGCCCAGCAGCGGCCCCGTTCGGCCCATCGCCGAATCGAGCAGGGCGTTTGCGTACAAGCCCCACTGCGCGAGTGCCGCAAGGACCGAGAAGCCGGTCCACACGGCAAGATAGCCCGCGACGAAGATCCACGTGGGTACGGCCACCGTATGCGAAGGGCTCTCGCGGCGGGCCACGGTCGAGAAGGTGAGGATCATCGGCCCCGCCCCCGGCAGCATCATGGCGACCATCATCACCGACCACATCAACACGCTCACGGCAATGAACTCGATGCTCGAATGGGGCATCGCGACGTGACCCATCTCCGCATGAGCGGCCGTCCCGATCATGTAATGCCATGCAAGCACCGTGAGTACCGCCAGCAGCGCCAGTGCGAGCCCGGTCGACAGGCGCTCGCGCGTGCGCAGGTTCAGCATCGTTCGCTCCATGATGCGGACTCCGTCAAGGGCCGGCGTAGGAGAAAGGCGAGAAGAACGCGGTGCGGTCGGACAGGTCCAGTGCCAACCCATGTGCCTGATGGCGCAAGCTACGCGACTTCGCCACGGTGATCGTCTCGCCCGGCGCCACCGCCAGCGGATGGTTGCGAATGGTCACCGCGGCACCATCCTGACCCTCGATCGCCTGGACGTCGGCCTCGGCCGTATCGCCGATCCGGAACCGTCGGCGGCCCGGACTCGACTCAAAATGGATGGGTGCCTGTTCCACCCCCAGCACTTCGGCAATGAACGATGCAAGCAGGGCGGGATGGCCACCGGCCTGGCCGCCGAATATTGTGCCGAGCGCTTCGTTCTGGCGCGGGTCGGCGGCCTGGTCGAGATACAGCACCACTTTCCACTTGCCCTCCGCCATGTGCCCCGGCGCATGCAGCGCCACCACGGTATTGAGGCCATCCAGCGGAATATCGCCGTACTGGCCCTGATCGATATGCCAGCCTACCAGGGCCGTGCAATCGCCCTCGGTCGGCGAACCCAGGTAGATGCACGGGCAGGCGCCCTTGCAGGTACAGCTCTCCAGATATTCGCCCTTGATCTTCCACTCGGTGCTCATGTTCCGGTCCTCCATCAGGATGGCGGCTGACCGCGCCGCTCCTTCGTTATAGCGTCGCACGCCAGCGCCCGGATGACCGTTTGATGAGGAAATCATGAGGCGGTGCCGGCGTGCTAGGTGTCGCTGACGCATCGCAAACCGGCAACTATCATTGAAGACAGGGCACGGAGATCGTGATGGCGCAGCGAATGTCGGAGTTGCTGGCGCGCCAGGCGCGCAAAGAGTTCGTGGGGCGCGTTGCGGAGCGTGCCGCGCTGGGGGCCGTGCTGGAGGAGGATGGTCCGCGCGTCATTCACGTCCATGGCATCGCCGGGATCGGCAAGAGCGCGCTGCTGGCATGCTTTGCGGCGGACGCGCGAGCCGCCGGTGCCGTGGTGGTGAGCCTCGACTGTCGGCGCATTGAACCCACCGAAAGTGGCTTTCGGCACACGCTCTGCGAGGCGATCGGTGGTGACATGGGTGTCGATGCCCTGGCACAGCGGCTGGGCGCGCTGAGTGCTACGGTCGTGCTGATGCTCGACACCTATGAGGTTTTCCGGCTCATGGATACGTGGCTGCGCCAGGTGTTCGTGCCGGCCCTGAGTGACAACGTGCGCGTGATTTTCTTCGGCCGCGAGCGACCTTACGCTGCCTGGCATGCGCTGCCGGGCGGCGCGCGCCTGCTGCAGTCCATCGCGCTTGCGCCGCTCGACGAACACGAGGCTGTCGACTTGCTCGCCCGGCTGGGTACGAGTGGCGAGGACGCCGCGCGCCTTGCCCGGTTCACCCACGGCCACCCGCTGGCGCTACGGCTTGCGGCCGCCGCGTGTGAGGAGCGCCCCGGCCTGGCGCTCGAGCAGGCCCCGCTGCAGCAGGCGCTCGACGAACTCACCCGGATGTTCCTCGCCGATGTGGGTGACCCCGCAACCCGGCGCATCCTCGAGGGCGCTTCGGTTGCCCGGCGAACCACGATTTCCCTGTTGCGCAGCCTGTTCCCCGAGTTTGCGCCGCAGGATGCCTACGATCGCCTGCAGCGGCTACCCTTCGTCGAGGGTGCAAACGATGGCCTCGTCATCCACGATGCGGTGCGCGAGGTTATCGCCCGTTCGCTGCGGGCGCGCGATCCCGGTCGCTACCTCGACTGCCAACGCACCGCCTGGCGCCAGCTGCTCGGCGAGACTGCATTGGCCGGTGGCGGCGAACTGTGGCGCTATACCGCAGACATGCTCTACCTGATCGAGAATCCGGTGGTGCGCGACGCTTTTTTTCCGCGTGGCACCCAGCAACTGGCGGTGGAGCCCGCGCACAGACACGACCACGACGGGGTGACGAGGATAGTCATGGCCCACGAGGGGACGGACGGCGCAGCGGTGCTGCTGTCCTGGTGGCGTCACCTGCCCGGCGCCTTCTCGGTGGTGCGCGGACGTGATGGGGAGGTCGTCGGCGTGTGCGGCAAGCTGGCGGCAGACGAGTTCGATCCCGGCTGCTTGCACGACGACCCGGTGACGGCACAATGGCGCCTGCACCTGGCGCGCAATCCGCTGGCGCCCGGCGAGCGGGCGATCTTTTGCCGGCGCTGGCTGAGTCTTGCCGAGGGAGAGTCTCCGTCGGACGTGCAGGCGGCAATCTGGCTCGACCTGAAACGGACTTACATGGAAATGCGCCCCGGCCTGCGTCGCGTGTACCTCACCGTTCGCGACCTGCCCACCTACGCGCCGGTTGCGCAACGCCTGGGTTTTGTGGTGCTGGCGGGGCAGGACGTGGTGCTCGACGGCCTGACCTACCATAGCGCGATGCTCGACTTCGGGCCGCGCTCGGTGGACGGCTGGCTGGCCGATCTGGCTGCAGCGGAGCTGGGCATTGCGCACGTCCCGGCACTGCTCGACGTCGCCGCACGCGAACTGGTGCTGGATGACGGCCGGGTAGGGCTGACGCCGCTCGAGTTCGATCTCATCCACTACCTGCTGGCACACCCGGGCAAGGCCATCTCCCGTGGCGAACTGCTGCGCCATATCTGGGGCGCGGCTTATGCGGGCAACAGCAATGTGGTCGATGCGGTGGTGTGCACACTGCGGCGCAAGCTTGGCGAGCACGCCCGGCGGCTCGAAACCGTCAGCGGCGTCGGGTACCGGCTTCGGAGCGGGTAAGTGCGGGATGTGCTGCAGTCTCGTTCTCTGCAGGGTCCATTGCGGCCAGTGCTCGGAGGATGGCGGGAACCCGTGCGCTGGTACGCGACCAAAGCATGCACATCCACCGCACGGGAGTCGCCGCCATGACCGACCGCCGCACTCTGATCACCTCGCTGGGGGCCGGCCTGCTGCTTGCGGCGAGCCGCCACGTCCTTGCCGCCGGCATGCAGTGTGCGCCTGCCGACTGCATCACCTGCGGGCCCACCGGAAGTTCCACCGCCGGGCCGTTCTACGTGAGTAACACGCCGGCAACGATGGACATCAACCTGCTGCACGCGCCCGGCACGCCGATGCGGGTTTCCGGCATCGTGCTCGGTGGTCGCGACGGGCGCAGCGTGCTGGCCGGCGCGAAGGTGGAGCTGTGGCAGGCCGACAGCGAGGGCCGTTATCACCCCGAGGACAACGGCGACATTGCCCGCTACCAGGCTGACGAGATCAACCTGCGCGGGCAGGTGGCGACCGGGGTGGACGGCCGCTTTACCTTTCGCAGCATCGTGCCCGCCCACTACGGCAACCGCCGTCGGCATCTGCACTGGCGTCTCGTCGCCGATGGCCATGTTGCGCTGGTCACCCAGACCTACTGGCAGGATGAACGCGGTACTGCGCGCGAACGCCGCGACTTTGTGGACCGCAACCCGGAAGAATGCCGCTGGATTGCCTTCCGCAACGAAGGCGCCGTGGTCGCGGGCGAGGTGGTGTTCGTGCTGCGGCCCGCCGCCTGATCGACGCTCGCGCCCGGGACGTGTGGCGGGCGCGACTGGATCAAAGCCGGTAGCTCTCTTCAGTCCCGGTTTCCGCATTGGTGCAGGTTACGGTGGCGGTGCGGAAGTTCAGATCGATGAACAGGTGGCAGCTGTGCTCGCCATGGCGCCAGCCCATCGACACGCTGGAGTCGTTCGACTGGTGCAGCTCGAAGTTGCCATCGAACGCAGGGTGGGTTGAACGCAGTTGCATCAGCTTGAGCTGGCGCTGGGCGACCGGGGTGTTCAGGGCTTCGACCGCCTCGGCCACGGTGTAGTGGTGGCGGTTGATGTCGCGTGCCTCGCCGGTCTGCTCCATCAGCTCGGTGTCGTTGCAGCCGACCAGCAGGCCCACGTAATACACCTGCGGAATGCCCGGTGCGAACAGCTGGATGGCGCGTGCGGCAATGTAGGCGTCGTCGTTGCGTTGCAGCGCCTCGTAGAACGTGCAGGTGAGCTGGTAGATGGCGCCGACGCTGTGCGCATTGGCCGCCGAGCGGCGCAGGATGGGATCGGCGCTGCGGTCGGACACATTCTTGATGATGGCCTCGACGTGATAGCGGGGCAGGATGTCCTCGACATCCGGAATGCAGATGCCGTCGTGGGTGTCGAGCACGGTGATCTGGTTGGCCGGGCACATCCGCAGCCAGGCTTTCAGGTAGGCGCTGTTGGCGTCGAGCAGCGAATAGAGCAGCAGCGGGGGCAGGGCGAAGCCGTAGGCCCACATGCCGCGCCGCGCGATCGCGTACTGGTAGCTGGGGTGGTCGTGCACCTCGGGGACGATTTCAATGCCGTGGTCGGCCGCTGTCTGCCTGAACCATTCCAGGATGCGCCACACGTCGGGCTCGACCAGGAAGCAGCTGGTACCGATCTTCTTGGTGGTGTAGCCGAACGCATCCAGGCGCAGCAGGCGGACCCCGCGCGCGGCGAGAAACGCGATGGTGTCGGCCATCATGGTGTAGGTCTGCTCGGCGTTGTAGTCGAGATCGATCTGGCGCTCGCTGAAGGTGCACCACACCCGGCCGCTGCTGCCGTCGCCAAACACCACGTCGCGAAACGGCTCCTTCTCCTTGCGGATGTGGATCTTGGCGAGGTCGTCGGGGCCGATCTCGCCAAGCGTGCCGACGTCGACAAACAAGGGGGCAAAGCGCGAGTCGCGGCCCTTGCTGACGAAATCGAGAAACTCCGGCGAAGCGTCCGAAATATGATTCAGCACCAGGTCGAGACACACGTCGTAGCGTCGCGCGAGGCGTTCGATGTCGCCCCAGTCACCCACTGCGGGGTCGATCTCCTTGTGGGTCAGGGGCGAGAATCCGCCGTCGGCGTTGGACGGAAACGGCGGCAGGATGTGCACCCCACCGATCGCGGTGCCGAGTTGCCCTTCGATGAAATCGGCAAGATTCTCGAGCGTGTGCCCGATCCGGTTCGGATAGGCAATGAGGTGGACCTTGTTGGTGAGCGCCATGCAGTGTTCTCCAGGTTCGCCAACATCGATCGGGCGCGTGCAGCGACGCCGGTCGATGTCCGCTTGGGTATGACCGCAAGCCGCACCACCCGCTCTGCTCAATCTCTGGCTATCGCATGTGCGCGTGCCAGCGCCGATTCAAGATCGTCATGAAAGATCTCCTTCGGCAGATTGGGGGCCTGCAGGGCGGCAAGTTGCTCGCGGATCGCAGGTCGGACCACCACGAAGGCCGAAATGTTCTGTGATTTGAGTCCTTCGATCATTTCTTCCAGCGTGAACTCGGCCGACAGATCCATGAACGGCACCCGGCTGCAGTCAAAAACCACCGCGCGGGTGCCCATGACCTGGTCCACCCGATCGAGCAACTGGCTGGTCGAGCCGAAAAAGAACGGGCCGCTCACTTCAAGCACCCGCACCCGGCCTTCCATGCCGCTACCGTCCGCGTCGGCTGGCCAGATGCGCAAGCTGGCCTGCTCAATCAGGCGGTGGATGATGAGCCCCATCGACAGCACGACTCCGGCACCCACCGCGATGATCAGGTCGACAAACACGGTGAGGCCGAACACCGTACCCATGACCGCGATGTCGGCGCGCGGCGCGGTGCGCAGGAGCTTGAGCAGGCGGTAGTCGAGGATATCCACCCCGACCTTGATCAGGATGCCGGCCAGCACCGCCAGCGGAATATCGGCCGCCAGCGGCGCGGCGCCCAGCAGCAGTGCGAGCAGGAAGAGGGCGTGGGTGACGCCGGAGCTCCGGCCCAGGCCGCCGGACTTGATGTTGACCACGGTCCGCATCGTCGCCCCGGCGCCCGGCAGTCCGCCGACAAAGGCGCACAGCATGTTGCCGACGCCCTGGCCGATGAGTTCGCGATTGGGGGCGTGGCGGGTACGGGTCACCGAGTCGGCAACCAGCGAGGTGAGCAGGCTGTCGATGCTGCCCAGCACCGCCAGCGTGGCGCCGAGAAAGAGCACGGTGGTCCACGACTCGATTGAGAAGTGCGGCAGGGCGAACTCGGGCAGGCCCATGGGGATCTCGCCGATGACCGGAACCCGGAAGCCGGCGCCCACCGACAGCAGGGTCATGGCAATCAGCGCCACCAGCGGGGCCGGCACCACGCGGCTGACCGACATCGGAGTGCGGAACACGATGATCAGGGTGAGCAGCCCGAGCAGGAAGGCCTGGCCGTTGAAGGCTGCGAGCGCGTCGGGAAGGAACAGCACCGCGGTCAGCGGGGCCGACTGCGGCGGTGCGCCGAGCAGCGGGGCGAGCTGGAGCAGGATGATGATGATCCCGATCCCGCTCATGAAGCCCGACACCACCGGATAGGGAATGAAGCGGACCAGCATGCCGGCCCGGATCAGGCCGAGCACGATCTGCAGCACGCCGCCGATCAGCACCGCGGCCATGGCCAGCGCGAGTTCGCCGCCCAGCACGACGAGGGTCGAGGCAAACACCACCGTCATGGGTCCGGTCGGACCGGAGATCTGCATTTTGGTGCCGCCCAGCAGGGCAGCGACCAGCCCGAGTGCGATGGCGCCATACAGGCCGGCTGCCGCGCCCGCGCCCGACGCCACCCCGAACGCAAGCGCCAGCGGCAGGGCCACCACGCCGGCGGTGAGGCCGCCGAACAGGTCGCCGCGCACGCGTGCAAGCGAAAAAGACCGCTCCTCCATCTAGCCTCCCATACGGACAAGCCGGACCGCTGGCTTGCCGGTCCGAATGATAGGGATGCTGTCTCCACCGCTGTTTCTTGTGTTTATGGACGGACGATGCGGGAAATTGCCTGTGGCGGCAAGCTGCACTGCACGATTCGCTTGAGCGCCATTGGTTTTTGCGAGTGGGCGGGCGTTCTGGCGGCGGGGTTCGCGATGTTCGGCCGGGATCGGGCAGACCGTGCGCTTGTGAAAGTCTGCAACCGGGCTTGCATGGGCGGAGGCGGTGCAATTAAAATTGCGAACAAATGAGCTCATGCAATTACTTTTGCGCCAACATCTTCGCCTGTCCGACCCTGTCGTCTGATCGTGCTCCATCGGGCGGCAAGGAGTGTGGCTGGACCTGGTCTGTCAGGGGAGGTGTCAATCGATGACAAGTGATCCGGAGGCAGCGCAGCTTGTAGTCGCGCCGCCGGATGTGCAGGCACTGCGCGAGCTCGTGGTCCGGATCAGCCGCGGCGAGGCGCAGGTGTCGCTGGGCAGCAAGGCGCTCAAGGTGCTGGCCAGTCTGGTCGAGCGTCCGGACGCCGTGGCGGTGAGCAGCATCACCGCGCTGGCGACAATGTTCGGGGTCAATGCATCCACCCTTTCGCGCCTTGCGCGCAGCCTGGGCTACGACAGCTTCGCGCAGTTCCAGCGGGTGTTCCGCGACGGCGTGACCCGTGCCCACCAGCGCTTCTACAGCGCACAGGGCCAGCGTCTGCTCGACGATGGTGAGCTGGACGAGACCGGGGGCGAGCTGGGGGTGGTGGTGCAGCTGGCTCAGGAGTCGATCCGCAACATCGACAGCTGCCTGGCCCAGCTCGATGTTGGCGAACTCCACGCCGCGGCGTCGCGACTGGCGCGGGCGCGGCGGGTGCGGGTGCACGGGGTGCGCCAGATGCATGCGCTGGCCAGTTTGCTGGCCTATGGCCTGGGGCTGATCCGCCCCGACGTGGGCTTGCTCGACGGACCGGGGCAGGGCGTGGCCGCGTCGCTGGCGCAGATGGGCAAGGGCGATGTGCTGGTGCTGTCCGGGGTGTCGCCCTACAGCCGGCAGGCGGTGGATGTGGCCCGGGTGGCCGCTGGGGCCGGCATTGCGCTGATCGCCATCACCGATTCGCGCGCTTCGCCGCTTGCCGCTCACGGTGGCGAAACCTTCTTCATTCCGCATGCGAGCAGCTTCATCAGCAACAGCCTGGCGGCCCACGTGGTGTTTTGCGAGGGGCTGATCAACCTGGTTGCGCGCGAACTCGGCGACAAGGCGCTCAAGGCCCTGGCGCGTCACGAGCGTTTCATCGAAGGGCTCCATATCGAAACGCGCTGATTCGAGCCGCCGCGCTGGCCACGTGGCGCCGACAAGTCCAGGCCATCTTCATTTCCAATAATCAAGAGGACGCCCCCATGACCTACGAAACACTTATTTACCAGCTCGGCGACGGAATCGCCGAGATCCGCCTCAACCGCCCTCACCGTCTTAATGCGGTGACCGCCACGCTGTATGCCGAACTCAACGATGCGCTTGGCCGTGCCGAGGCCGACCCCGATGTGCGGGTGTTGCTGCTCACCGGCGAAGGCCGTGCCTTTTGCGTGGGCGCCGATCTGAAGGAACACAAGGTGGGCCGCACTGCGTTCGACCGGCGCCAGTACCTGCTCGGCGAGCAGCAGGTGTGTAAACGACTGATGCAACTGGGCAAGCCGGTGGTGGCCGCGGTCAACGGCTTTGCGCTGGGCGCAGGGGCCGAGGTGGCGCTGGCGTCGGATTTCATCGTGATGGCCGAGAGCGCGAAGATCGGTTTGCCCGAGATCAGCATCGGCAACTTTCTCGGTGGCGGGGTGACCTGGCTGCTGCCGCGTCTGGTGGGCCTGGCCAAGGCGCGCGAGCTGGTGTTTCTGGGCGAGCGCATCGACGGCGCCGAGGCGGTGCGCATCGGGCTGGCCAACCGGGTGTTTGCCGACGAGGGCTTTCTGGATTCGGCCCGCGCGTTTGCACGAAAGCTCGCGACCAAGGCGCCGTTCTCGATGCAACTGGCCAAGGAGCAACTCAACATGGCCGCCGAGCGTACGCTCGATGCGGCGCTCACCGCCGAACTCGAAGGCATGATGTTCGTCGGCACCACCCGCGACTGGCAGGAAGGGGTCGATGCCTTCGCCGAGAAGCGTGATCCGGTATTCAAGGGGGAATGACATGGACACCAAGGTACACACCGCCGCTCGCAGCCCGCTGCACGACATCCTGGCGCCGGCGTCGATTGCCATCATCGGGGCCTCGGCCGATCCGACCAAGCGCGGCTACAAGGCGATGATCGGCCTGATCAAGGACGGCTACCGCGGCGCGATCTACCCGATCAACCCCAAGATCGACATGGTGCTGGGGGTGAAGACCTGGGCGTCGATCGATGCTTTGCCGGGGCCGGTCGACCTGGCCCTGATCTGTACCCCGGCGGCCAGTGTGCCCGGGCTGCTGACCGAATGCGGGCGCAAGGGGGTGAAGGGCGCGATCGTGCTCGCCAGCGGCTTCAAGGAAACCGGGCCGGAGGGCGCGAAGCTCGAGCAGCAGGTGCTCGATGCGGCCCGCGCCGGCGGGGTGCGCGTGATCGGCCCCAATACCTCGGGCATGTTCAACCTGCACAAGAAGGTGAACCTGCTCGCGCTCACCAACATCAAGGCGGGCGATGTCGGTTTCATTTCGCAGTCGGGCAACATGCTGCTGTCGCTGGTGCTGGAAGCCGAGCACAACGGCCACGTGGGCTTCTCGACCTATGTCGGGCCGGGCAACCAGACCGATGTCGGCTTCAACGACTACTTGCGCTATCTGGGTGAGGACGAACACACACGCGTGGCCACCCTGTATGTGGAAGGCTTCCGTGACGGCCAGCGCTTCCTGCAGGTTGCGCGCGAGATCTCCGCGGTGAAGCCGGTGGTGGTGTACAAGTCGGGCTCGACCGAACAAGGCAAGAAGGCGGCCAGTTCGCACACCGGCGCGCTCGCCGGCAGCTATGCGATGACCGTCGATCTGCTGCGCCAGGTCGGGGTGAGCGTGGTCCAGCATTCCAACGAGATCCTGCCGGTGGCCGAGGGCCTGGGTCTGTTGCAGAAGGCGCCGGGCAAGCGCGTGGCGGTGATTTCCGATGGTGGCGGCCAGGCGACTATCGCGTCGGATCGCCTGACCGAGGCCGGGCTGGAACTGGCAGAGCTCAGCGACGAAACCAAACGCCGGCTCGGCGCAATCCTGTTCCCGCAGGCCTCGTTGGTGAACCCGGTGGACGTGGCCGGCAGCAGCGATGCCAACCCGGCGCTGCTGGCCCAGTGCATGGAGATCGTGGCCGAAGACGAGAACGTGGACAGCGTGTTCCTGGTCGGCATGTTCGGCGGTTACAGCATCCGCTTTGCCGAGGACTTGCTCGGCGGCGAGATGCGCGGCGCCGAGTCGATGATCGAGCTCGCCCGCCGCAGCACAAAGCCGATTGTCGTGTATAGCCTCTATGCGCCGATCAAACCGCCTGCACTGCGCCGTCTGCATGAGGCGCGTCTGCCGGTGTATACCTCCATCGAGTATGCCGTGCGCGTGCTCGCCGCCTTGGGCGAGCGCGGGATCTACCTCCAGAGCCGTGCCGACGACGTGTTGGCACCGGTGGTGGCACCAAGCGAAGAGATGAAGTCGATGTTCGCCCGCGCGCAGAACGAGGGCCGCGACCTGTTCGAGTTCGAAGCCAAGGCCTTGTTGCGCGCTCATGGGGTGGAGGTGGCGCCGGAAGTGGTGGTGCACCACGTCGAAGAACTGGCGGCGGTCGCGGCGCAGTTCGGCGACCAGTTGCTGGTGATGAAGGTGGTGTCGAAAGACATCCTGCACAAGTCGGACGCCGGCGGGGTAAAGCTCAATCTGCGGGGCGAGGCGGAACTGCGCGAGGCCTTCGACCGCATCATGTCGTCGTGCCACGCCTACGACCCGAATGCCGACATCCGCGGCGTGCTGGTGACGCCGATGGCGAAGAAGGGCACCGAAGTCATCATCGGCGTCAGTCGCGATCCGATCTTCGGCCCGGTGCTGATGTTCGGTCTGGGCGGGATCTTCGTCGAGATTCTGGAGGATGTGGCGTTCCGCGCCATTCCACTGTCGCAACACGATGCCGGGTCGATGGTCGATCAGCTCAAGGCGCGCAAGGTGCTCGACGGCGTGCGCGGCGAGCCGCCGGCCGACAAGGCGGCGCTGGTTGACCTGCTGCTCAAGGTGTCGGGCATCGTCACCGCCTACCCGCAGATCTCGGAGCTCGACCTCAATCCGGTGATCGCCTACCCGGAGGGCTATGCCGCGGTCGATGCCCGCATCATCACTAATCGTTCCATCCTGTGAACCTGCCGGAGTCCGCGCCATGAATCTGCCCCAACTCACCGACGCCCTGCTGAGCCTCGAGCAGCGTGTTGCCACGCTCACCCTCAACCGTCACGACGTGCGCAACGCACTCACCGGCACCGCCCTGATCGAAGACATCATTGCGGTCGCCGAGTGGGTGAACCGCTGCGACGAGGTGTCGGTGCTGATCATCACCGGCGCCGGCTCGGCCTTTTCCTCCGGCGGCAACGTCAAAGACATGGCCGAGCGCGGCGGCGACTTCGCTGGCGACGTGGCCGAAGTGGCCACCCGCTACCGGCGCGGCATCCAGCGCATCCCGCTGGCCTTGCAGCAGGTCGAGGTGCCGATCATCGCCGCGGTTAACGGCCCGGCCGTCGGCGCCGGTTTCGATCTCGCCAACATGGCCGACATCCGCATCGCATCCGAGAAGGCGAAGTTCGGCGAAACCTTCCTCAATCTCGGCATCATCCCCGGCGACGGTGGCGCGTGGTTCATGCAGCGCCTGATCGGCTACCAGCGCGCCTTCGAGCTGACCCTCTCCGGGCGCATCGTCGGCGCGGCCGAGGCCAAGGAGCTTGGCATCGTGCTCGAGGTGGTGGCGCCCGATCAGCTGATGGCCCGTGCCGGCGAACTCGCCGCCCGCTTCGCCGCCCAGCCGCCCAAGGCCGTGCGTCTGACCAAGCGCCTGATGAAGATGGCGCAGCGCATGGAGCTGAAAGATTTTCTAGACCTCAGCGCGGCCTTTCAGGGCATGTGCCACAACGAGGCCGAGCACCTGGAGGCGGTGCGCAAGATGCTGGAGGGCTAGTTCGGTCTAGATTCAGCATGTGGGGGATGGTGCGCGACCGGGCGGCAGTTCCCCCTTTCGGGCAATGTGTGCGCTTCACTTTGGAGGTTCGGGTGTTAGGTACGACACGGGGCTCGATGCACGCTTGCGGCCGGAGACGGGTTCTCCATCCCGCGCACTTGCCCCTTGTTTACTGTCGGCCTCTGAACTACACTGCGTGGCATGAACTTCGAATGGGATGAGGACAAGAGCGAAGCCTGCTTTCAGGAGCGCGGTTTCGATTTTTCCTATGCCGCACGCGCGTTCTTCGACCCGGGCCGTCTGGTTCAGACCGACACTCGCTACAACTACGGCGAGGACCGCTTCCAGTTGATGGGCAAGATCGAGTCGCGCTTATTCGTGGTTGTCTATACGCATCGTCACGAGGCCATCCGTATCATTTCTGCCCGCAAAGCCAACCAACGGGAAATCAGACACTATGAAAACTGTGCGAGTGACGATTGACCCTGCCGTACCCGATTCGCTGAAGTTTGGCCGCATCGACGCCACGCGCGTAGATAGCACGACCGAAACTGAAATTGCTGCGCAGGAGGCAGCCGACGTGGCGCTTGCTCTTCAGGATGCGGGCAAATTTGCGCGTCGCGTGCGCAAACGTCTCGGGCTGAGCCAAGCCGAGTTCTCAGCGCGTATCGATGTTCCTCTAGAGACTATCCGGAATTGGGAACAGGGCAAGCGTTGCCCTACGGGTGCGGCAAAGGCCTTGCTGAAGGTGCTGGACAAGGCGCCGGAGGCGGCGCTCGCCGCGCTGAGCTGACGGGGGAGGGGGTGGATCAGGGTGAGGCCCGGCGGCTTCAGTGCCACTTGATGTCATAGTCCGTGACGGAACTTACGCTTCACCGCGCAGTTGGGCGACTCCTGCAACAATGGCGCCGCCGTCACGCTACCCCTCGCGGCCGCTGACGGCGAAGGGCGTGAGGCCTCGCCAACGCTGCTCACGCGGGCTTGAGGAACACGCCCTGAACGTACGCGATCCGC
>JAUSOD010000105.1 GCA_030656215.1 Azoarcus sp.
ATGTCGTCGATGATGCCGATCTTGCCGGCGATATTCTTCATTGCCGCTACCGTGTTCCGCACCGCTTCGCCGCCTTCGACCGCATCGGTGGAGGACTTGGTGGCCATGCCATCGGTAACCTTGGCGTTCTCCGAGTTCTGGTTGATCGAGGCGCTCATCTGCTCGACGCTGGCCGAGGTCTCCTCGACACTGGCCGCCTGTTCACTCGAGGATTGGGACAGGCTCTGGGCCGTGGCCGACACCTGACCCGCCGCGTTGGATAGCGCATCGGCGGCGGTGCGCACTTGTTCGATAATCTCGCCGAGCTTGTCGAGCGAATTATTGACCGCATCCTGCAGCACCTTGAAGTCGCCCGCGTACTGGGTGTCGATTTTCTGCGTCAGGTCGCCCTGGCTAAGCGCGATCATCACCCGCTTGACCTCGTTGACCGGGTTGATCACTGCATCGAGTGTGCCATTGACGCCCTCGACGATCTTGCGATAGTCGCCCTGATGCTTGCTCGCATCGGCGCGGGTGGCGAGCTTGCCCCCGATCGCAGCCTGCGACAGCATCACCGCATCGGCCACCAGCGCGCCGACCGCGTCGATACAGGTGTTGAGGTTGGTCTTGATGGTATTGAAGTCGCCGTTGTAGGAGTTGGTGATGCGTGGCGGGATAGCTCCCTTCGAGATCCGGTCGACATAGTCGGCGGCGACGTTGAGCGGGCCGATCACGGCGTCCAGGGTGGCATTCACGCCTTCGACGATCTTGCGGTAATCGCCTTCGTGTCTGCTTGCGTCGGCGCGGGTGGCGAGCTTGCCTTCGACCGCGGCCTTGGCCAGATTGTCGGCATCCCCGACCATGGTGGTCACCGCCCGCTGCAGCGTCTGCATCGACTGCATGACCTGCGCGATTTCGTCACGGCCCTTGACCTCCAGCGCGGCGGAAAAATCGCCGCGTGCCATGCGGGCAATGTGTTCCATTGCCGAACGGATGCCGCCGCTCACGCTACGGGTGATCAGGGTACCGAACAGGATGCCAAACAACAGTGCGCCGAGTCCGAGACCGATCAGAACCGTACGCGTTGCGATGTAGCTCTCCTGCGCGGATTTGAACATCGATTCTGCGGACGCGTTCAGGGTCGCGCGCAGGGCATCGGATTCACGGTCCGTTTCAGCATAAAGCGGGTTGATTTTGTTTAGCAGGGTAAGGTTGGCGCCGTTATAGGCGCCATCAAGGAGTTGCTTGTTGGCCGTGAGGATGTCCTCGTAGAGCTTGCTCAGGTTGTTGCGGAATGCAGCGCCAACGCGCTTCTCGTCATCGCTCAGCAACTGTGGTGCGATGGTCTGCCATTCTTTCTCGACCAGGTCGCGCAGGCTGGTGATTTGATTCGTGTGCAGCGACAGGGGATGAGTGTGCAGGCTCGAGAAGCTGCTGACCGGATCGTGCTGCAGGGCGAGCAGTATCTGGCTGCGGGACTCGCTGATCGCGGTGCTGATTTCACCCATTGCGGCGATAGGTACCAGCTTTTGTGCGTACTGTTGTTCCAGCGCCATACTGCTGCTCTTCAATGCCTGCAGTCCGGCTACGATGGCCGCGGCAATCGCGAGCATCAGCACCACGACGAGCAGCAGGAGGCGGGTGCCGATTTTCAAGTTACTCAACATTTTTCGCTTCCATTCGAAGTGGTGAAGAAGGAGGGGTGAAGAGAAAACGCATGCTGCTCAGCGACGTGAACCGTCATCGACGGTGAAGAACTCCATCAGCTCCTGCAACTGTCCGGCCTGGCCGCCGAGTTCTTCGGCGGTAGCGGCGAGTTCCTCGGAGGCGGAGGCATTCTGTTGGGTGGCCTTGTTGAGCTGGCTCATGGCGTTGTTGATCTGGATCACGCCGGCGGATTGCTCCTGGCCGGTGGAGGCGATCTCCTGCACCAGGTCGGAGGTCTTGCGGATCGAGGGCACCATCTCGTCGAGCAGCTTGCCCGCACGTTCGGCCATGTTGACCGAGCTGCCGGCGAGCTGGCCGATTTCCTGTGCAGCCACCTGGCTGCGCTCGGCAAGCTTGCGCACCTCGGCCGCGACCACCGCGAAACCCTTGCCGTGCTCGCCAGCACGGGCCGCTTCGATCGCGGCGTTGAGCGCGAGCAGATTGGTCTGGTAGGCGATGTCGTCGATGATGCCGATCTTGCTGGCGATGTTCTTCATCGCGTTGACCGTGTTCCGCACCGCTTCGCCGCCCTCGACCGCATCGGTGGAGGACTTGGACGCCATGCCGTCGGTGACTTTGGCGTTGTCGGAGTTCTGGTTGATCGAGGCGCTCATCTGCTCGACGCTGGCCGAAGTCTCCTCGACGCTGGCCGCCTGTTCGCTCGAGGATTGGGACAGGCTCTGGGCCGTGGCCGACACCTGACCCGCCGCGTTGGATAGCGCATCGGCGGCGGTGCGCACTTGTTCGATGATCTCGCCGAGCTTGTCGAGCGAATCATTGACCGCATCCTGCAGCACCTTGAAGTCGCCCGCGTACTGGGTGTCGATTTTCTGCGTAAGGTCGCCCTGGCTAAGCGCAATCATCACCCGCTTGACCTCGTTGACTGGATCGATCACCGCATCGAGCGTGCCGTTCACCCCATCGACGATTTTCCGATAGTCGCCCTGATGCTTGCTCGCATCGGCGCGGGTGGCGAGCTTGCCCTCGATCGCCGCCTGCGACAGCATCACCGCATCGGCCACCAGCGCGCCGACCGCGTCGATACAGGTGTTGAGATTGGTCTTGATGGTATTGAAGTCGCCGTTGTAGGAGTCGGTGATGCGTGGCGGGATTGCACCCTTGGAGATCCGGTCGACATAGTCGGCGGCGACGTTGAGCGGGCCGATCACGGCGTCCAGCGTGGCATTTACGCCTTCGACAATCTTGCGATAATCGCCTTCGTGTCTGCTTGCGTCGGCGCGGGTGGCGAGTTTGCCTTCGACCGCAGCGGTGGCGAGCATGCCGGCATCGTCGATCATTGCGTGCAGATTGCGCTGCACATCGGACAGTGCGCTCTCGATTTCGCCCAGTTCGTTGCGATCCTCCACCAGAATTTCCCGGTCGAGCTTGCCGCTGGCGATACGTTGAGCCGCCACCGCCGATGTGCGCAAGCCGCGCAGCAGTTGGGTGACCTGCAGGCCGAACAGGATGGCGACGATCGCCACTAGTGCGGTGAGCATTGCGGAGAGACCGACGTCCAGCTGTGCCGAGCCCTTCATCGTGTGTGCCCGGCTGACCAAGTGGGCCGCAATCCTGTCTTCCAGTGCCTTCATCTGGTCGATTTTTGCCGTGATGGTGACAAACCAGCGTGCTGGATCCACGCCGAACTGGCCTTCGAGCATGCGATCCAGCGCCACCTTGCGCATTGCACCGGCCTCCCGGCCTTCCGCGCTGTCGAGCACGGCCTGAAAGGCCGTGTTCCAGTCCGGCAGCGCCATGGGCTGGAAGTTGGCGAGGTAGGTGTCCTGTGCGGTGATGATGGTGATGATGCGCCGATGCAGCGCCACGTCGGCCGGCTGGTTGGCGGCGAACAGGCCATTGATCGAGGCGCGCTCGCGCCCAGCCTGTTCCTTGGCGCTGGCAAACATCAGGTAGGCGGTCATGCCGCGCACGATCTCGGCTTCGTCCGCTGCGGCAGTCGCGCGCTCGACTACGCCGAGCAGCTTCTCGATCGTACCGGTGTAATAGGCGAAGGATGCCGGGCCGGGCAGGGTGAGCGCAGTCACCTCGGCGCGCTTGGACTGCAGGTCGCGAAGCTGCGCCTGCGCCTGGCTTAGTGCATCGGCAATCGCGCTCGGCAGTGCCCCTGCGGTGTTGCCCAGCCAGCGCTCCAGCGCTTCGCGTGCCCGGTCCGAGTCTCCGCGCTGGGAGCCAAGCTCGTTGGCAAAACGTGTCCCCTGCGAGCCGATGAACCCGGCGGAAAGCCCGCGCTCCTTTTGCAGTTCGTGCACCACCCCGTTGATCTGTACTGACAGTTCCCCGAGCTGGGCGCTGCGCTCAAGTGTGGCCATGCTCCGCCACTGGCGCATCAGGTCCGAGCTTGCGTAGTACAGAACACCGGCAATCACCAGTGCGAACAGCAGAAAAAGGCGCAGGCGGATAGAGCGCCAGCCGTAGTTGTTATTCATTTTGTCTCCCCGGAAACGGCACGACGCACCCCGGCACGGTACGTCCGGGGAGACGCGTCACTTATTCGGTAGTTGCCGTGCTGCCGTCATCGTCACCAATGCGCGCCAGCATCGCGATCTCCTCGGTGGAGAGCACGCGCTCTACATTGAGGATGATCACGAAGCGCCCGTCGACCTTGCCCATACCCTTGATGAAATCGGCGCGGATCTTGGCGCCGAAGCTGGGCGCCGGTTCGATTTCGGCGCGTGGGATCTCCAGTACTTCGTTGACCGCATCGACGATGACGCCGAGATCCTGTTTGCTGTCTTCGTTCTCGACCTCGACGATGACGATGCAGGTGCGACGCGACACGGTCGAACTCTTGCCCCCGAAGCGTGCCGACAGGTCGATGACCGGCACGACCGCGCCGCGCAGGTTGATCACCCCGCGGATGAAGGCGGGCATCATCGGAATCTCGGTGACGTTGCCGAACTCGATGATTTCCTTGACGTTGAGAATGCCCAGCGCGAACACCTCACCACCCAGGCTGAAGGTGAGGTACTGCTGCGGACTGTCGTCCACAGCAGTCGTTTTCGCACTGACCTGACGCTTGCCGCCTGCGACTATCTGGCTCATTTTTTGGCTCTCGCGCTAGATGTCCGGTTCAGAACTTCTCGAAGTCGGCTTCCGAGAAGCTGACTGCCTTGCGGCTTGCGCCACGCAGTGCCGCGGCGGGAGCGGCGGACACTGCTGCTGGTGCGCGAGACGGCTTGCGTACCTGTGTCTGGGTTTGGCTTCGGCTACTCTTGCCATTGCCGACGGTGAAGAACTCCATCAGCTCCTGCAACTGCCCGGCCTGACCGCCGAGCTCTTCGGCGGTAGCGGCGAGTTCCTCGGAGGCCGAGGCATTTTGCTGGGTGGCCTTGTTCAGCTGACTCATGGCGTTGTTGATCTGGACCACGCCGGCGCTTTGCTCCTGGCTGGCAGAGGCGATCTCCTGCACCAGGTCGGAAGTCTTGCGGATCGAAGGCACCATCTCGTCGAGCAGCTTGCCGGCCCGTTCGGCCAGGCTGACCGAATTGCCCGCCAGTTGGCCGATCTCCTGCGCTGCCACCTGGGAGCGCTCGGCAAGCTTGCGCACCTCGGCCGCAACCACCGCAAAACCCTTGCCATGCTCGCCGGCACGGGCCGCTTCGATGGCGGCGTTCAAGGCCAGCAGGTTTGTCTGACGGGCGATCTCTTCGATGATGGAGATTTTGGTGGCGATCTC
>JAUSOD010000107.1 GCA_030656215.1 Azoarcus sp.
CAAGGAGCTGGTGGTGATGGTCGAGCGCATGCTGCTCGACGCGGCCAACATCAAGCGCCTGGCCGAGCAGTACAGCAAGCGCGACCAGGGCCGGCTCACCGTGGTCACCACCCACACCCAGGCGCGCTACGCCCTGCCCAAGGTGGTGACCGAGTTCAAGCGTGCCTTCCCCAAGGTGCACCTGAAGCTGCACCAGGGCAGCCCGGACGAGATCGTGCAGATGCTGCTCGACGGCGAGGCCGACATCGGGGTGGCCACCGAAGCCCTGGCCGAGGTCCCCGAGCTGGCCTCTTTCCCCTACTACGCCTGGCACCATTCGGTGATCGTGCCCGAGGGGCATGCGCTGCAGGCGGTCAGCCCGCTGACCCTGGAGGCGGTCGCCGAGTACCCGATCATCACCTACCACGAAGGCTTCACCGGCCGCGCCCGTATCGACAAGACGTTCTCCGCGATCGGACTGGTGCCCGATGTGGTGATGTCGGCGCTCGACGCCGATGTGATCAAGACCTATGTCGAGCTCGGCCTCGGGGTCGGCATCGTCGCCGCGATGGCGTTCGCACCGGGACGCGACGGCAATTTGATCCAGCTCGACAGCAAGCATCTGTTCCCGGAGAACATCACCCGCATCGCCGTGCGCCGCGGTCACTACCTGCGCGGCTTCGCCTATCGTTTCATCGAGCTGTGTTCGCCCGAGCTCACCGAGACCCGGATCGCCGCCGCGGTGGGCAGCATTCAGCCCGCATTCAAGTGACACGCTGACTGGTGGTGCGGCGCGATCTCGCGCAACAGTGGCATCTCGACCCGGCAGCGCGCGATTGCATGCGGGCAGCGCGGGTGAAAGTGACAGCCGCGGGGCGGGTCGAGTGGCGAGGGCAGTTCGCCGCGGATGGCGAGAAAGCGCTTTCTTTCCACCTTCAGCGTGGGCGCCTCGGCCAGCAGGGCTTGGGTGTAGGGATGATTCGGATGGGCGAACAGCTCGTCGACCGGCGCACTCTCGACCACCCGGCCGAGGTACATGATCACCACGCGGTCCGACAGATGGCGGACCACGCCGAGGTCGTGGCTGATGAACAGGTAGGTGAGCCCAAGCTGTTCGCGCAGGTGGCTGAACAGGTTGAGCACCTGCGCCTGGATCGAGACGTCGAGCGCAGCAACCGCCTCGTCGCACACCAGAAAGGCCGGGTTCACCGCCAGCGCGCGGGCGATGCCGATGCGCGCGCGCTGGCCGCCGGAGAACTGGTGCGGGAAGCGCTCGGCCAGCGCCGGATCAAGGCCCACCTGCTGCAGTCGCGCAGCGACAAAGTCGGCCTCTGCGCCACGTCCGACCAGGCCGTGCACGCGTGGCGCCTCGGCGATCAGCTCGCGCACCCGCATGCGCGGATTGAGCGAGGCGTAGGGGTCCTGGAAGATCATCTGGATGCCAAGCTGGTGATGCCGACGCTCGGCAGGCGGCAGGCGGTCGATGGCGATGCCGCGCCAACGGCGTTCGCCCGCGCTGGCGGCGGCCAGCCCCACCGCGATCCGGCCCAGGGTCGACTTGCCGCAGCCGGACTCGCCCACCAGCCCGACCACCTCGCCCGCGGCGATCGCCAGGTTGACCGCGTCGAGCGCCTGCACCGGGCGTGCCGGCGTGTGCCAGCCGAGACTTTCGGCGACGCGCTCGATGCGGCCCGGCTGCTCGCCGAACTGCTTGCTGACCGCACGCAATTCGAGCAGGGGTGCCGCTTTGTCGCTTGTCATCGCGGCGCCTGCGGCAAGGGATGAAAGCAGCGCACTTCATGCCCGGGCGCCGGCGACTGCAGGGCCGGCAGCTGTTCGCATGCGCTGCTCGCACGCGTGCAGCGCAGACGAAAGGCACAGCCGGCGGGCAGGTCGGCAAGCGACGGCGGCATACCCGGAATCTGCTGCAGGCGCCGGCCCTTCCCGTGCTCGGCAGGCGCGAGCGCCGCAGCCGGGGTCGAATCGAGCAGGCCGCGGGTGTAGGGGTGGGCGGCTTGCTCCAGCACCTGGTGCACGCTGCCGTGCTCGACGATCCGCCCGGCATACATCACGCCCACCCGGTCGGCGAGGCCGGCGACCACCGCGAGGTCGTGTGTGATCCAGATCAGCGCAGTACCGGACTCGCGACACAGGGTCTGCATCTCGAACAGGATCTGGGCCTGGATGCTGACGTCGAGCGCGGTCGTCGGCTCATCGGCGATGATCAGGTCGGGGGCGTTGAGCAGCGCAATCGCGATCGCCACGCGCTGGCGCATGCCACCCGACAGCTGGTGCGGATAGGCGCGCAGACGCTCGTCCGGCGCCGCAATGCCAACCCGCCCGAGGGCGCTGCGGGCCGCTTCCAGCGCAGCCTGCCGGCTCACCCGGCGGTGCGCATGGATCGCCTCCACCATCTGGGTGTCGATGCGCAGCACCGGGTTCAGCGTCATCATCGGATCCTGAAAAATCATCGCGATGCGGTTGCCGCGGATGGTGCGCCAGTCGCGTTCGGGCAGGCCGCGCAACTCCCGCCCCTTGAGACGGATGCTACCGGCGACGATCTCGCCCGGCGGCTCGATCAGGCCGAGCAGCGAGTACGCGGTCATCGACTTGCCCGAACCCGACTCGCCGACCAGGCCGAGCACCTCGCCGGGAGCGACGGAAAAGCTGACATCGTCGACCGCGGTGACCACCCCCGCACGACTGGCGAAGCGGGTGGTGAGATGCTCGACGGCGAGCGTGGGCAGCACGGTGGCGGCGTTGGTGTTCATTGCTTCTGCAGCCGTGGGTTGAGCACGTCGCGTAACTGGTCGGCCACCAGGTTGATCGCGAGGATGGTCAGCAGCAGCGCGACGCCCGGAAACACGCTGATCCAGTAGCGCCCCGAATACAGATACTGGAAGCCATTGGCGATCAGCAGGCCGAGCGAAGGCTCGGTCACCGGCAGCCCGAGGCCGAGGAAGGATAGCGTGGCTTCGAGCGCGATCGCCGCCGCCACCTGTAGCGCCGCGACCACGATCAGCGGCGGCAGGCAATTGGGCAGCAGGTGACGGAACACGATGCGCGCGGTGGACAGGCCGAGCAGGCGCGCCGCCTCGATGTATTCCTTGCGCCCCTCCACCATCGCGGTGCTGCGCGTGGTGCGGGCGTAGTAGGCCCACTGCGAGGCGACCAGCGCGATCACGATCTTGTCGATGCCCTGGCCGAACAGCGCGAGCAGAATCATCGCGGTGAGGATGGACGGAAACGCGAGCTGGATGTCGACGATGCGCATCAGCAGGGTGTCGAAGCGCCCGCCGAAGTAACCCGCCACCAGCCCCAGCGCCATCCCCAGCAGCAGCGCCAGCACGGTTGCGCTCACGCCGACCACGACGCTGATGCGCAGGCCATAGAGGATGGCCGACAGCATGTCGCGGCCCTGCGCATCGGTGCCGAGATGGTAGGTCAGGCGCCCGTCGCCGCTCGGGCTGCCGGGCGCCAGGCGTGAGTCGAGAATGTCGAGCTGCATCAGGTCGTAGGGGTTTTGCGGTGCCAGCCAGGGCGCAAACGCGGCGGCGAGCGCGATCGTCAGCAACAGCGCGAGGCCTGCCAGCGCCAGCCGGCTGTCGGCAAAGGCCGCGACCAGCCGCGCGAACGGGCCGACCCCGAGCGGCAAACGGTCGTCGGCCGGTGCGCTCATTCGGACGTCCTGCGGATGCGCACCCGTGGATCGAGCACCGCGTACAGCAGATCGACGATCAGGTTGATGCCGATGTAGAGCACTACGATCAGCAGCAGGTAGGCCACCACCACCGGGCGGTCGAGCTGGGTGATGGACTCGAGCAGCAGCTTGCCCATGCCCGGCCAGGCGAAGATCGACTCGGTCACCACCGAGAACGCGATCAGCGCGCCGAACTCCATGCCGACCACGGTGACGATTGGAATCAGGATGTTCTTGAGCACATGCACGCCCACCACACGCGTGTTCGACAGCCCCTTGGCCCGTGCGTAACGGACGTAATCCTGCTGCAGCGCCTCGCGCGTGCCGCTGCGGGTCAGGCGGATGATCAGGGACAGCTTGAACAGCGCCAGGTTGGCCGCCGGCAAAATGAGGTGGCGCCAGCCCTCCGCCGACAACACCGACAGCGACAAGCCCAGCACCTCGGCGGTCGGCCCGCGCCCGCCCGCAGGCAACCAGCCCAGCTGCACCGCGAACACCATGATCAGCATCAGCCCGACCCAGAACGTGGGCAGCGAAAAGCCGAGGATGGAGCCGGCCATGATCGCCCTGCCCCCGATCGACTCCGGGTGCAGGCCCGCCCACAGCCCGAGTGGAATGCCCAGCAGCACCGCGATCAGCATCGCCACCAGCGCCAGCTCCAGCGTCGCCGGCATGCGCTCGAGGATCAGGCCCAGTGCCGGACTGCCATGAATGAAGGAATCGCCCAGATCGCCGCCGATCGCGCGCACCAGAAAGCGCCAGTACTGCACCCACAGTGGCTGGTCGAGCCCGAGCGCCGCCGCGGCCCGCGCCAGGTCCTCGGTGGTGGCCTGCGGATCGACCAGCAGGTCGAGCGGACTGCCGATCGCATACACCCCGGCGAACACCAGCAGCGACATGACGAACAACACGTTGAAGGCCTGGATGAAACGGCGGAGGACGAAGAGCGGCATGCGGTGCGGATGGGGAGTGGGGCCGGCGAGTGGGTAAAGCAGGAAAGGTCAGCAAAAGCATACCAGCACGCTGCGGGTTCTCGGGGGAACACCAAACCGCAGTACCTGAATGCTACGTTAAGCTTACGGCAAGAATTCAGTAAGCTTTTGTTATTAAAGAAGAAAATACACTTTCGTAAGCTCGTCGTCAGTCTTCCGGACTACTTTGCGCTAGCCCGAGCGCACGCTCGGTGTAACTACTGCCCGTGTGGAGGGGGAGACATGGAAAACAGTTCGGTGGCAAAGATTGCCGCCAATCCGAAATATCAGCGCCTGATCAAGACGCGCTCGAGGTTCGGCTGGCTGCTCACGGCGATCATGATGATCGTCTACTACGGCTACATCGCGATCATCGCCTTCGACAAGGAATTGCTCGCCGCACGAATGGGCGATGGGGTCATGACGGTGGGTATTCCGATCGGCTTCGGCGTGATCGTGTTCACCATCATCATCACCGGCATCTACGTTCGCCGCGCCAATTCGGAGTTCGACGCGCTGACCGCGGAAGTCATCAAGGAGAGCCTTAAATGAACGGCCGTCACGTAAACATCGTGGGCGGCTTGTTGCTTGCCCTGTCGCTTGCCCTGGTGTCCGCCGCAGCGCTGGCCGCTGGCGCGGATCTCGGCCAGGCCGAAAAGCAGCCCACCAACTGGACCGCGATTGGCATGTTCGGCGCCTTTGTGGTCGGCACCATGTTCATCACCAAGTGGGCGGCATCGAAGACCAAGTCGGCGGCGGACTTCTACACCGCCGGCGGCGGCATCACCGGTTTCCAGAACGGGCTCGCGATCGCCGGTGACTACATGTCAGCCGCATCCTTCCTGGGCATTTCCGCAGCGGTAATGATCAGCGGCTACGACGGCCTGATCTACTCGATCGGCTTCCTCGTCGGTTGGCCGGTGATCACCTTCCTGATGGCGGAAAAGCTGCGCAACCTGGGCAAGTTCACCTTCGCCGACGTCGCCGCCTACCGCTTCAAGCAGACGCCGATTCGCGCGTTCGCGGCTTCGGGCACGCTCGTGGTCGTAGCCTTCTACCTGATCGCGCAGATGGTCGGCGCCGGGCAGTTGATCAAGCTGCTGTTCGGCCTCGAGTACTGGATGGCGGTGGTCATCGTCGGCGCGCTGATGATGGTCTATGTGCTGTTCGGCGGCATGACCGCAACCACCTGGGTGCAGATCATCAAGGCCTGCCTCCTGCTTGCCGGCGCGACCTTCATGGCCTTCATGGTACTGGCGAACTACGGCTTCTCGCCCGAGGCCCTGTTTGCCGCGTCGGTGCAGGTCAAGGCTACGGTTGCCACCGCCGCCGGCAAGTCACCTGAGGAAGCGGGAACCCTGGCGCAGGCCATCATGGGGCCAGGATCCTTCATCAAGGATCCGGTGTCGGCCATCTCCTTCGGCATGGCACTGATGTTCGGTACCGCCGGTCTGCCGCACATCCTGATGCGCTTCTTCACCGTGCCCGATGCCAAGGAAGCACGCAAGTCGGTGTTCTGGGCGACTACCTGGATCGGCTATTTCTACGTGCTGACCTTCATCATCGGCTTCGGTGCGATCGTGTTCGTGTCGACCAATCCGGACTTCCTCGATGCCAAGGGCGGACTGATCGGCGGCGGCAACATGGCGGCCATCCACCTCGCCAACGCCGTGGGCGGCAACGTGTTCCTCGGCTTCATTTCCGCGGTTGCGTTCGCCACCATCCTCGCCGTGGTGGCCGGTCTGACGCTGTCGGGCGCTTCGGCGGTGTCACATGACCTGTATGCAACGGTGTTCAAGAAGGGCAACGCCGATTCCGCTTCGGAACTGCGGGTGTCGCGCATCACCACCATTGCGCTCGGTGTCGTCGCCGTCGTGCTGGGGATCGCCTTCGAAAAGCAGAACATCGCGTTCATGGTATCGCTGGCCTTCGCCATTGCGGCTTCGGCCAACTTCCCGGTGCTGTTCATGTCGGTGCTGTGGAAAGACTGCACCACGCGCGGTGCGACCATCGGCGGTTTCCTCGGCCTGATCACGGCGGTCGGGCTGACCGTGGTGTCGCCGTCGGTATGGGAAGTGACGCTGGGCAATCCGAAGGGTTCAGCACTGTTCCCCTACGCCTCGCCGGCCCTGTTCTCGATGGCTGCCGGCTTCATCGGCATCTGGCTGTTCTCGATTCTGGACAGCAGTGAGCGTGCCAAGATCGACCGCGCCGGTTATCTGGCCCAGTCGATCCGGTCCGAAACCGGTATCGGTGCCGAAGGCGCATCGGGGCACTAAGTCCCGCGCCACTGCGTAAGCTCGCAGTGGCAATCGTCAGGCTCGAAGTGCAGTCCCGCGCTCAGGCGCCGGGCTGCATTTTTTCATGGCGCGGCGTGATCGGGAGCTTCACCCGCACCAAGGTGCCGCGGCCCCCGGGTCCGTCGGTGATCTCGATGCTTCCGCGGTGACAGAGCACGATCTCGCGGGCGATCGGCAGACCGAGCCCGCTACCGGACAACTTCGTGTCCGCCAGCCGGTAGAAGCGCTCGAACACGGCTTCCCGCAAGGGCTCCGGAATACCAGGGCCACTGTCGCTGACCTCAATCTCCATTAGCTCTCCGACGGGCGCGCAACGCAGCGAGACTTCGCCTCCGGGCGGCGTGTAGCGCAGCGCATTGTCCATCAGGTTGGCAATCAACTCGCGCAGCAGGGTCGGATCGCCGGTGATGATCGCCCTGACGCGCTCGATGCCGAGATCGATCGCGTGGGCGTCGGCCTGTTGCAGCCAGCCTTCGACCATGTCGTCGATCAGTGCCGCCAGATCAACCGGGACTGCACTGGCCATCAGTTGCGACCCGGCCTCGGCCCGCGCCAGCGCGAGTAATTGATTGGCCAACCGGGTAACGCGAACAACCGAGTTTTTCAACCGCACAAACGCGGCTCCATCGGCTGGATGTGCATCGAGCAACTCGATCTGCATCTGCAGGCTGGCAAGCGGTGTGCGCAACTGGTGGGCCGCATCCTGAAGAAACTGCCGCTGCCCCCGATTGGCCGCGCCCAGGCGGTCGAACAGGGCGTTGAGGGCACGCACGACTTCGCGGATCTCGCGCGGGACGCTGTCGGGTTCAATCGGGGAGAGATCCGTCCCGGATCGTTCGCCAAGCTCGTCTTCAAGCTGCTGCAGTGGGGCAAGTCCGGACGGAATACCGAAACGCGCCGCCAGGGCGGCAGCGGCCAACAGCATGAACGCTGCGGAGCCGAAGCCCAGCAGCAGGTGCTCGATAGCCTGATGCCGCTTGTTGAGTGTTTCAGCCACGGTAACGTAGAAAACCTGGCCGTTCGTGATCTGTGTCAGCTTGACCGCCCGAATCGGCACCCCTCGGTAATCGGTGTCGAACAGTTGTTTCGCTGACGAAGTTGCGGCGATGGCGACGGAGGGGAGCGCCTCCACGTTTGGCAGCCCTTCGGCCATGCCCTGGACCTTGTCCGCCACTGGGGAATCGAGTGACGGGAGGTCTGCATCCCCGCCCAGCACCGCACCCTCTGCGGTTCTGACCCGAAAAAAGATGTCGTCGATGGTATCCGTACGCAGCACCGACTCCGCCTCTGTCGACAGGCGCAGGACCACCTTGTCGTCGTGTGTCTGGAGGTGGTTTGCGACCCCGTGCGCGAGGTTGATCAGGTTCTGGTCGTAGGCCGAGCCGATCACGGTCGTGGCCACAACGTAGGTCACCCCACCTGCAGTAGCCAGTAGCAGGAAGGTCGGTCCGGCAAACGTCTTCAGCAGGCGCCGATAGAGGCTGGTCTGCATCGATCAGCCGCCGGAAGCGAGTTCCAGCCGATAGCCGAAGCCACGCACGGTGCGGATCAGCAGGCCACCTTGTTCGAGACGGGGACGCAGGCGCGAGATATAGACCTCCACCGCATTGCCACTCGCATCGGCCTGCAATTGCTCCTTCGGCACGGTGCGTCCCTCTGCGCCGGCCAATGCCTCGAGCAAGGTCCATTCGCGTGTACTCAGGCTCAATGCCTGACCCTCCAGGGTGGCGAGGCGGCCCTCGAGATCGAGCATCAGCGGGCCGAACACCAGCGAGCGCGCCATACTGCGGCGGCCCCGCCGCAACACCGCGCGCATGCGTGCGGTCAGTTCGGCGAGCTGGAACGGCTTGGTCAGGTAATCATCGGCGCCCAGGTCAAGTCCGTAGATCCTGTCGTCGAGTGCGTCACGTGCGGTGATCAACATCACCGGAACAATCTGCTGGCGGCTGCGGATCCGGCGCACGACTTCATAGCCGCCAAGACCGGGAAGACCCACGTCGACCAGGGCGAAGTCAAAAGTCCCGGTTTGCAGTAACTGGTCTGCACGCATCCCGTCAGTTTCGTGGACGACGGTGTCACCCTGACCGCGCAGGAAACTGACAATTCCTTCAGACAGTTCGGGGTCGTCTTCGACCAGAAGTACATGCATGGTTCTCTCGCACCAGATCGGAATTAATCGAGGACTTTGCCCGGGAAGCTGCGCTGATCGCGCGCCCGACATCCTAGCCATATTCAGAGCCGCGGGAGGGCAATCCGCTTACAGTGTTTTGCCCAAGGTGCGATTGTGCAACAGCGAACGCCAGAACGCGCTGTCAGCAGTGCTGCGGTCGGCCGTGTCCGCTCAGAAAGAGGCCGCCGACCGGACGATGTGCGCTTACTTCTTCAGTGCCCAGGCGGAACAGTAGCCTTCCGGACTGATCTCGGTATCTCCGGCGAACATCTTACAGCCGCCCAGGCTCTTGGCATCTGGTCCCGGAACGAAGTGGTAACAATTCGAACACTTCTTGTCGCCCGTCGGCGTGTCTTTGTACTTCAGACCCGTACGCATGGCCCCGTTCTGCGCCGCCAATACATTGGCGCTTGAAGCGATGAACGGAACAATGGCGAGCGCGCTGGCAATTTTGAAGATTCTGCGGCGGGTGGAGTCGGTCTGGTTCATGGTATTCCTCGAATGTCTGAGTGTCGGAAATCGGCAGCGTCCCATCACTGCCTGGGCAATTTGTCCTGGCTGTGCAGGCTGCTGAATAGGCGATGCTTGTCAGTAGTCCTCGCCGATCGCTGACAGCGGCGGACATCTCTCGTACAGCAAAGCTCGTGCCATCCATCCATGGAGGCGGAGACTTGCTGGATTTGCGCGCTACCAAAGGGTTTCAGCCGAATCCATCGCCTATCCCCGATAGACGGTCAGCTGCCAAGGGCTGCCGATAGTGGCAGTGGAGGCAGTATTCGCGATTGAGGTGACAGACCAGAGTGTCAGTAGCGCACATCGATGCTGATGCTGCGCGGGGTGTCGGCGATCTCGAAGGCACTGTCGTCGAAGGCCGGCGGGCCGATCACCGACGGATTGTTCGACAGGCCGTAGCCCTCGGTGGGGAACATCCCCAGGCGACGGTTCAGCTCGCCGTTACCGTCCTCGTCGTGATAGGCCATGATCGCGTAACGGCCCGGTGGCACATTGTCGAAGCGGACCACGACGGTGCCGGGTGCGGCCGGTGCCTGCTGTACGGAAAAGGCCCGCTCCTCCTTGCGGAAGGTCTTCGGGTCTTCGTAGAGGCCGACGCGCACGGCTCCGCGTGCATGCTGCACGCCGGCGAGGCTCACTTCCAGCGGCTGGCCGGCGAGTACCGAGCCCGCGCCGAGCGCGCCGAACAGGAAGATGAAAAGGTGCGAATTCATGGTCAGGGTTCCAAGGTGAAACGAAGGGGCAAGCGGTCGCTGTCAGTTTGCCGTGCGAACCGCTTGCCTGCGACTCAAAGTGACTTGGTCGAGTAGTACCAGTCGACCGTGTCGTAGCCCTCCGACGCGCGCTTGTCGGCCGCCTCGGCGGTCTTCGGCGGCGGCACGATCACCGGCTTGCCCGGGCACCAGTTCTCCGGCGTGGCCACGCCGTTGGCATCCGAAGTCTGCATTGCCTGGAGCAGGCGGACGAACTCGTCGATGCTGCGACCGTTGCTCATCGGGTAGTACACCATCGCGCGCAGGATGCCGTTCGGGTCGATGAAGAAGGTCGCACGCACCGCCTGGGTGTCCGCCGCGCCCGGATGCACCATGCCATAGGCACGGGCGACGTCCATCTTGATGTCCTCGATGATCGGGAAAGTGATATCGACGCCGAATTTCTCCTTGATGTTGCGCGTCCAGGCCAGGTGCGAGAACAGGCTGTCGATCGACAGACCGAGCAACTCGCAACCCATCTCGGCGAACTTCGGCGCCGCGTTGGCGAAGCCGATGAACTCGGTGGTGCACACCGGGGTGAAATCGGCCGGGTGGGAGAACAGGATCAGCCATTTGCCACGGTAGTCCTCCAGTTTGCGGTCGCCGTGGGTGGTCTTGACGTTGAAGCCGGGTGCCGCTTCGTTCAGGCGGGGGAAGCTTGCTTGCGGTACGTTTTCCATGATGTTGCTCCTTGGTCGTGAGGCTTGTGTGCCGTTGATTTGCCCTAAATATAAGCAATATCTAATATTTAGGGCGATTGAATCTCGCTTTCCTTCTCATAGTCGGTGTTCATTGAGGAGAGATCCCCTTGAATATCGGTGTGCACGGATGTTGAGGCAAGGGCTGTGCCAAGGCGGGAAGAGGGACGCCAGAAATGCAGAAGCCCTTCTGGCTCAAGAAGCCGCGGCCTTGAAGCGGACGGTGAGCTGGCCACGGAGCACTGCCAGATCAGAGAATTACTGCCAAAAGCCGCCAAAGTGGCAGTCATCAGCGCAGAGAAGCATCGTCGGCTGCGGCCCGAGTGAAGCAATCGCGAGCATTCGGCGCTGGGATAGCGCTCAAATCGTCCGGCTACGGGTGGTCGGGCACGGCCGAACTGCGAGAACAGCGACAGCAGGGCGTCGATGTGGCATGTACGTTGCTCCAGCAAGAATGCGCAGGCAATAGCACGCATTCATCCAACACCACCACACAGGGGAAACGATGGCACCCGAAATCACGATGAGTATCCTGGTCGGCGCCGACAATGCCGGCCGCTACATCCTCGACGAGGCGCGCCCGTGAGCGCCCGCACACTCGACACCGACAAGGGTCACGACCGATCAATGAGCGGGCATCGCAAGTGGGTCTACTGGCTGGCCTTTGCCGACGGATTGGCGCTGCTGGCGTTGGTCTTCGTCGCCGTGCCGGTCAAGTACCTGCTCGACCTGCCCCTTGGGGTGAAGATCCTCGGACCGGTGCACGGCACGCTGTTCCTCTCGCTGGCACTCGCGACATTCACCGCGCTCGCGCGCAGGGCGATTCGGCCCGGTCTGGCGGCCCTGCTACTCATCGGTGCGCTGCTGCCGCTGGGCGCATTCTTCGCCGACCGGGCGCTGAAGCGCGCCTATCCCTCACTGTAAGACCACGTTTGCGGGCCCTGCATAGCATGGCGGACCGCGCCAACGGACTGCCATGATGGTCACAACTCCTGCCAAGAGGCCTGTCATTGGCAGCCACGGCATCTTGATGGTGGCCTGGACGCAGACGCAGGGGCTTGAATCGGCTGGACTTTCTCCTGGATACGATGCTGGCACGATTCCTGTATGGGATGGAGGGCAAAGCGCCATGGCGTTCACCCACTCCAAGCCTAAAGGAAGCCTCGATGCAGAACCGCCTTCTCGCCGACAAATACCCGATCCATTTGCTCGAACTCGAAAAGAGCGAAACCCCTTACGAACACCTGGACGAGCTGCTCCGGGCGATCGAGGCCAAAGCCGAGGTCGATCCGACCGTGCGCCTGATCGCGATCTTCGACCACCACGCCCACACCACGATGATCGGCGGCGAGATCCGCCCCGACATCCTTGCGGCGAAGAACCTGATCTTCTGCTTCGGCACCAAGTTACCCGACCCGGCCATGCTCGCCGTGCGCCCGCGCTCGATCGGCATCGCCGAACTGCCCGACCGCTTCGTCATCAGCTTCCTCGAGGCACCGATGCCAGAGGCCAACCGCAAGATGACCGAGTGGGTCCTGGATCTGCGCAAGCCCGACTGAATCGCCAGAACGTAATCTCACGCTCCACCCAACTGCTTCAACTACATGGAAATCACGCAAATGAAGAAACTACTCCTGGCCCTCGCATTCACCCTCGGCTCCAGTGCCGCCATGGCCGACAAGCAGGCAGTGACCGTTGTCCTCAGTGACGCCAGCACGATGACCCAAGGCATGGCAATGGTGCTCGCCAACCAGATGCAGGAACAGGGCGCGCAGGTCGACATCCTGCTGTGCGACAAGGCTGGCGACCTCGCGCTGAAGAACGTCGGCGGCGAAGTCATGAAGCCGAACAACGTCACCCCGGCACAGTTGCTCAATGCCGCGATGAAGAAGGGCGCGACCGCTTCCGTCTGCGCGCTCTACCTGCCCAATTCCGGCAACAAGCCGGAAGACCTCAAAGATGGCGTCACCCCGGCCAAACCTGCCGACATGGCCCGCGCTTTGCTGGAACCCAATCGCAAGGTAGTGAGCTTCTGAGTTGCAAGGGGTCGGAAGGATCGGCAATCCACCGCCCCTACCGACCCGCCGCCCACCGCTGCAAGCACTCGGTCAAGGCGCGGGTTTCGCCCAGCGCAGCGAGTTGATGGTCGATCGCATCGTACTTGCCGCACACCACATCGGCCAGGCCGCCGCTGGCGACGATGGATTCGATGTCACCCCCAAGAAAGATGATCGCGGCCGCACGCAGAGGACACCCCGCAGGAAGCACTAACAGTATGTCCTCGACAAACATGGGCGCACATTTTGCAATTCAGCCTACCTCGCCTATCATTCCGCTCACAGCAAACATTTTGTCCACAACAAACACCTTTCGTTCGTAGAGCAAGCCGCTGTATCCCCTTGCGTTTGGAAGGCTTCGAATGCCTTATAGCGTTGTCTGGTTCAAGCGCGACCTGCGCGTGCACGATCATGCCGCGCTAACGGCAGCGGCTGCGCGCGGACCGGTGCTATGCCTCTACATCGTCGAACCCAGCCTGTGGGCTGCAAGTGACGCGGCACGTCAGCACTATCACTTCATCCTGGAATGCCTGCGTGAGGTGTACCGTGCGCTGCGTGAGCATGGCGGGCGGGTGCACGTGGTGTGCGGAGAGCTCACCGACGTGTTGACGCGACTCCACGCAGCGGCACCGTTCGATGCGCTCTACGCCCATGAGGAGACAGGCAATGACCTGAGCTTCCAGCGCGACCGGGCGGTTGCGCGGTGGTGTCGGTCGCGTGGCGTACAGTGGCAGGAATTTCCGCAGTTCGGCGTGGTGCGGCGCCTGCGCAACCGCGACGCGTGGCAGGCACGCTGGGAGTCCCACGCCGCCCAGCCCTGTCTGCCGGTGCCCGCGACCATGCGCTTCGCCCCTCTGCCGTGGGCCGACACGCCGCCTCCCGATGCTTCCGCCCTGGGCTTGACGTGCGCAGAGCCCCCGTTTCGCCAACGCGGTGGGCGGACACTGGCGGCACTCACCCTCGAGGATTTCCTCAACGAGCGCAGCCTGCAGTATCGCGGTGGAATCTCGTCGCCGCTGCGGGCGCCGAGCGCGTGCTCGCGACTGTCGCCCTACCTTAGCTTCGGCTGTCTGAGCCTGCGCGAGGTAGTGCAGGCGACGCGCGCGCAGATCGTCCGGCTGCCACCTTCTGCCACTCGCCACCGCGCCGGCCTGAACGCGTTCATCAGCCGGCTGTACTGGCATTGTCACTTCATCCAGAAGCTGGAGAGTGAGCCCGAACTGGAAACCCGCAACCTGCATCGTGGCTACGATGGCTTGCGCGAAGCAGACTGGAACCCCGACCACTTTGCCGCATTGGCCGCGGGGCGGACCGGCTGGCCGCTGGTGGACGCCTGCGTTGCCATGTTGCGCGAAACTGGCTGGCTGAATTTCCGCATGCGCGCGATGCTGGTGTCGGTGGCTGCTTATCCGCTGTGGCTACACTGGCGGCCGGTCGGCACCTGGCTGGCGCAGCAGTTTCTGGACTACGAACCGGGCATCCACTGGCCGCAAATGCAGATGCAATCGGGCACCACAGGCATCAATATCCCGCGTATCTACAACCCGATCAAGCAGGCCCGCGACCACGACCCGGATGGACACTTCGTACGCCACTGGCTGCCATACATGCGGCAAGTGCCCGACACCTGGCTATTCGAGCCGTGGAGGATGCCGGCGGAACTGCAGCAACGCATCGGTCTGAACCCGGGCGTCGACATCCCGCAGCCGCAGGTCGAGCTCGAGCTGGCCACCCGCCAGGCCCGCGAGCGCCTGTTCGCGCTACGCGCCGAACCTGCAGTAAAGGCCGCCAAACCGGCCATCGTCGATAAACATGGCTCGCGCAAGCGGCCACCCCGGCGGCGCGCAGGCACGCCCGTGTCGCGCAGCGCCGACATCGGCCAACTCAAGCTGGCACTCTGAATGCGCATGCGCAAGAAAGCCGACCTGCCGAGCAAGCCCTGCACACACTGCCGCCGTCCCTTTGTATGGAGGAAGAAGTGGGCACGCTGCTGGGAAGAGGTCCGCTACTGTTCGGAGCGCTGCCGCAACACCGGGAAGAAGACCCCATGAAAACCTTACGCCTGATCCTCGGCGACCAGCTCAACCCGCAACACAGCTGGTTCGCCAAACGCGATCCCGATGTGCTCTACGTGATGATGGAGGTTCGCCAGGAAACCGACTACGTACTGCATCACGCCCAGAAGATCCTTGCGATCTTCGCCGCAATGCGCAACTTCGCCGACCAGTTGGCGACATCAGGCCACCAAGTCCACTACGTCGCTATCGACGACGCCGACAACCGCCCTTCGCTGACCGCCAACCTGGACCACCTGATCGCGACACATGCGATCGAACGTTTCGAGTACCAGGCGCCGGACGAATGGCGGCTGGACCGGCAACTGGCCGATTACGCCCAGAAGCTGGCCATCCCCGCCACCATGGCCGACAGTGAGCACTTCCTCACCGCTCGACAGGACGCTGCGGAACTGTTCTCCGGCCGCCGGCAATGGCTGATGGAGCACTTCTACCGCCACATGCGCAACCGTTACCAAGTGCTGTTGCAGGATGACGGCCGCCCGCTTGGGGGCAAATGGAACTTTGACCACGACAACCGCCAGAACTGGCCAGGGCTGCCGCACGAACCGGCCGACTGGCGCCGGGGCCACGATCATCGCGCGCTGTGGCAGCGGATCCAGGGCGAAGGCGTGGCGAGCTTCGGTGAACCGAATGCCGGCGACCTGCGCTGGCCGGTCAACCGTGCCGAAGCGCTCACCCACCTCGATGCCTTCATCGAACACGCACTGCCGCATTTCGGCACCTACCAGGACGCGCTCAGTTATCGCGCGTCGCGGCTGTTTCACTCGCTGCTGTCCTTCGCCCTCAACACCAAGATGCTCCACCCGCGCGAGGTCATCGCCCGCACCGAAGCCGCCTGCCGCGCCGGCGACGTTGCCCTGCCCGCTGCAGAGGGGTTCATCCGCCAGATCCTGGGCTGGCGCGAATACGTGCGCGGCGTGTATTGGGCCAACATGCCCGGCTACGACACCCTGAACTTCTTCGATCACCGCCGCCCGCTGCCCACCTGGTTCTGGACCGGGCAGACGCGCATGCGCTGCCTCGCGCACAGCATTGGCCAATCGCTCGAGCACGCCTACGCCCATCACATCCAACGCCTGATGGTGATCGGCAACTTCGGCCTGCTCGCGGGGCTCGATCCGGCCGCCCTGCATCGCTGGTATCTCGGGGTGTATATCGACGCTTTCGAATGGGTCGAGCTGCCCAACACCCTGGGCATGAGCCAATTCGCCGACGGCGGCCGGCTGGCGACCAAACCTTATGTCTCCAGCGCGGCGTATATCGACCGCATGAGCGACTACTGCAAGGGCTGCCACTACGACAAACGCGACCGCACTGGCCCGCGCGCCTGTCCGTTCAATGCGCTGTACTGGGCCTTCTTCCATCGTCACCGTGCACAACTCGAAGGGCAACCCCGCCTGGGCATGGTGTTCCGCCAGATCGACCGCATGGATGCCGCAAGCCTGACCGCGATCGGGCAGAAGGTGGAGAGCATGCGCGACTTCGAGGCCATGTGACACTCCAAAGCTCGCCCAGCACTGCTGCTGTGACATGCGCATTGCCAGAACCCGATCGCAAACCAATGTGCGCCTGAGTTGCACGGGGTCGGAAGGACCGCCAACCCACCGTCCCTATCGAGCCACCGTTCCTATCGACCCGCCAGCTATCTACCCGCCTCCCACCGCTCAAACCATTCGGTCAAGGCGCGGGTTTCGCCCAGTGCGGCGAGTTGATGGTCGATCGCATCGTGGTTGCCCCACACCACATCGGCCAGGCCGCCGCTGGCGACGATGGATTCGATGTCGTGGCAATACAGCCCCAGGTCGCGCTGCACATAAAAGCCGTAGGTACGACACGCTACCGGACGCTGCGCATAGACGAGACAGGCGTTGGTGGCGGCATCCAGCAGCGGACAGACGACGGGGCGTGCGCGCTGGCCTGCGAGGGCTGCAATATCGCGGCGGATGTCGGCCAGCCGTTCCGGCGCGAGCGCCGCCAGGCCCTCCTGCAACAGGCTCCATTCCGCCGCCGTCAGTTGCGGCACCTGTGCAAGCTGCCGACAACACCCGGCACAGCCCTTGGCGCACAACCATTCCGGGCGATCCGCGCGAATGGCGCGAACGCGCGCATCAACTTGCGCGTGAAGCTGAAACAGGGGCTTGTCTTCTTGCATGCTTCATCCAAAAAACGCAGGCGGCAGGGACGCAAGAGAACCAGGAAGGCCCTACGGCACCCGGTTTGTTGAGCGGCCCTGACAAATCCTTTACTGACGCGCCCCACCCGGCGCTGCGCCCTGCTGAACCGTGCACTGCGCCGCAACCCAGCGCCCTTCGGTTTCCATCTGCATGTCGCCTTGCGCGGACTTCATGTCGACACGCGTGGTGAAGCGCTCCGGGCCATCGATGGTGGCCTCGAAACTGCCGCTCGCCTGCGGCTGGGTGCAGTTCATGCGCCCCTTTACCGTGTTGCCGGTCTTCACCACATCGCTCAGTGTGCAGCTGTCCTCGGTCTTGCCCGAGTAGATGTTGTCCTGCTTCGCCTGTTCGGGCGTGATGCAGGTGCGCACCGCGCCATCCTTGCCCAGGCTTACCCCGCGGGCGGCCATCTGCTCTTCCATCATGCGGCGCATGTCGGGGGGCAGGTTCTTCATGTGCTGCTGCATCTGCGCCATCTGCGCCGACATATCGGGCAGACCGGCGATATTCATCCGCGTCGAGCGAAACTCCCACAGCCCGGGCCGCACGTCGGCTGTGTGTCCGACGGTGCTCACGCACAGCGCTGCAAGACCGAAAACCAGGGTTCGTGTACCTTTCATGAAGCCACTCCTGTCAATACCGTTCGGCATGAACGCCAACACCGTGCGCCACCCCCGGCAGCGAAGCTTATATGATGCAGCACGGCACAAGGGTCGGGTGCGCTACCGTGGCGCGCATTTTTTGTTACCTGGGATGAGTGAATTGGACGACAACTTTCTGATCGACCCCGAAGAGAGCCTGCCCGCGGGGGCGGACCCGGAAGCAGACGACGCGGTACTGGACGTTGCCCGCGAACTCCACGCCTACCTCCAGGACTTAAACGCCCGGCTGGTACACAACGAGGGCGCGGTCGCGGTCGAAGTCGCGGGCGAGGTCGAAGTCGACGGCCACCCCTACCCCTTCCGCCTGGTGCCCGCACTCGGCGTACTCGCCCGCATTCAGAAGTGGCGCAAGCTCACCGCCGAGCGCCACCTGGAGATGGTGCGCGAGCGCCTCAATGCGGCATCCGTAGCCGAGTTCGAAGGCGAGGTGCGCCGCTTCATCGGCTCCGTCCTGCGTCGGGCCGAGGCCCAGGGGCTGGACGGCACCCGTTTCTTGCGCGCGCTCGAGACCGGTAAGGAGCTGGCGAGCCGGCGTTTCGGCATCGTCGAAGACCGTCTGGCCGAAGCGGCCACGCGCCGCCGCGCCGAGACCCAGGCCGAGGCGGCGCGCGACACCGTCAGACTGGCGCGCTACCCCGAATCCTTCGAGACGGCGTCCATGATGCGGCGCCGCTTCATCGCCATCCTCGGGCCGACCAACTCGGGCAAGACCCACCAGGCGATGGAAGCATTGGCCCAGGCCGCCAGCGGCGTGTATCTGGCGCCGCTGCGCCTGCTCGCATTGGAAAATTACGAACGCCTGGTCGAGCGTGGCGTCGCGGTGAGCCTGGTGACCGGCGAGGAGCGCCGCCTCACCCCCGGCGCCACCCACGTCGCCAGCACCATCGAGATGCTCGATACCTCGCGCGCGGTGGAAGTCGCGGTGATCGATGAGATTCAGATGCTCGAGGACCTCGAGCGCGGTTCGGCCTGGACCGCCGCAGTGTGCGGGGCGGCGGCCAAGACGGTGTATCTGCTCGGCGCCCTGTCCGCGCGCCCGGCGGTGGAGGCGCTTGCCGAGCGCCTCGGGTGCCGGCTCGAAGTGATCACCCTGGCGCGCAAGTCGCCGCTCGAGATGGCGCCGCAGGCAGTGGGCAGCGTCGGCCAGCTGCGCCGCGGCGATGCGGTGATCGCGTTCTCGCGCCGTGACGTGCTCAACTGGGCGTCGACCATCGCCGCCGCCGGGTTCCGTGTGGCGACGATCTACGGCAACCTGTCGCCCGAGGTCCGCCGCGCCCAGGCCCAGCGCTTTCGCGACGGCGAGGCCGACATCGTGGTCGCCACCGACGCCATCGGCATGGGACTGAACCTGCCGGTGGCGCGGGTCGTATTCACCACCGCAAAGAAGTTCGACGGCATCTCCGAAGACATCCTGCCGCCCTGGCTTACCCAACAGATTGCCGGCCGCGCCGGCCGCTTCGGCCTGCATGAGGCCGGGCTGGTGGCGGGCTTCGACGACCACACCCACCGCATCATCACCCGCCTGATGCGCACCCCGACCGACCCGCTGTCGAACCGCGGCTTCTATGTCACCCCGTCGCAGCACCACCTGAAGAGTATCTCGGCAGCAACCGGCGAGCACGCGCTGGCACGGCTGCTGGAGATTTTCTCGCGCAACATCGACCTCACCGACGATTTCTTCCTGCCCGGCGACTTCACCGAACAGATCGAGCGCGCGCGCTGGCTCGACACCCTGCCATTGTCGCTCGGAGACCGCTTCACCCTGTCCCTGGTGCCGATATCGACCCGGGTCGATTCGCTGAAGCAGGCATGGGAAGGATGGGCGCGGGCGCTGTCGAAGGACAAGCGCTCGCACCTGTCGATCGAGCCGGTAGGCGACGCCCGCTATCCGCTGCAGGCCGCGGAGGACGCGTGCAAGCAGTACTCGGCCTACGCATGGCTCGGCTACCGCCTGCCGGAACACTACCCGGATGCGGAAGCGGCGGTATCGCTCGCCCGCCGCATGTCCGAGACCGTAGACGAGATGCTCGCCCGCCAGCACGGCCGGCAGCGCGAGACCAAGCGTCCCGCTGGGCGCCGGCCACGATCAGGTGCCGCCACCTCGCAGGGCGCCCGGAGGGAAGGGCGGAACGGGAAAGGTCGGTAAGAGGCGCTCCGCCCAATAACGGCGAATGGCCGCTTTACCCGGACAACCGTATCAACGGCCGCCAGCGGGTGGCTTCAGCCCTCTACTTCGTGCTGCGCACCTCGTGCGCATAGGTGAACTCATCCACCCTGCCCTGATACCGCAGGCCTTTGCGCAGCGCCCAGGTTGCCAGCTGGTGATGTGACGGGATGACCGCGTAGTCGTCCAGCGCCAGCTTGACCGCCTGGCGGGCGAGATCCTCGCGTTGGGCCGGGTCGACCGAAGCCAGCGCCGACTGCACCAAGGTATCGACTGCCGGGTTGCTGTAGCGGCCCCAGTTCCAGGTGCCCCAGCCGGTGTCCGGGTTGGGGGTGCCGACGATCGAGCGCAGGGTGAAGTCGCTCGCCAGCGAGCCCCAGCCGAGCAGGGCGAAGCTGTATTCGCTGGCGCGTGCCTTGCCGAAATACACCGACAGCGGCAGCGTCTCCACCCGGGTGCGGATGCCGACCCGGTTGAGGAACTGGGCCACCGTCTGTACCACCTGCGCATCGTTGATATAACGATTGTTCGGCCCGTGGATGGTGAGCCCGAAGCCGTCCGGATAGCCGGCCTCGGCGAGCAGCTTCTTCGCCCCTTCCGGGTCGTAGGCTTCCACCTGAAGCCCGTTGTTGTAACCGAAGATGCCCGGCGCATTGATGTTCGACGCCGGCACAGCCAGCCCTTCGAGCGAGCGATCGACCAGCGCCTGACGGTTGATCGCCTTCGAGATCGCACGGCGCACGCGCACATCCTTGAGCGGATTGGTGGCCAGCGGCTTGCCCGCGGCGTCGGTGACGAAGGGCGAGTTGTCGCGGAACTGGTCGAGATGCCAGAACAGGGTGCGCCAGGTGGTATGCGTCGCGAGCGCGAACTTCGGATTGGTCTTGAGCCGGGCGAGGTCGGCAGGCGGCACCGCTTCGATCATGTCCACGTCGCCCGCGAGCAGGGCCGACAGGCGCGGTGCATCGCTGGCGAGCACCCGGAAGTGCACCGTGTCCCACTCCGGCTTCTCACCCCAGTAGGCGTCGTGGCGGGCGACTTCGATGCGCTCGCCCTTGCGGAACGCGACCAGCCGGAACGGGCCGGTGCCGACCGCCGCCGCGCCGCTGTTGAACTGCTCGGTGGTCGCGCCCTGGGCAGCCTTCTTCGACACGATGAAGATCGAGGTCAGATCGAGCGCCAGCGGCCCGTAGGCACTTGCCGTTTTCAGACGCACGGTATGGCGGTCCACCGCCTCGCTGGCGACGATGGGCTTGGTGTAGCTGGTGTAGGAGCCGGGACTGTTGGTGATCAGGCCCGGGCGCTCGAGCGAGAACAGCACGTCTTCGGCGCTGAGTTCGCTTCCATCGTGAAACTTCACCCCCCGGCGCAGCTTGAACTCCCAGGTGGTGGCATCGACCGCCCGCCACGATTCGGCCAGGCCGGGGATGAGTTTTCCGCTCGGGTCCACGTCGACCAGACTGTCGAACAGGTGATGCAGGAAGGCGTTGTTCGGACCGCTGTTGAAGAAGTGCGGGTCAATCGTGGTGACCTCGGACGCAAGCCCGACCTTCAGCTCGGCCGCGCCGGCCGGAAGCGCGCCGACAAGTAGGCCGGTAGCCAGCACGAGGGCTCTTGCAGTCGAAAAAAGTGAGCACGCCGGGTGCAGTGCGTTGGGCATCGTTCGTCCTTTGCGGGCCATGCCGCCTGTGTTCGTAATCGCTTGTCCGGGTAGCCCCTCCGAGGGTAGCCCGTCCGACCCGGGATCGGAAAGTCTACGAGCAGCTTGCCGGGCGTTCAAGCCCCGGCACGCAGCAGCTGAGCCGGCGACAGGCGGAACTGGCGCAGCAGGAAGTGCCCGCCAAGCCCGAGGCTGACGGCACTGACCAGGACCGCCGCAAGCCCGCCGAGCCACAGCACGCCGCCGATCTCGAGCCCCAGACGGTAAGTCAGGATTCCCCACGCGATCGCACTGCCGGCCACGAAGGCAAAGACCGAGCTCAGCAGCGCGAGCAGCAGGTACTCGAACTGCAGGCTGCGCCGGATCAGGCTGACCCGCGCGCCCAGCGTGTGCAGCAGCGTCGCCAGCCTCATCTGCTGCACCCGGCTCGCCGCCACCACGCTGACCAGCACCAGCAGGCTTGCGCTCGAGCTCACCGCCGCAATCACGGCCAGGCCGGTCGCCGCACGGCCGAGCATGCTGCGCGCCTCGTTCAGCAGGTTGGCGGTCAGCACAGTGACCACGTTCGGCTGCTGCGCCGCGATCCGGTTCTGCGCCGCCACGGCTTCGTCCGGGTCGAGGTAGGCCATGCCGACGTAGCGGGTGATGAAGGGGTCAAGCGCGCCATCGGAGAAAATTCCCTCCAGCCACATCCGCCCCTGGAAACGCTGCTGGCGGTAGATCGCGACGAGTTCGGCATCGACCGACTCGCCCATGATCTCGAAGCGCAGCCGATCGCCGACGACCAGGCCGAGCTGGTCCGCCTCGCGATCCTCCATCGCCACCAGCGGTGGGCCGGCATAGTCGGGCGGCCACCATTCGCCGCGATCGATCACGACATGGTCGAAGTTGTTCTGCAGGTAGCTCAGCTTGTGCTCGTCGCGTGCTTCCAGGGCGCGCTCCGGATCGGCGCTGTCACGCAAGACCTCGCCATTGACCGCGCCCAACCGCCCCAGCACCAGCGGGGCAAGGTCAAGCCGTTGCAGCGACGGCGACTCCCCGACCAAGGCGCGGAACACGTCCGTCTGTGCCGCGCCTACGTCGTAGAAGGCCAGCGCCGGGGAGCGCTCGGGGATCGTTTCGTTTATCGTCTGCAGCAGCGCGCCCACCACCAGCGTCGACGCCACCAGCAGGGTCAGCGCGGAACCGAGCGACAGCAAGGTGGGCCGCAGCGGCGAACCCGGACGATACAGATTGGACAGCGCCAGCCGCAACGCAAAGCGCCCGGCAAACACGGGATGCTCCGCCAGGCGGCGTGCGCCCCCACGCAGGCTGCGCACCAGCCCCTCGAGCACCGCCAGCACGGCCACAATCGCGACCACAAAGCCGATGCCGAACAGCCGGTCGGGCACTGCGAGCAGCACCAGCAACATCACCACCAGGGCGCAGCAGGCGGTGAGCTTCCACCACGACACGGGCGTTCGCGTTGCGCTGCCATCGAGACCGCGAAACAGCACCGCCGGACTTACCGACAACGCCCGCCCCAGCGGTGGCAGTGCAAACGTGAGCGCGGTCAGCACCCCGAAGGACCACGCAATCGCAAGCGGCAGGGCCAGATTCGCCCAGTCGCCGGCCACCGGAAAGCGTGCCCCGACCAGGCTACTGCCGATCAGCGCCAGCACCCCGCCGATCATGGCCCCAAGCAGACTCGAGGCGCCCGCCAGGATCAGCACCTGAAGCACATAGACCATGGCCACACCGCGATCGCGCAGTCCGATTGCCTGCAGCACCGCGATCGTCGCCAGCTTACCCTGCAGATAGGCCTGAACGCTGTTGAACACCCCCAGCCCGCCGATGAACAAGGCACTGAAACCGATCAGCAGCAGGCCGGAACCGACCTGGCCGAGCACGGTGGACAGGCGCTCGCTGCGCTCGGCGGCGGTCCGCGCCTCCCACTCGGCATCGGGGAAGGCCAGCGCAAACGCAGCCCGCCACACGGCAGCATCCTGCGCGGTGCGCACCCGGTAGCGGTAGGCGGGGCGACTGCCGGGCTGCAGCAGCTCGGTCGCCGCCAGGGCCTCGCCCGAAATCAGCACCGGCGGTCCGCTCCAGTCGGCGCGCAGGCTACGATCGGGCTGGCGCGTGATCAGCGCACGAACCTCCATGTTAAGCGCGCCCAGCTCCACGCGATCGCCGACCTTGAGCCCGAGGCGCTCGGCCAGCACCCGATCGATCGCCGCCCCCCACGCGCCGTCCCGCCAGGCCAGCGCTGCGCCCAGCGACGACGGCGGCTCGAGCGCCACCGTGCCGTACAGCGGATAGTGGGCGTCGGCGCTCTGCAGTTCGACCAGATGGGCGGCGCCTTCCGCGGTGATCAGCATGGTGCGAAACTCGATCAGCAGCGAGACCTCGCCGCGCGCCCCCATCCACTCGAGCTCTGCCTGACTCAGGGGCTTGCGCTCGCGCACTTCGAGGTCGCCGCCGAACGTCATCCGGGTGTCGGCCAGCAAGCCCTGGTTGACCTGCCGCAGGATGCCGCCGCTGGCCGCGATCAGGGTCACGCCCAGCGCCAGGCAGGCGCAGAACACCCACAGCGAGCGCCCGCCACCGCGCAGATCGCGCCAAGCAAGACTAAGCAGGGATGCGATTTTCATCATGGGCTGCCGCGGTGGATTCGATCAGCTTGCCTTCATGCAGGCGCAGTACGCGGTCGCATCGGGCGGCGAACGCCATGTTGTGGGTGACCAGCACCAGCGTGGTCCTGGAGACCGCGTTGAGGTGTAGCAGCAGATCGCCGACGGTTTCGCCGGTGCGGTCGTCGAGGTTGCCGGTGGGCTCGTCGGCCAGCACCAGACCCGGCGAATGGACCAGCGCACGCGCAATCGCCACCCGCTGTTGCTCGCCACCGGACAACTGCCCCGGGTAGTGGTCGAGGCGGTGGCCGAGCCCGACCTGCTCCAGCAGTTCGCGTGCCCTGGCCCGCGCATCGCGGCGACCGGCGATCTCCAGCGGCAAGGCGGCGTTGTCGAGTGCGCTCAGGCTGGGCACGAGGTGGAAGGACTGAAAGATGATGCCGATCCGGTCGCGGCGCAGATCGGCGAGCTGGTCGCGATCCATGCTTTCGAGGGTCGTGCCGTCGACCTCGACCGAGCCCGCACCGGGCCGCTCCAGCCCGGCGAGCAACAGCAGCAGCGAGGTCTTGCCCGACCCGGACGGGCCGGCAATCGCCACCCGCTCGCCGTGCGCGACGTGCAGGTCGACCTCGCGCAGGATGTCGATCCGGGACTCGCCCAGGGTGTAGTGCATGGAAAGCTGTTTCAGCCGGATCATCAGCGCAATGGCCTCGCTTTGGGTGCGCGCCGAACACCAGGGAGAAAACCGGTCGCGATTACGAGGTTCGGACAACAGCGCTGCGCCGCAAGTTCGCCGAAAACGACCGTCGTCCAGGCCTGACAGTAGCGCGCACCCTTAGTGCTCGACCACCTCACCAACCTGGACGCGCAGCTGCCTTAAAGCGGCAAGCCGTCAAACGTGGCATAGGTGGATTTCAGCCAGGTCTTCACCCGCTGCCGTTCCAGCATGCCGAGCGCATCGGGGCCGGAACGGGTGTTGATCGCCGACCAGAAGCTGGCATCGCGGCTATCGATCTTGCGCATGGTGTTTTCATGCAACTCGGCCAGATTGACCACCCAGCCACCCATTGCCAGCGCGTCCTGCAGCGCCGGCGACTGGTCGAGCTGGGAGAAGTTGGAGCCACGCCCGAGGTTCCTGACCACAAGGTAGTTGGGGCCCACACCATAGGTTTCGATCAGGCGCCCGAGCAGATCCACCGAGTCCTTGCCCGCATCGGCCAGGTGCCAGAAATTGACCGTGACGCCCATCTCCGCCATCAGTGCCAGCACATCGGAATCCTTGATCCAGCGCGCCAGGGGTGCGGCGGTTTGCGCCGCCAGGTCCACGATCACGCTTTTTTGCCCGCCCTCGCCCGGCTCCTCCTCGAACGTGCTGGCGATCAGGTCCAGGCCCTCGTAGGTGTCGACCACCACCGGTGCCGCATAGTCGGCGTAGAAGCGGGTGAAGGTAGTGTGCGAACGGTCGGTGTCGAAGCCGGTAAACGGCTGGCCCTTGTCGATGAAGTACTGGGCCAGCGCCCGAGCAGCCACCGATTTGCCTACGCCACCCTTCTCGCCACCGATGAAATTGAGGGAACTCATGTGTTTGTCCTGTAAATGGTTGGCCTTCGATCAAGGCCGATGGAAATCCGGGACATCTAAAGCAAAAACCATGCGAATCAAACCGACTCGTTGGAAACCCCGGGGCTGCGCGACATTGACAGGGCTTGTCGGCGTCAGCCCGATGAGCTGCAGCCCCACAAGGCACCATCGTGGTGCATGCATGACAGCGCCGACTATCCCACGCCTAGCGCTCACGTCGGACTGAAAGCACGGAATGTCGCCGGCAAGGGCGCGTTCTCCAGGCTGCGCTGGGTGAACAGAAAACGCCCATCGCAGACGAAACCGAGATCGGCCCAGTCGACCGCGTTGAGCGCGTCGCGGAAAGCGACCGGATCCACATCCTCGCGACGCGGAAAGATCGCCAGCACGGCGCCGTCGTAATCCTTGCAGTCGTGGATGAAGAAGGGCTTCGCGCTGCGAGTCTTGCCATTCACATACACCCGCGGCCGCTCGCTGCGATAGTGCAACCGGCCCCACATCCACCAGTTGGATTCATCGAAGCGGGTCACCTTGCGCTGCAGCAGGCGGGCCTTGTGCTCGCGCAGCGCAAACGGCGGCGGCTCGCCGGGATCGCTCCAGATCATGCGCCGCGTCTTGCCGGTGGTGCCCGTGGACGAACAGACGAAATCGCGATTGCCCTGCAGAAGATCGGTATAGATCTCGTCCGCCCCCGACACCGCGCCCACCTTGACGAAGGCCACATCGGACAGGCGCAGCGGATAGTCGCCCGCGGCAAACATCAGGTGGCCGCCGCATTCGAGCAGGTGACGGGTTTCCCATGCAGGTGCCGCTAGCGCCGCAGCCAATTTGTCGGCGGTACCAATCTCGGCATGGCGCATCGAGCGCTCGAAGCAGCCTTTCTCGAAGCGCCAGATCAGGCAGTTGGGCACCGCATCGGCGAACACGCGCGCGTCGCCGAGCTCGATCGCGTCGGTAATCGTGCCACTGGCGAACAACAGCCGGTTGAGCTTCACCGCCGAGGTCGCCTTGAGAAAATCACGCGGGGTGATGAAGATCAGCTCGCCACCGGGCGCCAGATGGCGCAGACACTTTTCGATGAAGAACAGGTAGAGGTTGGAGCGGGCGTCGAAATGCCCGCCTTCGAGCAGACGCCGGGTTGCGTCCGGGATGTCCTGGAAGCGCACATAAGGCGGGTTGCCGATGATGGTGTCGAACTGCTCGCGGTCGGGATAGGCGAAAAAATCCATCGCCTTCGCCCCGGGCGGGCAGTGACCAGGATCAAGCTCGAGCCCGACTGCATCCGGCAGATGACGCAGAAAGGCCCCATTGCCGCAGGATGGCTCGAGTACCCGCCCGGCCCGCCGGCGCAGCGCGAGCATGGCCTTCACAACCGGTTCGGGGGTGAAAATCTGTCCGAGCGAAACGACATCACGCAGATCCAGTCCGAACTGCACGCTCATACGCTGACCCACCACGCAACGGACAAACTCATGCCGGAAGACAAGCGGCGCGAGAACGGGAGACACACGGGGGCAAGATTCATCATGCGGACTGCAGAACAGAGAGGGAGGCGACGATAACGCCGGCCGTCCGCGCACGCAAACAAAAGATCCCGGGTTACAGTCACATCACTTCCTGATCGCGCCCCGAGCTTAACCGTCACCACCATGCACCTCGTCGACTGCAGCCCCGAACGTCATGCCGATGCGATTCTCGATCTGCTCAACGATGCGATCCTGAACTCGACCGCGCTCTATGAATACAGCCCACGCCCGCCCGATAGCATGCACACCTGGTTCGACACCAAGACCCGCGGCAACTTTCCGGTGATCGGGCTCGAGGACGCGGACGGCCGGCTGGCCGGCTTTGCCAGTTACGGCAGTTTCCGGGCCTATCCGGCGTTCAAGTATTCGGTCGAACACTCGGTGTATGTGCACGCCGACTTCCGCGGACAGGGCCTTGGCCGCCTGTTGCTTCAGGCGCTGATCAAACGTGCCCGCCAGCAGGATAGGCATGTGCTCGTGGGTGCAATCGACGCCGACAACAGCGCGAGCATCACCCTGCACGAGCACCTCGGTTTCACCTACGCGGGCACGATCCGCGAAGCCGGCTTCAAGTTCGGCCGTTGGCTCGATCTCGCCTTCTACCAGCTCAGGCTGGACACGCCGGCCGACCCGCAAGACGGCTGAACGCGGGACGGCCGACCGCGCGTTTCAGCCTTCGCGCACCTGGCGCGCCGTCATGTCCGGATTGCCGTCGGTGTAGGTCTGCTTGATCGCCTCCCACGCCTCTTCGGCGGTCTCCACATAATGGATGAGATCGAGGTCGCCGACGCTGATCACGCCCTCGTCGGCAAGCGCTTCGAAGTTGACCACCCGATCCCAGAACGCGCGCCCGAACAGGATGATCGGTCGGCGACGGATCTTGCGCGTCTGCGCCAGAGTCAGCACCTCGAACAGCTCGTCCATGGTGCCGAAGCCGCCGGGGAAGCTGACCAGCGCCACCGCCCGCATCAGGAAGTGCATCTTGCGGATGGCGAAATAGTGGAACTGAAAACACAGTTCCGGCGTGATGTAAGGATTGGGATCTTCCTCGAAGGGCAGATGGATGCTCATGCCCATACTGCGCCCGCCGGCCTCGAAAGCGCCCCGGTTACCCGCCTCCATGATGCCCGGCCCACCACCGGTGGTGATGATCACCCGCTCACCGAGCGCGTCAGCATCGCGTGTCACCAGTTCGGCAAAGCGACGCGCCTCGTCGTAATAGCGCACATTGGCCACCATCCGCTCGGCGTGGCGAATGGCGTCCGGGTGCCCCGCGGCGGTCGCCTTCTCGAGCATCGCCTCGGCTTCCTCACGCGGTTTGAAACGCGCACTGCCAAAGATGACGATGGTCGACTCCACGCCCTGATCGCGCTGTATCAGCTCGGGCTTCATCAGTTCGAGCTGCATGCGCACCGGGCGCAGTTCCTCACGCAGCAGGAACTCGGTATCGGCGTAAGCCATGCCGTAGGAGCTTTCCGGCCCGGCATAGCGTGAGGGCAGGCGGACCGAGGTGGCCTCGTCCTGGGCAGACGGGAAGTTGCGCGCCTTGAGCGCACTCTTCTTGTTCATGATCTCTCTCCGTTGTGCGACGATTTCGTATATTTGATGTTGCACTGCAGCATCAGTAATTGCAAGCCAGCACACCCACATGCGTTTGCCGATGGCATGTTTCCATTATCGCCTCCCAGTTTGAGCTGATCGCAAAGACAAATTGCACGGCAAAGCGCAGCCGACTCGAATACCATTACTGGGTTCAGGGTATTTTTTTGTTCTGAAAAACCTTTCGCATCTGCGTTGCCATCGCCAAGCGTCCGGAGCCAGGCTTGACCATACCTCACCCGTCGATCAGGCCGCAAACCACACTTGGTGCGACCAAGTCCTATCGAAAGCACTACGCAGTCGTCGTCCTTGTCGCGTTGGCCTTGCTCGGCCTTTTCCTTGGATACGCGTACCAGCAAACTACCGACACGATGGAGCAGGCCTCGATCAACGAGGCGGCCATACTCGCGAGTCGATGGGAGACGAGCTTACGCCGCGTCGAAGCCACCGCCATGTTCATCCGTGCGAGCATCGCTTCCGATACCGACCATGCTCAAGAAGCGCTGAACGCATCGACCTTCGTCGAAACAGGTCTGCAAGCCCACCTTCAGGAGCTCGTCCAGCACTTTCCCGAAGTGATCGGACTGTTCGTTTTCGACGCAGACGGCGCGCTGATCCTTGCCAGCGATCCGTCAATAATGGATATCAATATCGCCAAGCGCGACTACTTTATCCATGCCCGCGAAAATCCTACCGAAGGCCTGCTCTTTTCCGAAACCCTCAGCAACAAACTGACGGGCAAGCCCACCATCGCCGCTCACCAGGCGGTCCGGGGCAAGGACGGCAGTTTTCGCGGCATGGTGGTGATACCGATCAATCTGCCTTATTTCGAGGCCTTGTTCGCCCAACTCGCGACCGGCGAGAAGGGCACGGTCGCCATCCGGCGCGCCGACGACAGCCGGCTGGTCATCCGCTGGCCGGTGCTGGCAAACAGTCTCAACACGGCGGCACGCGCCACCCCCGCTTTTCAGTTGATCCAGTCAAGGAATGTCCAAGGGACGGTTACCTATTTGGGGGCGGTGGACGGCACCGAGCGCGCCTTTGCCTTTCAGAAGACAGGTGCCTACCCCTTCTTCGTTCTGGTCGGGCGTGCGGTGGAAGAGCATATGGCCCCCTTCAGGCGCCTTGGGCTCCTTGCATCGGCACTGACGCTCGGCGCCCTGCTGCTGATTTACCTGATCCTGCGCTCGCTGCAATCCAGTCGGAGTCGTCTGGCGCAAAGCGAGCACCAGTTCAATGCCATGGTGGAAAGCCGTCAAGATGCGGTCTGCTCGTGGTTACCGGACACCACGCTGACTTTCTGCAATGCGAAGTATGCGCAGATGTTCGACTCAGACACGACCGCGCTGACCGGTCGCCGCTGGATTGAGCTTGTGCCTGCAGAAGAGCGTGATGCAGTGCTTGCATGGATCGAACGGCTCACCGACATGCCGGAGGCACATACCCATGAGCATGAGCTAACGCACCAGGACGGCACGCCGACGTGGATCCGCTGGCTAGAGCTTCCCTACGTCGACGCGCAGAGTGGAAGCCTATGCTTCCAGTCGATCGGACACGACATCACCGTACAAAAAACAGCTGAGCTTCGCCTGCGGCAACTGGCTCAGGCAGTGGAACAAAGCCCCGAAAGCATCGTCATCACCGGCACCGACGGCCAGATCGAATATGTCAACGACGCCTTCACCCGCGCCACTGGCTACGCGCGCGAGGAGGCCATCGGACAAAACCCGCGGATTCTGAATGCGGGCAACACCCCGAAGGCGGTCTACGACGACTTGTGGGCGACGCTCTCGCGTGGCGAGGTCTGGCGCGGTGAGTTTGTAAACACGCGCAAGGATGGAAGCAACTATCTGGAGCTCGCCACCATCGCGCCGATCAAGCAGCCGGACGGATCGATCACGCACTATGTCGCGGTCAAGGAAGACATCACGGCGCGCAAGCAATCCGACGAGCTCATCCGCCAGCTGGCCTACTTCGACATTCTGACCGCGTTGCCAAACCGGACTCTGCTGCGCGACCGGCTCACCCAGGCAATCCTGGCCAGCACACGAAATGACCGCTATGGCATGCTGCTGACGCTCGACCTCGATCACTTCAAGCTGCTGAACGAGACCCAGGGCCATCAGGCCGGCGACACGCTACTGCAGGAAATCGCGCGCAGGTTGATGGCAGCCGTGCGCGAGGAAGACACCGTTGCGCGCCAGGGTGATGACGATTTTGCAGTGATCATCGAAAACCTGGACGAAACCGAACCCGAAGCAGCTGCCCAGGCGGAGCTGATCGCAGAGAAGATACACGCCGCGCTGAACGTGCCCTATGACCTGCACCTCCCCGGGGGGCACTATCACGGTACGCCGAGTATCGGCATCACCCTGTTCAAAGGCAGAAGTCTGCCGGAAGATAGCCTGTTAAAGCAGGCCGAGGTGGCGCTCAACAAGGCCAAGAGTGACGGCCGCAACACAATTCGTTTTTTCAATCCGGCCATGCAGGCTCTTGTCGACGCGCACGCCGCAATGGAGCGCGGCCTGCGCGATGCGCTGGTCACAAAGGCATTCCAGCTCTATTACCAGCCCCAGGTTGATCGAAACGGACACACCTTCGGTGCAGAGGCCCTGATCCGCTGGTTCGGTGCCGACAGCAGGATGATCTCACCGGCCGAGTTCATCCCGCTTGCCGAGGAAACCGGCCTGATCGTCCCGATCGGCCACTGGGTGCTTGCCACCGCATGCGCCCAGCTGAGCACATGGCAGGCTCAAGCGAAAACCCGGCAGCTTGTACTCGCGATCAACATCAGCGCGAAGCAGTTCCACCAGCCCGACTTTGTCGCCCAGGTTCACGCCTGCGTCGAGCACAGCGGAATCGACCCGACCCGGCTGAAGCTGGAACTGACCGAGAGCGTGATACTGGGCGACATCGACGACACCATCGAGCGGATGCAGCAGATCAGAGCGCTGGGCGTGCGCTTCGCGATCGATGATTTCGGCATCGGCTATTCCTCCCTGTCCTACCTGCAACGTCTTCCCTTCGACCAGCTCAAGATCGACCAGTCTTTTGTGTGCGACATGATGAAGGATGACAGCAGTGGCACGATCGTCCGCGCCATTCTTGCGATGAGCGCGTCGCTTGGCCTTGAGGTGATCGCCGAAGGCGTCGAAACACCTGCGCAACACGATTTTCTGATAGCGGAAGGTTGCGAGTTCTTCCAGGGATATCTGTTTGGCAAACCACGCCCGATCGCCGACTGGAATCCCAGCCTGCCATTGAACGTCTCGCCGGAAGCAACGGTCTCCTTTCCTTGAATCGATTGCCAAGATTCACTCAGCATCTGCAACCCGACGCAGGATGCCTTAACCAGAACAGGAGACCCTCATGTCAGAAGCAAGCCAGACCGCCAACAGCGAGTTCGACAGCCTGTTACCCGCGGCACGGCTCGACCGTCGCGCCTTTGTCACCACCCTCGCCGCAGCCGGCTTCGCGCTCGCGGTGCAGCCGGTTCAGGCCAGCACGGTAATCAGGACCGACAACCAGGGACTGGAGGACGGCGACGCAAAGATCAAGGTTGGCAACGACGAACTACCCGTCTATTTCGCCCGCCCGGCAGGCGGAGCGAATTTGCCAACCGTGCTCGTCGTGCAGGAGATTCTCGGTGTCCACGAGTACATCCGCGACGTGTGCCGCCGCCTGGCCAAGCTCGGCTACCTTGCGATCGCACCGGAGCTGTTCATCCGTCAGGGCGATCCAAGCAAGATCGAAAATGTCGCGGCTATCCTCTCGGACATTGTGTCGAAAGTACCGGACGCGCAGGTGATGGGCGATCTCGATGCCTGCGCCGCATGGGCGACCAGCCACGGCGGCGATCCGGCCCGCCTGGCCATCACCGGTTTCTGCTGGGGTGGCCGGATTGCCTGGCTCTATGCCGCCCACAACCCGAAGCTGACCGCTGGCGTGGCGTGGTACGGCCGACTTGACGGCATCCCCTCGGAACTCACGCCCCAGCACCCGCTCGATATCGCCGCCCAGCTTCATGCGCCGGTGCTTGGGCTATACGGTGGCCAGGACCAGGGCATTCCGCTCGACGACGTGGAGGCCATGCGTACGGCCCTGAAGGATGCGGGAAAAGCCGGCGAGCTGGTGGTGTATCCGGACGCGCCACATGCCTTTCATGCCGACTATCGCCCGAGCTTCCGCCCGACCGAAGCGGCGGACGGCTGGCAGCGCCTGCAAACCTGGCTCAAACAGAGCGGCATGTAATCGCGCTCAGGCCTCGGCCCGAGCTGTCGCGAAGCAAAAAATTTGATCAGCGACAATACCGGGACCCAATTAAACGCTAAAGTAACTCCATAATTGTGCCGAAAAGAAACATAAGAATTCGGCACTGATCAATAGCCGGGCGGCGCCTCCGGGCGTCGCCGTCCCCCCCCCCGACAGATGCACGAACAATGAAAACAATTTTCCTGGTTGACGACTCCGCCACCATCCTGCTCTCGATCTCCAACATCCTCGCCAAAGCCGGTTACGGCGTTGAAAAGGCGGGCAACGCAGCTGAAGCACTGAAGAAATTCCAGGCTGGGGTCAAAGTCGATCTGTTGATCACCGATCTCAACATGCCGGGCATGAACGGCATTGAATTCATCAGGGAAGTGCGCAAGCTGCCGAACTATCGCTTCATGCCCATCCTGTTCCTGACCACCGAATCGCAACAATCGAAGAAGGTCGAGGCCAAGGCAGCCGGCGCGTCGGGCTGGATCGTCAAGCCTGCGTCGGCCGACGAACTGCTCAACACCATCAAGCTCGTCATGCGCTGAAAATGCCGTCCAATACGCTCCTGCGCCGGTCGCTGCTCGTCTTCGCCTCGGTCGCCACGCTGGCCGGGCTGTGCGTATATTTTTTTAATGAGTGGTTCCACGCGACCTTCCTCCCCGCCATCGGCCTTTCTCAGCCGTTCGGCGATGCGGTGGGCTCAGTCCTGATCGTCACGGTAGCCTACTTCGGTCAGCGTCTGGTATCGCGCGCCTTCTTCCGCGACCACATGTACGGCCTGACTTCCTCCCAGGCACAACTGGAGCACGCATCGCAGAACGTCACCGCGGTCGGCGCGGAAGTGGCAGGCGAATTGCGCGCGGTACCGACCTTCAATGACGTGCTGCGCAATCAGATCGGTAGCGTGGTGGAACAGACCGAGCAAGCCGCCTACGACATCACCGAACGGCTGCAGGCCATCGACAATGTAGTCGGCCGGCTCAACGCGTTCGTGGCCGCAAGCTCGTCCGAATCGAACGAGATGGCGCATGCATCGGAACAGCGCATTGCGGACAATCAAAAGCTCATCGTCGAGATGCGGCAGTACATCGACTACCGCATCCAGGAGGCGCGCGACGATCAGGAGCGCGTCGGGCAGGTGGTGCGTGAAGCTCGCTCGCTGGAATCACTTACCCGTCTGATCAAGGACATCGCCGCACAGACCAACCTGCTCGCGCTCAACGCGGCCATCGAGGCCGCCCGCGCAGGCGAGGCCGGCCGCGGCTTTGCGGTAGTGGCCGACGAAGTACGCAAACTCTCGGCAGAAACCGAGAAAGCCGTGCTGGCGATCAACAAAGGCATTGTCGGCGTGGCCGGCACGATCGAAACCCAGTTGCAGGAAAAGCTGTCCGCGGCCAACCTCGACCGCGAGCGCGATGCGCTGGGCCAGTTTGCCGACCAGCTCGGTGCGCTCGGCAACAGCTACGCCGAAATCCTCGTGCACCAGGGCCACGTCATCGACACGGTGCGCAGCAGTAGCGCGGAGCTTGCAGACATGTTCATGGCTGCACTGGCCAGCGTGCAATTCCAGGACGTCACCCGCCAGCAGCTGGAACACACCTCGGAGTCGATGCAGCGCCTCGATGGCCATCTTGGCGTTCTCGCCGAACGCCTGCTGCAATCAGAGAATCCCGACTTCAGCTACACCCCACTGGCCGAGCATCTGGAAGAAATCTACTCGCGCTACGTCATGGACCAGCAGCGCCATACTCACCAATCTGCCCTGCACCAGAGCGGCGCGGGTAGTGGTGGTGGTGGCGGCGGCGCCAAAATCGAATTGTTCTGAGCGACAAATGACCGAGACCGCAAAAGCCTCCCCGCCTCCCCGCATTGCGATTGCGGAAGACATGACGATCTACAACGCGGCGGTCCACAAGCAGCAGTTGATCGAGGCCCTCGGTGCGCACGACGAGCTCGAGATCGACCTCTCCGCCGTTGCCGAAGTCGATACCGCCGGCATTCAGCTGATGATCCTGGTCAAACGTGAAGCCCGCCGCCTGGGCAAGCAGATTCATATCGTCGCGCATAGCCAGGCGGTGCGGGAGGTGCTCGACTTCTACAATCTGGCCGCGGAGTTCGGCGACCCGATGCTCATCCCCGCCCGCGAAACCTGACCTACCGGTACCTCCCCATGGACGAAATCACGACGGTTTTCGTAACCGAGAGCCGCGAGCAACTGGCGGCCCTCGAAGCCGCACTGCTGCAACTCGAAAGCGACCCGGAGGACGACGACACGCTCAATGCGGTGTTCCGCTCGGCGCACACCATCAAGGGCGGGGCCGGTGTGGTGGAATGCGACTTTATCGTCGCCTTCACCCATGTGGTCGAAAATGCGCTCGACAAGCTGCGCAACGGCGAGATCAAGCTCAACGTCGATCTGGTCGCGCTGCTACTGGCCTGCTCCGACCATATCGGCAACCTGCTCGGCGTACTCGAAGCCGGCACGCCCGACCCGGATGCCGAGCTCGCAGCCGAAGGCATGGCCCTGCTTGCCCGTCTGCAGCGCGACTGGATCGACGACAAGCCAGCTGGCGGCCTGTCGCGCTCCGGCCCGCCCTCGCCGCGCGAAGAGCCGGTGCAGAGTTCGGGCGGCGGCGAGGTCGAAACCGACTGCTGGCATATTTCGCTGCGTTTCGGCCCCGACGTGTTGCGTAACGGCATGGACCCGCTGTCCTTCCTGCGCTACCTCGCCTCGATCGGCCGCATCGTGCGCCTGGAAACCATCGCCGACGCGATGCCGGACGCCGACGCCATGGACCCCGAAGCCTGTTATCTCGGCTTCGAGATCAGCTTTGCGTCAACCGCCGACAAGGCGGCCATCGAGCGCGTGTTCGATTTCGTGAGCGACGACTGCACCCTGCACATCCTGCCGCCGCACAGCAAGCTCGCCGACTACGTCAGCCTCGTTCTCGCCCTGCCGGAAGACACGATGCGCCTCGGCGAGATCCTGGTCAGGGTCGGCGCGCTGACCCAGTCCGAGCTGGAAGCCGGGTTGCGCACCCAGCAAGAGCCCGGCGAAACGGCAGATGACACCATCGGCGGCGCACAGCAGACCCCCTTGGGTGAAATCCTCGTCGATCAACAGGTGGTGCAGCCCGAGCTCGTCGAAGCCGCGGTGGTCAAGCAGAAACAGGTGCAGGACAAGAAAGTCGCCGAATCACGTCTGATCCGGATCCAGGCCGACAAGCTCGACACCCTGATCGACCTCGTCGGGGAGTTGGTGATTGCGGGCGCCAGCGTCCATCTGCTCGCTGGCAAGAGCGGGCTGGGCGACCTGGTCGAAGCCTCGTCGCTGACCAGCCGGCTGGTGGAAAGCATCCGCGACGCCGCACTGCAACTGCGCATGGTGCAGATCGGCGAAACTTTCAACCGCTTCAACCGCGTTGTGCGCGATGTGTCGCTTGAGTTGGGCAAGGATATCGAGCTGGCCATTTCCGGCGGCGACACCGAGCTCGATAAATCCATGGTCGAGAAGATCGGCGATCCACTGATGCACCTGGTGCGCAACGCCATGGACCACGGCATCGAGGCCCCCGATGTTCGGGTGGCCAACGGCAAGCCGGCTCGCGGGCGGCTCGAGCTCAATGCCTACCACGACTCTGGCAGCATCGTCATCGAGGTGGTGGACGACGGCGGCGGGCTCAAGCGCGAGCGCATCATCGCCAAGGCGGTCGAGCGCGGCATCATCCAGCCTGGCCAGACCCTGACTGACAGCGAGATCTACAATCTGATCTTCGAGGCCGGGTTCTCGACCGTGGAGCAGGTCAGCAACCTGTCCGGCCGCGGCGTGGGCATGGATGTGGTCCGGCGTAACATCCAGAGCCTGCGCGGCACGGTGGACGTCAGCTCCACCGCGGGCGAAGGCTCGCGCTTCGCGATCCGCCTGCCGCTGACGCTGGCCATCATCGACGGCTTTCTGGTCGGCATCGGCCGTGCCGCTTATGTCATCCCGCTGGATTCGGTGGTCGAGTGTATCGAACTCAACCAGGGCGAGGACGTGCGCGACTATGTGAACCTGCGCGGCGAGGTATTGCCGTTCGTGCGCCTGCGCGAAATGTTCGAGGTGCCCGGCGCTGCGCCGCCACGGCAGAACGTGGTCGTGGTGCAGTACGCCGGGCTCAAGGCCGGCATCGTCGTCGACCAGTTGATGGGCGAATTCCAGACCGTGATCAAGCCGCTGGGCTCGATCTTCCGCCACATCAAGGGCATCGGCGGCTCCACCATCCTCGGCAGCGGCGAGGTGGCACTCATTCTGGATGTACAGGCACTGGTCAAGCGCTGCGCAGCCAACGCAAACCAGGGCGCCGAGCGCCTCCAGATCGAATCCGTAACGAGATAACCGGCTTCAATATTCAGCTTGTCAGGGAGAGAATTGTGAATAATCTAAAAATCGGGGTGAGGCTGGCAATCGCGTTTGCGCTTGTCATTGCCCTGCTGATCATCATGGCCTTGTTCAGCATGCAGCGTATTGGCTCACTTGCGAGTGAAGTCAACGTGCTGGTCACCGACCGTTATGTGAAGACCGTCTGGGCAAACAATGTGCTCGACGAGCTGAACATGGTCGCACGTGCCAGCCGCAACGCGCTGCTGGTGAGCAATCGCAGCGAGGCCGAGCGCGAACTGGGGAGAATTCCGCAGTCCTCCGCCAAGATCACCGAAAACCTCGGCCTGTTGAGGGCCGGCATCACCACCGATCGGGGCAAGGACTTGCTGCGCCAAGTCGACGATGCGCGCGGCGGCTATGTCACCAACCTGCAGCGGCTGCAGGAGCTCATCCGCGCCGACAGCCGTGACGCAGCCGTCGCCCTGCTGATGGGCGACATGCGAACCACCCAGACCGCCTACATCGGCACAATCAGCAACATCATCACCTATCAGGATGAGCTGATGAAAGCCGATGGCACAGTCGCTGTCGAAATGGGGGAGCAGTCGCGCCAGCTCATGATCGTGCTCGCGGTTGTCGCTGTGCTGCTGGCCGCGCTGCTCGCCTTCCTGATCGCACGCTCCATCACCCGCCCGGTGGCGCAGGTTGCCGATGCGGCGAACAAAATGGCCAAGGGCGATTTCAGTTTCACCCTCAGCTCGGACGCAAAGGATGAGGTCGGCGAGGTCGTCCGTGCCGTCGCAAGCGTGCAAGCCAGCGTGAAAACCATGGTCGAGGATGCCGCAATGCTGACGAAGGCCGCGGTTGAAGGCAAGCTCGCCACCCGCGCCGATGCCGCGAAGCACCAGGGCGATTACCGCAGGATCGTCGAAGGCGTGAATGCCACGCTGGACGCCGTGATCGGCCCGCTCAACGTTGCTGCCGACTATGTCGACCGGATCTCCAAGGGTGCTATCCCGCCACGCATCACCGACACCTACAACGGTGACTTCAACACCATCAAGACCAACCTCAACACCTGTATCGATGCGGTCGGTGCGCTGGTGGCCGACGCAGTGATGCTGTCGCAGGCGGCGATCGAGGGCAAGCTTGCCACCCGCGCCGATGCGAGCAAACATCAAGGCGACTATCGCAAGATCGTCGATGGGGTCAATGGCACGCTCGATGCGGTGATCGATCCGGTCAACGAGGTCAAGCGGGTGATGATCGCCCTCAGCCAGGGCGACCTGACGCAAAAGATCCACACCCAGTACGCGGGCGACTTCAAGGTGCTGCAGGATGCGGTCAATGAATCGCTCGACAAGCTCGGCGAGATCATCGGACAGGTGCGCGGCGCGGCCGATGCGCTGTCCAACGCATCCGGCCAGGTGTCGTCGACCGCTCAAAGTCTGTCGCAAGCATCATCCGAGCAGGCTGCCAGCGTGGAGGAGTCGAGCGCCTCAGTCGAACAGATGACCGCTTCGATCAACCAGAACTCGGAGAACGCCAAGGTTACCGATGGCATGGCCACCAAGTCGTCCACCGATGCGGTCGAAGGCGGCGAGGCGGTACGGAACACAGTCGAAGCGATGAAGAACATCGCCGGCAAGATCGGCATCATCGACGACATCGCCTACCAGACCAATCTGCTCGCGCTCAACGCCGCGATCGAAGCGGCCCGTGC
>JAUSOD010000002.1 GCA_030656215.1 Azoarcus sp.
TCGCGCCCTTCGAATTACGCTTGATCGTGGTCATGGCTGCCCCCTCCACAGGGTTAAAGGTCGATCGGTAATCAACCTTAGCCATGGCCACCCGCGCCTTCCAATCGAAGGCGCTTCTGCACACACTTCTGAACACTACCCAAGGGTCTTCTGACCAAGCTCTTTGGTGGTTTGTACTCGCTGGGCGCGCCGCAATTCGGTGGACCGCTTGTCGGCCCATGCCTGAGCTTCGGCTTTCGAATCGAATGTCGTCGAATCGCGCTCGCCGTCGACACAGATTTCGACGCGCCAGCCATTTCCCCGTTTCCTGAAAGTTGCCATGCCACTTCTCCTTATTGATGAAGGTGGCGCAGACAGGAATCACCGAGGTACTCAGTACTGCAGGTAACTCATTCTCAGGGGCTCGATCGGGCCTTGTAAAGCTTTGCACTAAAAGTATCCGTGCGAGGCATTTACGCCAAATTTACGCCAAACTAAAGAAAAAGGGGCCAGCGGAATCGCTAACCCCTTGATTTATATGGCGCGCCCGAGACGATTCGAACGTCCGACCCCTGCCTTCGGAGGGCAGTACTCTATCCAGCTGAGCTACGGGCGCAATGCAGGCCGGCCGTGAAGACCGGGTGCGAAGGCGGCAAGAATATACCGCTTCGGGGATGAAGTCCATTCGAGCTGCCGGCGGCCCGGGTTCAGTCGCGGAGAAACACCTGCAGCAGGTCATTGAGAAAGCGGCGGCCCTGTTCGGTGGGTTTGAGCACGCCGTGGGCGGTGTCGAGCAGGCCACGGTCGCGGGCCAGGATGAGTTCGGGTTCGATGGTGCCAAGCGGCAGGCCGGTGCGCTCGGCAAACAGGGTGTGCGGCACGCCGTCGGTGAGGCGCAGGGCGTTCATCATGAATTCGAAAGGGAGCTCGGTGCCGCCGACGTCGCGCTGCTCCTGGATGAAGTCGCCGCGGGCCGCGGCTTCAAGGTAGAGGCCGGGGTGTTTGTGGCGCATCTCGCGCACGATGCCGCTGTGGCTGGAGAGTTTGCCGTGGGCGCCGGGGCCGAGGCCGAGGTAGTCGCCGAACGTCCAGTAGTTGAGGTTGTGGCGGCACTCCTGGCCGGGGCGGGCGAAGGCGGAGGTTTCGTAGTGGCGGAAGCCGGCGCTGGCCAGACGGGCTTCGATTGCGTCCTGCATGTCGGCGGACTGGTCGTCGTCGGGCAGCGGCGGGGGGCTGTGGGCGAACGGGGTGTTGGGCTCGAGGGTGAGGTGGTAGCACGACAGGTGGCTGACGCCGGTGGCGAGCCCGGTTTCGAGGTCTGCCATGGCGCCTTCGAGGGTTTGCTCGGGCAGGGCGTACATCAGGTCGAGATTGATGCGTTCGAAGTGCTGTTGCGCAATGTCGATGGCGCGGCGCGCCTGGGTGCTGTCGTGGATGCGGCCGAGGCGGGCGAGCATGCCGTCGTCGAAGCTCTGCACGCCGATCGACAGGCGATTGACGCCGGCGGCGCGGAAGTCGCGAAAGCGGTCGGCCTCCACCGTGCCGGGGTTGGCTTCGAGGGTGATCTCGGCCAGCGGGTCGAGCGGCAGGCGCATGCGCAGCGCGGCGAGCAGATTGTCGAGGATGGTGGCGGTCATCAGGCTCGGGGTGCCGCCGCCGATGAAGATGCTGTGCACGCGGCGACCCCACACCTGCGGCAGCGCGGCTTCGAGGTCGGCGATCACGGCGTCGAGCCAGGCCTGTTGCGGCAGGCTGCCGTCGGCGCTACGTGCGGTGTGCGAGTTGAAGTCGCAGTAGGGGCACTTCTTCACGCACCACGGAAAATGCACGTACAGCGACAGTGGCGGCGGGGCGCTGAGCTGCGGCGTGCGGATGGTGCTGCCGGCCGAGGCACGGGTGGGCGCGGGTTGCAGCGGGATGATGCGGCGTTCGCTCACAGCGGGTTGGAGGAGAAGGGTTCCGGTGCAAGGGGGCCTGAGGCACGGGGATCTGGGACAAGCGGATGGGACCGGAGGCGGTCGAGCAGGTGGCGCATGGCCGCGCCGCGGTGACTGAGGGCGTTCTTGAGGGCGGAGTCGAGTTCGGCGGCGGTCTGTTCGAGATCGGGTAGCCAGAACAGCGGGTCGTAGCCGAAACCGCCTTCGCCGCGCGAAGCTTCGAGGATTTCGCCGTGCCACTCGCCGTCGGCGATGAGCGGCCGCGGGTCGTCGGCGTGGCGTACCAGCACCACGGCCGAATAAAAGTAGGCGCTGCGGTCGTGGCTGCCGCTCAGCTTGTCGAGCAGCAGCAGGTTGTTGCGCGCATCGGACTTGGGATCGCCGGCAAAGCGCGCGGAGTACACCCCGGGCGCGCCACCCAGCGCGTTGACGCACAGACCGGAGTCGTCGGCGACCGCCGGCAAGCCGGTGGCGGCCGAGGCGTGGCGGGCCTTGGCGAGTGCGTTCTCGACAAAGGTGTGATGCGGTTCGTCGGCCTCGGACACGCCGAGGGCGGACTGGGCGATGACTTCGATGCCGAGCGGCGCGAGCAGGGCCTGCATTTCGGCCGCTTTCTTGGCGTTGTTGCTGGCAAGGACGAGGCGCTGGCTCATGTTCGGCTCCTGGGTTAAGCCTTCAGTGCGGACTGCAGTGCGGCCTGTTGCAGTTCGACCAGCCGGCCGATGCCGGCCTCGGCGAGGTCGAGCAGGGCGTTGAGTTCGGTGCGGTTGAAGGTCTTGCCTTCGGCCGTGCCCTGCACTTCGATCAGGCCACCGGCACCGGTCATGACCACGTTCATGTCGGTGTCGCAGTCCGAATCTTCATCGTAGTCGAGATCGAGCACCGGCACCCCGTTGTAGATGCCCACCGACACCGCAGCGACGAAGTCGGTCATCGGGTTGGCGGCGAGCTTGCCGCTGGCAACGAGCTGGTCGAGCGCGTCGCGCACCGCAACGCAGGCGCCGGTGATGGCGGCGGTGCGGGTGCCGCCGTCGGCCTGCAGCACGTCGCAGTCGATGGTGATCTGGCGTTCGCCGAGCGCGCCGAGGTCGACCACCGCGCGCAGGCTGCGCCCGATCAGGCGCTGGATCTCCTGGGTGCGACCGCTTTGCTTGCCCTTGGCGGCCTCACGTGCGCTGCGGGTGTGGGTGGCGCGCGGCAGCATGCCATATTCGGCGGTGAGCCAGCCCTGGCCCTTGCCGCGCAGAAAGCCGGGCACGGTTTCCTCCACGCTCGCCGTGCACAACACCCGGGTGTCGCCGAACTCGACCAGTACCGAGCCTTCGGCGTGGCGGGTGTAGCCGCGGGTGAGACGGATGGGGCGGAGTTGATCGGGCTGGCGCTGGCTGGGTCGCATCGTGGGTTCCTGTAGGCTTACTTGCTGAATTTTTTTATTGCCGAGTTGATCTCGGAGATGGCGCGTTCGATTTCATCGTCGGTCAGATCGACGATGCTGGCGGGTGGCCGGGTGCGCTGGAATGCATCCATCTGGGTGGTGAAGTCGTTGAGTGCCATGGTCTGGGTCGAGACCGAGTCGGGCACGGCGTCGCCGAGGTCGTCGTGCCAGCACATGGCGATGATCGACAGGTTGTCGCAGGTGGGGCCGGCGAGTTCTTCGGCACGGTTCATCACCTTCGGCACGGCTTCCATCAGGTTGGTTCCGGTCAGTTCCCGCACCACGCCTTCATTGCCCAGCGGGCCCCATACGCCGTCGGAGCACAGGGCAAGCACATCGCCGTCCTGCAATAGCATGCGGCGCGAAAACTCGATCTGTGGCGCATGGGTGCCGCCCAGGCAGGAGTAGATGCGGTTGCGCCCCGGGTGCGTGGCCGCGCCCTTGGCGTCGAGCAGGCCCTGATCCATCATCAGCTGCACGCGCGAATGGTCGCGCGTCTGGGTGGCGATCCGGCCCTGGCGCAGCAGATAGAGGCGTGAATCGCCCGCGTGTGCCCAGTGTGCGTAGCCGTCCTGCACCACACAGACCACGATGGTGGTTCGCGGTGCCTCGGGCAGGTTCTTGTCCAGCGTGTAGTCGAGGATGGCGTGATGTGCACTCGACAGCGAGTGCGACAGGAATAACGCCGGATCCTTGAGCACGGGCTGAGCTTCGCGCTGGAAGGCCTGAGTCAGGTATTGCACCGCGATGTGGGCCGCGACCTCGCCATGCAGATGACCGCCCATGCCGTCGGCCAAAACCATCAGCAGGGCATCGCGCGAGTAGCAGTAGGCGATGCGATCCTGGTTGGTCTTGCGTTTGCCGATCCGGCTTTCCTGAAAAATGGTGAATCTCACGACGTACTCCCTCAGCCCTTGCCGATGAAGGATTTGAGCCGGGAACCCAGGTCGGTGAACCAGGTTGCCGGCATGGCTTCGCCTGCTTGCTTCCGCATCAGCGCCTTCTGCAGCGTGTAGACGCTCTGGGGGCGCATCAGCGGATCGAGCTGCAGGCACCACTCAACCAGTTCCAATAGCTGGACAGAATACTTGCCCGCATGCGATTTTGATACGGGCACCAGGGTGTCGTGCTTGATCCGCTCGTCCGAGCGCAGGGGGGCAGTGCCTACAATACAGGCGTGCATGCTGGCGCCGACGCTGTATATGTCGCTCCACGGGCCCAGCGCCTCGCGGTTGCCGAACTGCTCGGGCGAGGCAAAGCCGGGGGTGTACATCGGTTTGAGCATCGGTTGGTCCAGCGCCAGCGTCTGCCGGGCGGCACCGAAGTCGAGCAACACCGGCGTGCTGTCGGCGCGCAGATAGATGTTCGACGGCTTGATGTCCAGATGCAGCAGCTTGTGCGCGTGAACCTCGCGCAGGCCATTGAGCATGCGGGTGAACACGCCGCGGATGAAGCGCTCGCGCACCTCGCCCTTGTGCTTCTGGATGTAGTCGTGCAGCGTGCGACCGCGCTCGAACTGCATCACCATGTACACCGTATTGTTGGCGCGAAAGAAGTTGAGCACCCGCACCACGTTGGGGTGCATCAGCTTGGCCAGCGAACGCCCTTCCTCGAAGAAACACTTCATGCCGTAGCGGAACGCGGGCTGGTTCTCGTCGGGGATCACCGGTTCGATCTGCCCTTCCTTGCGCAGCGCGAGCGAGTTGGGCAGATACTCCTTGATCGCGACCGGGGTGCCGTCGGTGTCGTAGGCTAGGTATACGATGGAGAAGCCGCCCAACGAAAGCTGACGCTCGATCTTGTAATGATCGAGTTGAAAGCCGGTAGGGAGTGCGCAGTTTGCTTGAGGCGGCATCTTCTGGAGCGCTAAGATTCGGCTTTTCGCAGCTTTATCCTGACAGGGGCCTGCAGTGTAATCGATCACAACAGCGATCACGACAGGTTCCCGGAGACTCTCACCATGATTCACAGCATGACCGGATTCGCGGCCCAAACCCGCGACCTTGGCCCAGTTAGCCTCCATCTCGAGCTGCGCAGCGTCAATTCCCGTTATCTCGACCTCGGCTTCCGTATTGTCGAAGACCTGCGTCAGGCCGAGCCGATGATCCGCGAGCAGCTCACCGCCCGCCTCACGCGCGGCAAGGTCGAGTGCCGCCTGAACCTGCAGACCAATAATTCCGCCCCGCGCAGCCTGGCGCTCAACAGCGCACTGCTCGCCCAGCTCGCCGACGCGCAGGCGACGGTGCAGCAGCAGTTTCCCTCCGCCAAGCCGATGTCGGTGGGCGAACTGCTGCGCTGGCCCGGCATGCTCGCCGACGACGGCGTGGCCTTCGAGCAGATGCAGCCGGTGATCGCCGAACTCGCGCGCAGTGCGCTCGACGAACTCATCGCCACCCGCCGCCGGGAAGGCGAAAAGCTTGCCGAGATGATCCGCGAGCGCATCGCGCGCATGCGCGAACTGGTCCTCATCGCCACGCCGCGCATGCCGGCGATCGTGCTCGAGTACCAGGAAAAGCTCACCCAGCGTCTGCGCGACGCGGTCGCCACCCTGGATGAAGACCGCGTCCGCCAGGAGGTGGCGCTCTACGCCCAGCGCATCGACGTGGCCGAAGAGCTGACCCGCCTCGCGACCCACCTCGACGAACTCGATCGCATCCTCGAGGCGGGCGGTTCCGCCGGCAAGCGGCTTGATTTCCTGATGCAGGAACTCAACCGAGAAGCCAACACCCTGGCCTCGAAGTCACCCGCCACCGACATCACCGGCGTGGCGATGGAGATGAAGGTGTTGATCGAGCAGATTCGCGAACAGGTGCAGAACCTGGAGTGATGGTCTGCCGGGCGCGTAGATCGGGTGGGCGCGCTACAATCAGGGCATTGTTGCCGCAACCGTAGCGGCTGATCGAGTTTGCAAGAGCCCAACATGCCCGGAAACCTGTTCATCGTCACTGCCCCTTCCGGCGCTGGCAAGACCACGCTGGTGCGTGGTCTGCTCGCGCGCGACCCGCAGGTGCAGCTGTCCATCTCCTTCACCACCCGTGACCCGCGGCCGGGTGAGCGCGACGGGCGCGAGTATCGTTTTGTGGATGTGCCCACTTTCCGTGCCCTGCGCGACCGCGGCGAATTTCTCGAATGGGCCGAGGTGCATGGAAACTACTACGCTACCTCGAAGGTCTGGCTCAAGGAGCAGATTGCCGCGGGGCGCGACACGCTGCTGGAAATCGACTGGCAGGGCGCGCAGCAGGTGCGCAAGTCGTTTCCTGACGCGGTGGGCGTGTTCATCCTGCCGCCTTCGCTCGACGAGCTCGAAAGCCGACTCCGCGGGCGCGGTACCGATAGTGACGATGTCATCAATCGCCGGCTGCTTGGCGCGCGTGGCGAGATGCGGCACGTGGCAGAGTTTGACTACGTTATAATTAACAACGAGTTGCAAGTCGCGCTCGAAGATCTGGTTGGTGTGGTGCGCGCCGCGCGCCTGCGTTATGCCAATCAGCACCAGCGACACCCGCAGTATTTTGAGTTCCTCGAACAGGATTGAAGCCATGGCCCGCATCACCGTTGAAGACTGCATCAAGAGAATCCCGAACCGTTTCCAGCTCACCCTGGTGGCGACCTACCGTGCGCGCCAGCTGACCGTTGGTGGCACGCCGCAGATCGAGATCGATCCGCACGCCCGTGACAAGGCAACCGTGATCGCACTGCGCGAGATCGCTGCGGGCAAGGTCGGTCTGGAAATGCTCAACCGCGGTCAGGCCTGACCGGCGCGCGGGGCGAGTGCGCACAATGGAAACCGACCTCGCGCCCGCCGCCCCGCCCCAACCTTTTCGTCCGCCTTCGTCGAGCGTATTGGCGCTTGACTTCGAACAGCTCAAATCCAAGCTCGCCACCTACCTGAAACCCGAAGATGTTGGTCGGGTCGAGGCGGCGTACCACTTTTCCGCGGACGCCCACGAGGGCCAGTTCCGCATCAGCGGCGACCCCTACATCTCGCATCCGGTGGCGGTCGCCTCGATCGTCGCCGACTGGCATCTTGACCCGCAGGCCCTGATCGCTGCCCTACTTCACGATGTGATGGAGGACACCCACATCTCCAAGGCGGAGATCGCGGAGCGCTTCGGCAAGACTGCCGCCGAGCTGGTCGACGGCCTGTCCAAGCTCGACCGGATCGAGTTCCGCTCGCAGGAAGAGGCCCAGGCCGAGAACTTCCGCAAGATGCTGCTGGCGATGGCGAGCGATCTGCGTGTGATCCTGATCAAGCTCGCCGACCGCCTGCACAACATGCGCACGCTCGATTCGATGCGCCCGGCCAAGCGCCGCCGCATCGCCAGCGAGACGCTCGAGATCTACGCCCCGATCGCCAACCGGCTGGGGCTGAACACGATCTACCGCGAGCTGCAGGAGCTGTCCTTCGAGCACAAGTACCCGATGCGTTTCCGCGTGCTGGCCAAGGCCATCCGCGCGGCGCGCGGCAACCGGCGCGAAGTGGTGGGCAAGGTGCTGACCAACATCGAGGAGCGGCTGCCGCAGTGGGGCATTACCGCCGAGGTGTATGGTCGCGAGAAGCACCTTTACAGCATTTACCGCAAGATGCTGGAAAAGCACCTGTCCTTTTCCCAGGTGCTCGACATCTACGGCTTCCGCGTCATCGTGCGTGACGTGCAGGCGTGTTACCTGGCCCTGGGCGCGCTGCACTCGATGTACAAGCCGGTGCCGGGCAAGTTCAAGGACTACCTCGCGATTCCGCGCGCCAACGGCTACCAGAGCCTGCACACCACGCTGATCGGCCCGTTCGGGACCCCGGTCGAGGTCCAGATCCGCACCCGCGAGATGCATCACATCGCCGAGTCCGGCGTGGCCTCGCACTGGCTGTACAAGGAAGACGAGAAGACCCTCACCGAGCTGCAGCAGAAAACCCATTCGTGGCTGCAGTCGCTGCTCGAGCTGCAATCCACCTCGGGCGGGGCGACCGAATTCCTCGAGCACGTCAAGATCGACCTGTTCCCGGGCGAGGTCTATGTGTTCTCGCCCAAGGGCAAGATCTTCAACCTGCCGCGCGGCTCGACCCCGGTCGACTTCGCCTACGCGGTGCATACCGACGTCGGCAACCGCTGCGTGGCGTGCCGCATCAACGCCGACCTGATGCCGCTGCGCAGCGAGCTGCGCAACGGCGACCAGGTCGAGATCATCACCGCGGCACATGCCAGCCCTAACCCGGCGTGGCTGGCCTACGTGCGTACCGGCAAGGCGCGGGCGCAGATCCGCCACTTCCTCAAGAATGCGCAGCAGGACGAGTCGGTGTCGCTCGGCGAGCGCCTGCTCAACCAGGCCCTGCGCCCGCACGGGCTCACGCTGGGTCAGATCTCGACTTTTGCCTGGGACCGCTTCCTGCGCGACCGCGGGGTGCGCAACAAGAAGGAGATCTTCGCCGATATCGGCCTGGGCAAGCGCCTGCCGGTCATCGTGGCCCGCCGTCTGTCACAGGCGCAGGACCAGGAGTCCGGTCGCCCCAACGTGATCAAGCCCAAGCCCGCCGGTGCGATCCAGATCCGCGGCAGCGAGGGTATTGCGGTGCAGCTGGCGCGCTGCTGCCAGCCGATTCCGGGCGATCCGATCATCGGCACCATCCGCAAGGGTCAGGGGCTGGAAGTGCATCTGCACGACTGCCCGGTGGTGGGCAAGCTGCGCGGCGACCGCGGGCGCTGGGTGGATGTGGAGTGGGAGCCGGGCGAAGAGCGCCTGTTCGACGTCACCATCCGGGTGCTGACCAAGAACGCGCGCGGCGTGCTGGCGCGGGTGGCGAGCGCGATTGCCGAGGAAGATTGCAACATCCAGAGTGTCAATATGGATAGTGAGCAGGGTGCCTACACCGCCCTCAATCTCACCGTTCAGGTACACGACCGCATGCACCTTGCACGTGTCATGCGCGGCGTGCGACGGGTGCCGGAAGTGGTGCGCATCGGCCGGGTCAAGGCCGACGGGCGGGCCTGACCGGTTCGCTCTTCAGCAATGGTTGAAGCAGGCGCTGCGCGCTTTCGTGGTGCACGCCGAAAGCGACTGAGGGCTCGACCTGTTAGAATCCCGCCACTCCAGGGAGACATCAGTCATGGCAATTTACGAATCCGAGCACACCAAGTTCATGCGCGAGTGGATGGCGAAGCATCCCGAGCAGGAAGCCGAGCAGAAGAAGGGCCGCGCCCTGTGGTGGGACAAGCCGCAGACACTCGACGCGCAAAAGCGTGACGATCAGTCCAGCGTGCCGGTCAAGCCCTACTACTACGACATCAATCACTGATCGCTCGCTGATGACCGAGCCAGCCCGGAGCGCCAGCCCGCTCCAGACCGACCCCCAGCTGAACCGCTATTTCGCCACTGAAGAGCAGCGCCGTATCAACACCCGCCGCCTGTTCGACAGCGCTGCGCCAGGTTACGACCGGGCGGAGAACATCACTGCCCTGGGTAGTGGCCCGTGGTACCGGCGCCGGGCACTGCAGCGCAGCGGCCTGACGGCGGGCATGACCGTACTCGATGTGGCCGCGGGCACCGGCCTGGTCGCGCGTGAGGCGCATCGCATCATCGGCGGCAGCGGTCGCCTGATGGCGCTCGACCCCTCGCCCGGCATGCTCGAGGAGCTGCGCAAGAAGCTCTCGGTGGAGACCATCGAGGCTTACGCCGAGTCGATTCCGCTGCCGGCCGATCATGTCGATTTCGTTTCCATGGGCTATGCCCTGCGTCACGTCGCCGATCTCGAGCAGGCTTTTGGCGAGTATTTTCGGGTGCTGCGTCCCGGGGGCCGGACCTGCGTCATGGAGATCACCCGGCCGAGCAGCGCGCTTGGTCGCCTGGCCATGCGCGGCTATATCCGCGGCGTGGTCCCGCTGCTGTCGCGGATGGGGCGCTGCAGCTCCGACGTGTCGATGCTGTGGGAGTACTACTGGGACACCATCCAGGCCGCGGTCGAACCCGAGCGGGTGCTCGAGGCGATGCGCAGTGCCGGCTTCGAGGACGTGCGCTGCATGCTCACCCTCGGCGTGTTCCGCGAGTATGTCGGACGCAAACCCGCCGCTGTCTGAACGCATGAGCCTGCCGCCGCGGCTTGCCTTTGTCGACCTCGAAACCACCGGCGCGCATCTGCAGCGCGACGGCATCACCGAGATCGCCATCATCCGGGTCGAGCATGGCCGGGTGGTGGCACGGTGGGAGAGCCTGGTCAAACCCGGGCGCCCGATTCCGGCCATCATCCAGCGTGTCATTGGCATCACCGACGAGATGGTCGCCGATGCCCCGGATTTTGCCGAGCTGGCGGATACGGTGGAAACCCTGCTCCAAGACTGTGTGTTCGTGGCCCACAATGCCCGTTTCGATTACGGCTTCCTCAAGGGTGCCTTTGCCGGGCTGGGTCGTAGCCTCGATGCGCCGGTGCTGTGCACCATCAAGCTGTCACGCGCGCTGTATCCGGAGCATCACCGCCATGGCCTCGATGCCCTGATCGAGCGCCACGGGCTGGTGTGCGAGGCGCGTCATCGCGCAATGGGCGATACCGACGCACTGTGGCAGTTTGCCCGCCAGGTCGGGGAGGCCTTCCCGCCCGACACTCTGGCTCAGGCCGTTGTTCGCGCGATGAAGGCCCCATCGCGTCCGCCCGGCTTGCCCGAGGGCGCGGTGGAGGGGCTGCCCGATGCGCCCGGGGTCTATCTCTTTTTCGCCACCGAGCTTGCGCCCGACAGTGGGCGGCCTGATCTGCCGATCTACATCGGCAAGAGCGTCAGCCTTCGGACCCGGGTGCTGGAGCACTTTGCCGCCGCCAGCCGCAAGGGCAAGGAGGCCGATCTCGCACGGCAGGTGAAGCGGGTCGACTGGATCGAAACCGCAGGAGAGCTCGGCGCGCTGCTGCTCGAGGCGGAACTGGTCAAGACCCGGCAGCCGCTGCACAATCGCCTGCTGCGTGCCAGCGAGGAGACCTTCGCGCTGCGTCTGGTGCCCGGTCGGCGGCGCCCGCCGGTGCTCGAGCGGGTGCGGATCTGCGCGACCGATCCGCGCGAATGGGAAGGGCTGTACGGCGCATTTCGCAACCGCAAGGAAGCGGACAACCTGCTGCGCGAACTGGCCCAGCTTTATCAGTTATGCCCGCGGCGGCTCGGTATCGAGCCTGGCGGCAGCGGCGCGTGCATGGCCTACCAGACCAGACGTTGCGCAGGGGTGTGTGCGGGCCGGGAATCGCCCGAGGCGCACGATGCCCGGCTTGAAGGGGCGCTCGGTTCGGTGCGACTCAAGCCATGGCCTTGGCCGGGTGCGGTGGTGGTAGCCGAGCAGCACGCGGCGAGTGGTCTGGAGGCCTTTCATGTGTTCGACCACTGGTGCCACCTTGGGACTGCCGATCGGCATGAGCATGTGGCGGAGGTGGCGGCTGCAGAGGTGCCGAGGTTCGAGCTCGATACCTACCGTATCCTCAACCGCTGGTTCGCCACCGCAGGCAAACTCGACGCGGTTGAACCGCTCGGAAGCAGTCGGACTCTGCCAAGACAATCGCCGTAGGGCGGACTTCAGTCCGCCACCGGACATGGTGCGGGCACCAGCGCCAGGCACGAGCACCTGCGGCCGACGGCAGGGCTTTCAGCCCGCAGCGCAGCTGCGCAGCATCGACAGCTTGTCCAGCATCAGCCCGCGGCGGCCCTGGGGGCGGATCATGCCGTCGCGGGTAAAGCGTGACAGCACGCGTGACAGCGTCTCAGGGGTCAGGTTGAGCTGGGCGGCGATGTTCTGCTTGTTGGTTTCCAGTTGCACTTCGCAGCGCTCGGCGCTGGGTGGGGCGAGGCGACTCAGATAGTGGGCCACGCGCTGGGTGCTGGTACCCTGCAGGCACATCTGCAGGTTTTCGATCAGCTCGTACATGGCCGACGACAGACGCAGCGTCATCGCATTGGCGAAGGCCGACGATTCGGTCATCGCCGAGCGCAGCGCATGGCTGCGAATCAGCAGCACGGTGCTGTCGCGGGTGGCCTGAGCGGTAAATAGCTGCGGACGTCCGAGCAGTGCGGCTTCTTCGCCGAACATTGCACCCCTGGTGGCGATCTGTATGATCTTTTCAGTGCCGCTTACCGAGATCAACGAACATTTGACTTCGCCTTCGAGCACCACCCACATGTTTTCGGCACGCTCATGGCAATGGGCAACGATCTCGCCACGGCTGAAATTGAGCACACGGCCATCATCGATTAGCCGATGCAGACCGAGATGACCGAGGAGATCGAACGGCGTGGTCTCGATCAGGGTCGAAAAAATGGGGGTGAGGGGTTGCGCTGTCATGCTGCTGGCTCCTTGCGGCGGATCAACTCGTTACCGCATATCCCGCAGTGTAGCCCCGTCGTCTGCATGACCGGATCGGCCCCGACGGGCACCAAAACCGCTCGCATACCTCCAAAGAGGTATGGGCTGTAATCACTAATTCCCTGTTTACTATAGAGATGAAAACCGGCTGCCGAGCCCCCGGGGGGTATCGTCACTCCTTGGGGGTATCCCCACATTCATGGCCCCTGTTCCGGGCCTCGCGAGTGCAAACATGAAGAACCGCCTGATTGCCGCCCTGGCGCGCCGTTCCATTCTGTTACTGGTCGGCCTGGCCATGGTGATGATGACGCTCATAGGCCTGGGCGGCATGAGCGCGTCGGTCGTCGTGGCCGAAACCGTTCAGGGCAGTGCGAGCGCGATCAATGTCGCCGGGAGTCTGCGTCGGCTGACTCACCGTATTGCCAGCGTGGTGGTCGCTGACGTGCTCGAGGACAAAGTTCCCTCCGCAAGAGTGGTGGAGGCGGTCCGGATGTTCGAGGAGCAACTTGCCAATCCCGCGCTGCTGCGGGTGCTCGAGCGCACACCCGACGGCCTGTTCGCCGCCACCCACCGCGGTGCCGAGGCGACCTGGCGGCTGAGTCTGAAACCCATGATCGAGACCATCAACAGCAATGGCCCGCCGCCCTCGCGCGAAGGGGTTGCCGCCCTGCTACTCGAGGTCGATACCTACGTCGAGCAACTCAACACCCTGGTGGCCGTTCTCGAGCATGACACCGAAGCCCGCATCCAGGACTTGCGCCGGATTCTGGCCATTGCCATCGCCATGACCCTGGTCGTGGCGGCCCTGGCGCTGGTGTTGTTGCATCGCTTGCTGCACCGTCCGCTCAACGACTTGTTGCGCAGTGCCAACCGGATTGCCGAAGGCAACTTCGCGGCACGGGTGGCGTATACCGGACGCAACGAACTCGGCCAAGTCGGCGCTGCGTTCAATCTGATGGCGACCGAACTGTCGAAGCTGTACCGGGATCTGGAGAACCGCGTCGAGGCGAAGACCGCCGAACTCCAGCGCAGCAACCGGGCACTGGAACTGCTGTACCACGCGATCGCGCGTCTCTACCAGACGCCGACGGCGGCGGAGGCCTACGAGGAGACGCTGCGCGACATCGAGCAGGTGGCCGGGCTCAAGGGCAGCCTGGCGTGTATCGAACCCCGTCACGATGGCCCGGCCATGGTGATCGCGAGCACCCTGGGCCCGTGCCCGGATCGGGCGAGCACCGCGCTGGATGCGGCGCTGGCCTGTGCCCAGTGTCGGGGTGATGCGGCGCCGTGGACCTATCAGTCCGAGGGCGATCACGATCTGCTGCGGGTTCCGCTGCGCGACACCGAGCGTCACTACGGCATGTTGCGCCTGGTGCTGGTGCGCGGTCAGCGCCTCGAGGGCTGGCAGCGCCAGCTGGTGGAGGCGCTGTCGCGTCACATCGGCATGGCGCTGGGCGCGGCGAGGCGCAGCGAGCAGGAGCGCTTGCTCGGATTGCAGGAGGAGCGCTCGGTGATCGCGCGCGAACTGCACGATTCGCTGGCCCAGGCCTTGTCCTACATGAAGATCCAGGTCAGCCTGCTGCAGCCGTTGGTCGGTGACCCGGCGCGCAGTGCGGATGCGCTTGCCACGCTGGCGGACCTGCGTGAAGGGGTCAATGCGGCCTATCGCCAGCTGCGTGAGCTGCTGGTGTCGTTCCGTCTCAAGATGACCGGCGACTTCCCCGATCTGTTGCAATCTGCGGTCGAGGAGTATGCAAGCAAGGGCAAGGTCGAGCTCAGGCTGGAGACGCGCCTCGCCGACTGTCCCCTCAGCCCCAACCAGGAGGTTCATGTGTTGCACATCATCCGCGAGGCCTTGTCGAACATGGTGCGTCATGCGCAGGCGGCGCACGCATGGCTGCGCCTTACCTGCGAACCGGGGGGCGAGCTGACGGTGGTGGTCGAAGACGACGGCCTTGGCCTGGGCGAGGTGCCGGCCGATGCGCACAATCATCATGGTCTGGCGATCATGCGTGAGCGGGCCCGCAGTCTGGGCGGCACACTCGACGTCGGTTCGCGCCCCGGTGGCGGCACCCGGGTGGTCCTGCGCTTTCCGGCGGGTGCCCGCACTGTGGCGGCGGAACCGATCCTGTTCGGGGGCGCGGCATGAGCGATATCCAGACTGTCATCATCGTGGACGACCATCCGCTGTTTCGCAAAGGCATGGCCCAGTTGCTGCAGACCATCCCCGCCTTCCGTCTGGTCGGTGAGGCGGCGGGCGGGGTCGAAGGGCTGGCGCTGGTGTGCAGCCTGAAGCCCGACCTGCTGCTGCTCGATCTCAATATGAAGGATCTGGATGGTATTGGCGTACTGCGCGGCATCCGTGCCGCGCGTCTCGACACCCGGGTGGTGATGGTGACGGTGTCCGACAACGGCGACGATCTGGTGGCCGCATTGCGCGCCGGGGCCGATGGCTACCTGCTCAAGGACATGGAGCCGGAGGCGATGCTCGATGCGCTGCGCGAGGCGGCAACAGGGCGCATTGTCATTTCGGATGAACTGACCCACCTGATGGCCACCGCGCTGCGCGGCCCGGCTCTGCCGCAGTCGGCCTCCGCCGCGGGGCTGACCGAGCAGGAGGTACGCATCCTCGAGCGTATTTCAGGTGGTCTGTCGAACAAGCTGATCGGGCGCGAACTCGACATCGCCGAAGGCACGGTCAAGGTCCATGTGAAGCACATCCTGCGCAAGCTGGCGCTGCGCTCGCGGGTCGAGGCCGCAGTGTGGGCGGTGGGACATTTGCGCGGCTGAACCTGGCGTATGGCCTCGCACTCAGTCTAGTTGAGAGCGATTCCCGTCTTGACGCCCATCAATGACGCTGATTCCGGTAGCGGTTCAAATACCCGTATTAATCGTACGGGAAATCTCCCCCTTGGAATCCGCCGTCCTCTCACGCCGTAGTTTCTTGCGTGGTCGAATCCGCACCGTAGCCCCGGTCCAACGCCCTCCCTGGGCGCTGGACGAAGTGGCTTTCATTGAGCGCTGTACGCGCTGCGATGCCTGCATCCAGGCGTGCCCGACGGCCATTCTGGTGCCTGCCGAGGGGGGCTATCCAACCGTGGATTTCAGCCGTGGGGAATGCACTTTCTGTGGTGAGTGTGTCAGCCGCTGCGAGCCGGCGGCACTGCGGCGCGATGCCTTGGCCGATGAGGCGTGGCCGATTCGTGCCCGGATAGGCGAAACCTGCCTGGCGGCGAACGGGGTGGAGTGCCGCGTGTGCGGCGAGAACTGCCCGACGAACGCGATCCGCTTTCGTCCGCGGGTGGGTGGTGCGGCACTGCCCGCGCTGAGCCTGGCAAGTTGCAATGGTTGTGGTGCCTGTTTCGCCCCCTGCCCGGTACGGGCGATCGAGGTGAAGGCAGGGGAGTTGGGGATCGGGACGATGGAAACAGGGACGCAGGACATGGCGACGAAGGAGAACACATGAATATCGCAAGCCTGGTGGTAAGGGCCAAACCCGAGGATTTCCCGGTGGTACAGGCTTTTCTGGAGCAGGTGCCCGGCGTCGAAATGCAAGGCTCATCGATCGAGACCGGTCGCATCATCCTCACGATCGAGGATGGCGAGGGCTGGTCGGTGACGGACTCGATACTGAAGGTGAATCTCGGCCCCAAGGTTCAGGGGGTGACGCTCGCCTACGAATATACGGACGAAGGTCTCGAAAACCTGGAGGCATGAAAATGAACATGGACAGACGCGCATTCATCAAGGCCAACGCGGTTGCAGCCGCAGCGGCCACAGCCGGGATCAGCATTCCGGTGGTCGCCCAGGCGCAGGCGGCAAACGGTGACGGCACCAAGGTACGCTGGGACAAGGCGGCTTGCCGCTTCTGCGGTACCGGCTGTTCGGTGTTGGTCGGGGTGCAGAACAATCGCGTGGTGGCGACCCAGGGTGACCCGGATTCGCCGGTCAACCGCGGGCTGAACTGTATCAAGGGCTACTTCCTGTCCAAGATCATGTACGGCGAAGACCGCCTGACCAAGCCGCTGCTGCGGATGAAGAACGGCAAGTACGACAAGAACGGCGAGTTTGCGCCGATCACGTGGGACCAAGCCTTCGACATCATGGCCGAGAAGTGGAAGACGGCGATGAAGACGCATGGCGCCGACTCGATCGCGATGTTCGGCTCCGGGCAATGGACGGTGTGGGAGGGCTACGCCGCGGCCAAGCTGTACAAGGCCGGCTTCCGCACCAACAACCTCGACCCCAATGCGCGCCACTGCATGGCCTCGGCCGTGGCCGGCTTCATGCGCACCTTCGGCATCGACGAGCCGATGGGCTGCTATGACGACATCGAGAACGCGGACACCTTCGTGCTATGGGGCTCGAACATGGCCGAGATGCACCCCATCCTGTGGAGCCGCATCACCGACCGTCGCCTGACCCACCAGGGCAGCGAAGTGCATGTGCTGTCGACCTTCGAGCATCGTTCCTACGAGCTCGCCGACAACGCCATGATCTTCGTGCCGAACACCGATCTGGCAATCCTCAACTACATCTGCAACTACATCATTCAGACCAAGCGGGTGAACACCGAGTTCGTCAATCGCAACGTCAAGTTCAAGATTGGCGAGGGTGACATCGGCTTCGGCCTGCGCCCCAATCACCCGCTCGAGGCCAAGGCCACCAACAACGGTTATCCGGGTACCGATGGCAAGCCCAAGGGCGACACCGGTGCGGCCAAGGACAGCAGCTTCGACGAGTTCGCGAAGTTCGTGTCCGAGTACACCGCGGAGAAGGTGTCCAAGCTATCGGGCGTGCCGATCGACAACCTCAAGCGCATGGCCGAGGCCTATGCCGACCCGAAGCGCAAGGTGGTGTCGTTCTGGACCATGGGTTTCAACCAGCACACCCGCGGCACCTGGGTGAACAACATGATCTACAACGTGCATCTGCTCGTTGGCAAGATCTCCGAGCCGGGCAACAGCCCGTTTTCGCTCACCGGCCAGCCTTCGGCCTGTGGCACGGCGCGTGAAGTGGGCACCTTTGCCCACCGTCTGCCGGCCGATATGGTGGTCGGCAATCCGATGCACCGCGCAATCGCCGAGGAAATCTGGAAACTGCCCGAAGGCACGATTCCGGCCAAGGTGGGGCTGCATGCCGTAGCCCAGAGCCGCGCGCTCAAGGATGGCAAGGTCAAGTGCTACTGGACCTCGACCACCAACAACATGCAGGCCGGGCCCAACATCAACGACGAGATCTATCCGGGCTGGCGCAACGAGGAAGCCTTCATCGTCGTGTCGGACGTCTATCCGACCGTGTCGGCGATGTCGGCCGACCTGATCCTGCCCTCGGCGATGTGGACCGAGAAGGAAGGCGCCTACGGCAATGCCGAGCGTCGCACCCAGTTCTGGCGCCAGCAGGTGGCGGCGCCGGGCGAGGCCAAGTCCGATCTGTGGCAGTACATCGAGTTCTCCAAGCGCTTCACTGTCGAGGAAGTGTGGCCGGCCGAGCTCATCGCCAAAAAGCCGGAATACAAGGGCAAGACCCTGTACGACGTGCTCTTCGCCAACGGCCAGGTGAACAAGTTCCCGCTCGCCGATCTGGAGAAGGCCAATGGCCACGCCTGGAAGGGCTACACCAACGACGAGTCGAAGGAGTTGGGCTATTACCTGCAGAAGGGGCTGTTCGAGGAATATGCCCGCTTCGGTCGCGATCATGCCCACGATCTGGCCGACTTCGACGTCTATCACAAGGCGCGCGGTTTGCGCTGGCCGGTGGTCGATGGCAAGGAAACCCTGTGGCGCTTCCGCGAGGGCTACGACCCTTATGTCAAAGCCGGGGAAGGGGTGAAGTTCTACGGCTACAAGGACAACAAGGCGATCATTTTTGCGCTGCCCTATCAGGACCCCCCGGAGATGCCGGACAAGGAGTTCGACATGTGGCTGTGTACCGGTCGCGTGCTGGAGCACTGGCACACCGGTTCGATGACCCGTCGCGTGCCCGAACTGCACCGTTCGGTGCCCGAGGCCCAGGTTTTCATGCATCCGGACGATGCCGCCAAGCGCGGCCTGCAGCGCGGTATGGCGATCAAGGTCGCGTCGCGTCGCGGCGAGATCGTTGCCCGGCTCGAGACCCGCGGGCGCAACAAGCCGCCGGTCGGTCTGATCTTCGTCCCCTTCTTCGACGAAGGCCGGTTGGTGAACAAGCTCACGCTTGACGCCACCTGCCCGATCTCGAAAGAGACGGACTACAAAAAGTGTGCGGTGAAGGTGATGAAGGCCTGAGACCACGAGGCGTGCAGTGCCTCAGCCTGTGCCGGCGAACTGGCACAGGCTGAGGCGAGCCCGCGACAATCATGAGCGACATCCAAGATACGACCGATCGGGCACCAGCCGGTGCAGGCCCTGCGCCGCGGGGCACCACTACGTCCCGCCGCCGCTTCCTCAAGGATGCGGCCGGGGTGGCGGGTGGTGCCGGTCTGCTTGCGCTCGGTGCCGGTCTGTATGCGAAACAGGCGTCGGCCTTGCCGGCGACCGCAATCCGCCCGCCCGGTGCCTTGGCCGAGGCGGATTTTCTGGCGGCCTGCGTGCGTTGCGGGCTGTGCGTGCGCGACTGTCCGTATGACACCCTGAAGCTTGCCCGGCTGGGCGATGGGGTGGCCACGGGCACGCCGTATTTCGAAGCGCGGGATATTCCGTGCGAGATGTGCGAGGACATTCCTTGCGTGGTGGCCTGTCCGACCGGTGCGCTCGATCGCAGCCTCACCGATATCGGGGAGGCGCGCATGGGTCTGGCGGTGCTGATCGATCAGGAAACCTGTCTGAATTTTCTCGGCCTGCGCTGTGATGTCTGTTACCGCGTGTGCCCGGTGATCGACAAGGCGATCACGCTCGAGCGCGTCCATAACCCGCGTTCGGACCGTCACGCGATGTTGCTGCCGACGGTGCATTCCGACCATTGCACCGGGTGTGGCAAGTGCGAAAAGTCCTGCGTGCTGCCGGGCGAGTCGGCGATCAAGGTGCTGCCGGCCAAGCTCGCGCAGGGTTCCCGCGCCGAGCACTATCGGCGGGGCTGGGAGGAGAAGGACGCGGCCGGCGGGTCGCTCATCGGCGAGCAGGTCGAGTTGCCGGTGCGCGGGCTCGAAGGCAAGGCGTTCGGGGATACGCGGGTGGGCCCGGGTGAAGGCCCGGGGTCGGCGCCGGTCCCATCGTCTGCGCCTGCCGGACTCGATTCGGGGTGGAAGCCATGAGCACACCCGCCGTGAACACATCAACCACCACCGGCAGCCTTCCGCCAAACAGTATTCGCGGTGCCGCGCGGCGCGGGGTGCTGGCGCGCCCGGGGCTCGAGGCGATCGAGAACAAAGGCTGGCTGCGAGCGCACAAGTGGCTGCTGCTGCGGCGTGCGTCGCAACTCGGCATCCTGGCGCTGTTTCTGCTCGGGCCGTGGTTCGGCTGGTGGGTGGTCAAGGGCAATCTTGCCTCCAGCCTGACGCTGGGCGTGTTGCCGCTGACCGACCCGTTCCTGATTGTGCAGCAGCTTGCCACAGGGCAGTGGCCGTATCGGGAAGCCCTGATCGGCGGCGGCATCGTGCTCGCGTTCTACCTGCTGCTGGGTGGCCGGCTGTTCTGCTCCTGGGTGTGCCCGGTCAACCTCGTCACCGATGCGGCGGCGTGGCTGCGGCGCCGGCTCGGACTCAAGGGCGGCAAGGCGCCAGCCGCAAAAACGCGCTACTGGCTGCTCGGCTTCGTGCTCGTGATTGCCGCTGCAACCGGGTCGTTGGCTTGGGAGTGGGTGAACCCGGTGTCGATGTTCCACCGTGGGCTGATCTTCGGATTCGGCCTGTCGTGGGGCATTGTTGGCGGCATCTTTTTCTACGATTTGTTGATTGCCCCGCGTGGCTGGTGCGGCCACCTGTGCCCGCAGGGTGCGTTCTACGGCCTGATCGGTCGCACGGCGGTGCTGCGTGTTTCCGCAAACAGGCGCAGTGCCTGCAACGACTGCATGGACTGCTTTGCAGTGTGTCCCGAACCCCAGGTCATACGTCCGGCGCTCAAGGGCGTCGGGCAGGACCATCCGCTGATTCTCGATGGCGACTGCACCACCTGTGGTCGCTGCATCGATGTCTGTGGCAAAGACGTTTTCCGTATTTCGACACGATTTGACAGGAGCGAGTCATGACCAAGAAGACCCGACATTTTGCACTCGCGCTGCTGGCCGCACTGGGCCTGAGCGCTGCCACCGTGCCCGCCGGAGCCCAGACCGTCACCAGTATCCGCGGCGCCGACGTTTCTGCCCCGGAAGTCCCGGCCGGCGCGTACAAGGTGATTCCCGACCAGGCGCCGATCCAGCGCGACTTCGTGCAGCAGCCGCCGCTGATTCCGCACAAGGTCGAGGGCTACGAGGTGAGCAAGAACTTCAACCGCTGCATGGACTGTCATTCCTGGAGTCGATACAAGGAGGCCGGGGCGACCAAGGTCAGCTTGACCCACTTCAAGGATCGTGACGGTGGCGAGCTGTCCAACATCTCGCCGCGCCGCTATTTCTGCATGCAGTGCCATGTACCGCAGATGGATACCGCGCCGCTGGTGGGCAACACATTCCAGCGCGGCGCAGGCCTGCGTCAGGCTCAATGAACGGGGATAGCCATGACCGACAATAATAAAGGACTGCGGCACTGGCTGCGCAATATGGGTTGGGGGGCGATCGTGCTGTTGTTTGCCGCCGGTGTCGTGTTCTGGGGCGGCTTCAACTGGGCGCTCGAGGCAACCAACTCGGAGAAATTCTGCATCTCGTGCCATGAGATGCAGGTGAACGTGTTCAAGGAGTATCAGAGCACCGTTCACTACCAGAACCGCACCGGGGTGCGTGCGACCTGCCCGGATTGCCATGTGCCCAAGGAGTGGGGGCCGAAGATGATCCGCAAGGTCCAGGCCTCGCGTGAGCTCTACGGCAAGGTCATGGGCACCATCGACACGCCGGAGAAGTTCGCCGCCGAACGTCCGCGCCTGGCCGCGAACGAGTGGCGCCGGATGAAGGCCAACAACTCGCAGGAGTGCCGCAACTGCCACAACTTCGAGTTCTTCGACTATTCGGTACAGGGCCGGCGCTCCAATCAGGCGCACCAGTCGGGTCTGGCCGAAGGCAAGACCTGCATCGACTGCCACAAGGGCATCGCCCATTCGCTGCCGCCGGTGGACCAGAGCATCGGTGCCGATAAAGGTGGCGTAGCGCCCGAGGTGTTCCACCCAATGGTACCGAAGGCCGAGTAAGGTCTGAAGACGGAGGGGGCGCACGCCCTGCGCCCCCTCCATTGCATCGCCGGACTGCGTCCGGGATGGCGCGCGCCCCCTTGCTGTGGTTCAATCCCGCACCATGCTCGAGATTGAAGACCTTGCCTGTCTCAAGGGCGACCGATTGTTGTTTCGTGGCCTCGCCTTGCGCATGATGCCGGGTGAGTTATTGCGCGTTGCCGGACCCAACGGCGTAGGCAAGACCAGCCTGTTGCGGCTGGTCACCGGACTGGCCCTGGCCGAAGCGGGTGTCGTGCGCTGGCACGGTCTTGGCATCGATCGCGACCGCGAGGCCTTTCACCGCGAACTGCTCTATCTTGGCCATGCGCCGGCACTCCACGACTTGCTGACCCCGCTCGAGAATCTGCGCTTTGCCTGTGCGGCAGCCGGCGACGAGGTGGACGAGGAAATCTGCATGCAGGCGCTGGTGCGCATCGGGCTGGCCAATCAGCTCGATCTGCCGGCGCGGGTGCTGTCGCAGGGGCAGCGCCGGCGGGTGGGTCTGGCGCGCTTGTTTCTTTCTTCGCAGCGCCGTTTGTGGGTGCTCGACGAGCCCTTCACCGCACTTGATGTGGCCGCCGTGTCCGACCTTGCACAGACCCTCTCCGATCACTGTGCCGCCGGTGGCATGGTAATGCTCACTACCCACCAGGATGCCCCCTTTGCTGTCCCGCCACGGGTGCTCGATGTCGGTGCCTACGCATGCTGAGTACCTTCTTTGCCGTATTGCGGCGCGATTTGCTGCTGGCCTGGCGCAGTCGCTCCGACGTACTCGTGACCCTGGCGTTCTTCGTCATCGTGGTGTGCCTGTTTCCGTTCGGGGTCGGTGCCGAGCCCAATCAGTTGCGCGCGATCGCGCCCGGCGTACTTTGGGTGGCAGCGCTGCTTGCGTGTCTGCTGTCGCTGCACCGCCTGTTTGCTCAGGACTACGCGGATGGAACCCTGGAGCAGTTGCTGCTGTCTAGCGAGCCTGCTGTGTTGTGGGTATTGGCCAAGGTGCTGGCTTTCTGGCTGACCACCGGTTTGCCGGTGGTGGCGGTGGCGCCGGGCCTGGCCCTGTTGCTTGACCTTGAGCAAGGAGCATTGCCGGTCCTTGCGTTAAGTTTGGCGCTCGGTACACCGATACTTGCGCTGCTGGGTGCGGTGGGTGCGGCACTGACCCTGGGCTTGCGTGGTGGCGGCATGCTGCTGGCACTGCTGATACTGCCGCTGTTCGTGCCGGTGCTGATTTTCGGTGCCGGGGCAGTGGAAGCCGAAGCTTCGGGCACGGGTGCGCTGGCGCATCTGCTGTTGCTAGGTGGCGGCCTGGCGGGTGCGCTGGCGCTGGCGCCCCTGGCCTGTGCCGCTGCGTTGCGTATTTCGACGGATTGATCTGACATGGCTGATGGCCTGAACCTTGAAAAGAATCACATGAACGTTAAGCCCCGCGGCCCCAGCCTGTTCCGTTTTGCCGCACCGCAGATGTTCTATCCGCTGGCCGGTCGGCTGGCGCCATGGTTCGCCGCTGCGGCGCTTGTACTCACCGCAATCGGAATGTGGCTCAGTTTTTTCGTGGCCCCGACTGATGCGACCCAGGGTGAGGTCTACCGGGTGATCTTCATCCATGTGCCGGCGGCCTGGATGTCGATGTTCATTTATCTGGTGATGGCGTTCTGGGCGGCGGTCGGGCTGGTGATGAACACCCGGCTGTCCTTCGTCATGAGTCAGGCGCTGGCGCCCACCGGCGCGATGTTCTGTTTTGTTGCGTTGTGGACCGGCGCCCTGTGGGGCAAGCCGACCTGGGGTGCTTACTGGGTGTGGGATGCACGTCTCACCTCCCAGCTGTTGTTGTTGTTTCTCTATTTCGGCTTCATTGCGCTGACGCGTGCAATCGAGGATCCGCGCCGGGCCGACCGTGCCGGCGCGATCATCGCGCTGGTGGGGGCGGTCAACGTGCCGATCATCTACTTCTCGGTCAAGTGGTGGAATACGCTTCATCAGGGTGCCTCGGTCAGTTTGACCAAGGCACCATCGATGGCGGCCACGATGCTGGCCGGCATGCTGGTGATGGCATTTGCAGCCTGGGCCTATACCCTGGCGGTGACGCTGTGGCGGGTGCGGCCGATGATACTGGAGCGTGAACGCCATACCGAGTGGGTGGGCGAGGTGCTCGACAGGGAAAGGGGGCGCGGCTGATGCAATGGGAATCGTGGTCCGCATTCTGGGACATGGGTGGGGCCGGCGCCTTTGTGTGGGGTAGCTATGGCGTGACCTTCGCGCTGGTCGCGCTGGAACTTGTGCTGGTGATGCAGCGTCGTAAGGACACCGTGAAACGGCTGTTGCGCTGGCGCCGTGCGGTGGGTAAGGATGGTTCGGGGCGCTTAGGCGCCGCCCAATTGGAGTCTGAGCAATGAAACCCCGTAGCAAACGTTTGATGCTGGTCGGTGGCGGCGTGGGGCTGCTGGTTGCAGCCGTGGCGCTGGTTCTGTCGGCGTTTCAGCAGAATCTGGTGTTTTTTCACACCCCCACCGAAGTCCTCGAAGGCAAGGCACCGACCGGCAAGACCTTTCGCATCGGCGGATTAGTCGAGGATGGATCGATACAGCGCGAGGCCGATGGTCTGACCGTGCGCTTTGCGATCACCGATACGGCGAAAGTGATTCCGGTGAGCTACCGTGGCACCTTGCCCGACCTGTTCAAGGAAGGAAAGGGGGCGGTGGTGCAGGGCACCCTCAGCCCGGATGGGCAGTTCCGTGCCACCGAGGTGTTGGCCAAGCACGATGAAAACTACATGCCGCCGGAGGCCGCCCACGCCGTGGAGCAGGCCCAGAAGGCTGGCGCAACGGTGAGCCAATGATCCCCGAACTCGGTCACTTCGCCCTCGTGATGGCCTTCGCGCTTGCCCTGGTGCAGGCGGTCGTGCCCATGGTTGGTGCAGCACGCAACAATCCGTCGATGATGGCGGTGGCGCGTCCCGCGGCCCAGGGGCAATTTTTCTTCATCATCTTCGCCTACGGCTGTCTGACCTGGGCCTTCATCACCAGCGATTTCTCGCTGCAGCTTGCGGCGAGCAACTCGCACAGTGACACGCCGCTGATGTACAAGATCACCGGGGTGTGGGGCAATCACGAAGGCTCGCTGCTGCTGTGGTCGCTGTCGCTGTCGCTGTGGACGGTGGCGGTCACGGTGTTCTCGCGTCATCTGCCGGAGGCCTTCATGGCGCGGGTGATCGGGGTGCTGGGCTGGGTCAGCCTGGGCTTCATCGCTTTCATGCTGGTCACCTCCAACCCGTTCGACCGCTTGCTGCCGGGTGCGCCCGAGGGGCGCGACCTGAACCCGCTGCTGCAGGATCCGGGCATGATCATTCACCCGCCGCTGCTCTACATGGGCTATGTCGGGTTCTCGGTCGCCTTCGCCTTTGCCATCGCGGCGCTGCTCACCGGCCGGCTCGATGCCGCCTGGGCGCGCTGGTCGCGGCCGTGGACCACGGTGGCCTGGGTGTTCCTCACCGCCGGTATCGCGGTCGGTTCGGCGTGGGCCTACTACGAACTGGGCTGGGGTGGCTGGTGGTTCTGGGATCCGGTGGAAAACGCGTCCTTCATGCCGTGGCTGCTCGGGACCGCGCTGATCCATTCGCTGGCGGTTACCGAAAAGCGCGGCGCGTTCCGCAGTTGGACCGTGCTGCTGGCGATCGGCGCCTTCTCGCTGTCGCTGCTCGGCACCTTCCTCGTGCGCTCGGGGGTGATCACCAGCGTGCATGCCTTCGCTACCGATCCGGCGCGCGGCATGTTCATCCTTGCGTTGCTGGTGGTCGTGATCGGCGTGTCCTTGCTGCTCTACGCCTGGCGTGCGCCCAAGCTCACCGGTGGCGGCAGTTTTGGCCTGGTCTCGCGTGAGACGACCCTGCTCGGCAACAACGTGTTGTTTGCCGTGGTGTCGGCGTCGGTGCTGATGGGCACGCTGTACCCGCTGTTCCTCGATGCATTGAACCTGGGCAAGATCTCGGTTGGCCCGCCGTACTTCGAGGCGGTGTTCGTGCCGCTGATGACACCGGTGGTGGTGCTGATGATGTTCGGTCCCTTCCTGCGCTGGAAGGACGACGACTTCGGCGCCGCGGTGCGCAAGCTCGCGCCGGCTGCGGTGGCCAGTGTGGTCAGCGGTTTCGGCATCGCCCTTGCCATCGATCACGTCACTTGGCGCACCGTGCTCGGCCTGACGCTGGCCGCCTGGGTGGTGCTCGCCAGCCTGCAGCTCCTTGCCGGTCGGCTACGCGAACGGGCCGGGGCGTCGGTGTCCAGCCGCCTGTCGATGATCCCCGCTGCGTGGTGGGGCATGTGGCTGGCGCACTTCGGCATCGGCATCTTCATCATCGGCGTCACCATGGTGGGCAGTATCGACTCCAACCTCGACCTGCGGATGAAGGATGGCGACCAGACCGAGTTTGCCGGCTACACGGTGCGCTTCCGTGGCGTGGTCGATGCGCCGGGCCCCAACTATGACGCCTCCCGCGCCACCCTCGAGGTCAGCCGCGACGGCAAGCCGATTGCTACGCTGCAGCCGGAGAAGCGGGTGTACCGTGCAATGGGCATGCCGATGACCGAGGCCGCACTCGACATTGGCGTGTTCCGTGACGTGTATGTGTCGCTCGGCGAGCAACTGCCCGAGGGCGACTGGATCGTCAGCCTGCACCACAAGCCCTTCATCAGCTGGATCTGGGCAGGCTGCATCTTCATGGTGCTGGGTGGCATTCTCGCCGCCGCAGACCGTCGTTATCGCCGTCTGGCCGAGCGCACCGCAGCTGCGGGCGCGTTGCAGCAGGCCACCTGAGAATCGTTCATGAAAGCAAAGTTTCTGGTTCCACTCGCGCTCTTTCTGTTACTCGTTGGCTTCCTTGGTTTCGGTCTCAGCCTCAATCCACGTGAGGTGCCGTCGCCGCTGATCGACAAGCCTGCGCCGGCCTTTACGCTGGCACGGCTCGATCAGCCGGCGCAGACCTTCGCCCTCGACGAGATGCGCGGCCAGGTGTGGCTGCTCAATGTATGGGCGTCGTGGTGCGTGGCCTGCCGCCAGGAGCATCCGGTGCTGGTTGAGTTGGCGCGGCGCGGTATCGTGCCGATCGTCGGCCTCAACTACAAGGAGGTGCGCGGCGATGGCGGGCTTGACGCGCGCGGCATGGCACTCGATGCCGAAACCGGGTTGGCGATCGAGCGCGCCCGTGGCTGGCTGCGGGCGCACGGCGATCCCTACCAGTTGTCGGTGCTCGATATCGACGGCCGGGTGGGCATCGACTTCGGCGTGTACGGCGTGCCCGAAACCTTCCTCATCGATCGCGAGGGCCGTATCCGCTACAAGCACATCGGCCCGGTGACCCCGGACAATCTGCAAAATGTGCTGATCCCCAAGATCGAGGAGCTCAAGCGTGCGAGCTGACCGCCCCGTTTTTGTGCGCTATCTGATGGCGCCCCTGTTTGCCGCCTGGGTGGCGGTGATGGTACCGGGCGCCTTGCACGCGGCGGTCGAACCCGGCACCGCGGTGCCGCTCGTGGCCGATCCGGCACTTGAGGCGGAAGTGCTCGAGCTGTCGCACAAGCTGCGTTGCCTGGTGTGCCAGAACCAGTCGATTGCCGAATCCAATGCGCCGCTCGCCATCGACCTGCGCAACCAGGTGCGCGAGCAGCTTGCCGCGGGCAAGGGCAAGGATGACGTACTCGAGTATCTGGTGGATCGCTACGGCGACTTCGTGCTTTACGAGCCCCCGTTCAAGGCCACCACCTTCCTGCTGTGGGGCGGGCCCGCGCTGCTGCTGTTTGGCGGTGCCGGCTGGCTGGCCTTCCGCTTGCGGCGACGCGCGCGCGAAGCGGCCGCCGAGCCTCACCTGACCGATGCCGAGCGCGCCCGCGCCGGCGCACTGCTTGCGGGCGCCACGCCCGCCGCCGCGGACCAGTCGTCCGCCGAGGAGCCCCGTTCGTGATCACTTTTATTGTTCTTGCCGGCCTGCTGGTGGCCGGTGCGCTGCTGCTTGTGTTACCGCCGCTGCTGGGGCGAGGCAGGGTTGCCCGCGACACGCCGGCCTCGGCCGATGCGCAACAGGCAGAAAGTGCCATGAGCGTGCTGCGTGAGCAGCTTGCCGATCTGGACGCCGAGCGTGCCGCTGGTCGTATCGACGCGCAGGCTTATGCCCACAGCCGCGAGGAACTTGAACGCCGCGCCCTCGACGAGGGGCAGGTGATGGCGGCGGCGGTGCAGGCACGCCCGGCGCGTGCCTGGGCGGTGGCAGTGGGCCTTGGTGTGCCCGCGCTCGCGGTGGGCTTTTACCTTGCCGTCGGCACCCCGGATGCACTCGATCCGCAGAAGGTCGCAGGTCAACAGGGCTTCACCGCAGCACAGGTCGAAGAGATGGTCGGCAGCCTGGTCGCCCGGCTGGAGAAGGAACCCGACAATGTCGAGGGCTGGGCCATGCTCGCCCGCTCGTGGCTGGTGCTGGAAAATTATCCGGAGGCGGCTAAGGCCTATGCCCGCCTCGCCGAGTTGATCCCGAACAACGCCGACGTGATTGCCGACTGGGCCGATGTGGTTGCAACCCAGCATGGATCTCTTCTTGGCGAGGCCGAAGCGCTGGTCATCCGTGCGCTCGCGATCGACCCCGATCACACCAAGTCCCTCGCGCTGGCTGGCACTGCGGCCTATCAGCGGGGCGATTTCGCCGCCGCTGCCGCGCACTGGGAGCGCATCCTCGCACGCGTGCCCCCTGGCCAGGACATCGGCCGCACCTTGCTAGAGAGCATCAACGAGGCGCGTGGCAAGGCGGGTTTGCCTTTGCTCGCGGAGACGGCTGCACCGATGGCAGTCGCCCCGGCGCAGAACCCGGCGCCCGCACCGGCGGCCTCGTCCGGAAACGCAGGCAGCAGCCTCAAACTGGCCGGCCGGCTTGATGTCGAGGCCGCGCTGCGTGACCGCCTGGCCGCCGACGATACCGTATTTGTTTTTGTGCGAGGCGCAACGGGCGGGCCCCCGATCGCGGCGCTACGCTTCAAGGGCAGCGAGCTGCCGCTTGATTTCAGTTTTGACGGCGTCGCTCAGATGAGCGGAGATGCACCCTTGCCGGCGCAGGTTTCGGTCGCCGTACGGGTTTCGAAGTCGGGTGACGTGATGGCTCGCTCCGGCGATTTGGAAGGGCGTATCGATGGCCTCGCACCGGATGCGACCGGGGTGGTGCTGAACGTGGAGCGGGTGCGCGAGTAAGCGTCCCCACCCGACCGGCCGGTGCGCAAGTGAGGATATGTTGTGTGGTGGTGGGCTTCGGCCTGTTGCTGACGCTTGGCGGTGCGCCATCGGCGGTGGCCGCGGGACGTGAGGCGGCCGTTCGCGAGGCTGGGGTGCTCAAGGTCTGCATCTGGCCTGACTACTACGGGATCTCGTTTCGAAACCCCAGGAACGGGCAGCTTACAGGCATGGATATCACCCTTTCGAAGGCGTTTGCGGACGATCTCGGGGTGGCGGTGGAGTATGTCGATGTTGCATTTCCGACCTTCATCGACGCGCTGCTCGCAGGGCGCTGCGATGTGGCGATGTTCGGCGTGGGTGCGCTGCCGGCACGTGCGGAGAAAGTTCGTTTTTCGGCACCCTATCTGCGCAGCGATCTGGTTGCGGTGACCCTGCGCAATCATCCTTCGGTAAAGCGCTGGAACGATATCGATCAGCCCGGGCGGGTGGTCTCGGTACTCAAGGGAACCTTCATGGAGCCGGTGATGCGTGCCCAGCTCAAGCACGCCGAGCTGCAGGTCGTTGCTCCGCCCGATACGCGCGAGCGTGAGGTCCGTTCGGGGCGGGCGGATGTATTCATGAGTGACTACCCCTATACCCGGCGTGTGCTCGACAACGAGGACTGGGCCGAGTTGGTGTTTCCCGATCGACCCGTGTTCCCGCTTGACTATGCATACGCTGTTGCGCCGGGCGACGATGCGTGGCTGGCCAGACTCAACCGGTTTGTCGCTGACATCAAACATGACGGTCGGCTCAAGGCGGCCGCCACGGCCGCCAGGCTTGCTCCGATCATGGTTTCGGACTGAGGGCGGGAGCTCCGGTCACGATGAGCTTGCCCGACTTTTCGCTCCGTGTCCGGCGTCTCGCCGCAGCGACTGCAATCAGCCTGGTCGCCATTGTTGGGGTCATGTTCGCCCATTTGTGGCAGATGCGCGGCGAGATCGAGCGTGAGGGTCGCGCCCAGCTATCCTCCGTTGCTGCCTTTCTCGCCTTCGAGGCCAATCGTCAGTTGCTCGTTGCCAGGCTGATGGGCGAGGAGGCCATCAACGCATGGAGGCAAGGGGGCGACGCGAACGAGGCTCGAAATCGGGTCGACGCTGTATTTGCCCACGCTTTGCGCAACGATCCGGTGTTGCGCGAGTTGGCATTGGTGGATAGCGACGGCCTAGTTCTGGTGGGCTCCCGGCCAGCGCTACAGGGGCAGTATCTGACGGAGCAGGATGTGCCGGGTGCTGCCGGGAGGGACGGCGTGCACATCGGTCAAGCCCGTTCGGGGCGCTCTCTCATGCCGGGGGCGGCTCGGGTGGAGGGGAACCCGGTACGCGACGGCTTCTTTACCCTTCACGTGAGCCAGGGTGATCTGCGTGTCGTCATCGTGCTGGGCGCCACCAGCGTATTGAACCACTTCGGTCGCCTCACCAACGACGATGGTTCGGGCACGGTCAGGGTGCATCGCTACGATGGGGTCATGCTCGCCAGCGACGGTGGCGAGACCGGGATCACGAGCCCGATCTTTCGCGACTTCCTTCCGCATCGCGAACAGGGCAGGTTCATCGATGTGGGCGCCGATGGCCGCATCCACTACGCTCACTTCTTCACGCTGGCGGATTTGCCGATCGTGGTCGAATACCGGCGGCCGGAGTCGGCACTGCTGGCAAGCTGGCACAAGGAGCTCGTGTCCTCGCTGCTGAGCCTGGCCGTCGTGCTGATCATCGTCCTGCTGTTTTCCTTTGCGGTATATCGGAACTTGCGCCAGCTGGACATGACGGTGCGTAGCAGTGCCGCGGCAGAGCATCGCTTTCGCATGTTGTTCGAGTACTCCACCGAGGCCCACCTGCTGATCGAGGACGGCTGCATTAGCGATTGCAACCCGGCTGCCTTGCGCATGATCGGCGCGAGCGGGCGCGAGGCCCTGGTCGGACATCCGCCGGCCGACTTTCTGCCACCGACACAGACCGATGGGCGCGTGGCGGAGGAGATGGTGCGCGCCTTGCTCTCCGCGCCGATACGAGCCGACGGCGTGCCGATGCAGATCGAACTGCTTACCGTCGACGGACGTCGCATCGTGACCGAGGTGCAGCTTGCGTCGATACAACTGGACAACCGGTCTGGCCGGTTGATCGCGCTGCGCGATGTAACCGCACAGCTCGAGTACGAGGCGGAACTCACGTCGGCGCGTGATACCGCGCAGGCTGCAGCCAGGGCGAAAGCCAGCTTTCTCGCCATCATGAGCCACGAGTTGCGCACGCCGATGAACGGCATTCTCGGCATGGCGGACTTGCTGGCCGATTCTCGCCTCGATCCCGAGCAGCGTGAGCATCTCGCCACCCTGCGCGGATCCGGGCAGCTGTTGCTGACGGTGCTCAACGACGTGCTCGACTTTTCCAAGATCGACGCGGGCCGGCTCGAGCTTGAGGCGATCGCATTTTCGCCCTTGCTGGCCTCAAGAGAGGTCCTGAGGTCGCTCGAGCCTGCCGCTCGCGAGAACGCTAATCGTCTGTTGCTCGATGCAGACGAGGGCATTCCGGAGATGCTTGGTGACCCGACGCGCTACCGGCAGATCCTGTTCAACCTCGTGGGCAATGCAATCAAATTTACCCGTGATGGCGAAGTTCATGTTCGGCTGCGCATGGTGCCCGAGGGGCCGGATCAGGTCAGGCTTTGCTGCAGCGTTGAAGACACCGGGGTTGGCATTGCGCCGGAAGTCAGCGCGCGCTTGTTCACCGCGTTCGAGCAGGGAGACAGCTCCACCACGCGAGAGTTTGGCGGAACCGGTCTCGGCCTGGCGATCTGCCGCAGCCTGGTCGAAGCCATGGGCGGCGAGATTGGCGTACGCAGCGCGCCGGGTGAGGGGGCGTGTTTCTGGTTTGAGGTCGTGCTGCCGCTGGCGCGGGGAGAACAGGATGTCAGCGTCGAAGAGGCCGATCCGAAACCGGAGCCCATGCCCGTCGCGGCGGCTCAGTCGCCCGCCTTCAGGATCCTGGTGGCGGAAGATAACGCCACCAACCGCTTGCTGATCAAGGCCATGCTCGGGCGCAAGGGACATACGGTCACGATTGCCGAGGACGGTCAGGAGGCACTCGAGCTTGCGGAACTGAGCGCTTTCGATGTGATCCTGATGGACATTCAGATGCCGCGCCTTGACGGCTACGGCGCCGCCGCTGCGATCCGTCACCTGCCGGTACCGCGTGGCACGGTACCGATCATTGCGCTGACCGCGGACGCCCTCGTTGAAGAGCGCGAGCGGGCACTGCAGAGCGGCCTGTTTCAGGACTATCTCACCAAACCCATCGACTGGATGCTGCTGCAGGCCACGCTCGAGCGGGTGGCACTGCGCGGGGTCGCGTAGCCGCACAAGGTCACCAACTGCCCTGGCTTTGACACCACGCAATTCCGTTGGCAGGACGGCTACGGTATAGTCCGCAGCTTGAGGCGGCCCTGCCTGCTGCGCGACCTGCGCGCCGGCGTCCGTGCTTTTGTACCCGATGGTGATCCTGCCGTGAAGACTAGTGCTATTTCGTCGTCCCCCCAGGCGTGTGACGTTCTCGTGATCGGTGGCGGTCCGGCCGGCGCCACTGCGGCAGCCCTGCTTGCCGAGAAGGGACACCGGGTTACCGTGCTCGAAAAAGCCCGGCATCCGCGCTTTCATATCGGCGAATCGCTGCTGCCTGCCAACCTGCCGCTGTTCGAGAAGCTTGGCGTGGCCGACGCGATTCGCGGCATCGGAATACGCAAGTATTCGGCCGAGTTCGTGTCGCCGGATCACGACTGTCAGCAACGCTTCGACTTTGCCGATGCGTGGGACAAGTCCATGCCCTACGCCTATCAGGTGCGACGGTCCGAGTTCGACCACATCCTGATTCGTAACGCGGCGGGCAAGGGCGCCGAGGTGGTTGAGGGCTGTCGGGTGAAGGATATCGAGTTTCACGCCGATGGGGCCATGGTGAGCGCCGAGCACGAGGACGGCCGGCGCGAAACCTGGGATGCCCGGTTCGTGATCGATGCGTCCGGGCGCGACACCTTCATCGCCAACCGCATGCGCGCCAAGCATCGCAACCCCAAGCACAACAGTTCGGCCATGTATGCGCATTTTTCCGGCGCGCAGCGTCACGAAGGCTGTGCCGAAGGCAACATCACCATCTACTGGTTCGAGCACGGCTGGTTCTGGTTCATCCCGCTGTCCGACGGGGCAACCAGCGTGGGTGCGGTGACCTGGCCGCATTACATGAAACAGCGCGGTGAGCGCACGATGGAGGCCTTCCTCGACGACACCATCGCGATGAATGGGCCGCTTGCCGAGCGCCTCAGGAACGCGCGTCGGGTGTCTCCGGTGGAGGCGACCGGCAATTTCTCCTACACCACCGATCACACCCACGGGCCGCACTATCTGTTGCTGGGTGACGCCTATGCCTTCATCGACCCGGTGTTCTCGTCGGGCGTGATGCTGGCAATGCAGAGCGCCTTCTTCGGCGCCGAGGCAGTAGATACCAGCTTGCGCGAGCCTGCCCGAACCGGGGCGGCGATGGCCCGCTTCGACAAGGGTATCCGCCACGGTCCGAAGGAGTTTTCCTGGTTCATCTACCGCATGACCAGTCCGACCATGCGTGATCTGTTCATGGGGCCGCGCAACACCCTGCGCATGAAGGAGGCCTTGCTCTCCGTGCTGGCCGGCGATATCTACGGCAAGACCCCGATCTGGTCCTCGCTGCTGGCGTTCAAGCTCGTGTATTACACGTCGGCGCTACGTCATCTGCCACGCACCTTGGCTGCCCTGCGGCGGCGCAAGCGCAACATCCAGCCGCTCGAAGATGGCGAGATGGCGGCGCGCGGATGAGTGGAGCGGCTCCGTTGCAATTGTTGTGGCCGCTGGCAGTCGATGGTGGACTGCCTGATGGGCTAACGGAGGGACCACCTGAAGGACTGGATCCGACCCGTGTCCTGGGCGAGATCCGTTTCGGCAAGGTGGTGGGTGCCGACCATGATCTGCCTGGCCATCCGCCGTGCCTGAGGGTGCGCACGCCCACGCTGGTGCCTGCGCAGCCATGGCGTGCGCTGTGGGTGTCGGACAGTCCGCTTACCGAGGGCGTGCATGGCCGCGTCCGTTATCGCCATGACGAGCGCCTGCTGTTCGGCACGATCGCGGTGGACGAAACCGGGTTTGTTGCCGTCGATGGGGCGAGCGCCCTGCAGCAGGCGGCCACCCAGGCCTACGACGAACTGTTCGCAGCTCTTGGAGAAGCGAAGTTTCCCGGCCTGCTGCGGGTGTGGAACTTCCTGCCGCGAATCAACGAGGTCGAAAACGGCATCGAGCGCTACCGCCAGTTCAATATCGGGCGCCAGCATGCATTCGCCGCCTGCGGCCGCGAGCTGACCGGCAGGGTGCCGGCGGCCAGTGCGCTCGGGGTTGATTGCGGCCCACTGGAGATCGGGTTTTTCGCCACCCGCGGGCCCTTGCTTGCGGTCGAAAACCCGCGCCAGGTCAGCGCCTATCACTATCCGGCCGAGTACGGCCCGCGCAGCCCTACCTTCTCGCGTGCCGTCGTGGCCAGTTTGCCGGGACAGGACCTGCTGTTCGTTTCCGGAACGGCCAGCATCGTCGGCCATCAAACGCTGCACCAGGATGATGTCGCCGCACAAACCCGCGAAACCCTGGTGAATCTTGACACCGTGCACCGCGAGGCCGGTCGGATAGCCGCCGGTCTCGGCTCGACGGTGGCCGACCTTTGCTGCCTCGCCTATCTGCGCCATGCGGCTGATCTGCCCGCGGTTCGTGCCGAAGTGAGGACTGCGCTAGGCGAGGACACGCAGGTCTGCTACGTTCAGGCCGATGTTTGCCGTGCCGACCTGCTGGTCGAGATCGAAGCCAGTGGCGGCCACCCGACTCAAGGATTGATGTCATGACCCAGAACACGCGCCGCTGCTCCGCTGCCGCCACCTTTCTTGCAATGGCCTGCACGCTGCCGGCACATGCCGCCGAAGAGAAGCCCTTGTGGGAGCTCGGCCTTGGGGTGGGAGCGGTGAGCTTTCCCGATTACCGGGGATCCGACCGCCAGCGTGTGCACGGTCTGCCCGTGCCCTATTTTGTCTACCGCGGCGAGTTCTTCAAGGCCGACCGCGATGGCATCCGCAGCATCTTCTTCGACAGCGACCGGGTCCAGCTCAATCTCAGCATGGCGGCCTCCTTGCCGGTGGATAGTGACGGCAACGGTGCGCGCCGTGGCATGCCCGACCTCAAGCCGACGGTGGAGATCGGGCCCTCGCTCGAATTCAACCTGTGGCGCTCGAGCGAGCGCCACGCCCGGATCGACCTGCGTCTGCCGGTGCGGGCGGCCTATACGGTCAAGGGCTCGGTCAAGCATGTCGGGGTCACCTTCACCCCCTTCATCAATCTCGACATCGATCCCTTTGGTCATTCGGGCTGGAACCTGGGCATGATGGCCGGGCCCATCTACGCCAACACCCGTCAGCATCGCTATTTCTATGACGTCAAGCCCGAGTTCGCGCTGCCGGATCGCCCGACCTACAAGGCTTCCGGCGGTTATTCCGGTACTCAGTTCATCGCCGCACTGTCCAAGCGTTTCGACCGCTACTGGGTCGGCAGCTTCGTGCGCTACGACACCCTGCACGGGGCCGCTTTCGAGGGCAGCCCGCTGGTCGAACGCGATCGCGCCTGGGCCGCCGGGCTGGCAATCGCGTGGGTGATCGGCGAGTCTTCAACAAAAGTCATGGTGGAAGACTGAGCCGCCCCGTGACCGCGCCGATACAGCGCCGCTTGCCGGCGATCTATGAGTATTTCTGCCTGTATGCGGGGCTGACCGCGCTCGGCGTAATGTGCCTTGGTTGGTCGCTGTTTGCCGCGCTGCTGCACCCGTTCATGGGGGCAGAGGGCGGACGGCGGCTTGGGCGGCGCGCGATCACCGGCATCTTCCACGTGTATGTCCGTTTGCTCGGCGCACTGGGTGCCTGTCGTTTCGATATCTCCGCCCTCGACGAACTGCGCGACCAGGGGCCGATGATCCTCGCCCCCAATCATCCCTGCCTGCTCGATGCGGTGATGGTGATTGCGCGCTTGCCCAATGTGGCCTGCATCATGAAGGCCTCATTGATGTCGAACCCCTTTCTCGGCGGCGGCAGCCGGCTGGCACGCTATATTCCCAATGCACGGCCGCTGCAGATGGTTTATGCCGCGTGCGACGAGCTTTCCCGTGGCAGCCAGTTGCTGATGTTCCCGGAAGGCACGCGAACGCTGCGCTATCCGGTCAACGAGATCACGCCCAGCGTGGCCCTGATCGCACGCCGGGCCAAGGTGCCGGTGCAGGTCATCATCATCGAGACCGATTCGGACTACCTGTCCAAGGGCTGGCCCTTGTTCCGTCGTCCGGCGATGCCAATCCACTACCGTATCCGCCTTGGCCGGCGCCTCGACCCTCCGCGCGATGCGGGGGTGTTCTGTGCCGAACTCGAGGACTGTTTTGCCGAAGAGCTGGCGCGTGCCGAATTCGTTCCGCCCCAGTTTGCCGCTGCTGCCACCCAAGCGACCCAGGCCACCCAGGCCGCTCCGGCGACCTGAGCCTCTGCCCCCCACATGTCCCCTCTGCCTTCCTCCACCCACGTGGTGCTGATTCCGAGCTATAACCCCGGCCCCAAGGTGTTCGATACGGTCAGTGCCGCGCGTGCACAGTGGAGCCCGGTGTGGGTCGTGGTCGACGGCAGCACCGACGGCACCGCAGAACAACTGCAGGCCCTGGCCGCAGCCGATGAGGGCTTGCAGGTCTTCGTCCTGCCGGAGAACCAGGGCAAGGGGGCGGCGGTGCTGCACGGCCTGGACGAGGCCGCCCGCCGCGGCTACTCCCACGTGTTGACAATGGACTCCGACGGCCAGCATCCGGCCGACCTGATTCCGCGCTTCATGAGCACCTCGATAGCCTCGCCGGCGTGCATGATCCTCGGCAAGCCGGTGTTCGATGCCAGCGCGCCGCTGCTGCGCGTGCGCGGGCGCAAGCTGTCCAACGCCTGGGCCAACCTCGAGACCCTGTGGATAGGCATCGGCGATTCGCTGTACGGATTCAGGGTCTATCCGGTGCAGGCGCTGCGCAAGGTGATGCGGGCACACCCCTGGATGCGACGCTTCGACTTCGACCCCGAGGCCGTCGTACGGCTCGCCTGGGCCGGGGTTCACCCGATCAATATCGATGCCCCGGTCAAGTACTTCCGCGCCGACGAGGGCGGGGTGTCGCACTTCAACTACCTGCGCGACAACATCCTGCTGACCTGGATGCACAGCCGGCTGCTGCTCGGCTTTGTGCTGCGCCTGCCGTTACTGGTCTGGCGCCGCCTGTTCGCCCGCTGACCCGGAGCCCCGGTTCATGCGCGCGTAGTGCTTGCTGAACGCCGCTTCCGAGAATCCGTGCAAGGTTTCAGAGCCGAAGACCAGCAGCGGCACCCCGCCGTTGCCACCATAGGCGCGGTATTCCTCTCGGTATGCGGTACTGACGTTGATGTCTCGTTCAACGAAGGGAATGTCCTGCGCCCGCATGTAGGAGGCGGCTTTCTTACAGTAGCCGCAGGTGGCGTTGCGGTAGAGGATGACTTTGCCGCTGGTATCAGCCGGCCGAATCGCTTCCGGCAAGATCAGTCCGCTCGAAACCGTAGCGATCGAACGGAACGTGTTGTCGACAACCTCGTTGACGGTGTTCCTGAACGCTTTTTCCATCGCGTTGCGGAATACTCCGCCGAAGTCCTGTGCAGAGACCGGCAACGGGAGCAGTACAAGGCAAGCGGCGACGATCCCTGCTGTTTTGATGTCATTCATTTCATGTATCAACCTTCATTGGAAAAATACGGGGGCACGGTTCTTGGCGGCGATTGACGGGGAAGTCGCGAAAATGGGCGACAGACCACGGTTCTTGGCGATGATTTACAGGGAAATCGTGGTCTGTCCCCTGTTTCCCGGATAGCCACCGCCGTTGTCCGCGTGCACCTTAAAAATCCGTCTCGATGCGCTCACCGCTCCTGGGGTGGATGTACCAGCCCTTGCGCAGGACCTTGCCGTTGTAGATGTAGGCCTCCTGGAAGTCCCCGCCGGGGTGATGAAACTTCGAGCCGTCGGGCGCTGAGCCGGGGGCGCGCTCGAGATCCCAGCCGATGAGCGGCCCGTCGGGGTGGAGGCGGATTTTGAGGCGGAACCCGCCACCGTTCTTGCGCCGTTCCTCGAGCAGGGCGTCGGGGATGCGTGAGGCCACGGGAATCGTATGGTCCGCAATGATGGCGCCGCCCTGCATCGCACCATACGGACCTGAGGCTCGGAATGGGCTCTTCGGATCCCGCCACTCCACCCGCAAGAATTTCGGCACGCCAAAGTCCGCGCCGTAGCTTGCCCTGGCTCGGCCCCGGGGGGGGGTAAGGCCAGAATGTGTAAAAAACAGCCACCCATGCTCATCGAAAATATTCAGCCCATGAACATCGAACAACGAATCAACCAGCAATTGCCCGCCTTCGAGCCCACGGAACTTGCGCTTGATCGACTCATCCTCGGCGCTCAAGGGTAGCTGCGCAGCCTGCACGCGCCGGGGGGCGCTGCCCCTGCAACCGGCCAGGAACACGGCGCACAGCGCCAATAATGTGCGGCGCGATGGGGACGGCAACGGGCTGGGCGGTTTCTGCTTCATTGTGCTGTTCCTCCTTATTGGCATTGTGCTGAGTCGCCTTTGAAATAGCCGTGCTGGCACAGCCAGGCCGTGTATGCCGCGACATCGACCTGCCCGGTCCGGTTGCCGGTGAGCGCGTTCCAGGTGTCGCCAGGTTCGCCCGTTACGGGACGCTCGGTATAGGCGATGAAGCCGTGCGTCCCGGCAGTGGTCAGGCTTCGGTCATCGGGACCGAAGTCGGTAAAGCCCATGTCGCGCTGCGTGGTGCCGCTGGCCGCGCCGCGCACCTGGCGGTCCTCGGCACGCAGGAGTTCCGTTACGGTAAACGTCATGTCCCCCTGCTGGACTTCGCGCGAGACCGGAGGCGTTTCGCGCGGGTCGCCGATGCGCAAGGCGTTACTCTGGTCGTGGATGATGGGGGTGGCTATGGCAGAGATGGACGGCAGACGAGTGGTATCCATATTTACCCCTGCCTTCTTTGCCTGCTCCACCATCCAGTGCAGTGCCACGAAGGACAGCTGGTTCTCGCCCTCGGCGTAGCCGCCACCGATGTCGGCATGCGCGCCGATAAAGCCGCGTTCGATGCGGACCTGCCCGGGCGCATAGCTGCTCGCGCCAATCGACTCCAGCGGGAAGCTGCCCTGGTGCAGGTCGTCGGCGAGGGGGCGCCGCGTGGCATTCCAGAAGGCCGCATTGAAGGGGTAACCGAGTACGTCATTCGCGTAGGGCTGGCTGCGGTATTCGTTCAGTGCCACGGCGTGGGCCACAAAGGCAAACTCTGCCGGTATGCCCAGGCGGTAGGCTGCCCCCCACGGCAGGTCGGTACTTAGAACGGTGTCGAATAAACCCATGAAGCGCAGATTCACCGGCTGGCAGCGCGTGACTTCCTGGCCCGAGGCGCCGTCTATGGCCGAGTATGCGATAAGACGGACGCCATCCTGCATGATGCCGGCCGCCGCCAGCAGGTTGGCGAACTCCCGCGCCTGTGCTGCACCGCGGCTGAAGCCAACGATGTCGATGTCCATGATGTCTTCGTCGCTCATAGTCTCCGCTTCGTCGATGAAGTAGCTCCACATGCGCTCGATGCGCTCGCGCCCGGTGAAATTGCCGCCGCGATCGGGGATCGGGCCGAGGCCGTTCGGTAGAATGTCCTGGTACGCGTCCCCCAGGTAGTTGGTGCGTCCATCCTCGAAGTGGTGCGTACCCACGCCGGAAACGTAGTTCTGTGGGCCATCGCGATACAGATCCCAAAACCGTGCCACGTTAGTCCTCGACCCCCCGAGCCGCTGCAGCTCGCGCGGATCGCGGGAGTTGTCTGTTCCATCGAATGCAAACAGGATGAGCCCGTCCGGATCGACGTAAGCGTACGGGTTGAAAGCGACGTAGGCGTAGGGGTTGGGGCCGTCGGGGGTGCCGAGCGGGTCGGGGCTGAGGTACTGGCCCTGGTCAGGGTCGTAGTAGCGCGCGCGGTTGTAGTGCAGGCCGGTCTCGGCGTCGTAGTACTGGCCGGGCAGGCGCAGGTTGAGGACGAAGGTGCGCGCCTGGACGGTGGCCGCGCCGAAAGGGGCGTAGGTGGCGCGCCACAGCACCTGGCCTTGTGCGTCGGTAGCGACTTCGGGTGCACCGAGGTGGTTGCCATGCATCCAGACGATGCTTGCGCTGGAGCCGAACCAGGCGTGCACGATGCGCAGCAGATCTCCTGCGATGCGTGATGCGGCGCTTTGATCCGCCGCTGCCGGCTCGGCGCCCTGGGGCGTGTCGATGACGGCCAGGGGCAGGTCGGCCAGCCAGATGTACTGGCGCAGGATGCGCCCGTCGCGGTCGAGCTCGGCCAGTGGCTGACGGGCTTCGTCGTGGAGGGTGTAGTGGGTCTGGTCATTCGCGTGCTTGGCGTTACGCAGGCCGCGGTGGTCGTAGCCGTAGCGGGCCACAGTGGTGCCGTGCTCGCTTACTTCGACGAGCCGGCCACGGGCATCCCAGTCGTACTCGCGCTCGCCCAGTTGCTCGGGCTGCCCGCTGGCGCTGTAGCGGGCGGGTGTGACGCCGGTGTCGGTGCGCCGGTGTGTGCTGGATTGGAAGGCGCTGCGCAGCGTACCGGCGCGTAGTTCGGCCTGCGATGTGATGCCTTGCTGGCTGAGCACGCGGCGTTGGGCCGGGTCGTAGGCGTAGCGCCAGACGGCCTCCTCGGTGAGTACCTCATTGTTGTCCTGCCAGTGCACCGACGCTACCAGGCGGCCTGCACGATCGTAGGCGTGGCTGTGCCGGGTCGCTTGGGCGTCGGTCTGGTGGGCGCGTTGCCGGCTGTGCAGCAGATTGCCGCGAACGTCCCAGACGTAGCGATGGTCGAGCAGGGCGGACGGGTCGTCGGGCAGGCCCAGGGCGCCAGGCAGGGGTGCCACATCCGGGCGCGTGCCGGCGGTGGCGGCGGTTCGCGTGGGATCGCCAGTTGCGGTTTTCTCGGGGCCCTGGGCCTGTGCGGAACGGATACCCAGCAATTGCTCTATCGTTTCCCGGGTTGTGTATCCGAGCAGCACGGGCATCGCTTGGTGACGGGCCAGGCGGGGCTGCCCGCTCGCACGCTGGCGATGGACCACCCGTGCCAGGATGCCTTCGCGGCTGCGCTGGTGCAGGGTCTGGATGCCGTTGCCGGCGGTGTAGCTGCGCAAGCCGACGAGATCGCGCTCGAAGTCGTGGGCAATGGTCTGCTCCCGATCCAGCCAACGTAGCCAGGGTGTCTGGACGGTGCCGCGTTTGAGGGCCACCACCTGGCCCTGGGCGTTGCGTTCGTAGTGCAGGCGGCTGCCGTCGGGCAGGGTGGTGGCGACCAGGTCGCCGCGTTCGTCGTGCTTGTAGCGGGTGATCGCGGTCAGCTCACCCTGTGCGGTGTGCAGCACGACGACGCGCGCGCTGCGCAGGCCGCGTGCGTCGTACTCGAAGCGCTCGCTCTGGGTGGGATGGATGAGTTCGACCAGGCGGCGGCCTTCATAGCGCCAGCGAGTCTCTTCTTCGGCACCGCTTCGGGCGTCGGTGATGCGCTGGCGCAGGATGCGGCCTTGCGCGTCATGGTCGTAGCGGGCATGGTTGCCACGCGCATCGCGCATTGCGGTCAGGCGATCGGCTTCGTCGTAGTGGTGATGGACCTGACCGCTGTCGGGGCTGTATTTGAATACGGTGCGGCCGAAATCGTCAATGAGCTGGCGCGGGCTGGGTGAAGAGTGCTGTGCACCGGATTTTCGGGCGAGGTTTGAAGTGGGCTTGCCTTCTGCCGAGGCGGGTGCAGCTTGCGTGGGTGGAGTCGCTTTGGTGGGTGTGATGTCGGTCGGCTCGGGCGCGAGCAGCTGGCGGCGGCCCGTGTTGTCGGATATTTCGACGATGCGCCCGCTGGGGTCGTAACGGTAGTGGGCGATCTTGAGCATGCTCGCGCTCGATTGCCTGATCTCGGTCAGGCGGCTTTCGCTGTCGTACGCGTACTGGGTCGCGATGCCCAGCGCATGGGCCTGCCACGCCATCCGTCCTTGCGCATCGAATGCCTGATGCACGCTGGGCGTGTAGTTGTTTTCGGCAGGATCGCCTTGGCCTTGCTCGGTACGCCTGCCGAGGGCGTCGTACAGGAAGCTGCGCGTGGTGGGCCTGACCCACCCGGGGCCCGAATGCTGCACTTGGGTCAGTTGCTGGCGCGCGTTGTAGTGCAAGTCGGTGGCGACCCCCTGCTTGTTTTGTATGCGGGTGAGTTGGCCGGAAGCCTCATCGTGGGTGAGCTCGCTGGTCGCACCGCCCGGGACCGTGATGGAGACGGGGAATCGGCCACGCGCATCCCACTCTAATCGGGTGAGGTCCGAATCCGCCGGGATGCCCTGCGGCCCGTTGGGCAGTGGACCATCGATCTCGGCGAGCACGCTGCGCCCGTTGATGTGCGCGTAGATGTAGGTGGTGGTGCGCGAGAGTGGCGTGGGCGTTGGCCTTGGCTTGGGCGCCTCAAGGGTGTGAGACCTGTCGGGGGCGTCGGGCACGGCGGGTGAGAATCCGGTCTCGGTCACCGAGTGCAACTGCCCGGCCGCGTTATAGACCAGGTGCAGCTGATGCTCTGCGCCGGGGACCACGCTGGGGCGCGCGACAAGTACGGGGTGGGGTGCGGGCAGGACGAGGGTGTCGGGGTCGGCGCCGCCGCGGGTGGGCGTGGCCGCGGGGGCAGGAGTCGGGGCGTATTCGTAGCGGACCCAGTCGATGAGGCGGGCCTGGGCCCCGCTCAGATCGAGGCGGGTGACCCGCAGCGGGCGGCTGGCCGCATCGAACCGGGTCTGCACCGATATGCGTGGGCGGCCACGGGTATCGAGCGTGGTGGTCGCGGTAAGACGGCCCTGGGCATCGTAACGATAGCGCACGTTGGTCGGCCCGCAGGCGGCGCAGCCCGGGCCGCGTGATTCGAGGATGCGCCGTTCGCTGCCGATGAGGGCGGTGAGATAGACGGTTTGCTCGCCGAGGCTGTTGGTCAGCAGGGTCCGGTCGGGGCGGGAGAAGTCGAGTGACACATCTCCGGGTCCGCGCGCGCCCTCGGGAGGCAGGGGGCCGCGCACAGAGCGCACGGCGCGGGCGCGGGCGTCGTAGACGTAGGTGGCGATGCGCTGGTGCAGGGTCTGCGCGTCGGAGCCCGCACCGGAGACGGTGATGCCGGTCAGCAGGGTGGGAAAGCGTGGATCCTCGTAGTGGTACTCACGTGCCAGGGTGCTCGTGCTTGAGCCCCGGTTGGCAAAGGGGTGGGGCTTCTCGGCGGGATCGTAGTCGGTGGGGAGGATGACCTTGACCAGATTGCTCATGGCGAGCGCCGCCTCCGGCGCACCCGGGTCGGGCGGCGTGCTGCCGTAGGTGTAGGAGAAGCGTCCGACCGGGCTGTCGATATGTGCCACGCCACGAAAACCGGGCGTCTGCCGATCGACGTAGGAGAGCACGAGCGAGCGTCCCTGCGGGTCGGTGACCTTGACCAAGCTGCCGCCGGGGTCGCGCTGCAGCGCGACGAATTCGCCCGTGGGGGCGAGGATCTGGACGAGCTTGCCGCGCTGGTCGAAGGTGAGCTTGCGCCCATCGGGCCACACCCACACGTACTCGTCGCCGTGGGTCTTGCGCACGATCACCAGTTTGCCACGGGCGGGATCGGCACTGGCGCACAGGCTGGGATCGTCGGCGTTGCGGGAGAACACGACGCGGGTGCCGTCGGCCTGGACGATTTGCAGGTTGGTCCGTGTGGCGTAAAGCTCGGTGTCGTAGGAGAGCTTCCAGCCGCGGCCGATGATGCCGCCGCCGGCGCGGCTGCGCTGGCTGTTGTAGTGGCGCACGATCTCCAGGCCGAGCACGCCGGGCAGCGCGGGCAGGTCGGCTTCCTTCTGGTACTTGTTGCCCGAGAGCAGACTCAGCGGGTTGCCTGCGCCCACGTTCTGACCGGTGCTCGAGGCCTGGCTGGCCGGGCCACTGTCGGTGCCGCAGGGGGTGCCGGTGAGGTTGTTGACACACAGTAGTCGCCCGGCTGGCGCGCCGTTGCCGCCGGTGTCGGCGGGCGGGCAGCTCATGGTGACGCCGCAGCCGGAGGTCTGCGCGCCGCCCAGGATGTCGCCGAGTGCGGCGTGGCCCGGGGGCTGTGAGCCGGCGGCCAGAACAAGCGTGAGCAGGCGCAGTGCCCGGGTTAGCGCGACAGGTTTCATGGGGCAGCGGGTTTGGTGGTGTTTGCAGCGTCGCGCGGCGACGTCCAGGGTCGGCGTTTCAATATATGCCCCTGGGTTTATATGACAAACGAGTTTATATGGCAAGGGAAACGATTGCCGGTAGATTGAATTCAGTCGCTTGCTGCCGACTTCATCCCCGCGTGCGCAGGTCCCTCCTGCGCATTTGTCGGCCGGCAGCGACAAGGAAGGTGAGGCAGCATGCCGCCAGTGCAGGTGCATCGCCGATGCGGGAATAGGGTGTGGTGCCTTGCACCGGCTGCACCAGTCCTTTCAGAACGCCGATGCCGTCCGTTGGCAACTGGCCCATGACCTCTCCGTGGTGATCGATATGTGCAGTCACGCCGCCGTTGGCGACGCGCAGGATCGGACGACCGGTCTCCAGTGCTCGAACACGCGCCATTGCCAGCCCTTGCGAGATCGCGGCGCTGTGCTCGAACCACGCAAGATTGCTTGGATTGAGTAGCACGCTGGCGTCGCGCGCACGACGTCGGGCAAGCCAATTGGCCGAATCCTCATGGCAGATCAAGGCGGCGATCCGGTGATCGCGCACGACGAATGCCTGCTGTCCCGGTGCGCCCGGCGCCAGGTCCTTCAAGGCAAAGTGAACACGCTTTGAAAACCACTGGAAGCCCGCGGGACTGTATTCGCCGAAGGGCATCAGCAAGGCCTTGTCGAGGAACTGAAGTTGCGCGCTATCTGGGCGGATATGCAGCAGGCCGTTGTGTCCTTCCTGACGGCTACCCATCCGGGCGACGCCGACAAACAGGTGGCTGTGATGCAAGCTTGAGAAGTGGCTGAGCTTGTCGACGACGCCGGCAGGCAGTTGGTGAAAAAAAACCGGAAGCGCGGTCTCGGGGGCAAGGATCAGGCTGGCTGGCTCTTCCATCATCCGCGTTGTGAGTTCGTCGATCTGGCCGGGGATGGCGGTCGGTTCGAACTTGTCTTTCGGTCGAACTGCAGTCTGGATCAGGCGGAAGCTCATGGGTTCGCCCTCTGCAACGATCCATGGCATCGAACTACCCCATTGTCCGGACACTAAGGTGCAGATCAGACCCACGGTGAGCAAGATGGCAGGCCAGGGCTTGCGCCGAATCAGGTGCTCGACCGCGGGAATCCAGCCGAAGCAGATTGCATACGCGCCCAAACCGAGGCCGTGGAGTCCGGTCAGGGGCAGCACGCCTGCAAGTGGGGTGTCGAGCCACGCGTAGCCCATGGAGAGCGAACTGAAACCGTTGAACAGGTGCCCGCGCGCCCATTCGCCGGTGGCCCACAGTGCCGCCAGGGCTGCTGCTGCAGCCACGCCAGGCAAGCGTGCGGAGGTGCCGCCGCGGAGAAAGAGCCGTGCCCAGAGGTAGGCAGGAAGGGCCATGAAGGAGGCCAGGTAGAGCATGAAGATCGATGCCGAGAGCAGGGCGAACGCGATTGACAGGCCTGCCTTGTCGACCAGCGCAGTGAAGATCCAGCCATGTCCGGTGCCATGTTGTGCAAGCCCGAAAGCAAGGGCCAGCGCTGCGACCATGATGGGGCGGCCGCACAGTGCCAGACACACATACAGCGCCCCGTACACCAGTGGCGTGATCCATGGCTGCGACCACGGGGCCCATGCAAGCACGCTGCCCGCGCCCAGGGCAGAGGCGCAGACGAGGCATGCGAGAAACACCACCGGAAACGGAGGATGGTGCGCGGACATGAAGCCCTGCGTCTGTTTTATGCTGATGGAATATGC
>JAUSOD010000005.1 GCA_030656215.1 Azoarcus sp.
TGATCGTGGTCATGGCTGCCCCCTCCACAGGGTTAAAGGTCGATCGGTAATCAACCTTAGCCATGGCCACCCGCGCCTTCCAATCGAAGGCGCTTCTGCACACACTTCTGAACACTACCAGAAAGGGAAGCTGTGGTGTCCGGTGTGGATGCTGCCCAGCGCGCGAGGAGCGGGAAGATCAGGGCCATGATGCCTCCCGTGAGGGAATCGCGACTGCATCGTGCGGCGGGGGCCGCCGACGACTCGCGGGGGTGGAAAGAGGTATCCCGGAGCGAACGCTCCTGCCTGTTGCGGGGACTGACAGCCGCGATGGCATCCGCCGGCCACAGAGATGCATGAACGGACTTCCAGAGGCGGCCTGCTTACAGGCTGACTCTGGGAACCCGCTTGTTCCGCTTGGAATGCGAGATTGGACGATACCTTCGTCGCACCGGAGGGCCCGGCGGCAAGCGCTGGACACAAGTCGGACAGGGTGCGAGACACCCCAATGGAAGGTGCGGGTACCGATGCAAAGGGCACGCAGGCGAAGTCGTCCGCGCAAACGCCGCAACACATCGGGCGTGTTGCTGCCCAGATATCGATCACGCCTGGACGGGCTTTCCGACCCCTTACCGCATCCGTTTGCGAGGTTCGGAAAGCCCGCGAGCGGGCTGTGCACGGCGGTGGTCGCCCGCGCGGGGGAGCATCAGCGATGGGCCTTGTCGGCCAGATAGGCCTGGTAGCGATCCGATTCCTGCGGGTATCCGACGCGGCGATCGACTTTCGCCACACCGAAACCGAGCAGTGCAAGAGCTATCAGCGCAAGCACCGGTGGCTCGGGCACCGAGGCGACCTCGATGACGATCGGCGTCATGGTTCCCGTGAATCGGCCGTCCCCGGCAAAGGTCAGGGCGGTCACGAAAGCCGTCCCGTCACCGGGATCGAGCCCGGCCGAGGTCTCGATCCCGAGCACTCTGAACCGGTCCACACCACTTCCCGCGAAAAAATACTCGAAGCCCGCCGCAAGCGCATCTGTCTGTAGGAAGTAATCGTCAAGTGCGAGACTGTAAAGCCACAGCTCGTAGAGCCCGTCACCGACATCGGGGAGTGTGACACTCGCAAACAGTGGGTCCCCTTCACCTATCTGGTAGTCGTAACCGATGGCGACAACCGGGTCAATCAAGATCGTCTCACCCGCTTCGACCTTCACATCGAATTTGAATACGCCATCGGGACCGACGCTTGGCAGGAATACCGCCACGTCCGCGAATCCGTCCGAAAGTGGAGTGAACTCGAAGAAGGTTCGCGCACGCCCGTGTAATCCAGTTACCTGGTCGCGTGACTCGAGAATGACCACGAACTCATACTTGCTGCCCGATTCCAACCCTTCCGGATGCGGAGGAACACCGGAAAGGGAGCTATCGAACTGCGCTGGGATGGTATAGCTCGTAGTGCCGAGTGTAATTGCCTCACTAAGTACCAACGTGGCCGCAAGGATACGCCCTGGCTCCTCGGCGTCGATACGCCGGATCTGGATGCGTGCGTTGGTGATCGGAGCATCGGTATCCGGAACAACCCAACTGATGGTTGGACTCAGTCTCCCGCCGGTCACGGAAACGTCGGTCAGGAATGGCAAGAGAACGTCACTCCTGTAGTCCTGTGCAGCATAAGTAACCGAGGTGGGTGTGCCCGTTGGCACGTTCAGATTCGACGCTGTCAGCGTAAAGGGCGTGGCATCCCACGCTGCGAGTTGAGAAGCCACGAGCGGGTTCGCCAGATTAAACGTGGTGCCGAATTCGTTGATCGAGCCACCGCGACCCGAAGTCACTCCGAAAAAGTCTAGCTCACGTGCCAAATCGGGCGTGTCCTGATGCGTGAGCGTGACTTTGGTCGTTGCTCCGTTGCTGCTGAGGCCTAGCCAGTCGCTGTCGTCGGACGGCGCTACAAAGGCCGAAACCCGCAATAAATCTGAGTTCGCACCAGCAAAAAAGCGGCTGTTGCCGATGCGGTCGTTAAAGACACGCGACGTGCCGATGTCGATGGCCATTGGAACCGCGTGAACGTGCCCTGCCAAGAATCCAATCGTGCCAAGTACGATCAAGGGCCACCATGAGCGTCTAGTTTTCATTCTTCATGCTCCTTTAAGTTCATTCTTTGGTTCAAAATGCAATGATCAGAGCCCATCATTCGCAACTTTAAATCGGTATTCGAAAGTGTCGCGTACCGCGCCCCCTCGGCGTTGTACGCCCAATACGCGTTTTCGCCGACCTTGTAGCTCCTCGTGCAGGCCTCCACGCCGTTGCGAACGGTTTTCCCTTGGCTGCAGAACCGTCCGTCTACGATGCACTCGCGTCCCTACCAGCTCACCCGGGTGCTTCCATCGGCCTCATACGTTGCGGCTCCGCTGCTACCGGCCGGATTGCTCCAGGCAATCGCTCTGAAGCGAACGCATACCGTTCCGTAACAATTGCCGCGAGAGCGGATGCGACGAATGTGGAGACGATATGTCCAGCAAATTTATTTTTAAAAGTAACTCCCTTGGGCGTGATTGGTGTACTAGCTTGGTTGGCGCTTCTTTCGGGACCTTCGGAAGCTACTGCTAAGTGGCGGACCGGTTTAAAGCGGAGCGCTAAACCGTGGGTTAACTTAAAGCAAAATAGGTGCCACATTTTGACTGCATGATGCACTCAACTGATTTAATTGATTTTTAGTTAGACTCTCAGCGTAGAGTGCGATGACAAATCCGGTATAGTGATAGATTCTCCGTCTCACCCGTTTGGATGAAATGCCTAATCAAAGACGCGTCCATGCCTTCGGCCTGGACGCGTCTTGTGGCAAGGCGTGCGCTAACCTGAAGTGCAACACCCGCACTTGGTAGGGGGCACCGATGGATAACCATTACAGCCAACTGAACACGGACGAATGCAACGAGATTCATCGGTTCCGGATTGGAGGTTTGAGTTGTCGGGCAATTGCCCGACAACTCAAACGGCCGGCGTCGGCCGGTGACGCGTAAGGTAGTACGATGCAACGTTGGCAAGATCTACGATGCGGTGTGTGCAGAGCGTGCGACGCTGGCACGCCGGCGCCCTGGGACGGTCAAGCTCAAGACCGGCTCGTTGTTGCTGAGTCGGATGTGTGGAATGATGGCGATGGGGTAGCCGCCGGAGCAAGTTGCGGGCCGACTGCTACGGATGAATCAACGGGCGTTGCACTTCAGACCTGAAACCACCCAGGCCTATTACAGGGCGTATCCTCAATTCAAATGGCCAAAGAAAATGAATGCGCCCCCCTCCCTGCTAGTAACGACGCATTGCTGGATCTTGTGGGGTTACTCTACGATGCAGCGACAGATTCGAGTCGGTGGAGGTACTTCCTGGAGGCGGGCGCGAGATACTTTGGTACCTTCGCGGCCAACTTTATCCATTTTGATGAGGAATATCCCGATCGTTCAATGGCGTTTCTGATTGGGTATGGGGATCTGCCCATCGAACAAAGAGGCGGGGCGATACGCAAACTGACTGATCTGAGGCATCAGGACCCACGATTAAGGTATGGCATGGACCACCCCAGCAAACCCTTCCATTGTCGCCAAGTAATGAAAGCAGAGACCCTTCATTCTTCGCAAAGCTATCGGGAGATACTCAAACCCCATGGTGTTGAGTACACCTTGCTGGTCTCCATGTCAGATTCTCCGAAACAACTCACCAACCTTGGCTTCTTTCGCAGCGATAACGATCAAGCCTTTTGTCAAAATGAGGTCGATGACCTAGGTTTGCTCGTGCCCCATCTGCGGCGGGCACTATCAATTCAGGATCAGCTAGCTGGCGTCGACCATCGTTTGCATACGTCTTATTGTCTTCTGGAGTCCTTGCCGACAGGAATTATCATTGCCAAACAATGCGGCCTGGTCGAATACACGAATGCCGCGGCAAGACGGATTCTTGATCAACGAGACGGTATTGAAATAGACACCGAGGGCAACGTCTGGCTGCCGAGAAAAAATGGTACTGCGCTGCTACATGGCGCTCTGCGCCGTGTTGGTGAAACAGGAATACGGGATGCTATTTCTTTGGGGCGGCCTACGGGTCGGCCTGCCTTTCACTGTCTTCTCAGCCGTTTGCTGACTAAGGATGGCGATAGCCTCCCCAATCTTTTCTCCGAACCGCGCATCGCACTCTTTCTTTCTGACCCGGATCACGCGCTGGAAACTTCGGAAGAACTGTTCCAACGTCTCTTTGGTCTGACTTGGGCAGAGGCACGACTACTAGATCGCTTGGTGGCAGGAAACTCACTGACCGATGCGGCGACTCAACTAAGCATAAAGATCTCGACTGTACGCACCCAATTGAAGGCGATTTTTAAGAAAACCGGCACATCGAGTCAGCAGGAACTTGCACGTACAGTAATGTCCAGTCCAATCTGGATGGCGAGTAGCGAAGCCTTTTCTGGCGCGGGGTTCATGACTTAATAAGACGGCTCAATGTGCTGAGTTGCCTTGCATGGCCTCTCAGGCTGGGCGTCACTATTGACTCGGCAATCCAATAGGTGGGCGATGAGTGCGTAGCTGAGGTAGGGGGGCCTCAGCTACGCACATGACATCAACCATCGTCGGATTCTTCGTAAGCGCTTCACAAACCCCATCCTTCCCCAAGTCGCTAGGCTGTGATCAGATGCTCAGCCTTGAGATGCCAAGGCAGGAGGGCCTCGAAGTGTTCGACGGTGGTCGCGGTGGGCTGCGCACGCAGCGCGTGGCGCAGCCACAGGTACGGTTCAACGCCGTTGGCCTTGGCGGTTTCGACCAGCGAGTAGATGAGCGCGCTGGCGCGCGCGCTGGCCTGGGTATCCGAGAAGAGCCACGCTTTGATCTTATGCAAAGGTTTCCATAAGGCCGATCACCGGGCCGACATCGGATCCATACGAACGGCAACTCGCTGAACATTAAGCTGCAGTCGCGTTTGAGAATGTCATCAGGCGGCTCTGGGTCGGATCCGGCTGTAGCCTGAAGTGACAAGCGGTTATTGACCGCCACGAGCAGGTGAACGACAGGTAACCAGCTCATTGCCGCCGGATTGCGCGCGCTGGACCAACGGCAGGTCAGGCCGACTTCCTGCCCCTCGATCCCCAACTATCGCTGCTATCAATAGGGTCCGACACCAATGGCACTAACTTAGCACGAGCTCATGACAATCCGGGGCTTTGGAGCAGTCAGAAGACCAGCTTGAACCGCAAGGCCCGAAAGCCCGTGGACGCAGTGTTCGAGCACTGTGACTCGGCGAGCCGGCAAGCATCAGATCCATGGCTTCCAACCCTATGATTCCTGACGATCTAGCCTCAAGTTAGTGCTATTAAGATTAGACACCATTGATGCACATTGATGCGTGGCGCTCCGGATCAACCGATCAGTGGCGAAACCGCAGCTGCGCAATCTGCATCGCATCGCCCTCGATGCGATAGACGATTCGGTGTTCGTCATTGAGCCGGCGCGACCAGAAGCCTGCCAGCGCGTGTTTCAGTGGCTCGGGCTTGCCGATTCCCTCATACGGGCGGCGCTGGATTTCCCGGATCAGCTTGTTGATCCGCTCGACCATCTTGCGATCCTGCTTCTGCCAGTACCGGTAGTCTTCCCAGGCCTGATCGGAAAAGACCAGCGTCATTCGGCCAGCTTCCGCTCCGTCCCGTGTCCGGCGTGAAGCTGGGCGATGGCGGCGAGCAGGCGGCGGGCGTTGGTGGGGGTGCGCAGCAGGTAGGCGGTTTCTTCCAGGGACTTGTAGTCGTCGAGCGAGAGCATGACCACGGATTGTTCGCCGTTACGCGTGATGATCAGCGGCTCGTGATCCTCGCAAACCCGGTCCATGGTTTTGGCGAGGTTGGCGCGGGCGGTGGTGTAGGTGATGGCGTCCATTGCGTGCGTCCTGATATGTACATCTTAATGTACAGGTGTGACACTCGCAAGTCCAGCTCCGACCTACAACTCCTCCAGCCCCTCATGCAACCGGCTGCTACCCGCTTGTCGCGACAGCGCCGCGCGTTCGTAGCGGCGCGCCAGCGCGACGATGCGTTCGCCGTGCAGGCGCTCCAGTTCTGGCAGCAGGCGCTCCAGGTCGCTCAGCAGTTGCGCGTCGTCGCCCTTGAGCATGAGCACCTTCGTCTGGTCCTCGAGGTCCGGGAACATGGCATAGGCGTCGCCGAACGCGACGATCGGCTTCTTGATCTGGCTCAGGATGGCCTGCAACTCACCGGGCACGCTGGCGCCCGACAGGTCCACCACGATGAACTTGGACAAGCCCGCCATCGTTACCACCGTTTCCGTCAGGCTCATGTTGTCGGGCCGTTCGAAGTCGAAGATCGTCGCCATGTAGCCTTGGCGCTGCAGTTGCTCGCGTACCGCGTAGAGCCGCTCGATGCCACCGTCCTTGAAACGCCCCAGCAACAGCACCCCCTTGCTATTGAGGATGTTCAGCGTGTCGCGCATCCTGCGGTGGTCGCTGAGGTAATGCACGAACTGCGCGAGCTCGATGTCGTCCACCATCAGCGGCACCTTGCCCTGGGCGATCAGCTCGGAGTACAAGTCATTGGTGCGCTCGATCACCAGCCGCGACTGCTTCGACGCCTCGCTTGTCTGCAGGTCCCACGCGGCTATGCCGTACACCACGGTCTCGGTGATCTCGCGCACGCGGAATGATGCGCCCACCAGGTTCACGCGGTTGAGGTTGCAGTTGACGAACACCGCATCGTCGAAGTTCGCACCGGTCAGGATCGTCTTGTTGAATCGCGTGCTGTGAAACTTCGCGCCGGAAAAGTCGGCCCGCGAGAAATCGCCCTCCTCGAAATGCGCGTTCTGGAACACCGCGCCGCGTAGGTCCAGCCCCTCGGCAAACGCGCGGTGGATGGACACTCCGGAGAGATCCATGCCGCTGAAGTCCAGCTGGTTCCTGCCCTTGATCTGCAGGCCGCCCGGCCCCGGGGAGTCGTACCAGCGGGGTGCCGCAAAGTTCAAGTCGCCTCGGTGCTGCTGGCGCCAGGCGTTCCACGCCATGGCGCCCTGCAGCACGAGGGCCGAGGCATCGTCCGGCATCACCACAGCTCACCCGGCTGCAACTCGTAGGGCGCTGCCTGGCCTGGAATGGCCTTCAGTCCCAGATCAACGGGGGGCAGACACCATTGACGCTTCCCTCTTCCCCGACGATTCGCAACCGCTTCCCGCAGGGCGTCAAGTATGGCTATGGCCTGAGGGGAGGGGGCGCAAGAAATGAACGTCATGACGTCGCTTCCTCTTGATGATGCCGGTACTGCTCGGCGTGAACAGTGTTGAACAGCTCGCCTTGCTGCTCGAGAACCCATTCTGTCACGCTGCTGCTGTTCATGAAACAGCGGTAGCCCTTCGCCTCGCCGCTGAAGATATTCAGCAAATTGGCCAGGCTGCCCTGAGTCTGTGGTTGCTTGGCACGATGCCTGCTGTAACAGGGCATATCGTTATGGAGGTGCCCGCCATGCTGGTCAGCGCCACGTCTTACGTTAACAGTCCGCAAACCCTTGCTGCGCCTGCTACTACGCGGGCGACGCCGGCCGCAGCGGAGGCTGAAACGCAGGCGCCGCTGCAGCGGGAGCTGCCGCCGCTGCAGCTGATCCAGGGCAAGGATCTGCCGCAGGCGACGGCGGATTTTGCCGCCGACGTTGGCAAGCTGTTCCGCGCCGCCGGCATCGCCGTGCCACCCGACCCGGTGCTGAGCATGGACTACGCCGGCAAGGTGGTGGTGGCGAACGATCACCCGGACAAGACACGCATAGAGCGGATGTTCGAGGATGAGCCGGAGATGCGCAATAGCTTTGCCGAGCTGTCCGCTGCGCATTCGCTACAGCGCGCGGTGGAAGGCTACGACGAGTTCGTTGCGGCCTACGACCGCCTGCAGGGTAGCCCGGCGGCGCAGGCGGCGCTGGTGAGCGACCGGATTGCGCACAACAAGGCGCAGTTCTTCATGAGCGTTGGCACGGACGGTGCCGAGCCCTTCTTCGGCGGCTTGGGGCGGGTTTCGGCCTGAGTGTCGCCCCGGGGCCTATAGTTCCTCCAGCCCCTCATGCAAACGCTCGGCCACCCGTAGCCGGTTCCCGGCCTGGATCTCCGGCGCGCTCGCCAGCATCGATACCAGCAGATTCAACACGCTCATCGCCGCGGCGTAGGAGTCGAAGCGGCCTGATCCGTTGGCCTCGCAGGCGATGCGCCACGTGGCGTCGACCTCCTTCGCTGGGGTGGTGGCGTCTACCAGCACCAGTACCGGTACCCCAGCCTTTTTTGCCAGCCGGGCGATTTGCGCCACCACCGGCACGCGGCGGCGGAAGGCGAGGATGACGAGCATGTCGTCCGGGCCGAAGGCGGCGAGGTCTTCGCCGATGGTCTGGCCGGCTTGTGGCAGCAGGACGACGTGGTCCTTGAGCAGTACCAGTTGGCGGGCGAAGTACTGCGCCAGGGCGTGACTGTTGCGGTAGCCGACCACACCGACGCGGCGGGCGCGGGCCAGGGTGGCAAGCGCCGGCTCGACCACGCCGTGGGTGAGCCGTTCGAAGGTGATGGCGAGGTTTTGCAGGTCGCGGCGCAGGTGTTCGCCGAAGGCTTCTTCGGACGCGGCGGGGAGTTCGGAGGCGGCCTGGAAGTTGGGCGCGCCCCAACGCTGGGCTTCGCGCGCCTCGCGCCGGGCGGTGGTGAAGCCGTCGTAGCCCACGCGCTGGATGAAGCGGGTGACGGCGGCCTTGGAGCTGCCGGCGATCTCGGCCAGTTCGGTGGCGGAGTGGGTGGCCAGCAGCGCGGGCTGTGCGGTGAGGAGTTCGGCCAGTTTGCGCTCGGAGTCGGGCAGGGGTTCGGTGAGCGCCTCGATGCGTTCGTCGATGGGCTTGAAGCGTTTGGCGGGTTTCGGCGGCATCGTGTGGGGGCGGGCGCGTATTGGGTGGGGAACGGGCGGTGGGGGTTGAGTTGAGGGGAGTGGCGGGTTGAAACCCGCCCTACGGCGGTAGTGTTTTCGGTAAGGGGCTTATCGATGTCCGTTACGCGGGCAGTACCGGGCCTTTGGTGTCGACGATCAGGCGGTAGGTTTCGGGTTCGCGGTGGAGGCCGAAGTTGAACACATTGTCCTTGAGCTCGCGGCAGCGGTCGAGGTCGCAGGTGGCGATGATGAGTTCGTCTTCGACGGTGGAGCACATGGCGACGATTTCGCCGGTGGGGGCGATGATGCAGCTCTGGCCAAGCAGGTCGCAGTCTTCTTCCTTGCCGGCCTTGGCGATGCCGACGATCCACATGCCGTTCTGGTAGGCGCCGGCCTGCAGCACGAGGTGGTTGTGAAAGCCCTGCAGGTGGTCGTGCTCGGGAACCGGCGGGTAGTGGATGGGGGTGTTGTAGCCGATGAAGGCCATCTCCACACCCTGCAGGCCGAGCACGCGATAGGTTTCCGGCCAGCGGCGGTCGTTGCACAGGGCCATGCCGAGGATCGCTTCGTGCTCGCCGACCTGGCTGCGCCAGGCGCCGAAGCCGAGGTTGCCGCGCTCGAAGTAGCGCTTTTCCAGGTGCTGGAAGGGGCGCCAGGCTTCGTGCTCGCGGTGGCCTGGCAGGTGCACCTTGCGGTACTTGCCGACGATACTGCCCGTCTTGTCCACCAGGATGGCGGTGTTGTAGTGGTGCGGGCCGTCGGCCTCTTCGGTGAGTTCGGCGTAGCCGAGGTAGAAGCCGATCCCGAGCTTCTTCGCCTCCTCGAACAGCGGCAGGGTGGCGGGGCCGGGCATTTCGCGCTCGAACCAGCTGTCGATTTCGGCCTGGTCCTCGAAGTACCAGCGCGGAAAGAAGGTGGTGAGCGCGAGCTCGGGGAAGGCGACGGTGTCGCAGCCGCGGGCCTTGGCTTCACGCATCAGTTCGATCATGCGGGTGACGACCTGGGTGCGGGTTTCGTTGCGGGCGATGGGGCCGAGCTGTGCGGCGGCGACGAGAGTCTTACGTGTCATGCGGGGGCTCCTGCCGGTGGGGTGGTGCCGGCCAGTTCGCACAGGACGGCGAGCAGCACATTGGCACCGGCTTCGATGTGTTCGGGGTGGGTGTATTCGCGCACGTTGTGGCTGATGCCATCGACGCTGGGGACGAAGATCATCGCCGTGGGGCACACCGCGGCCAGCATCTGCGCGTCGTGGCCGGCGCCGCTGGGCATGCGCCGGGTGGACAGGCCCAGCGCGCGGGCATGGTGTTCGATGCGTGCGGTCATCTCCGGGGCGAAGGGCACCGGGGCGAAGCGGGCGAGGCTGCGGGTGGCGATGTCCACCGTCTCGGCGTCGCGCAGCGCTTCCAGGTGCGCGGCGAGGCGCGCTTCGGCCAGTTGCAGGCGGGCTTCGTCGGTGTTGCGCAGGTCCACGGTGAGCACGGCGCGGTTGGGCACGACATTGACCAGGTTGGGAAAGAACTCGATGCGGCCGACGGTGGCGACCTGGTCGCCACCCAGCTCCTGCGCCAGTTCGCGCACGAAGTTGATGATCGAACCGGCGGCCCAGCCGGCGTCGCGACGCAGCGCCATCGGCGTGGTGCCGGCGTGGTTAGAGGTGCCGAGGATCTCGAGCTCGGTCCACGAGATGCCCTGCACCGATTCGACCACGCCGATCTGTGTGCCTTCGCGGTCGAGCACCGGGCCTTGTTCCACATGCAGTTCGACGAAGGCGCGGGGTGCTGCGGCCGGCACCGGCGCGGGGCCGGCGTAGCCGATGCGCTGCAGTTCGTCGCCCACGCTGGCGCCGTCGATGCCGCGGGTGGAGAGGGCTTCATCCAATGGCAGGGCGCCGGTGTAGACCAGGCTGCCCATCATGTCGGGGGCGAAGCGGGCACCTTCCTCGTTGGTGAAGAAGGCCACCGCCAGTGGGTGTTCGGTGACGATGCCGGCATCGTTGAGGGTGGCGACGACTTCGAGCCCGGCGAGCACGCCGTAGTTGCCATCGTAGCGACCGCCGGTGCGCACGGTGTCGATGTGCGAGCCGGTCATGACCGCCGGGCCGGCCACTGTTGTGTCGGAGTTGTGCCCGGCACGCACGCCAACGACATTGCCGATGGCGTCCACGCTCACCGCCAGGCCCAGTTCGTGCATCCAGCTGCACACCAGATCGCGGCCGGCGCGGTCGGCATCGGTCAGCGCGAGCCGGGCGCAGCCGCCGCCGTCGATGGCGCCGACTTCGGCGAGTTGGGCGATGCGCCGCTGCAGGCGGGCTCCATCGATGCGCAGCGCGATGCTCACTTGACTACCCTCCTGTCGCTGCGCGACATCCTCCCCAGGGGAGGTGAGCGCTTCCCTTCGGGGCGGCCGTGCGGGAGCGCTCATCGCGTGGCTCCCTCGACCGCTTCGGCGCTGCGCCCGACCAGTTGTTCGTACAGCAACGGGTCGGTGGCGCCTTCGCTGCCGAACAACAGTACCCGGCTGTCGGCGCGCAGGCCGAGCGCGTCGGCAATATGGGGCCGGGTGGCGGCCATCAGCATGCCGGCCAGTCCGGCCACGGCGGACTCGCCGGCGGCAATCGGGGTGTCGCCATAGGGCGCGTCGGCCAGCAAACGCATGCAGGCCACCGCGGCGGCGTCGGGAATGGTAAGGAAGTCGGCGGTGCCGGCTTCGAGCACTTCCCATGCGATCAGCGAGACTTCGCCGCAGGCGAGGCCTGCCATCAGGGTGTCGAGCTCGCCATGCACCGGGGTGGGTTTGCCGACCAGTGCGGAAGCGTAGAGGCAGGCGGCCTTGTCCGGCTCGACCACGACGAAGCGCCCGCGCGCGTCGCCGAGGCGCTCCCACAGCTGGGCGCACACTGCGGCGGCGAGCCCGCCGACCCCGCCCTGCACGAACACGTGCGTCGGTGGCAAGGCTTCGGGCCACTGGCGCAGGGCTTCTTCGACCATCACCGAATAGCCCTGCATCACGTCGCGCGGTACGTCGGTGTAGCCGGGATAGGAGGTGTCGGAGACGATGAAGCGGCCGTTCTCCTTGGCGGCGACGTCGGCAGCGCGCACCGCGTCGTCATAGTTGCCGGCGGTACGGATCACCTCGGCGCCGTAGCGGGCGATGGCCGCGCGGCGGCCCTCGGACACGGTGGAATGGATGTAGATCACGCACTGGCAGCCGAACAGCTGCGCGCCCCAGGCCACCGAGCGGCCGTGGTTGCCGTCGGTGGCGCAGGTGACGGTGATGTCGGCGACCACGTCCTTGAACCTGCCTTCGAGCAGCTCACGGCTGCTGGCGTGCTGACCGCTGCGGCGGAGGATCTCCTTCTTCAGCAAGCGCAGCACCGCATAGGCGCCGCCCAGGGCCTTGAAGCTGCCGAGGCCGAAGCGGCCGGCCTCGTGCTTGTAGTGGATGGCGGCCACGCCCGCGGCTTTCGCCAGGCCGTGCAGGGCGACCAGCGGTGTGGGTGCGTAGCCGGGCCAGTCGGCGATCTCGGTGATCGCCTCGGCGTGGGCGGCCAGACTGAGGATGGGCTTGAGCGTGTCCGGGTAAGGACCGGTCGCCGGCCGGCCGGCGCAGTGCGCCAGCGGCAGGACGGCCAGCTCGCCCGGGAGCGAGGTGGAGTTGAGCATGTGCGTTTCCGTTGTGACTTTGGGGCTGGTGTTGCTGCGGGGCCGTTGTTACTTGGCGGCTTCGCCGACGGCATCCTGCAGTGCGCCGAGCATCTCTTCACCTTCCTTGCCGAAGGTTTCGACGATGTAGGCCTTTACCGCGGGCTGGGTGGCATCGCGGAAAGCGGCCTTTTCCTTCGGGGTCAGGGTGGTCACGGTCATGGTCTTGGCCAGCGTCGGCAGGCCCTTGCTCGATGCCTCGATGATGCGACTGATGCCGCGGTTAGCCACGATCGCGCTCTTGGCCGCGTTACGCACCACGACCTGCTCTTCAGGCGTCAGACTGTCGAAGAACTTGCGGTTGATCACCCACACGTAGGGCGCGAACAGGTGGTCGGTGAGGGTGATGTGCTTTTGCACCTCGTTGAACTTGGCCATGGTGATGATCGGGATCGGGTTCATCTGGCCGTCGGCGACGCCGGTCTGCAGCGCAGTGTAGACCTCGGCCCAGGCGATCGCGGCGGGCTGGCCGCCGAGGCTGGAGATCACACGCTTGTGCGACTCCAGCGTCTGGGTACGGATCTTCAGGCCCTTGAGGTCGTCCGGGGTCTTGATCGCCTTCTTCGAGTTGGTGATGGCGAAGAATCCGCCCGAGTCGCCGAAGCCGAGCACTTCCATGCCGGTCTTCTTCTCGATGTCGGCGCCGAGCTTCTTGCCGAAGGGGCCGTCGAGCACAGTGTAGGTGGCGGAGATGTCGGGGAAGATGAAGGGCATGTCGAGCACGCCGATCATCGGGTAGGCGCTGGCGAAGCCGCCCACCGAGAATACGCCCGACTGGATCAGCCCGGCCTTGACCTGGCTCAGCACTTCATTGTCCTTGCCGAGCTGGCCGTTGGGGAAGGTCTGCACCGTGACCGAGCCGCCGGTGCCGGCTTCGACCAGGTTCTTGAACACGGTGACCATGGCGCCGGTGGTGCTCTCGAACGGGTCATCCACGTTGAGGTGGTGCAGCTTGATCACCTTCTGCGCGTGGGCGGGGGCGACCGCAAAGGCAAGCGCGATGGCGGCGGAGGTGAGCAGGGTCTTCAGTTTCATGGCGGAGGCTCCAGGCTTAATTGACATAACCGAACAGGCGGGGGACGAACAGGGTGAGGTCGGACCAGTAGGCGATCAGGAACAGGACGGCGACCTCGGCGAGCAGAAAGGGGGCGAGGGCGCGGGCGATGCGCTCCATGCGTTCGCCGGTGACCGAGCACAGCACGAACAGGCAGGCGCCCACCGGCGGGGTCATCAGCGAGATGTTGAGGGCGAGGATGATCATGATCCCCGCATGGACCGGCTCGATGCCGACGGCGAGCGTCAGCGGGCCGAGCACCGGGGCGAGGATGATCAGCGCCGCGGTGATGTCGAGAAACATGCCGACGACGAGCAGCAGGAGCAGGATCAGCGCGATCACGCCGGCCTTGGTGTCGGTGATCGACAGCATGGACTGCGCGATCATCTGCGGGATCTGGTGGAAGGTGAGCCACCACGACAGGATCGAGGCCGCTGCGATGATCAGGAACACTGCACCGGTGATGCGCGCGGTGCGGATCAACATCACCCCGACCTGCTTCAGGTTGAGCGTGCGATACACCACGAAGCCGACGAAGAGCGCGTAGGCCACCGCGATCGAGGCCGCCTCGGTGGGCGTGACCACGCCGAGCAGGATGCCGCCGAGGATGATCGCGGGCATGGTGAGCCCGACCAGGCTGTCCTTGAAGCTCACCAGGATGGACATCAGGCTGGGCCGGCCCTCGCCCTTGGGCAGGCCGAGCTTCTTGCCCAGCGCGCCGATCACCGCCATGCAGATGGCGCAGATCAGCAGCCCGGGCACGATGCCGGCGGCAAACAGGCCGGCGATCGAGACGCCCATGATCGAGCCGTAGATCACCATCAGGTTCGACGGCGGAATGGTCGGCCCGATGATGGAGCCGGCCGCGGTCACTGCGCAGGCGAAGGGCTTGCTGTAGCCCTGCTTGACCATCGCCGGCACCAGGGTGTTGCCCATCGCCGCCGCATCCGACACCGCGGCGCCGGTCATGCCGGCGAACAGCACCGAGGCCACCATATTGGCGTGCGCCAGCCCGCCGCGCAGCCAGCCCACCAGGCTCAGCGCGAAGGCGACCAGGCGCTGGGTGATACCGGAGGCGTTCATCAGCTCGCCGGCAAGGATGAAGAAGGGCATGGCCATGAAGGTGAACATGTCCAGGCCCTCGAAATAGCGCTTGGGCGCCATTGCGAGAAAGGACACGTCACCGAGCTGGACCAGGCCGATGGCGCCGGCAATGCCGAGGACCACGCCGATCGGCACGCCGAGCAGCAGGAGACCGAAGAAGGTGAGGGCGACAATCCACATGGCGGCGGTCTCAGTAGGGCACCGCGGCCGTTTCGGCGCGCGAAAGATTGGAAAAATCGGTGACGAGACGCACCGCGAACTGGAACGCGGCGAGCGCCGAGGACACCGGCACCGCGGCAAACGGCACTTCCATCGACAGCCCGAACAGGGTCGAGAATTGGCTGCGGCCCTCGATCGTCATGTCGATGCCGTAGATGCACATGAACACGAAGAAGCCCACGGTGACCGCGTCGGTCAGCAGCTTCAGCCAGCGGCGGGGACCATCGGGCAGGCGCGAGGGCACGATGTCGAGCCCCACATGCTCGCGCCACCAGGCCGCGCACGACACCGCCAGCAGCGCGGCCCAGATCATCAGGTAGCGGGCCAGCTCCTCGGTCCAGCTGAACCCGCCCTCGGTAAAATAGCGGCCGCAGACCCCCAGCCACACCACGAGGATCATGGCGGCGACCAGCCCGGCGCACAGCCACTCGACCACCCGGTTGACCTGGCGGCCGACGCATTCGATGCGCTGTGCGAGCGCGGTAAGGGCCATGGATGACTCCTGCATAGTGAGAAGGTGGATTTCGTTCCGGCGAACCGGCGGGTTGAATTCACTCTAAAACATAAATTTCAGAAGTGCAATGTTGAAATTATTGTTCCTAAAGTGGTGCATGCGGATGCTGCGGAGCACCATTGTTGTGCGCTGCAAGATATTGATTAAAAGTGGAAAAGCGTGTCGGCGCCAGTGCGGTGCCCCGCCCGCGCACTGAAACGGCGCGCCCTTCGGGAAAACCCACTTTCCCGTCGCTTACGGTAGTGTTCAGAAGTGTGTGCCGAAGCGCCTTCGATTGGAAGGCGCGGGTGGCCATGGCTAAGGTTGATTACCGATCGACCTTTAACCCTGTGGAGGGGGCAGCCATGACCACGATCAAGCGTAATTCGAAGGGCGCGACAGTGGAAGCCTTGGTAGCGTCGGATCCGGACCTGATGAAGGCGCTGATGAAACAAGCGCTGCAGGAGGTCCTGGAAGGCGAGATGACGGAGTTGCTGGGCGCGGCGCCGGGCGAGCGCACCGACAGGCGCCAAGGCTACCGAGCCGGCTACTACAGCCGTGGGCTGATCACGCGCATCGGGAAGCTGGAACTGCGTGTGCCGCGTGACCGCGGCGGGGAGTTTTCGACCGCGCTGTTCGAGCGCTATGCGCGCAGCGAGAAGGCGCTGGTGGCAGCGCTCGCCGAGATGTACGTGCAGGGGGTGTCGACGCGCAAGGTCAAGGCGATCACCGAGGAGCTGTGCGGCCACAGCTTTTCGGCCTCGGCCATCTCGGCGATCAACAAGAGCCTGGACGAGGCACTGGCGCGCTTTGCCGCGCGGCAGCTGGACGAAGCCTACCCCTATCTGATTGTGGATGCCCGCTACGAGAAGATCCGCGAACAGGGCGTGATTCGCGCTCAGGCGGTGCTCATCGCGATCGGCATCAACTGCGAGGGGCATCGTCAGGTGCTCGCGGTCGAGCTTGCCAATCGCGAGAGTCAGAGCAGTTGGAGGGATTTCCTGCTGCGGCTCAAAGAGCGGGGCCTCGCGGGCGTCGAATTCGTCGTCTCGGACGATCACGCGGGGCTCAAGAAAGCGATTTCCGAAGTGCTGACCGAGGCGGTGTGGCAGCGTTGCTACGTCCACTTCCTGCGCAATGCCCTCGACTACCTGCCACGCAAGGCCGATGACGACTGCCTGCAGGAGCTACGCTGGATCTACGACCGGCGCGACATTCAGGAAGCCAACCGCGACCTGGCCGCCTGGATCGGCAAGTGGCAGACGAAATATCCGAAGCTCGTCGACTGGGCCGAGTCGAACATCGGTGAGACGCTGACCTTCTACCGGCTGCCGCGCCAGCATCACAAGCACATGAAGAGCACCAACATGCTCGAACGGCTCAATGAGGAGATCAAACGACGCACCCATGTCGTGCGCATCTTCCCCAATACCGATTCGTGCCTGCGACTGATCCGTGCGCTGTGCGTCGAAACGCACGAGAGCTGGCTTGAGGACAACCGCTATCTGAACATGACCCTGCTCGCCGAGCAGAAGAAGGAGGCCCTGCGGCTGGCCGCGTGAGGCCGCCACCCGCTTTCAGCGCCGCTTCGGGCTACGCCCTGCGCGGCGCTGAAAGCGAAATCACATCAACCATGCCGTGCTCACCCAAATTGCACAACTTGACGCACACAACT
>JAUSOD010000018.1 GCA_030656215.1 Azoarcus sp.
GCGCTACGGCATCGAAAAGAACAGCCGCTGCGGCTACCCGATCGGCGCGAGCTATCCGCCCGACTGGGGCGAACGCACGATGAGCCTGCGCCCGGGCGACCGCACCGTGCTCCAGCCGGGGATGAGCTTTCATTTCATGCCTGGTATCTGGCAGGACGACTGGGGGCTGGAGATCACCGAGAGCATCCTCATCACCGACACCGGCGTCGAGGCCCTCGCCAACACCCCGCGCAAACTCTTCGTCAAGGAGTGAGCGGCGCCCCACGGCCCGCGACGCGAAACCCGCAGCACCAAAGGAGACAAGGACACCCCCATGACAAATGACGTAAAACTGCCCTTCGAGCGCACCGAATACGCCGCGCGTCTCGCCAAGACCCGCGCCGCGATGAGCGAACGCGGCATCGAGCTGCTGATTGTCACCGATCCGACCAACATGGCCTGGCTCACCGGCTACGACGGCTGGTCGTTCTATGTGCACCAGTGCGTGCTGGTCGGCCCCGAGGGCGACCCGATCTGGTATGGCCGCGGCATGGACGGCAACGGCGCAGACCGCACCGTATACATGTCGGCCGAGCACATCGTGCGCTACCCCGACCACTACGTGCAGTCGACCGAGTGTCACCCGATGGACTACCTCGCCACCGAGGTCATCGCCGCGCGCGGCTGGGCGACGAAACGCATCGGGGTGGAGATGGATAACTACTACTTCTCGGCCGCGGCCTACGCTGCTCTGGTCAAGCATCTGCCGCAGGCCCGCTTCGTCGATGCGACCGCGCTGGTCAATTGGCAGCGGGCGATCAAGTCGCCGCGCGAGATCGAGTACATGCGCATCGCCGCACGGATCGTCGAGCGCATGCACCGCACCATCGTCGAGACGATCGAGCCGGGCATGCGCAAGAACGATCTGGTCGCCCGCATCTACTCGGCCGGCATCGAGGGCGCCGACGGCCACGGCGGCGACTACCCGGCGATCGTGCCGCTGCTGCCGACCGGCGCGGACGCTGCCGCCCCGCACCTGACCTGGGACGACACGCCGTTCACTACCGGCGCTGGCACCTTCTTCGAGATCGCCGGCTGCTATCGCCGCTACCACTGCCCGCAGTCGCGCACCGTCTATCTGGGCCGCCCGCCGCAGCACTTCCTCGAGGCTGAAAAGGCCGTGGTCGAAGGCATCGCCGCGGGTCTGGAGGCGGCCCGCCCGGGCAACGTGTGCGAGGACATCGCCAACGCCTTCTTCAAGGTCCTGAAGCGCTACGGCATCGAAAAGAACAGCCGCTGCGGCTACCCGATCGGCGCGAGCTATCCGCCCGACTGGGGCGAACGCACGATGAGCCTGCGCCCGGGCGACCGCACCGTGCTTCAGCCGGGGATGAGCTTTCATTTCATGCCTGGTATCTGGCAGGACGACTGGGGGCTCGAGATCACCGAGAGCATCCTCATCACCGATACCGGCGTCGAGGCCCTCGCCAACACCCCGCGCAAACTCTTCGTCAAGGAGTGACGCAGATGATGAATTCCCCGATCACCCCGACCGTCGATTATTCGAAGGAAGGCGTGCAGCACGGTTTCCTGAAGCTGCCGTACTCGCGCGACGACTCGGCGTGGGGCGCGTTGATGATCCCGATCACCGTAATCCGTCGCGGCGAGGGCCCGACCGTGCTGCTCACCGGCGCGAACCATGGCGACGAATACGAAGGCCCGGTCGCGCTGGTGAAGCTCGCGAATTCGCTCACCGCGGACGAGATCCGCGGCCGGGTGATCATCGTGCCCTACATGAACTACCCGGCCTTCCGTGCGGGGACGCGCACCTCGCCGATCGACCGCGGGAACCTCAACCGCAGCTTCCCCGGGCGCCCGGACGGCACCATCACGCAGAAGATCGCCGACTACATTCAGCGTCATCTGCTGCCGCTTGCCGACTTCGTGCTCGACATCCACTCCGGTGGACGCACGCTCGACTTCGTGCCCTTCGCCGCGGTGCACCTGCTCGACGACAAGGCCCAGCAGGCGCGCTGCGAGGCGGCGATGCGCGCGTTCGGCGCACCCTACTCGATGATGATGCTCGAACTCGACAGCGTGGGCATGTTCGACACCGCCGCCGAATCGGCCGGCAAAGTTTTTGTGTCGACCGAACTGGGCGGCGGCGGTAGCGCCACTGCGGCGAGCATCGCAATCGCCGACCGCGGCGTGCGTCGCCTCCTCGCGCACGCAGGTGTCCTCGAGGAAGCGCCCGAGCCGACGCCGACTGTGATGCTCGATATGCCCGATGGCGACTGCTTCGTCACCAGCCTCAACGACGGCCTGCTCGAGATGTGCAAGGACCTCGGCGACACCGTCGCCGTGGGCGACGTGCTGGCGCGCGTTCACGACGCCACGCGGACCGGCGTGCCAGCGCTCGAATATCGCGCGAAACGCGCCGGCCTGCTCGCATGCCGGCATTTTCCCGGCCTCATCGCCACCGGCGACACCCTTGCGGTGGTCGCCGACATCGTGACCCCGAAACCCTGAACGCCACCGCGTCAGCTCCACACTGAACATTTGAAAGGAATAAACATCATGACTGAAACCCATCGCGCTGGAACCGATTCCGTCTGGGCCGGGGAAGAGCACCTGTTCTCCGAAGGGGCAATCTGCCTGCCCGTCTTCAACTCCGTGACCTTCGGCTACGACGACATGAACGAATGGTTCGACGTCGCGCTCGGCAAGAAAAAGGGCTACATCTACTCGCGTAACACCAACCCGACGGTGCGCCCGCTCGAGGAGAAGATCCGCATCATGGACGGCGGTGAGGAGGCGACGAGCTTCTCGACCGGCATGGCGGCGATCAGCAACACGCTGTTCACGCTGCTCAAACCGGGCGAGCGCGTGGTCGCGATCAAGGACACCTACGGCGGCTCGAACAAGGTCTTCATCGAGTTCCTGCCGCGCCTTGATGTCGAGGTGTGCATGTGCGACACCAGCGACTTCGACGCCATCGAGACCGAGGTCCGGAAGGGCTGCAAGGTGCTGTACCTCGAGACGCCGACCAACCCGACGCTGAAGATCGTCGATATCGAGCGCCTCGCGAAGGTCGCCCACGAGCACGGCGCGATCGTCGTCGTCGACAACACCTTCGCGACACCGATCAACCAGCGTCCGCTCGCACTTGGTGCCGATCTCGTCGTCTATAGCGCGACGAAGTACCTCAACGGCCATTCGGACGTGATGGGCGGGCTGGTCGTCGGCAAGAAGGCGCTGGTCGACCAGATCTTCCACTACCGCGAGATCACCGGCGCAACCCTGCATCCACAATCGGCCTACATGATCTTGCGCGGCATGAAGACGCTCGAGCTGCGCATCCAGCGCCACAACGAGAACGCAATGCGTGTGGCGCGCTACCTCGCGCAGCACCCCAAGGTCGAAGAGGTCTTCTACCCGGGGCTCGAGACGCACCCGAACCACGACATCGCGAAGAAGCAGATGCGCGGCTTCGGCGGCATGCTGAGCTTCTCGCTCAAGGGCGGCTGGGAAAGTGTCGTCACCGTCCTCGAGAACCTGAAGCTTGCGCACAAGGCGGCGAGCCTGGGTTCGGTCGGCACCCTCGTCGGGCCGCCGCGCACCACCAGCCACGTCGAGCTGACCGAGCAGGAGCGCGCCAACGCCGGCATTCCGGAAAGTCTCATTCGCTACTCGGCTGGCATCGAGAATGGCGATGACCTGATCGCCGACCTCGAACAGGCGCTGGCCCGGATCTGATCCCGGCTGCCCTCGCATGCCGCAGCGTCCGGGCGCCCGCCCGCGCCGTTGCGGCCGTACCGCCGTATCGGCCGCTTCCAGGCGTGCCGGGCGGCGCCCGTCTGTTTGCAAGGAGTCCGCGCCATGAGTCAGATGGTTGAAGTGAAAGTCCCGGACATCGGCGATTTCGATTCCGTGCCGGTGATCGAGCTGTTTGTGAAGCAGGGCGACACGATCGCGGTAGATGATGCGATCTGCACGCTCGAGTCCGACAAGGCGACGATGGACGTGCCATCCTCGGCCGCTGGGGTCGTCGCCGAAGTGCTGGTCAAGCTTGGCGACAAAGTTGCGGAAGGGGCCGTGCTGATCAAGGTCGAAGCCGCCGGGGGTGCAATCGCAGCGGCCCCGGTGACAGCGGTGGCACCTGCCGTACCTGCCACAGCACCGGTTGCAGCACCCGCTGCAGCCAGCCACGCCGGCGGCGCCGACATCGAGTGCGACATGCTGGTGCTCGGTGCCGGCCCCGGCGGCTACTCGGCCGCATTCCGCTCTGCCGACCTCGGTCTGAAGACCGTCATCGTCGAGCGCTATGCGACCCTGGGCGGGGTGTGTCTCAACGTCGGCTGCATCCCGTCGAAGGCGCTGTTGCACGTGGCCGCAGTGATGGATGAGGCCGAGCACATGGCGGCCGCCGGTATCACCTTTGCGAAGCCTGCCGTCGATATCGACGCCCTGCGCGCGCACAAGGACAAGGTCGTCGGCAAGCTCACCGGCGGCCTCGCCGGCATGGCCAAGGGACGCAAGATCGAGGTCGTCCGTGGCTACGGCAGCTTCCTCGACCCGAACCACGTCGAGGTGGAGGTGACGAGCGGCGACGGCCAGGACAAGACCGGCGAGAAGCAGGTTATTAAGTTCAAGCAGTGCATCATCGCCGCCGGCAGCGCTGCGGTGCATCTGCCGCTGTTGGCAAACGAGATCCCGAAGGATCCGCGCATCGTCGACTCGACCGGCGCGCTCGAACTCCGTCAAGTGCCGGCGAAGATGCTGGTCATCGGTGGCGGCATCATCGGCCTCGAGATGGCGACCGTGTATTCGTCACTCGGCACCCGGGTCGACGTCGTCGAAATGCTCGATGCCCTGATGCAGGGCCCGGACCGCGACGCGGTCAAAGTGTGGGAGAAACAGAACGCGCACCGTTTCGACAGCATCATGCTGGGCACCAAGACGGTCGCGGTCGAGGCGAAGGACGACGGGTTGTGGGTGAGCTTCGAGGGGGCTAAGGCGCCCGCCGGGCCGCAGCGCTACGACATGATCCTGCAGGCCGCCGGGCGCAGTCCGAACGGCAGGAAGATCGGGGCGGAGAATGCCGGTGTCGTGGTCACCGACCGCGGCTTCATCCCGGTTGACGTGCAGATGCGTACCAACGTGCCGAACATCTTCGCGATCGGCGATGTCGTCGGCAATCCGATGCTCGCGCACAAGGCGGTGCATGAGGCGCACGTCGCGGCCGAAGTCGCCGCCGGCCAGAAGTCCGCCTTCGACGCGACCGTGATCCCCGGTGTGGCCTACACCCATCCGGAGATCGCCTGGGTCGGCTATACCGAGGAGCAGGCGAAGCAGGAAGGCCGCAAGGTGGAGACCGCGAAGTTCCCGTGGGCGGCCTCGGGCCGCGCGATTGCCAACGGCGCCGAGTACGGCTTCACCAAGCTCGTCTTCGACGCAGAGACGCACTGCGTGATCGGCGGCGCGATCGTCGGCCCGAACGCGGGCGACATGATTGGTGAGGTGTGCCTGGCGATCGAGATGGGCGCGGATGCGGTGGATATCGGCAAGACCATCCACCCCCATCCGACCTTGGGTGAGACCATCGGCATGGCCGCCGAAGTTGCCCACGGCAGTTGCACCGACGTGCCGGCGCCGCGCAAGAAATAGCCGATCACCGGCCCGCCAGCCAACGCCGGCTCCGACCTGCATCCATCTATTCGCCGCTTCGGCCCCAAACGACGTAAGCCTCCGAAATCACAGAAAAAAATCGTGTCCTAGGATATTCGGTAACGGTCCCGCTGTTTGCAATCATGAACAGGTCAGGCACACAGGCAGGCGAATGCCGCCGGGTTCGCCGAGATACCGGGGCGGGGCTTCCTGCACCTGTCGAACGAGGAAATCGCGATCGATCGCAATTCCAATCAAAACATCAAGGAGTGAGACAACAATGAAACCATTTGTCATGACTGCGCTGGCCGCGACTCTTGCCGCATCGCCCGCAGTCGCGCAAGACAATTCGATTGCCGTATTGCGCGAGCAGCTGAATCAGCTGCAGGCGCGCATTGAGCAGATGGAGAAGGAACGCCAGGCAACGCCGCGAGCGACTGCGGCGGCCCCCGCCAACGTTGTCACCGGCGGAGACACCCCGGGCAGCTTCAAGCTGCCGGGTTCGGACACTTCGGTGCAGATCAGTGGTTATCTCAAGCTCGACGCGATCTACAACCGTGACCAGGATCTGGGCGACACGCTGTTCGTCGAGGGCTTGTCGACCAGCGGCGGTACGCAGGACGGCAAGTTCCGCCTCCATGCGCGCGAATCCCGGTTAGTGGTGAAGACCTCGGCGCCGAATGGCCTGCGCACCCATCTCGAAGCCGACTTCTTCGGCGCCAGCGGCAACGAGGTCTTCAGTAATTCAGACAACTTCCGCATCCGCCACGCCTACGGCGAGCTCGGCGGCTTTCTCGCGGGCCAGACCTGGAGCAACTTCATGCATTTCGCCGCTTACCCGGCGACCGTCGATTTCGACGGCCCGGTCGGCGTGAGCTTCCTGCGCCAGGCCCAACTGCGCTACACCTTCCCGGTCGGCCCCGGCAGTCTTTCGGTCGCGGCCGAGAATCCCGAGGGTACGGGCTTTGCTGGTGCGAAGGATTCTGCGCCCGACTTCACTGCACGTTACAGCTGGAACGGCGCGAACTCGGCCATCGAGGCCGCGACCGTGGTGCGGCGTCTCGCTTACGACAGTGCTGCGGGCGACGATGCGACGATGGGCTACGGCCTGCTGCTCGCCGGCAACATTGGACTGGGACCCGCCACCAAGCTGATGGGCGGCGTGGTCTGGGGCGACGGCATCGGCCGCTACCTCTACGCCGCGAGCGGCGCATCCGACGGCTCGTCCGGCATCGGCGCGGCCTACATCGATGCGGCCGGCAAACTCAAGACGATCGAGGCATACGGCTTCAATGTTGCCGCCTCGCACGAATGGACGAAGAAGTTCAGCTCCTCGCTGTCCTACGGTCAGGTGCGCGGCGACCGCCCGGCGAACCTCTTCCCGACCTCGACCGAGAAGCTGGAGAGCATCCACTTTAGTCACTTCTATCAGGTGGCCGATCCGGTCACGCTCGGATTCGAGATCTCGCGCGCCGCGAAGAAGCTCCAGAACGGCGACTCCGCCCACGCGCTGCGCTTCCAGGCCTCGGCGAAGTACGCATTCTGAAAGCCCGTGCGGGTATCCCCCGCGTCTGGCAAGCGCAGCCGCCCGCGGGGGATACCCGCGGGCGGCTTTTTTTATCGACCGCGCGATGCGGACCTGTACCGACCAGGAGTACCGAATGCATGACCGCCAGAGGGGCTTGTTACTGACCGCGCTGGGCGTGCTGCTGCTCTCGCCCGACGCGCTGGTGCTGCGCTGGCTTGCCACCGACGCGATGCAGATTCTGTCCTGGCGCGGCTTGCTGATGGCTGGCGGTCTGGCCCTGCTTTTGCTCGCACGCTACCGCAGCAGTCTGCCCGCGAAGTTATGGCAATGCGGCCGAACCGGCCTCGCCTGCGCGGTGTGTTATGGCGTCAGCACGATCTGCTTCGTGCACGCGATGATGCTCGCGGGCGCGGCGAACACTTTGCTGATCTTCAGCACTACGCCGCTGATTGCCGCAGCCCTCGGCTGGTTCTGGCTCGGCGAACGGCCGCCGCTTCGCACCTTGGTGGCGATCCTGGTGTGCCTGGGCGGAGTTGCGCTCATTGTCTCCGACGAGTCGCCGGGTAGCAGTCCCGTCGGCAACCTGTACGCCTTCGCCGCGACAATCCTGCTCGCGGCAAATTTCACTCTTGCACGAAGCCGCCCGCTCATCGACATGAGTCCGGCGTTGCTGCTCGGCGCGCTGCTCGCGTCGGTCATCGCCTTCGCGATCGGCGGGCCGCCGACCCTCTCCGGCGATCAGCTTCTCGGGCTGTCCCTGATGTCCGGCCTGCTCCTGCCGCTGGGTTTCATGCTGGTGCAGCTCGGGCCGCGCTCGATCAGCGCGACCGAGGTCGGGTTGCTGTTCTTGCTGGAAGTCGTTCTCGGCCCGCTGTGGGTATGGTGGCTGCTCGGTGAGGCGCCGAGCCCCACGGTACTTGCCGGCGGTGCGATCGTGCTGCTGGCGCTGTTCGGGCACGCGCTGGCCGGCTGGCAGAAGTCGGGCACGGAGCGCACACGGTCCGGTCGCACCTGATGCGCAACCCGTGCTACCGGGCTGGGGGTGAATGGCCGTTGAATGAAGGCTTCTGGGCTGATTCAGCGCGAGAGCCAGAGCCCACCCACCTTCGTGGAGGGGCCATTGTGCTGCCGCTGCGCGCCGAATGCACGTGCGTCCGGGCGGCCGAGGCCGCCCGGACGCGGTCCGAGCTTACGCTCCGCCGTCCAGGCTCACGCGTCGGAAATCGCCCAGAACGGTGGATAGATGAACGAGGAAACGTGCTGCCATCGCGCCGTCGATGACGCGGTGATCCCACGACAGGCACAGCGGCATGATGAGACGCGGCACGAACTGCTTGCCGTCCCACACCGGCTTCGTCTGCGAGCGGGTCACGCCCAGGATCGAAACTTCCGGCGCGTTGATGATCGGCGTGAAGCCGGTGCCGCCGATGCCACCGAGGCTGGACACGGTGAAGCAGGCGCCGCTCATGTCGGCCGGTGCGAGCTTGCCGTCGCGCGCCTTCTTTGCCAGTTCGGCGGTCTCGGCGGCGATCTCGAACACCCCCTTGCGGTCGGCGTCGCGGATCACCGGCACCATCAGTCCGTTGGGCGTATCGGCGGCGAAGGCGACATGGAAGTACTTCTTCAGGATCAGATTCTCGCCATCGATGCTCGAATTGAACTCGGGAAACCTGCGCAGTGCCGAAACGCTGGCCTTGATCAGGAAGGCGAGCATGGTGAGCTTCTTGCCATCCTTCTCGTACTCCTTGTTGAGCTGCACGCGGAAGGCTTCGAGGTCGGTGATGTCGGCCTCGTCGAAGTTGGTCACGTGCGGAATCACGATCGCGTTGCGGCTCAGGTTCGCGCCGGAAATTTTCTTGATCCGTGACAGCGGCTTGGCCTCGATCTCGCCGAATTTGGTGAAGTCGACCTTGGGCCAGGGGAGCAGTTCGAGCCCGGTGCCAGGGGCTGCCGACTGCGCCTTGCCGGGCACGGCGCCCGAGCTCATCGCGGCCTTGACGTGCGTGGTGACGTCGTCGCGGGTGATTCGCCCGTTACGACCGCTCGCCCGCACCTGCCCGAGTTCGACGCCGAGTTCGCGGGCGTAGCTGCGCACCGAGGGGCTGGCGTGTGCCTTGCCCTGATGCGATGAGGGGGTCGCGGGTGCCGCCGGGGCGGCTGGCGCCGACGCAGCAACGGGAACCGGCGCGGACGGAGCGCTCGGCGCCGCGGCCGGCGGCGCAGCAGCGGCAGCAACTGGAAGCTCGACCTGGGCCGCAGGCGCTGCACCGACGCCCGCCGCCTCCATCTTGAGCACCAGGCTGCCTTGCGAGATACGGTCGCCGACCTTCACCAGCACCTCGCGTACGGTGCCTGCCTCGGGCGCGGGCACGTCCATCGTGGCCTTGTCGGATTCGAGCGTGACGATTGGGTCATCCGCGTTGAGGGTGTCGCCGGGCTGCACCAGCACCTCGATCACCGGCACGTCCTTGTAGTCGCCGATATCGGGCACGGTCACGTCTATGAGTCGGGTCATGTCTCCACCTCGAGTGGGTTGGGGGGCGCGGCGGCGGAATCCACCCGCCGCGTCGCACGCACAAGGCGCGGGTTGTCAGATGCCCAGCGGGCTCGGCTTGTCGGCGTCGATGCCGAGTCGGCCGGTCAGGCCCTCGAGGCTCTTGCTTGGCAGGGTGCCGTCGGCGACCAGGCTACGGATCGCGGCGAGCGCGATGTAGCGTGCGTCGACCTCGAAGAAATCACGCAGCGCAACGCGTGTATCCGAGCGTCCGTAGCCGTCGGTGCCGAGCACGGTGTAGCGGCCGGGCACCCAGTTGCGGATCAGGTCGGGGTAAGCGCGGATGAAGTCGCTCGCGGCGATCACCGGACCTTCGCGCCTGCCGAGCTGTTGAGCCACCCAGGACTCGCGCGCGGGATGGTCCGGGTGCAGCAGGTTCCAGCGGTCGCAGTCGATGCCGTCCTTGCGCAGTTCGCCGAAGCTGGTCGCGCTCCACACGTCGGCGGCTACGCCGAATTCGGCCTCGAGCAGCTCGGCGGCGGCGATCACCTGGCGCAGGATGCTGCCGCTGCCGATCAGTTGCACGCGTGGCTTGCCCTCGGCTGCGGTGCGCAGCGGGTAGAGGCCGCGACGAATGCCTTCCTCGACGCCGACCGGCATCGCCGGCTGCCGGTAGTTCTCGTTGTAGAGCGTGATGTAGTAGAAGGCGTTGTCGCCCTCGCTCATCATCCGGCGCACGCCGTCCTCGACGATCACCGCGACCTCGTAGCCGTAGGCCGGGTCGTAGGCGCGGCAGGTCGGAATGGTCGCGGCGTAGATCTGGCTCTGCCCGTCCTCATGCTGCAGGCCCTCGCCGGAGAGCGTCGTGCGCCCGGCGGTGGCGCCGAGCAGGAAGCCGCGCGCCTGGCAGTCGGCAGCGTTCCAGATCAGGTCGGCGACGCGCTGGAAGCCGAACATGGAATAGAAGATGTAGAACGGGAGCATTGGCTCGTTGCTGTGCGAATACGCGGTGCCGGCAGCAATCCATGAGGCCATCGAGCCCGCCTCGGAGATGCCCTCCTCGAGGATCTGACCCTTCACATCCTCACGGTAGAAGGCGAGCTGGTCGCTGTCCTGCGGCGTATAGCGCTGGCCCCAGGGCGAGTAAATGCCGAACTGGCGGAACATGTCCTGCATGCCGAAGGTGCGCGCCTCGTCGGCGACCACCGGCACGATGCGCGGGCCGAGCTGGCTGTCGCGCATCAGCTTGTTGAGCAGGCGCACGAAGCCCATCGTCGTCGAGATTTCGCGATCGCCCGAATCGGTGTGGAAGGGCTCGTAGACGTCCGGCTGCGACAGTGCGATCGGCGTCGCCTCGCGGCGGCGTGAGGGTACGTAGCCGCCGAGCGCGGTGCGGCGCTCCTGCAGGTAGCGCACCTCGGGGCTGTCCTCGCCCGGGTGGTAGTAGCGCAGTTCATCGAGATCCGCGTCCGAGAGCGGCAGGCCGAAGCGCTCGCGAAAGCGCTCGAGGTCGGCGCGGGCGAGCTTCTTCGCCTGGTGTGAAGTGTTTGCGCCCTGACCCGACGCACCCATGCCGTAGCCCTTGGTGGTCTGGGCGAGGATCACCGTCGGCTGGCCGCGGTGCGCGACCGCAGCGGCGTAGGCCGCGTGGATCTTGGCCGGATCGTGGCCGCCGCGCATGAGCGCGTCGATGTCCTGGTCCGACATGTTCGCGACCAGCGCTGCGAGCTCCGGGTAGCGCGAGAAGAAGTGCTCACGGTTGTAATGGCCGTCGGTTGCCGAGAGTTTCTGAAATTCGCCGTCGACCGCCTCGGCCATGCGCTTGAGGATCCAGCCGTCGCGGTCGCGGGCGAACAGCACGTCCCAGTTTGAGCCCCACAGGCACTTGACGACGTTCCAGCCGGCGCCGGCGAACAGCGTCTCGAACTCCTGCACCACGTTGCCGTTGCCGCGGACCGGGCCGTCGAGGCGCTGCAGGTTGCAGTTGACCACCAGCACCATGTTGTCGAGCTGCTCGCGTGCGGCAAGCGAGATGCCCGCCAGCGATTCGGGTTCGTCCATCTCGCCGTCACCGACGAAGGCCCATACCCGGCGGTCGCTCGCGGTGCTGATGCCGCGGTGCTCCTGGTAACGCTGGAAGCGCGCCTGGTAGATCGCGCTCAGCAGGCCCAGACCCATCGAGCCGGTGGGGAATTGCCAGAAGTCCGGCATCAGCGTCGGATGCGGATAGGACGACAGGCCGCGGCCGATGCCGCCGGAGACCTCGCGCCGGAAGTGGTTGAGCCGGTCCTCGGATAGCCGGCCCTCGAGGAAGGCGCGTGCATAGACGCCCGGCGAAGCGTGGGCCTGGAAATAGACGAGATCGCCCGGATGGGCTTCGCTGCGGCCGCGGAAGAAATGGTTGAAGCCCACCTCGAAAAGATCGGCGATCGATGCGTAGGTGGCGATGTGGCCGCCCAACTCCGGATGAGCCTTGTTTGCCCGCGATACCATCGCGAGCGCGTTCCAGCGATGGATCGCTGTGATCCGCGCCTCCATGTCGAGGTTGCCCGGATAGGGCGGCTGTGCCTCGACGCCGATGGTGTTTCGGTAGGGCGTGGTGTGGCGGGTGTGGAAGCGCCCGCCGGCGCGCCTGCCGGTCTCGATCAGGCGGCCGACGAGGTACTCGGCGCGGTCGACACCGTCGCGCTCGATGACTTCGGCAAGGCTGTCGAGCCAGTCGTTGGTCTCGTCGGCGTCGCGGTCGGGCGCCGGAGTGAAGATCGTAGGCTGCGGATTCTGGGTCATGGATGTCGCTTCCTCTGGTGAATCGGCCGCGCGTAACTGCGCCGGTCGCGCCGGCCGTGGGCTTCTCTGACGGTGAGGGGCAGTTTAGTGCGCGGGTCATTGGTTCCTAATGTCCTAGTCCAATGGAAGGGCGCTCCAGACCAATCCGCGGTGGTCGAGTCTGCGCCGCTGCTCGTTGAACTGCGCACTGCCAGCCCAGAGCGGGCAAGCGAGATGGAATTTGCCGGCGAGCAGCTCCCGGCGGCAGGCAGCGCCCCCGATCTGGGACTTTATTGAGGCGATCGCCTCAGCTGCCGCCCTGCGGCATGTCTTTCGTCGGAGCCGGGAGTTCCAGGGTGCCGGTGCTGGAAAAGCGCCTGCCGCCCAGCAGGCCGCCGCCGAGCCGTCCGCGCAGCACATAGGGCACCGTGTTCGCAGGCTTGCCCTCGATCATTCCCAGCGCCTGGCGGACCACGGCCATCGCCGACACCGAGACGGGTACCTCGATCACGACCTCGCCAAAGCGCGGAACGCTGCCCTTGCTCGCGCTCACTCCGGTGGCGAAGAGCTTGTCGTTCACCTCCAGTTCCAGCGCCACTCCATCGAACTCGATGGCGTCGTCATTGGGGTTCTGTACCCTCAGCTTCACCGCGAGTCTCATCTCCATGCCCTGGCCGGGCAGCGCTGCGATTCCGACCACATTGATTCGCACCGGATCGCGCTGGGCGAGGGAGGCACAGCCGGTGACAAACAGGATCAGCACCAGCGTGGCGGTGAGGCGCGCCGGGTGTAGCAGGGAGCGGAAGGCGTGCAGGGCCATGGCGATCTCCATCCTGGGGGGTGTGCCCCGATTCTACGCGTGGGGGTCAGTGCGGAGCATGAGGTGGTGGCTGTCACTTTTCTGTCATGCAGGTGCAATCTTCCGCTGTCAGGCTAGCCGGCTGTACTGGGCTTGCCATGGAGAGAGTGGGCGATGAATTGCGAGACGGCCGACTGCGGACTGGACCGGTCCTGGGTGGTCGATGACGGTACGGTGTTGAGGATACGGCCGGTCCGTCCGGAAGACATCACGGCGTCCTTGTCATTCGTGCGCGGGCTGTCCTTCGGGGCACGCTATTTCCGCTTTGGACGCGGCGACGTTCAGTTCGGCGAGGCCGAGGTGGCGGACCTGTGTTGCCCCGATCCGTGCAATCACGCCGGATTCATCGCCCTGGCGCATGGCCCGGACGGTGAGAAGGAAATTGCCACGGCGCGCTACTGCATCCAGTCCGACGGCCAGAGCGCCGAGTTTGCGATTGTGGTGGGTGATGCCTGGCAGGGGCGCGGAGTGGGCCGCCAGTTGCTCGAGGTGCTGCTCGACAGTGCCCGGCTGAGGGGTTTGGGCGAAATGCTCGGCGATGTGCTGGTGACCAATCGGCGGATGATCGGATTGGCGGTGTGCATGGGTTTCGAGTTGGTGCCCGGTGCATGCGCGGCGGTGCAAAGGGTGCGACGTCCGCTCTTCCCGGCGTCGCAGGCCGGCAAAATATCGCTGGGCGAGCCCTCTCAGCCCGGGTTGGCAGCCCGCTGATCGAGGGCGCCGGTTGCTGCGGTCGGTGAAGCAGGTCACGGTCAAATGCAGTCAGCGCGGCCCAGGCGTGGCCTGCGGGTACAATGGTGTTAATCATAAAGTGATAGCCGTCCGACACCTTCGCGCCCGCTTCCGTGCACCTGACCGAAAAAGAAAAAACCGTTCCCCGCCTCCACCTGTTGGGCACCTTGGTCATTGTGTTCGTGCTGACACTGGCGCTGGGAAGCTATTTCTCGTGGCAGCATGTGGCCGAGCATCGGGCTTCGCTGGCCAGACTGGACGAGGTGATGAACCGCCAGCTCGAGGCCCGGCTGCGCGCCGAGATGGATTCTGCACTGGGCTACCTCGAGTTCTCCCGCTCGCGCACCGATGAAGTCTTGCGCCGGGCGATCGTGGAGCCGGTCGATGCGGCAATGCAGATTGTCGAGGCCATCCATGCGCAGGAGTCGGCGCGGCGTCCGGCGGACGAGGTCAAACGCCTGATCGTGGAGGCACTGAGGCCGACCCGCTTCTTCGACGGGCGGGGTTACTATTTCATCGACGATATGGACGGGCGCTTCATTCTGCTGCCGACCTCGCCGCAGCTCGAAGGCCGGCTCGCGCCCGACAACCAGGACGATACCGGGCGCTATATCATGCGCGGCCTGATCGAAGCGGCACGCATGGCGCGCGGCGAAGGGTTCGCGCGCTATCGTTGGTACCGGCCCGACGACCCTGCCCAGATGGCAGACAAGCTCGCCTATGTTCGTTATTTCGCCCCCTACGATTGGTTGATCGGCACCGGCGACTACACGTATGAATGGGAGTCGCGGCAGCAGCAGGAGGCGATCGCGCGTCTGCGTTCGATGCGCTTCGGCCGCAGCGGTTACGTCGCCCTGCTCGATCGCGAGGGGCGCTCGCTGCTGTCGCCCTCCGACGCGGCGCTCGAGGGGCGCCACTTCAGCGAGCTGCCGGAGCTCCAGGCCGCTGCGCTCGGGCAGATGTACCGAAAGGCGGGCGAAGGCGGCGGCTTGCTGCGCTATCAATGGTTGGACGCTGCAACCGGGAAGGCGGCGACCAAGCTTGCGCTGATCACCACCTCGGAGCCCTGGGGCTGGATTCTGGTCACCACGGTATTCGAGGACGAACTGCATGGGGTGCTCGCCGAGGAGCGTCGGCGTTACGAGGCGGGCGGGACCAAGCGCAACCTCGACATGCTGCTGGCGCTCGTCGTCGCCCTGCTGGTCGCCGTCGGTGGCTCGTTGCTTTTCTCGAGGTGGTCGCGCAAGCTGTTCGTCGCCTATCACGAGGAGAGCCAGGCTCAGCGTGAGGCCTTGCGGCGCCAGGCTAGCGAGCTGCGCGAGAGCGAGGACAAGCTCAGCGTCATTCTCGACAGCGTCGAGGCCTACATTTACATCAAGGGCACCGACTATCGTTACCAGTATGCCAACCGCCCCGTATGCGAGTTGTTCGGCGCCAGTCTGGAAGCGGTGGTGGGCAAGGACGACAGTTCCTTCTTCGACGAAGCCACCGCACGGGTGCTGCGCGGCAACGACAGCCGGGTGGTCGAGCACGGCGAGCGGGTAGCCGAGGAAGAGGTCAACACCGGTCGCGACGGCACGGTCACCCGCGCCTTCATGTCGGTGAAGATCCCGCTGCGGCGCGAGGACGGAGAGGTGTATGCGCTGTGCGGCATCTCCACCGACATCACCCAGCGCAAGGCGATGGAAGACGAGATCCGCCAGCTCGCCTTCTACGACCCGCTGACCGGACTGCCCAACCGGCGGCTGTTGATCGACCGCCTGCAGCAGCAACTGGCCAACAGTGCCCGCGGTGGTCGTGGCGGCGCGCTGCTATTCATCGACCTGGACAACTTCAAGACCCTCAACGACACTTTCGGCCACGATCGGGGGGACGAGCTGCTGCGCCATGTCGCCCGCCGTCTGAGTCTGTGCGTGCGCGATGGCGATACCGTAGCCCGCCTGGGAGGCGACGAGTTCGTGGTGATGCTGGGCGACCTTGGCGCCAGCGTCGCAGAGGTCGCCTCCCGTGCGCGGCTCGTGGGCGAGAAAATTCTCGATCGACTCGGTCAGCCCTATACCTTGGGCGACCAGGTGCAGTTCAGCACCCCCAGCATCGGGGTGACCGTGTTCATCGACAACCTGTTCAGCGTCGACGACCTGCTGCGTCAGGCAGACTTGGCGATGTACCAGGCCAAGGCGGCCGGGCGTAACACCATGAGCTTCTTCGATCCGGAGATGCAGGCGGCGCTGACCGCGCGCAGCGCGCTCGAATCGGATCTGCGGCTGGGGCTGCAACTCGGGCAGTTCGTGCTCTACTACCAGGCCCAGGTCGACGACGCCGGCTGTCTGATCGGTGCCGAGGCGCTGATCCGCTGGCAGCACCCGGTCCGAGGACTGGTGGCGCCGGGCGAGTTCATCCCGCTGGCCGAGGAGACCGGGCTGATTCTGCCGCTCGGGGCTTGGGTGCTGCAGAGCGCATGCGAGCAATTGCGCCGCTGGGCGCTGCAGCCCGCGACCGCGTCCCTTGGGCTGGCGATCAACGTCAGTGCGCGCCAGTTCCGCCAGATCGATTTCGTCGATCAGGTCGTCGCGGCCCTCGAACGCAGCGCGGCTGACCCCCGGCACCTCAAGCTGGAGCTGACCGAGAGCCTGCTGCTCGCCGATGTGGACGACACGATCGCCAAGATGGCCGCGCTCAAGGCGCGCGGGGTGGGCTTCTCGCTTGACGACTTCGGTACCGGATACTCCTCGCTCGCCTACCTCAAGCGGCTTCCGCTCGACCAGCTCAAGATCGACCGCTCCTTCGTTCGCGATCTGCTCACCGACCCCAATGATGCCGCGATCGCACACGCGATCATCACCTTGGCCGACAGCCTCGGGCTGATGGTTATCGCGGAGGGCGTGGAGACTGCAGCACAGCGCGATTGCCTCGCCAGTCACGGCTGCCGTGCCTACCAGGGCTACTTCTTCGGTCGCCCCGGGCCGGTCGCGGCCCTGTTCGGCGTGGACACCTGAACCTGACTGACGGCAGCTGCCGCAGTCCGTCCGGGGGCAGGTGGGCACCCGCAAACCGTGCCGGGCTTGTTCTGCGCGCCTCTTTTTCGTGCATCTTTTGCTTTTTGCGCACTGTCCACGCTGCCATCGGCGGCGCGGCTGGGCGATAATGGCGAACTGCGTCAAAACGGACATCCAAGTAATGAAGCGCGTTGATGATTTTCGCCTGCGGCTCGGCTCACACGAACTGGTACCGATCATGGTGGGAGGCATGGGCGTCGACATATCGACCGCCGAACTCTCTCTTGAGGCGGCGCGCCTTGGTGGCATCGGCCATATCTCCGACGCGATGGTGCCGACTGTCTCCGACCGGCGTTTCAACACCAAGTTTGTCAAGAACAAGCTCAAACAGTACAAGTTCAACGTCGCCAATTCCGACAAGTCGGTGGTGCAGTTCGATCTAGGGCTGCTCGCCGAGGCCACCGCCATGCACGTGGGCCGGACCATGGAGGCCAAGCGCGGCTCCGGTCTGGTGTTCATCAACTGCATGGAAAAGCTGACCATGAACAGCCCCAAGGACACCTTGCGGGTGCGTCTGCTGGCGGCGATGGATCACGGTATCGACGGCATCACCCTGGCTGCTGGCCTGCACCTTGGATCGTTTGCGCTGATTCAGGATCATCCGCGCTTCAATGACGTCAAGCTGGGCATCATCGTGTCCTCGCTGCGTGCGTTGCAGCTGTTCCTGAAAAAGAACGCCCGTACCGGCCGCATGCCCGACTATGTGGTGGTCGAAGGTCCGCTCGCCGGTGGTCACCTTGGCTTCGGCATGGACTGGGCGCAGTACGATCTCGCCACCATCGTGGCCGAGATCCATGCCTGGTTGAAGGCAGAGCAGCTCGACATTCCGCTGATTCCGGCGGGCGGCATCTTTACCGGCACCGATGCGGTCAGGTTTCTCGAGAATGGTGCTGCTGCGGTGCAGGTGGCGACGCGCTTCACCGTGACTCACGAATGCGGTCTGCCCGAGGATGCCCAGCAGGAGTACTTCCGCGCCAGCGAGGAGGACATCGAGGTCAACGGTATCTCGCCCACCGGCTACCCGATGCGGATGCTCAAGAGCAGCCCGGCGATCGGTAGCGGTATTCGTCCGAACTGCGAGGCCTTCGGCTACCTGCTCGATTCCAAGGGCAACTGCCAGTACATCGACGCCTACAACCGCGAAGTGGCCGCTCACCCGGACGACGCCAAGATCAAGGTGTGGGACAAGACCTGTCTGTGCACCCACATGCGCAACTTCGACTGCTGGACCTGTGGCCACTATACCTACCGGCTCAAGGACACCACGCACAAGAGCGCCGACGGCAGCTATCAGATCCTGTCCGCCGAGCATGTCTTCCACGACTATCAGTACAGCACCGACAACGCCATCGCGCTGCCTTCCGACTCGTCCGTGGCGTGATTTTTCCGTGGCGGGTGATTCTGGCCGGTCGTGCCGGAGTCACCCGATACACCCCGAACCGGTTCAGGCCTCGGTGTGGGGCGCCGGGCTGTCCTCAATTGCCCTCAGTTGCCCTCAGTTGCCCTCAGTTGCCGTCAGCGCGCTTTCAACCCGCTTTCAGCCATAGCGGCGTGCGGCCTGCACGGCCAGCCCCGCCCCGATGCTCCCGTAAAGATCGCCTTCCACGCTACGCGCCTGCGGCAATTCTGCAGCGATGCGTGCGCGCAGCTGCGCCACGCCGCTGGCGCCGCCGGTGAAATACACCGTGTCCACCCGCTCCCGAGCCACGCCCGACTGGTCGAGCAGGGTGCTGACGGTGGCGGCAACCCGGTCGACCAGCGTGCGGGTGGCGAGGGTAAAGGCCGCGCGGGTGATGGTGTGGCTCAGGCCGGGCTCGAGCCGGTCGAGCAGCATGGTGGCCTCGGGTACTGCAGACAGGTCGATCTTGGCCTGCTCCACCTGCAAGGCCAGCCAGTGTCCCTCGCGCCGGCTGATCAGGCGCGACAGGCGGTCGAGCTCCTCGCGCGCGGTCGCATCGCGGTAGATGTGCTGCAGGTCGGTGGTGACCTGCCGGCTGTAAGCAAAGTTGATCGTGTGCCAGGTGGCAAGCTGAAAGAAGATGCTCGACGGGATCTCGGCACCATTCTTCATTTTTCCGCGATATCCCAGCAGCGGCATCACGCACTCAAGACTGAGTGCGCGGTCGAAGTCGGTGCCGCCGATGTGCACACCGGCGTTGCCGAGCAAGTCGTCGCGGCGATCCTCTGACCGGGCGCGCGCGGGCGACAGCCGAACCAGCGAAAAGTCGGCAGTGCCGCCACCGATGTCGGCCACCAGCACCAGTTCCTCGTGATCGAGCGAGTTCTCGTAGTGCAGCGCGGCCCCGATCGGCTCGAATTCGAAGCTGACTTCGCGGAAACCCAGCTGGCGGGCGATCGCTTCGAGTGTTTCCTGCGCCTTGGTGTCGGCCGCTTCGTTGTCGTCGACGAAGTGCACCGGACGCCCGAACACCGCATGGTCGAACGGTCGTCCGGCCTGGGTTTCGGCACGCAGCTTGAGCTCGCCGATGAAGCTTGCCAGGAGCTGGCGAAAGGGTAGCGCGCGGCCATGGACCTCGGTGTGGCCGTCGATCAGGCTGCTGCCGAGCAGGCTCTTGAGCGCGCGCATCAGGCGACCCTCGTAGCCGTCGAGGTATTCGGCGAGCGCCTCGCGGCCGAAGCAGGTGGTGTCTTCGTCTGCATTGAAGAACACAGCCGAGGGCAGGGTCGGCTTGTCGCCCTCGAGTGCGAGCAAGGTTGCGGCACCGGGGCGCAGCCAGCCGACGGTGGAGTTGGAGGTGCCGAAATCGATTCCGCAGGCGCGGGCGGGCGCAGGACGCATGGTGAGAAGTGGTGCGACGGGAGAGGGCTGCGATGCTACGCGATGCGGCAGGTCAGTGCGAGCCCTCGTTTGTCACCTTGCTCCGGGGTTTGCTGCGGCTGCAGCGTGCTCAAGGGGGCGCTCGGGTGTAGGCTAGGCGTTATGGATAGACCAGATCAAACAATGCCGCCGGACGCGCCTGCGCCGATCACCGATCCTGTTGCCGCTGCAGCCGGTCCGCCTGCCTTGCCGCTTGCGCTGCGGCGGGTGGCGATCGACACTTGGCGCGAGAACGTGGCGTATCTGCATCGAGAGTGTGCGGTGTATCGCGCGGAGGGCTTTCAGGCCCTGTCCAAGGTCGAGGTACGGGCCAACGGCAAGCGTATTCTGGCCACCTTGAACGTGGTCGATGATGAGGCCATAGTCGGTTGCCACGAACTGGGCTTGTCCGAAGATGCGTTTGCCCAGCTCGGGGTTCAGAATGGTCACCCGGCCTCGATCTCGCAGGCGGAGCCGGCGTCGTCGATCCCGGCGTTGCATCGCAAGATTGCCGGCGAGCGTCTCGATCGGGAGGATTTTCGCGCCATCGTGCGCGACATCGCCGAGCATCGCTACTCGAAGATCGAGCTCACCGCCTTCGTGGTGGCCTCCAACCAGGGCGAACTCGACCGCGAGGAGGTGTACTTCCTGACCGATGCGATGGTCGCCTCCGGCAGTCGGCTCGACTGGCGTGAGCGCCCGGTGGTGGACAAGCACTGTATCGGTGGCATTCCGGGCAACCGGACTTCGATGCTGGTGGTGCCGATCGTCGCCGCGCATGGCATGTTGTGCCCCAAGACCTCGTCGCGTGCGATCACCTCGCCGGCCGGCACTGCCGACACCATGGAAGTGCTGGCCAGCGTCGAGTTGCCGATGGCGCGTCTGGCCGAGATCGTGCGCGAGCACCGCGGCTGCCTCGCCTGGGGCGGCACCGCGCACCTGTCGCCGGCCGATGACGTACTGATCTCGGTCGAGCGGCCGCTGTCGATCGACTCGCCGGGGCAGATGGTGGCGTCCATCCTGTCGAAGAAGATTGCCGCCGGTTCCACCCACCTGGTGCTCGACATCCCGGTCGGTCCCACCGCCAAGGTGCGCTCGATGCCCGAGGCACAGCGTCTGCGCAAACTGTTCGAGTTTGTTGCCGGGCGAATCAATCTTGCACTCGACGTGGTGATCACCGATGGTCGCCAGCCGGTCGGTAAGGGCATCGGCCCGGTGCTCGAGGCGCGCGACGTGATGCGGGTGCTGGAGAACGACCCCGCCGCGCCCAACGACTTGCGCCAGAAAGCACTGCGCCTGGCGGGACGGATGCTGGAGTTCGACCCGGATGTGCGTGGCGGCGACGGCTTTGCGATTGCGCGCGACATCCTTGATTCCGGCCGCGCACTGGCGAAGATGCATGCCATCATCGAGGCCCAGGGGGCGAAGCCGTTCAATCCCGACCGTCTCGAGTGCGGGCGCCTCAGCATTGATATCCTGGCGGTCGAAGACGGCGTGGTCACCGGTATCGACAATCTGCAGATTGCCCGCATCGCGCGTCTGGCCGGTGCGCCCAAGGTGCAGGGCGCGGGGGTGGACCTGTTTCACAAGCTGGGTGCGGCGGTGCAGCGGGGCGAGCCACTGTATAGGGTGTATGCGGACTTCCCCTCCGATCTCGAGTTTGCCCGCCAGGCCAGCAGCCGCGCATCCGGCTACAGCCTCGGCTCGGCAGATCAGGTCCCGCATCGTTACGTGGAGTTTTGAGCATGGATGGCCTGTTGTTGTATTTCGAGGACGAACGCCTGCTCGCCGGACAGATTGCCAGGGCGGCAGACATGCGCGCGGTGCAAGTAAAACGTCACCGCTTTCCCGATGGCGAACTCAAGCTGCAGTTGCCGGCAGCGCTGCCGGCGCGGGTGGTGTTGCTGCGCGGGCTGGATATGCCCAATGAAAAGCTGGTCGAGTTGCTGCTGGTCGCACAGGCGGCGCGCAGCCTGGGCGTGGGCCACCTGACCCTGATCGCCCCCTATCTTGCCTACATGCGGCAGGACATGGCGTTTGTGCCGGGGGAGATTGTCAGTCAGCAGGTGGTCGGCGGTTTTCTCGCTTCGCTGTTCGACGCTGTGATCACGGTGGATCCGCACCTGCACCGCGTGAGCCGGCTATCCGACGCCGTTCCTGCACGGCAGGCAATCGCACTCTCGGCGGCGCCACTGCTCGCCGGCCTGATCGCGGCACGACGGCCGGGAGCTGTGCTGATCGGACCCGATGCCGAAGCGGATCAGTGGGTGGCAGCGGCCGCAGCGGCGCATGGCTTCGACTATGCGGTGTGTGTCAAGCAGCGCCATGGCGATCGCGAGGTCGATGTCGCCCTGCCTGGCTTGTCGGTCAAGGGGCGTTCCGTGGTGCTGATGGATGACGTCGCGAGCAGCGGGCATACGCTGGCCCGCGCGGCCGAGAAGTTGTTGGCCGCCGGCGCTGCATCGGTCGATGTGGCTGTCACGCATGCGCTGTTCGCCGATCATGCCCTGACCACCGTGCTTGCTGCCGGGGTCGGGGAAATCTGGAGTACGGATTGCATCGCGCATCCGAGTAATGCCGTGAGCGTGGCGCCGATGCTCGCGAGGGCGTTGGGAGAGCTGTCATGAGTTGTCGCTGTGCCTGGGTGTCGGACGATCCGCTGTATCTCGATTATCATGACCATGAATGGGGCGTGCCGCTGCGGGACCCGCGCGCGCTGTTCGAGTTTCTGTTGCTCGAGGGCGCTCAGGCCGGACTGTCGTGGATTACGGTGCTGAGAAAGCGCGCGCGCTACAGAGCGGTGTTCGACGGTTTCGATCCGGCGCTGATTGCGTGCTGGGACGATGCGAAGCGGGCCGAACTGATGTCTGATCCCGGCATCATCCGCAACCGGGCCAAGATCGAGGCTGCGGTCATCAACGCGCGGGCCTGGCTTGCACTTGAGGCCGAGGCGATCGATCCGGTCGAGTGGCTGTGGCAGTTCGTCGGCGGTGCACCGCAAGTCAATGCCTGGGCCACGCTGGCCCAAGTGCCCGCCAGTACGCCCGCGTCCGAGGCGATGAGCAAGGCGCTGCGGGCGCGAGGCTTCAAGTTCGTCGGGCCGACCATCTGCTACGCCTTCATGCAGGCAGTGGGCATGGTCAACGATCACACCACTGATTGCTTCCGCCATCCCGAGTGTGCCAAACCGGCAAACTGTCGCTGACGGCGTGCTGCGCTGCATCGCGACCGATGACGTGTATCGGTGGTAATGCTACGATCGCGATTCAAGTCGCGTGACTTTTGTCACGGGCTGGGTGGATTCTGGTGCAGTCTCAACCGAGTATGGCGAGGAGGCTTGTGGAGCAAGCGGGAAAAACGGTGGTGTTTGCCGATCTGACCGGCAGTACCAGCTTGTTCGAGTCGGCGGGCAACGTGGTGGCGACGCATGTCGTGACCCGATGCACGCAGGCGCTCGGCGCGCATTTTTCGCGCGCGGGAGGACATGTTGTCAAGTACCTCGGCGACGGGGTGCTAGTCATGTTCGACGATACGGTTGCTGCCATCGAAGCCTGTACCCGTACCCGCGACATCCTCCATGATTTCAACGCGGAACAGTTCCGCCATGCGCCACTCGGGTTCAAGATCGGGGTCGAGCACGGGCCGATCATCGAGCAGGACGGAGACTGTTACGGTGATGCGGTCAATGTGGCGTCGCGCCTGAGCGATCGGGCCGAGGCCAATGAGATTCTGATCGGTGAGGCCGTGTTCCGCCGCCTGCCCGATGCACAGCGTTTGTCGTGCAGCAGTCTCGACCGCATCGTGGTCAAGGGCAAGGCCGAGCCGCTGCGGGTGTGGCGTATCGACTGGGCGCGTACCGCGGAGACCACCCTGACCATTCCGATGGAAATGCTCGAGGCGCGCAGCCGTGCCGCGCTGGTGCAGCGCCTCGACCTCGAGTTGCTCGATCAACACTTGCAACTGCTGTCGTCCGATGGCCCGCTGGTGATCGGGCGGGGTGACGAGGCCGGTTTTGTGATCAACGATCCGCGGGTCTCCCGCCGTCACGCGCGCATCGAGTGGACCGGCGGGCAGTGTGTGCTGAGCGACTTCAGCAGCAACGGCACGTGGGTTAATTTCTCCGGTGCAGGTTCCCCGGTGATGCTCAAACGCGACAGCTGTATGCTGCATGGGCAGGGGGAGATTGGCCTGGGCGCCACCCCGGATGATTTCACCGCGCCCACGCTGTCTTTCCAGGTCATCAACGACACCTGAGCGTTGGGGCCGGCGGTCCCTGTTCGCCGATGCGCCGGTCGCTCTGCCTTACGTTGTCCTGTCCGAACTCTCCGGAACGATCCCGATGAAGTATCTGCCTGTCCTGCTGTTCTGGCTCTCATCGCTTGCCTTCGCGGCGGACTGGACTACGCGGCCGTTGGACGAGTTGGCCGTGTTTCCCGAGTTTCGTGCACCGGCGAATGTGCTGGCGCGTGACGAGGCGAAGCTTGCCGCCGAAATCGGTGCCCGTATCGTCGCGATGCCGGTGCGCGAGGGGCAGGCGGTGTCCAAGGGGGCTGAACTGGTCCGGCTCGACGATGCGGCTTACCGTATCGAGGTCGAGCGCGCGCTGGCCCAGGTCGAACTGGTGAGCAACCGGATCCGGCTGGCCGAGGCGCAGTTGGCACAATCACGTGCGCTCGCCGGCAAGGGCTTCATCAGTGCCGATGGTCTGCGCATCAAGGAAACCGAACTCGCCGTGCTCGGCAGCGAACAGGATGCCGCTCGTGCTGCGCTGCGCGCGGCGCGACTGAATCTGGAGCGCGCCGTGGTTCGTGCTCCCTATGCCGGCGTGGTGCGAAACCGGCTGGCCAATGTCGGTGACCTGGCGGTGCCGGGTTCGGCGCTGCTGACATTCTCCGCCACCGGCGATGCCGAGGTGCGAGCGCGTGTTGCGGAGGATCTGCTTGCCGGGCTACGGGCGGGGAAGGGCTGGGCGCTGCACGCGGGAGAGGCCGTGTATCCCCTGCGCTTGAGCAGGATCTCGCCTTTGATCGAGCGCGCCGGGCAGGCGCGGGAGGTGATGCTGCTTGCCGATGCGGCGCTGCCGCCGGGGCTGGCTGGCGAGCTGCGCTGGCGCAGCGTGACGCCGTACTTGCCGCCGGCCTATGTGCAACAGCGCAATGGTGTGCAGGGCGTTTATGTCGAGCGTGACGGAAGGGCCGTTTTCATCGAGCTGCCGCGAGCGCAGGCCGGTCGGGCCGCCGCGGTGGATCTGCCGCCCGATACGCGGGTGATAGATGAAGGGCGCTTTGCGTTGGCGCTGCGGGGAGATGCACGGTGAGTGGCCTTTACCGGCGCTTGATCGACAATCACCCGCTGGCGAACATCACTTTCATCCTGGTATTGCTGGGTGGCCTCTTCAGTTACCTGACCATGCCTCGTGCGCAGGACCCGGACATCAATTTCAACTGGGTCAGCATCGTCACCACCCTGCCGGGAGCCGCGGCCGAAGACGTCGAGCGCGAGCTGACCGGCCCGCTCGAAGATGCAATCAAACAGGTCAAGGACATCCGCTTTGTGTCCTCGTCGAGCCGGGAGTCGGTGTCGTCCATCCTGGTGCGTTTCGAGGAGATTGCCGAGCGCACCTTTGACAAGCGCGTCAACGACCTGCGGCGCGAGATCCAGAACAAGGCTGCGGCCGAACTGCCACCCGAGGCGACCGAGCCCGTCGTGCTCGAGATCACCTCGTCCAACGGTTTTCCGACCGCCATCCTGGTGCTGCACGGCAATAGTGGGGAAGCCCTGCGCGCCACCGCCTTTACGGTGAAGAAGGATCTCGAACGCGTTGGTGGGGTGGATCAGGTGATCGCCTCCGGTTTCGACGATCCTCAACTGCAGGTGGATTTCGATCCCGCCCGGGTGGCAGCTGCCGGCTTGTCGCCGATCCAGCTTGCCGACGGGGTGGCCGCGTGGTTTCGCAACACGCTGGGTGGGCGTATACGGGTGCAGGACCGCGACTGGCTGCTGCGGCTCGAGGGCAAAAATCCGGATCCCGAGGCGCTGGCACAGGCCGTGATCGTGACCGCGGAAGGGCGGGTGACGGTGGACGCGGTGGCGGACGTGGTGCGTGGGCATGAGCGTCCGAACCAACTGGTAAGCTACAACGATGGGCCCGCAGTGATGCTGTCGATCACCAAGGATGCGGGCGCCAATACGCTGCAGCTGGTCGAGCGGCTGAAGGGCTTCGTCGCCGAACGCAATCTGTTGCTCGCAGCGCAGGGGCTGCAACTCGCGGTGGTCGACGATCAGACCTACGCCACCCGTAGCGCGATCGGGGTCATGGAGTCGAATGCCGTGTTCGGCCTGCTCGCGGTACTGGGCATGTGCTGGCTCTTTCTCGGCTCGCGCCTGGCGCTCCTGGTGGGTATCGGGGTGCCATTCTCGCTGGCCGGTACCTTTATCGCGGCCAACCTGATCGACTCGACGCTCAACCTCACCGTGCTGCTGGGGGTGGTGATTGCCCTTGGCATGCTAGTCGATGACGCAGTGGTGATCGTCGAGGCGATCTACTATCGGCTACAGCGCGGAGAGGCCGCGCGCGATGCCGTGATCGCAGGGGTGGAGGAGGTCGGCCTGCCGGTGCTGGCGTCGGTGTTAACCACGATCGCGGCCTTTCTTCCGCTGATGCTGTTGCCGGGGATCCTGGGCAAGTTCATGTTTGTCGTCCCCTTTGTGGTGACCGTGGGCCTGCTGGTGAGCCTGATCGAGGCTTTCTGGATACTGCCGACCCACATTCTGGCGCTGAGACCGGATCTTTCCCGCCGTCGCACTCGTGCGCAGGTGATGCGCGAGCGCTTCACCCACTGGCTGCGGGTCAAATATGCACTGGCGCTGGTGTTTGTGCTGCGCCGTCCGAAACGAACCCTGGCGACGCTGATGTTGGTGATGGCCGGCGCGGTCGGTGCGCTTGGAGCGGGCTTGGTCAAGGTCGAGTTTTTTGCGTTCGATTCGATGCGTCTGTTTTATGTCAGTGTCGACATGCCTGCCGGGGTGGCGCTGGAGCGGACGCTGGGCGAGGCCAATCGCGCGCTGAAGGTGGTGGAGTCCTCGCTGGACGAGTCCGAATTGCGTGCGGTGACCAGCTACGCCGGGATCAAGTTTACCGAAACCGAGCCGGTGTACGGCGATCAGTACGGGCAGGTGCTCGTTTCCCTGCTGCCGCGGGTGGGTGACATGCGCGAGACTGCGGAAATCATCGCAGCGCTGCGGCCGCAGATCGAGGCACTCAACGGTGAGGCCCGGTTTTCGTTCATGGAACTCAAGGGTGGGCCACCGACCGCGAAGCCGATCAGCATCAAGGTCAGGTCGGACGACTATGCCCAATTGAGAGCAGCGTCTGACGCCTTGCTCGCCGAGGTGGCGAAGCTGCCCGGAGTGAAGGACATCACCGACGACGATGTGTCGGGACGCAGCGAACTACGTCTGGTGTTGAACCGCGAGAAGCTGGCGCGTGCGGGCGTGAGCGCGGCCGAGGTCTCCCGGCTGTTGCGCCTGTATGGCGAGGGCGAGGTGGTTGCGAATACCCGCGATGGCGGCGAAAAAATCGAAGTGCTGGTGCGTGCGCGACCGGAGGTGCTGACCGACGTCACCGAGTTGCTGCAGCGCCCGATTCCCTTGCAGGACGGAGGCAGCGTCCAGCTCGGCAACCTGGTCGATTACCAGACGCGTTTGTCGAAGGGCTATATCCGCCACTACCAGCTTACCCGCGCGATCACGGTCGAGGCCGATCTGGACAAAACGGTGATCGATACGGTGAGTGCCAACGATAGGCTGAAGGCTGCCTGGGCGGACATGCGCATCCGCTTCCCCGGGGTGGAGCTGGACTACTCGGGCGAGCTCGAGGACATCCAGGAGAGCATCGACTCCATGAGCAAATTGTTTACGCTCGGGGTGGGGTTGATTTATCTGATCCTTGCTGCCCAGTTCCGCAGCTACTGGCAGCCGTTCATCATCCTGGTAACGGTGCCGCTGGCCTTCACCGGGGTCGTGCTCGGTTTGCTGATATCGGGCAATCCGTTGTCGCTGTATACGCTCTATGGCGTGATCGCCCTGACCGGCATCGCGGTCAATTCGGCCATCGTGCTGATCGATGCCGCCAACGAACGCCTGGCGGCAGGCATGAGCGTGCACCACGCTGCGATCTATGCCGGACGTCGACGCGTGGTGCCGATCCTGATCACGACCACCACCACGATAGGCGGGCTGCTGTCGCTGGCTATCGGGCTGGGCGGCAAGTCGCTGATGTGGGGGCCGGTGGCGGCGAGCATCGTATGGGGGCTCGGATTCTCGACCGTGCTCACCCTGTTCGCGATTCCGCTCGTGTACCGGATGGCGATGGCGCGGCGGGCGGCCTGACCGTTCGTGCACGGTCCGCGTGCAGCCGACCCCCGGGACTTATTGATCGACGAGCAGCGCGTTGATTGCCTGCACGTCTTCTTCGCCCAGCGTACCGGCGGCGGCTTTCAGGCGCAGTTGGGCGAGCAGGGTATCGTATCGCGCGCGCGACAGGCGCTGCAGGGTGTCGGCCAGCTGACTCTGGGCGTTGAGCACATCGATGTTGATCCGCACACCCACCTCGTAGCCGAGCTTGTTGGCATCCAGTGCCGAGGTCGAGGAGATTCTGGCTGCTTCGAGCGCCCGTACCTGGGCCATGCCGCTGGTCACGCCGAGGTAGGACTGACGGGCCGCAAGGGCGGCGCTGCGGCGGGCGTCTTCGAGATCGGCGTCGGCCTTGAGTCTGAGCGCCGCCGCTTCCCGTGCGCGCGACGAAACTCCACCGCCTTGGTACAGCGGTAGGTTGAGCTGTACGCCGATGGTGGTGCTCTCGCTACGGTCGAGCTGGGTCGATGGCCGATGGTTCATGCCGTGTGTGGCAACGAGGTCTACGGTGGGCAGGTGGCCTGCGCGGGCACGTTCGACCTCGCGCACGGCGATTTCCCTGTTCAGCTGCTGTGCCTGCACGCCGAGACTGTCCTGCTCGGCGGCACTTACCCACTGGGCGATGTTGTCGGGTTGCGGGCGCTGCAGTTCGACCCCCGGACGCAGCCGGGCCAGCGGCTCCGGCTCCTTGCCGATGATCTGGGCGAGCATCTGGCGGCGCACGTCGAGCTCGTTCTGTGCGGCAATCTCCTGCGCCACCGCGAGGTCGAAACGGGACTGTGCCTCATGGACGTCGGTAATCGTTACCGTACCGACTTCGAAGCTGGTCTTGGCGATTTCGAGTTGTTCGGCCCCGGCTGCGCGCAACTGGCTGAGCGCATCTAGTGCGTCCTGCGCGTTGAGCACGTTGAAGTAGGCTTCGGAGGCGCGCAGGATGAGATCCTGTCGTGCCAGATCGTACTGGCTGCCAGCCAGCGCCGTCTGAAGTTCGCCCTGCTTGTACTGAACCCAGTTCTGCCAGCGGAACAGGGGCTGGGTGAGCTGAACGGCGTAACCATTGCTGTTGTAACGAAGATTGCTGTCGATCCCGGTCGAGGTCCGGGCATCAACGTCGTTCCATGTCGTGTTGGCCGAGGCGCCGATGCTGGGCAACAGACCTGCCCGACCTTGCACCACGCGTTCCTGCCCGGCCTCCAGTTGGGCGCGGGCGGCCGAGAACTTCGCATCATTGGCGAGCGCATCACGGTAAACCTGCATCAGGTCGGCCCCAAACGCGCCGCTCGCAAACAGGCTGGAAAGACATACCGCAATCACTCGCTTCATCGGGTTCTCCGTGGTTCTCAGTACTGGGGCATCTTCGGGTCGACCCGGGCGGCCCACTCGGCGACGCCGCCGGCAAGGTTGATCACCTTGCCGAAGCCCTGACGCTCGAGGAACATCGCCACCTGTGCGCTACGGCCACCGTGATGGCAGATCACCACGATTTCGCGCTCGGGTTCGAGCTCATTGCTGCGAGCGGGAACCGCGCCCATCGGTATGGCTTGCGAGCCCTCGATGTGACAGAGCTGGTACTCCCAGGGTTCGCGCACATCGAGCAGCAGCGGTGAGTCGCGCTGCGGGTCATTGAGCCATTCGGCGAGTTCTACGGGCGATATCTGGCGCATGGGGGTATCAGAAGCTGAAGGTGTCGTGACGAGCCGCATTGCGCAGCATCGGCACCACGGTTTCAAAAATGTCCTCGGTGCGGAAGCGGCCTTCCGATTCGCAGCTGATCAGGCGTGCCTTCATCACCGGCGCTTCGCCGACAAAGGCAAACAGGCGACCGCCGACCTTGAGTTGTTCGAGCAGCGACTGCGGTACGAAGGGTAACCCGCCGGAGACGACGATCACGTCGTAAGGTGCGCGCTCGGCCCAGCCCTGTGCGGCATCGCCTTCTTCGACGATCACGTTCTCGACCCCGTTGCGGGTGAGGTTGGTGCAGGCCAGCTTGACCAGCTCGGGCTCGATGTCGATGGTGCGCACCCATTCGGTCTTGGCAGCGAGCAGGGCGGCGAAATAGCCCGAGCCGGCGCCGATTTCGAGCACCGAGTCGGAGCGATGCAGTTGCAGCGACTGCAGGATCTTGGCCTCGATTACCGGCTTGAGCATGACCTGGCCGCAGGGCAGCGGAATTTCCACGTCGGCAAAGGACAGCGAGCGGGCAGCCGCGGGAACGTATTCTTCACGCTTGACCGTCATCAGGAGGTCGAGCACACCCTGATCCAGCACCTCCCAGGGGCGGATCTGCTGCTCTACCATGTTGAAGCGCGCTTGTTCGAAATTCATCAGGTACTCCTGGCGAAATATTAGCACACGCTAATGTATTAAGTGTTCAAACGAAAAACTTTCATATTCTAGCGTAGTTGGTGCACCGCACGCCGTGAGCGCATGAACTGGTGCGCCAGGCCCGATGTTTCGGTCCAGCACCTTTGCATGAATGACTGCGCTGTGTGGCTCTCGCCAGTGGGCTTCGTGTTGCTCATTGCGACCCGGCCGGTGTTATCTGCGGGGTCAGTGTCGGTGTCAGGGTCGGGGGAGTGGCGGTCGGCTTCACCCGGTACCAGGCTGCGTAAAGCGCGGGCAGGAAGAGCATGGTCAGAAGCGTGGCCACGGTCAGACCGCCCATGATCGCCACCGCCATCGGCCCGAAGAAGGCGGAGCGCGACAGCGGGATCATCGCCAGGATGGCCGCCGCTGCAGTCAGCACGATGGGGCGGAAGCGGCGCACGGTGGATTCCACGATCGCCTCCCAGGGCGCGCGCCCGGCGTTGAGGTCCTGCTGGATCTGGTCGACCAGGATCACCGAGTTGCGCATGATCATGCCCGATAGCGCGTTGGTGCCGAGCATGGCGACGAAGCCGAAGGGTTTGTTGAACGCGAGCAGAAAGGCGGTGACGCCGATCATGCCTAGCGGTGCGGTGAGCACCACGATGAAGGTGCGCGAGAAGCTCTGCAGTTGCAGCATCAGCACGGTCAGCACCACCAGCACGAAGAGCGGTACGCCCGTGACCACCGAACTCCCGCCCTTGCCGCTTTCCTCGACCGAGCCACCCACCTCCAGCCGATAGCCCAGCGGCAGGCTGTCGCGGATCAGGTCCATCGAGCGCGCAAGCTGGCCGACCACTACCGCAGGCTGCACCGTGCCGTAGAGCGTGGCCCGGATGGTCACGGTCGGGACGCGGTTGCGACGCCAGATCACGCCTTCCTCGAAGCCGTATTCGGCGGTGGCGACCTGCGCCAGCGGCACGCTGCGTCCACCGGCAACCGGCAGCGACAAGTCGGGCAGTAGGCCAAGATGCACCCGTTCGGACTCGCTCCCGCGCAGCACCACCGAAATGGTCTCGCTCCCTTCGCGGAACTGGGTCACCGTGGTGCCCTGGAGCGAGGTCGCAAGCAGTTGAGCGATGTCCTGGCTGGAGACGCCGAGCAGGCGCGCCTTGTCCTGGTCGATCCTGAGGCGCACGGACTTCGACGGCTCCTCCCAGTCGAGGTGGACATTGGAGAGTTGCGGATTGAGCCGCATCTCGTCGGCGACGCGGTGGGCGTGGCGGCGCATTTCGTCGATATCCTGCCCGCTCACCCGGTACTGCACCGGGAAGCCGACCGGCGGGCCGTTCTCAAGACGGTTGATCATCGCCCGCAGTGGCCACGGCTCGTTCTCGAACAGTGCGATCAGTTTGCTGCGCAGTGCCTCGCGTTCCGCGGAGCTCTTGGTCAGGATCACGAACTGGGCAAAATTGGTCTGTGCCAGTTGCTGGTCCAGTGGAAGGTAAAAGCGCGGGCTGCCGGTGCCCACCCAGGCCACGTAGTTGTCGATGCCGTCCTGTCCATCGAGATAAGCCTCGAGTCGCTTCACCGCGGCCTCGGTGGCCTGGTGGGAGGCGCCTTCGGTCAGGCGCAGATCGACCAACAGTTCCGGCCGGGTGGAGTCGGGGAAGAACTGCTGGGGGACCACGCGCACGAAAGCGACCAGCGACAGCCCGAACAGCAACACGGTAAGCCCGATCACCGTCCACCGTCGCCGCACGCAGCCCTCTACCAGCGCACGAAAGCGCGTGTAAAAAGGCGTGTGGTAGATCGCAAACTCGTCATGCTGCTCGTGGGGGTGGGCGGCGCGCTCCGCCAGTCGCCTGCCAAGTGCGGGTGACACGCGTGCGGCAAGACGTGCAAGCGGCGACGGGGTGCCGTTCTTCTTGCGAAAGTCCGGCAGCAGATGAAAGCCCAGGTAGGGCACGAACAGGACCGCCGCGACCCACGACACCAGCAGCGCAATCACCGTGACCTGGAAGATCGAGCGGGTGTACTCGCCCGTGGCAGAGGCCGCGGTGGCGATCGGTAGAAAGCCGGCCGCCGTCACCAGGGTGCCCGACAGCATCGGCATCGCGGTCGAGGTGTAGGCGTAGCTCGCTGCCCTGGCGCGCTCCCAGCCCTGCTCCATCTTGGTTGCCATCATCTCGACCGCGATGATGGCATCGTCCACCAGGAGGCCCAGCGCGAGGATCAGCGCCCCGAGCGAGATTTTGTGCAGGCCGATGTCGAACAGGTCCATGAAGGTAAACGTGATCGCCAGCACTACCGGAATGATGACCAACACCACCACGCCGGTGCGCAGGCCGAGCGACAGCAGGCTGACCGCCATCACGATCACCACCGCTTCAATCAGCACTTTGACGAACTCGCCTACCGAGTTGCGTACTGCACGTGGCTGGTCGGCCACGCGTTCGAGCCGGATCCCCACCGGCAACTGCGCTTCTATGCGCCCGATGGCGCGGTCGAGGTCGCGACCGAGGGCAACGATGTCGCCTCCGGCATGCATCGACACGCCGATCCCGAACGCGTCTTCGCCCATGAAGCGCATGCGCTCGCCCGGCGGGTCGGCAAGGCCGCGTTTCACCTCGGCAACGTCGCCCAGCCGAAAGGCGCGCCCGCCAGCACGAATCAGGGTGTCGCGAATCGCGTCGAGATCGTCGAACTGGCCTGAGGTCCGCAGCCAGATGCGCTCGCCTGCCATTTCGAAAAAGCCGGCACCTGTCTTTGCGTTCTGTGCCGACAGCGCTTCCGCGATGTCGGCGATGTCGAGCCCGAAGGTAGCAAGCTTGGTGTTGGACAGTTCGATAAAAACCCGTTGTGCCTGTTCGCCGAAGAAGCTGACCTTGGCCACATCGGGGATGCGCAGCAACTCGTTGCGGATTGCGTCGGCGTTGCGCTTGAGTTCGGCATGCGCCACGCCTTCCCCGACCAACGCAAAGATATTGCCGTAGGTGTCGCCGAACTCGTCATTGAAGTACGGGCCTTGCACGCCCGCAGGCAGCATGCCGCGCATGTCGCCGATCTTCTTGCGCACCTGATACCACACGTCTTCCATGTCGTGTGCAGGGGTCGAGTCCTTGGCGAGAAAGAACACCAGCGCCTCGCCCGGCTTGGAGTAGCTGCGCACGACATCGACCTGGGCGACCTCCTGCAACTTCTTCTCGATCTTGTCGGTGACCTGCTGTTCCATCTCGCGCGCGCTGGCACCCGGCCATTCGGCGCGCACCACCATTACCTTGAAAGTGAACGGAGGGTCTTCGGACTGGCCCAGGCGAGTGTAGGAGAACAGCCCGATCAGGGTCAGCGCAAGCAGCAGGTAAAGCACCAGCGCCGGATGCTGCAGCCCCCACGCTGAAACATTGAAGCGCGACTCTGTTGCCTTCATCGCTTCACATCCAGCGCGGGTGTGCTGCCTTCCTCGATCGCGCGCACGGTCTCGCCCGCGACCAGGCGGTGCACTCCGGCTACCACCACCTTGCTGCCTGCGGGAAGGCTTCCATGCAGCACGGCACCATCCTCGCGGAAGGTGCTGATCTCGACCGGCTGCGGAGCGACTTTGCCCGCGTCATCCACCAGCCACACAGATGCTTGTCCATTCTGTCGAGTGACGGCGCTCAGCGGCAGGATGCTGTGCGCGCTTGCGATGCCGCCAAGCGCGACGCTGGCGGTGGCACCCAGTGGGAGATCATCGCCCTCGTCGATGCTCACGCGCACCGCGTAGGTACGGGTGGCGCGGTCGGCGGCCGGCGATACCTCGCGCACCCGGCCGCTGCGGACCTGGTCCGGCGCCAGCCACAGGCGAACGGTGACAGCGGCGCCCGGCGCGGTCTGCTGCACCCGGTTCTCCGGTACGTGCACTTGCACTTCGCGTTCGCCCGGCCGTGCCAGGCGTAGTACCGTCTGCCCGGCGGCTACCACCTGGCCGGTCTCGGCCGCGACTGCGGTGACGACGCCGTCGCTGTCGGCCAGCAGTTCGGTGTAGGTGGCCTGGTTGCCCGCACTCGCAGCCTGTGCCCGGGCCTGACGCAGGCGCGCCTCGGCCGCCTGCATCGCGCTGCGCCGGCCGTCCACCGCCGAGGCACTGACGAAGTTCTTTGCCAGCAGTGTTTCGGTGCGTGCCAGCTCCGCCCGCGCCAGCGATGCCTCGGCCTCGGCTGCGGCAACCTGGGCGCTGGCTGCACTGGCCGCCAGTTGTGCATCCTGAGGGTCGAGACGGGCGAGCACCTGACCGCGACTGACGCGATCGCCGGTATCCACCTTGCGCGCTATCAGTTTGCCGCCCAGCCTGAACGCAAGGTCGCTCTCGAAGCGGGCCCGGATCTCGCCGGTGTAGACTTGCATCATCGGTGCGCCGGCATCCTGTCCAATGGTGCGCACCAGCACCGCGCGGGTGACGGGGGCGGCGGCGGGTGGTGGCGAGCAGGCTGCCAGCAATAGCACCAGTGAAGGCAAAGCCAGCTTGGTCAGACGTTTCATTGGGGTGCTCCGGGGAGGGAGGGTTGAACGCGGAGTCCGTTCAGTACCAGATCGATGTGGGCGTCGACGTAGGCTTGCGGATCGATTCCGTTGCCGCAGCATGCAGCGAACGAGTTGCGCCAGTTCGCGAGGTGGATCAGGGGCGCGATCAAGAGGGTGCCGATCAGCGCCGGGTCGACCGGACGGAAAATGCCTTGATCGATGCCGCGCTGGACGGCTGTGCGCAGCAGCGCGAGCCCGCGCTGGATCACGACCTCGTCGTAGTAGCGTGCAACTTCGGGAAAGTTGCCGGCCTCGGACATCATCAGCTTCGGGATGCCGCCGAGCTCGGTGCTGCCAATGCGATCCCACCAGCTTTGCAGAAAAATGCGCAACAGGGTGACAGGGTCGTCGGCCTGTTCGGCGAGCATCGCCTCGCCCGCCTCGATGGCGGGCACCACGCCTTCGCGAATCACCGCCTTGAATAAGGCTTCCTTGCTGTCGAAGTAGAGGTAGAGGGTGCCCTTGGAAACACCCGCCCGCGCTGCGACTTCGTCCAGGCGAGTGGCGGCAAAACCCTTTTCGACAAACAGTGCCAGCGCAGCGTCAGTCAGCTCCTGGGGCCGTGCTTCCTTGCGCCGGCGGCGCGCGGTGGTCGGCTCAGCGGGCATCTTCGGCATCGCTGCGGGTTGAGGCGATGACACATTCCGATTCGCGCTGCGCTGCTGCCTGTTCTGGCAGGCAAAGACCGACTGGAGAATTCATCCTGGTTCGCTTTAATTAGTAACTGACTGGTTAGTCATTAAAGGCGAGTGAAGTGAATCCCGCAAGTTAATTTTTCACTGCGCTTTCTTCATGGCCTGTAGGGGCATTTCGCCGTAACCGCACGCCGTCCAGACGGGAAGTGCCTTGCTGATCATGCGCACCGGCTCGGGCTCTTCGGCCTGATCTGCAGACCCTGATTGCCACTGTCGAACCACCCTCAAGCTGCGTGCGTCGATCACCATGCCGCTGCGCGCGCTCCACAGCCACAGGCGGTTTCCAGTCGCATCCAGTGCCATCGTGGTGGGGCAGAATGCGGCGGGCAGGGCCACCGTGCCCAGTGGTGTGATGCCACCGCGGATCGAAAACACCTCGAGCCTGGCGCGTGTGGCATCGAGACGAAAGATCGCTTGCCGTTCCGGCCACAGGAGTTCGACCGGGCTATCGGTCTGCACTTCGCCGCAGCCCGTCAGCAGTGCGGCACTCAGCAGCAGGGGGAGCAGGTATGAGCGCTTCTGGTACATGTCGGGCTCCTTGACAATGGTCCATCGTCAGCCAGACACTACCGGACACTTGATCAATTGCCACGGACGCTTTGAGTGGTCGAGCACTGAATCGTACCGGTCGAACAGGCGGTACGGAGTCATGCAGTACGGGTTCATGTCCATGGGCCGGGTCCGGGAGGGAGATGCGTAATGTTGATGGTTAGTCTCGATAACGCTCAGGCCACGCCGCTGGTGGAGCAGATCGTCGATGCGGTGCGTAGCCAGATCGACGATCGCATCCTGCGTGCTGGCATGAAGATGCCGCCGATCCGCAAGCTGGCCGAGAGCCAGCAGGTGAGCCGCTTCACCGTGGTCGAGGCTTACGACAGGCTGGTGGCGCTGGGTTACCTGCGCTCGCGGCGTGGCTCCGGTTTCTATGTCGCGCCGCGGCGCGAGGGCGGCGAAGGTCGCCAGTTGGCGAGTACGGACCGGGCGGTGGATGTGGCGTGGATGATGCGCCAGGCGCTGGACGGCGGTGCCGCTCAGATCAAGGCCAGCGCTGGCTGGCTGCCGCCCGACTGGCTCGACGAGGACGGTCTGCGCCGTCACCTGCGCAGCCTGTCGCGTCGTCCTGATGCGCGTCTGACGGCCTACGGCACGGCGCAGGGCTACCTGCCACTGCGTCAGCAGTTGCAGGTAAAGCTGGCCGAGTTCGGCATCGGCGCCGCTCCACATCAGATCGTGCTGACCGAAGGTGCCACCCGCGCCCTCGACATTCTTGCCCGCCATCTGGTCAAGCCGGGCGATACCGTGCTGGTGGATGATCCGGGGTACTTCAACTTCTTCGGCAACCTGCGCCTGCAGGGCGCCATTCTCGTAGGGGTGCCGCGCAAGCTTGACGGCCCGGATGTGGAGCAGCTCGAGGCCTTGCTCGCCCACCATAAGCCGCGCGTGTTCTTCACCCATTCGGTGCTGCACAACCCGACCGGTGCCAACCTGTCGCCGGGGGTGGCCTTTCGCATCCTGCAGCTGGCCGAAAAACACGACTTCCTGGTGATCGAGGACGACACTTATGCAGATTTCCATCCTCATGCCACCACCCGGCTGGCCAACCTGGACCAGCTCAACCGGGTGATCTTCGTCGGCAGCTTCTCCAAGACCCTGTCGGGCAGCCTGCGGGTGGGTTTTCTGGCGGCCCGCCCCGATCTTGCAGCAGAACTCACCGATGTGAAAACGCTCACCTCGGTTGCCTCGAGCGAGTTCAACGAACAACTCGTGTACCAGATGCTCACAGATGGCCATTACCGCAAATACCTCGACCGTTTGCAGGGCCGTCTTGCACAGGCTACCGATGAGTGTCTGCGGATGCTCGAGCGGATCGGGCTCGAGGTCTATCTGGAGCCCAAGGGCGGGGTGTTTGTGTGGGCGCGGCCACCGGGCTTCGAGGACGTTGCTGCCCTGGCTTCCGCGGCTGCGGCGCAGAACATCATGCTCGCCCCCGGCAAGGTCTTCCGTCCGCAGATGCAGCCCAGCCCGTGGCTGCGCTTCAACGTGGCGTTTGCGACGGTGCCGGCGGTGGAGCGGTTTCTTGGTGAGACGCTAGGAGGCTGTCGGACTTGAGGCTGATCCCGTTTAACGCGATTCCAGCACCAGTCGCCCCTTGGTAGGCTGAATCGGACGTGAGTTGCGTGGGTGGAGGCGGGTGAAAATCTCCAGCTGGTCGTCCGACAGTAGCACGGGTTCCTTCATCACGATCCACAGTACGCCCTCGGTGCACGGTGGTGTGGTGAGCGAGCCCATGTACAGGAAGTGCCCCGGATCGACTGGCAGGAATGCGCCAAGGTCGATCATCGCCTCTGGCATGTAGGTGTTGCCTTTCTCCAGCGGCAGGTTATTGAGCACCATCTGCAGCAAGGGGTTGGTCTGCTCGCCGCGCTCCAGCAGCACCCCGAGCACGGCCGGCTTGCCGTCGCTGTCGCGATGGTGGAAGTGCGCCACCATGTCGGATGCGCCGCCACCCACACGCTCTTCGGAAGGGCGGTGCAGGGTGAAGTACTCGAGCGTGTAGCGCTGTCCTCGGACCTCGATGCCCATGCCTTCGCCTACATTCACCCGCAGCATGTTGCCGGTGTCAGTGATGCGGAATCGGCTCGCCCGATAGTCGAATTTCACCGGGTCCAGTTCAACCGCAACGCCGTCGCGCAGGTCGATCGGAGACTGGCGAATGCCTTCAGCGCATAGCTTCCAGTCGGGGCGCAGACTGCCCCAGCGATCGGGGCCGGTGTCGCCCGCGTAGCTCCAGCCGTCGCCTTCCGCGGGGCGGAATGCGCTTGGCGGCGAGCTTGCTCGAACAGCCGGTGCGGCTTGAACACGGGGCGAGGGGGCGACTCGTGCGGCAGGGGTGCGCCCGGGGTTTGCCGCGGCTTGAGCAGGTGCAGGCTTTGGCGCCGGGGCGGTAGTTGGCAGCGGAGAAACAGCGGGGCGCACTTCGGTGCCAGGAGGTGGCGCCACGGTGGGCGTGGGCGGCAGAGTCGTGGATTCTGTGGGTGTAGCCGGTGCAGCAGGTGCTGCGGGAGGGCTAGGTGGTACAGCAGCTGCAGCGGAGGCGGCCATCCCGAGCTGGTTTTTCGCCGCCAGGGCGGCCAGGTTTGGCCGGATGGACGGAATCGGCATTGCGGCAGGGGTAGGTTCGGCCTTGGGGAGATCGACCGGTTTGTCGAGTATCACTGCCTGGGGCGGCGAAATCGGGGGGGCAGGTGTCTTTTCGAGTGTTGCGGGTGTGGCCGGGGCAGGCACGATGGCTGCGGCCGCGGGTTTCGGTGCGACTTCGGTCTTCTTTGCTTCGACTACCGGCGCCACCTTGGGTGGCGCCGGCAAAACCACGGCTGCAGTGGGCGGCGGCTTTACTGCAACGGTGGTTGCGGCTGCAGCCTTGCCGGCCGCTTCCGCAACTGTCTGCAAATCCGCCCCGCCGGGCGGTCGGCACACCTCGCGCCACATCCGCTCATCGGCGGTATTCGGCTCCACCCCGATCGGCGTCTGCTCGCTGACGGATTCCTCTCTCAGGACCCGCTCATTGATATCAAGGTAGACCCGTTTGATGGTGAAGAAGCTTCGGTTGCGACAATCGTAGCGGTTCAGCGCCTTGATCGTCCGATATCCTGCCGCCGTCGCGTCCGGATCCGATAGCACCACGCGCCCCCACGACACCTTGGTACCGCGGTCGGAATCGAAGATGCTCGCGCGGTCGATCTCCACCGTCCGTCCGCGGTCGCTCAACACCTTTTGCCAGTCGGCTGCACGTGACTGTCCGCCAACTGCGAAGAGCAGGAGCGCGACGGCAAGGTGCATCGACAGGGATCGGGTGAGCTTCATCGCTGAACATCCAAGGGTTCTGTTCAGAGTTTCGGCATTCTGGCGGAAATCTTTAGCGATTCGTGTGACTGGGGGTGGAAAGCCCGACCGAACAATCCCGGTGCTTCCGGTCAACGTCATCGGCTGACATCGTTCGATGCAACGAATCGTGCGCCTGGCCGCGTAGATCACAAACTTGCCAATCCTTTCGCCCACGCACGAAAAACGCCCCTTTCGGGGCGCTGGACTGAATCGGAGTCGTGGCAAGCCCGCCGCCCACCGTTGTTACATCGGGCGAGCACCAACACCGATCAAAGCAGGTTCATCTTTCTGGCAGCCTCACGCAGTTCGCTGCGGAAGTCCGGGTGGGCGATTCCGATCAGCGCTTCGGCGCGCTGCTTGGCCGATTTTCCGCGCAGTTGGGCGACCCCGAATTCGGTGACCACGTAGTTGATGTCGTTCTTGCTGGTGCTGACGTGGGTGCCGGGTGACAACACCGGTGCGATGCGCGACACGCTGTCGTTCTTGGCGGTGGAGGGCAGCACGATGAAGGCCTTGCCGTCTTTCGAGCGGTTGGCTGCGCGCACGAAATCGACCTGGCCGCCGGTTCCGGAATACGGCAGGTGCCCCAGGCTTTCGGAGCCGCACTGGCCCAGCAGGTCGATCTGCAGGGTGGCGTTGATCGCGCACAACTTGTCGTTGCGGGCGGCGATGTAGGGATCGTTGGTGAAATCGACCGGGTGCATCTCCAGCATCGGGTTGCGGTGCAGGAAGCGGTACAGCTTGCGTGAGCCGAGCGCGAAGGTGGCAACCATCTTGCCCGGCATGAAGGTCTTGCGCCGGTTGGTGACCGCACCGCTTTCGATCAGCGACAGGATGCCGTCGCCAACCATCTCGGTGTGGATCCCGAGGTCACGCTTGTGCTGCAACTGCATCACCACCGCGTCGGGAATGCCGCCGTAGCCGATCTGCAGGGTGGAGCCGTCTTCGATGAGGTCGGCCACATGCTTGCCGATCGCTTCCTGGACCGGGCCGATGGCGGGCAGGCCGACTTCAAACAACTCCTCGTTGCTTTCGACCAGACCGGAGACTTGCGAGATGTGCACGTGGCAGTCGCCGTTGGCAAACGGCACGTTGGGGTTCACCTCGAGCAGGATTACGCGCGCCTTGCGCACCGCGGCCATGGTGTAGTCCGGTGCCAGCGACAGCGCGAAGTAGCCGTGCTCGTCCATGGGCGAGGCCATGGACAGCACCACGTCGGCGGGTGACAGGCCGCGGTCGATCAGCATCGGCAGTTCGGAAAAATAGGCGGGAATGAAGTCCACCCAGCCGGCATGACCGCCCGGGCGCGTGGCACCGCTGAAAAAATAGGCGTCGTGACGGATGTTGGCGCGCACTTCAGGGTCGATATAGGCGAACTTGCGCAGCGGCAGAATCTGGCTGACCGCGACATTGCGCAGTTCGTGACGGCGCTCGGACAGGGCAGTGAGCAGGGCGGGCGGTTCACCCACGCCAGTTGGCACGATGACGGCATCACCGTTGTGAACAAGGCTTACCGCGTCGGCAGCGCTCATCCGCTTCTGATCGTAAAGGGACTGCATGTTCATCCTCTCGCTCCTGTCAAATGCATTTTATTGATGTGTGAAATACGGGATTATACGTATGTTCCATACTGGCGCGTATGGCATCGATCCAGTGCGTGGGACCGCTTGAGTTAAACTTGCGATCTTATTGTGTATGGACGTCAGTTTGCCATGTCCCATGCTTACGCCGCTGGCGAAGTCGCCGCTGTTTATCGCGCGATTGCGGAACGTCGCGACATGCGACATTTTCTCCCTGAGCCGGTCGATCCCGCCTTGCTGGGGCGTCTGTTGTGGGCGGCGCATCAGGCACCGAGCGTTGGTTGCATGCAGCCGTGGCGGTTCATCAGGATTACCGATGGCGCTTTGCGCGAGCAGATGCACGCGCTGATCGAGGAGGAGCGGATAGCCACCGCGCGCGCGTTGGGCGAGCGCGAGGACGAGTTCATGAGGCTCAAGGTCGAGGGCGTGCGTGAAGCGGGGGAGGTGCTGGTGGTGGCGCTGGCAGACGGGCGGGAGAAGCACATCTTCGGCCGCAGAACCTTGCCCGAGATGGATCTGGCCTCAGTGGCCTGTGCCATCCAGAACATGTGGTTGGCTGCGCGTGCTGAGGGGCTGGGCATGGGCTGGGTGTCAATCTTCGATCCGGTCAAATTGGGTGCCTTGCTGTCGATGCCGGCTGATGCGCGCCCGGTGGCGGTGCTGTGCCTCGGACATGTGGATGTCTTTTATCCGAAGCCAATGCTCGAACTTGAACATTGGGCCGAGCGGATGCCCATTGAGGCGGTGTTGTCCGAGAACGGGTGGCCTGTCGAACGGTAACAACGACGTACGGGATCTGCCGCCCGATAGGCGGGGGCCGCAGGCACCAACAAAAAAGACCACCTCGTGAGGTGGTCTTTTTTGTTGCTTCGACGCGTTCAGGCAAACGGGTCAGCGGTTGCCGTTTCCGGTTCTGGCCGAAAACAGCGCGGCGCGCGGTGCAGGGCTGCGGCGCTCGGACGGCTGTGGCGCACGGTTGCCATTTGCTTCCGGACGGTTGCGGTTGCCACCGTTGTTGCCATTCGCTTCAGGGCGGTTCGGTGCGCTGCGATTGCCGTCAACTTCGGTACGCGGGGCATTGGCCGGGCGCGCGCGGTTGCCATCGGCTTCGCCGCGTGCGCGCTGGGGCGCACGGCTGGCCGGTTGGCCGCCATTGGCGGGGCCGCGTCCGGCAGGGCGCTCGTTACGCGTCGCCGGTGCGTTTGCGGGTTTGCGGTCCTGGTTCGAGCGGCCGCCACCACCACCGCGACGCGGCATCGGTTCGCGACGCTGATCTGCGTCATGTGCTTCCTCAGCGCCGGCGCTGGGTACGAAGCCTTCGGCGGTGACGCGGTCGATCTTGCGCCGCATCACGCGTTCGATGTCGGCGAGCATCTTCACTTCTTCCCGATCAACCAGCGAGATCGCGTTGCCGGTAGCGCCTGCCCGACCGGTACGGCCGATGCGATGCACATAGTCTTCGGGGACGTTGGGCAGCTCGAAATTCACCACTTGCGGCAGTTGGTCGATGTCCAGGCCGCGTGCGGCGATGTCGGTTGCAACGAGCACCGGGAGCGAGCCGTCCTTGAACTGCGACAGTGCCCGGGTACGCGCAGCCTGGCTCTTGTTGCCGTGGATCGCCGCCGACTCGATGCCGTGCTTGGTGAGGTATTCGGCCAGCTTGTTCGCGCCGTGCTTGGTGCGGGTGAAGACCAGCGCCTGGAACCACTGGCGCTCTTTGATCAGCCACGCCAGCAGTTCGCGCTTCTGCTTCTGCCCGATCATGTAGGCCGACTGCTCGACCAGCTCGGTGGCCGTGTTGCGCGGGGCCACTTCGACGCAGGCCGGCTTGTGCAGCAGGGTGTTGGCCAGTTCGCGGATTTCCTCCGAGAAGGTCGCCGAGAACAGCAGGTTCTGACGCTTCTTGGGCAGCAGCGCGAGGACCTTGCGGATGTCACGGATGAAACCCATGTCGAGCATGCGGTCGGCTTCGTCGAGAATCAGGATCTCGACCCCCGACAAATCGAGCGTGCGCTGGCCGACGTGATCCAGCAGCCGCCCCGGGGTGGCAACCAGAATGTCGACGCGCTTCTTGAGCGCCGCGATCTGCGGGTTGATGTTCACCCCGCCGAACATCACCATCGAGGTGAGCGGAACGTGCTTGCCATAAGTTTTGACCGATTCCTCGACCTGGGCCGCGAGTTCGCGGGTGGGGGTCAGGATAAGGCAGCGCGGACGGCCGTTGGGGTGCGGATGTACATGAGTCTGCGACAGGATGTGCAGTACCGGCAGGGTGAAGCCGGCCGTCTTGCCGGTGCCGGTTTGCGCCGCTGCCAGCAAATCTCCACCGGCCAGGACTTGCGGAATGGCCTGTGCCTGGATCGGCGTGGGTGTGGTGTAGCCGGCTTCCGAAATGGCGCGCAGCAAGGGTTCGGCCAGTCCGAGACTGGCAAAGTTTGATTCTGTGTTCATGCGAGAAAAGTGCTCCGGCGTCGGCCTGTCATCCGGGGTGCGGACGACACCAATCTAGGCGGGCGGGATTCGTGACCGAAAAGGTCGTTGGAAGGCGCTGCGGCCGATTGGTCGGGCGCGCAACGTGCCGACACTGTAGACGCTTCGCGAGTGGAAAGCGAGGGAATGGGTATGAACTGCCCCTAAAACCACTTTTTTATTAAGGTCTATTCCTTTCGTGCAATACCAGTTCGTGTCGGTGGCGAGTATAGTTCGTCAGGTTTTGCCGCCATCGCAGGAGTGAGCGCCAATGTACGTGCCCCGTTCCCGATTGTTTGATCTTCGACCGCGTCTGGCGATGCGGCTTGGCATGGTGGCCGCACTCGGCCTGATGGCAGTCTGCGCTGTGGTGCTGCTGGCGCTGTCTGGCGCCGTTTTCGCCCTGATGCACAGCTGGCAGTCGCTCAACGAGGGCGCGCCGCTGACCACGCTGGCTTCGAGCCTGGCGGCCGTGTTGGCCGCCTATGTGGGTGCGCGTCTGGCGGCGGTGCTCTGCGTCCCACCGCCGGTTCCAGAGGGGGTGCGCCTGCTGCGTGACGCAGCGCCGGACTTCTATCAGTTGATCGACCAGATCGCAGCACACCTCGGCGCCGATCGGATTGATCGAGTCTGGGTTACGCGCGACATCAATGCGTCGGTGATGCAGCGCGCGCGCTGGGGCTGCGTGGGGCGTATCGACACGCATCTGATGTTGGGGTTGTCGCTGGTGCACAGTGTGTCGCGATCGCAGCTTTCGGCTGTGCTGGCGCACGAGTTTGCCCACCTTGCGGTGCAGCGCAGAGGCCTGGGCAAAGTCGGCGCTCACCTGCGCGCATGGTGGCTGAGGGTGCTCGATGCCGCGTGCGAGGCCATGCCCATGATCGAGCCGCTTGCCGATCGCAGTCTGCGCCGCTTCTATCGCAACATGCTACGGCTGTCGCGAATCGAGGAGTTCGAGGCCGACGCCATGGCCGCGCAGTTTGTCGGAGCGGGCCTGCTTGGTGAAACCCTGGTCGAGGTGACGCTCAAGGAGCGTTTTCTGCGTCAGGATTACTGGCCCAAGGTCATGGCACAAAGCGAAGTTCGCGCCCGCCCGTCGATCAGACCTTATCGCGAGATGGGGCTTGGTGTGGAAGCCGGGTTTCTGCGGCCATCCTCGGTCCGTGCGGCCACTGAAGCCCTGTTCGAGGAGGGTGCTGAGGATGCGTTTCCCTTTCACCCTTCGCTTCACGAGCGCCTGAGGGCGCTGAGGGTTCCCCTGCGTGCCGCACCGGCCGATCGGCCATCCGCCGCAAGTCACTATTTTGCCCCCCTGCTGCCAACGCTCGCCTGGGTGTTCGACCGGGCCTGGTGGCAGGACGCCCGGTCCGGGTGGCGAGATCAGTATCGCGGCGCGTCTGACAGCAAAGGGCGACGCAGCCGCTCGTCTGATCGGACCGGAAGCGACTAGAACGCCTCCTTCTCCGCCTCGAGGTAGGCAATGCTGGTGTATTTGCCGATGTTGGCATCGAAGCCGAGGGTGTCCGCCGCCCGGCTCGCTACCCGCGGGTCCTTGATCACCCGATCGCGCGCCACCTCCATGCCGAGGCCTTCCTTGACTGTCGTCACGCAGTTGTCGTAAATGCCCTCGAACAACTCGCGATTCCAGTTCAGCACCTGGTCGCTCGGGTGGCCGTGTCCCGGCACCCAGATCCGTGACGGGGCGTTCTTTTCCAGTTCATCGTAGAAGCGGAACGTGCCGAGGTAGGAGCCGTCGTCCATGTTGGCAATGCGCCGGTCCATCGCGACGTCGCCGACAAAGGTGAGTTTGTCCTGCACCACTTCCACGCAGATGTCGCCTGGAGTGTGCGCAGTACCGTAGTGGTGCACCCGCAGCGTAAGGTCGCCATAGTCGAACTCGGCGCCGTGCTCGACGATCTGGTTGGGTGGCACGATGCGGGTACCTGCGGTGGCCTGGTTGGTCCAGCGTTCCATCAGGCTGCGCCAACTGCTGCCCTCGACCCCTTCGATCTGGTTCTTGGTAAGCGGATGGGCATAGATCGGCAAGTCGGGGCCAAACGCATCGACACAGGCGTGGTTGGCCAGCCAGTGATCGCCGTGATAATGCGAGTTGAATACCGCCACCACCGGTTTATCGGTCAGTTTCCGGACCTGGCGCAGCGCCATTTCACCGATCTGCAGCGAGCCGCCCGGGTCGAGAAAGACTACGCCCTTGCGCGTGAGCACGAAAGTGATGTTGCTCATCATGCCCTGGTTCTCCGGTGTGGGAAATCCGTCCTTCGAGTAGATCATCCACACGTGCTCCGATAGCTGCTGCGGCGCGATGTCGGGCACCGGCGGACCCTTGATGAAATCCTCAAGGTCCGCAGCAAATGCGGCGATCCGGGGGTAGCCGAGGGTCACCCCCAGTCCGGTTGCAGCGCCGGCGCCGAGTCCGAGAAAACGGCGGCGCGAGATGGAGGCTAAGGGGTGGGTCATGAGCTGTCTCCGTTCTTATCGGTCTGATATCCGGAATATTAACGAAAACTGATTGTTTGGGTGGGGCCGTCGTCGGGCTATCATGCGTACCACCACGAACCCACCGGGTAAGCCTATGCGGTTCGACCTGACCGTAGCCGCGACATGAAAAGCGCAATCAAGAAGTTCGCGAAAAGTGTGGCGCCGCGGCTGGCTGTATTCTTGCCGCAACGATTGCGGTTTGCGGCGTACAGCAAGATGATCCGTTGTGACGAGCCGCTTTCGGACAAGCTCGTGTTCAAGCTGGCGGAGACCGAGGCCGAACTCGAGGCATGCTTCCATCTGCTTCATGAAGCCTACGTGGATGCTGGCTTCATGCGGCCTGACCCGTCGAACATGCGGGTCACCATCTACCATGCATTGCCAACCACCTCGACCCTGCTATGCAAGCACGGCAACCGGGTTGTCGGCACGCTGTCGCTGATCCGCGAGAGTGCGATGGGGTTTCCGTTGCAGCGGATCTTCGACCTCGAAGCGATCCGGCACGCAGGCGGCAATGTGGCGGAGGTGTCAGCGCTGGCGATTGATCGTCGCTTTCGCTCGGCAAGCGGCACCATCCTGCTGCCCTTGATCAAGTTCATGTATGAGTACGCAACGCGACAGTTCGACACGCGCCATCTGGTTATCGCGGTGAACCCACGTCATGTTGGCTTTTATGAGACGGTGCTGTGCTTCCGCCGCCTGGCTCAACGGCCGGTTGAGCACTACGACTTCGTCAACGGGGCACCCGCGGTGGGCGCACATCTGGATCTGGGCGCCGCTCCCGCGGTTTTTCGTCGGCGTTATGACCATCTGCCGCCCGCAAAGAACCTGTTCCGGTATTTCACCGCGACCACCGTGCCCAATATCGTCTTTCCGGAGAAGCGCTTCTACACCACCACCGACCCGGTGATGACCCCCGCACTGATCGAGCATTTCTTCAATCAGCGCACCACGGCCTTCGCCAGTCTGCGGCCGCGGGAATTGTTGCTGTTGCACTCGATTTACGACTTGCCGGAGTTCAAGGGCTGTCTGCCGCCCGTGCCGGAAGATACGCCGCGCTCGGAAATGCGTCGGCGTACGCATCGGCGCTTTTCGGTGATGTGTCCGGGTGAGCTGCAGTTGAGTCAGTTCGGCATCCGCCGACGCTATCCGCTCAAGGTGTTCGAGTGTTCAGCATCCGGCTTTCGGGTGCGCGCCGATCGCCCCCTGCCGGTAGGCAGTACCGGTCAGGTGTCGATCGATCTGGGGGTTGCCGATCGCAGCGTCATGACAGTGACCGTGCTGCGCCGCGGTTCGAATGACGAAACGATTGCACTGGTCCGCATCGACGAGCCCGACCTTGCGTGGCGCAAGTTTGTCGGCGCGCTCGGCCAGGCCCGAACCCACAGCGAACTGGAAGAGGCCACCCGCTTTATCTGACGTGTTCGACGGCGCTTGGCGGGCGCTTGCTGCGGGCCGCGTCGAGTTGCTCGCACAGTTGGGTGGCGCCGTCCAGAATGCGTGGCGTGTGACGCTGGATGATCGCGGGCGGGATGAAGAACAGATTGTCGGCGGCCGCTGCGCTCAGGGCCGGCCAGCGTCGCCATTGGTCCAGCCATTCGGGCCGGGCCTCGCCCATGCCACTGGCAACGACGGCTTCCGGGTTGGCGGCGAGCACCGCCTCCACGCTGACGGTCGGCGCAAGTTGCGTCAGCTCGGCGAAGATGTTCTCGCCACCGCACAGCCGGATCACGTCGCCGATCAGATGTACGCCGTTGATCGTCATCAGCGGACGATCCCACACCTGGTAGAAGGTCCGAACCGGCGGTTGGCTGGCGTAGCGGGTGCGCAGCGCCGCGAGGCGCTTGCGGAACTCGCCGGCAGCGGCGCCGGCAGCGGCGTCGCTGCCGGCCAGGTGTCCCAGCGTCTCGAGGCTGCGCGCCACGTCGTCCAGGTTGCGCGGTTCGTTGATGTAGACCGGTACGCCAAGCGCAGCAAGGCGATCGAGGTGTGCGTTGCGGTTACCGCTCTTCCAGGCGATGACGAGATCCGGCTTGAGCGCGGCGACGGCCTCCATATCCACGCTGGTGTAGCCGCCGACCTGAGGCAATGCCTTGGCCGCCTCTGGGAAGTCGCTGTAGGACACCACCCCGACCACCTGTTTGCCCGCGCCTGCGACAAACAGCAGTTCGGTGATGTGCGGGGCAAGGCTGACGATGCGTCGGGCGGGCTGGGGCAGGCGAAGCTCGCGCCCGCTATCGTCGGTGACGCGGACCTCTGTCGCGGTGGCGGTCACCGGCAGCCCAAGCGCCGTAGCCAGCACAACAGCACGGTATAGGTTTTTCTTCATGAGGTTTCCTTTATTACAGAGCGGCAAGGGCTTCGGTCAGTCTTTGCCAGCCGGATTCATCCGGCGGCAGGCCAAAGCGCAGACTGGAGGGTGTGTCAAAGTGGCGTACCAGAATGCCGCGAAGCGCCAGCGCATGATGGATGCTGCTTGCGGCAGGATGCACGATCCACTGGAACAGCGCGGGGCCGCGCGGGATGCCAAGGCCGGCGGTGTGCAACAGGGTGGCCAGGCGTTGGCTGTCGGTCGCCAGGCGGCGTCGCATTGTGTGCTGCCAGGTCCGGTCGTCAAGTGCCGCGCGTACCACGAACCGCGATGGGCCGCTCACCGTCCACGGCCCGAGCCGCTCGGCCAGCGCGGTACGCAGGCTCGGCGGACCCAGCACGAAGCCGGTCCGCGCACCTGCGAGGCCGAAGAACTTGCCGATGGAGCGCAGCACGACCAGCCCGGGGCGGCCTGCTTCTCCTGCCAGGCTGGCGCCCGGGTCGGCGTCGATGAAGGCTTCGTCCAGCACCAGCCAGGCGCCGCGTTGTGACAGGCGTCGGTGCCATTCGAGCAACTGCTCGCGCTCGAAGCGGGCGCCCGACGGGTTGTTCGGATGTACCAACACCAGCACGTCGGTGTCGTCGATGAGCTTGTCGATGGCGTCCGTGCCGTCCCCGCGGATGCGCAGATCGTGTTCCCGCCAGGCGTGGGGGTGTTCGGCGTAAGTCGGGCACGGCATCGTGACCCGCCTGCCGGGAAGCAGCGCCGGCAGCAGCTGGATCGCCGGCTGCGATCCGGCGACCGGCAGCAACTGGTCGCTCCCGTAGTAGGCGGCGGCGGCAGCCTCGAGCCCGTCATCGTCCTCGGGCAGGCGTTGCCATAGGGTGGGCGGAATGGCAGGGGCCGGGTAGGGGTGGGGATTGATTCCGGTGGACAGATCCAGCCACTGTTCGAGTGCAATGCCGTAGGTGGCCGAAGCGTGCCGTAAGCGCCCGCCGTGCTCAAGCATGGATCCACTCCAGAACAAGCGCGACGACGATGGCGAGCGTCAGCCAAAGCACGATGCCGCGGCGCACCAGCGTAATTGCACCGCGAAGCGCGCGCGCATCGGGTACCCTGCCTTCACCCAGTGGAGGGCGCTGTTCGGTGCGACCGTGATAGATCGCGGCGCCGCCGAGGGCGACCCCGAGTGCCCCGGCGCCCGCCGCCATGACTGGTCCTGCGTTTGGGCTGTCCCACGCCGGGGCCTGGCGGCGCCAGCAATCGAGCGCGCGACGGGTGTGGCCGAGCAGGGCGTAGGTGAGGGCGGTGATCCGGGCGGGCACCGTGTTGAGCAGATCGTCGATGCGCGCGGCAGCCCAGCCGAACTGGAGGTAGCGCGGAGTGCGATAGCCCCACATTGCATCGAGCGTGTTGGCCAGACGAAACAACAGCACACCGGGGCCACCCGCGAGCAGGAACCAGAACAGCGCGCCGAACACGGCGTCATTGCCGTTTTCGAGTACGGATTCGGTGCCGGCGCGGGCCACGCCTTCGGCATCGAGCCTGCTGGTGTCCCGGCTCACGATCCAGCCGACCCGGCGCCGTGCTTCCTCAAGCTTGCCCGCCTCGAGCGGTGCTGCGATCGCTTCGGCGTGTTCGGTAAGGCTGCGCGCGCCGAGGGCAAAATACAGCAGCAGAATGTCCACCGGCCAGTGCGCCAGCGGGTGGACATGGCGAAGTGCGATCGCAAGCACCACCCAGGGTGCAACGGCAAGCAGCCAGGCCAGCAGACCGTCGATGCGTTGATCGCCGATGCGGCGTATGCGTGCCTCGACCCCCACCGCCCAGCGCCCGAAACCAACCAGCGGGTGAAAGCGTCGCAGCTCGCCGAAAAGACGGTCGAGCAACAGCCCGGCGGCGAGTTTGATGACGACTAGGGTGAATGCGGACATGGCAGAAGCCGGCTGAAGGGCCGGGAGGGAAAGCACTGGAGCGGGGCTGGAGGGTACGACAGGCGGGAGGCGATGGCAAAGCCTGTCGACAGCGGGCAGCTCCAACGGGGGCAAGCGGGCGCGAGCCGGCGCCGTGCTATCCGGGACAAGCGTCCATTCCCGGTGCCAGCGCCGTAGATACCGTTCTCCGAATCAGGCACATGTTCCGGTTGGAGCCGCCGTAGGGCGGACCTCAGTCCGCCGCAGGAGGTGGCTCGGGCACCAGCGCCAGAACCAGGCACCTGTGGCCGACTAAAGTCGGCCACAAAGCAGGGGCGTGTACTAACAGATCATCCCGGCGCCGACCGTGTTGTTGGTGCTTTCGTCGATGATGATGAAGGCGCCGGTGGCACGGTTGCGGGCGTAGCGGTCGGCCACGATGGGTTGGGCGAGCTTGAGCGTGAGGCGGGCAATGTCGTTCATTGCCAGGCTGGTGACTGCTTGTTGTTCCAGCGTGTTCACGTCGAGCCGGTAGTCGATCTTGGCGATCTTGGCCTTTGCCTCGCGCGTGGTGTGACGCACGAGATAGGTGCGGGCCGGTGACATCGGGGTTTCCGACAGCCAGCACACGGTGGCGTCGATCTGCTTGACCGACTCGGGCAGCTCGGCGGATTTCACGATCATGTCGCCGCGCGAGATGTCGATTTCGTCTTCGAGCAGCAGGGTGACCGATTGCTCGTGAATTGCGCGCTCGAGTTGCTGGCCACCGATCTCGATCGCCTTGATCCTGCTCGAGGCGCCCGAGGGCAGCACGGTGACGGCGTCGCCGACGGCGACTTCGCCCGATTCGACCCGGCCCATGAAGCCGCGATAGTCATGCAGTTCGGGGTTGGCGGAGTCGTGCGGGCGGCAGACGAATTGCACCGGGAGGCGGAAGTCCTCGGCCTGTTCGGTGTGGGCGGCGGGGGCGGCTTCGAGGATGTCGAGCAGGGTGGGGCCGGTGTACCAGTTGAGGCGTTCGCCGCGGTCCACGATCATGTCGCCGTCCAGCGCGGAGATGGGGATGAAGCGCACGTCCTTGATGTCGAGCTGGGCGGCGAAAGCGAGGTAGTCGGCCTTGATTCGTTCGTAGGTGGCTTCGTCGAAGTCGACGAGATCCATCTTGTTGACTGCGACCAGCAGGTGGGGGATGCCGACCAGGCTGGCGAGGTAGGAGTGGCGGCGGGTCTGGGTGAGCACGCCCTTGCGCGCATCGATGAGGATGATGGCGAGGTTGGCGGTGGAGGCGGCGGTGACCATGTTGCGGGTGTATTGCTCGTGGCCCGGGGCGTCGGCAATGATGTATTTGCGTCGGCCGGTGGTGAAGTAGCGGTAGGCGACGTCGATGGTGATGCCTTGTTCGCGTTCGGCTTGCAGGCCGTCGGTGAGCAGCGAGAGGTCGACCGCGCCCATGCCGCGCCGGGCCGAGGTTTTCTCGATGGCGTTCATGGTGTCGGCGAGAATGGTCTTGGTGTCGAACAGCAGGCGGCCGATGAGGGTGCTCTTGCCGTCGTCCACGCTGCCGCAGGTGAGGAAGCGCAGCAGGCCGTTGTCGATTTCGGGCAGGTTTTCGGGGGCGGACATTTTCATTGTTCCTTCAAGCTTTCAAGAATTCGGTTTGTTCTGTAGTGCGTTCTGCATTTGGAGGGCTGGGGGCGGTGCTGCTAATCCGCCCGTGCTGCGCGGGGTATTCGTTCTGCGGGCTGCGGAACTCGCCCTGCGGGCTCAGACAGTCCTCGCCCGCGCCACGAACACCCCACACATCCCGGGCTTGCTTCTTCAAGTCATGACGATCTGAAAAACCGGCTCTGGTTCGAATTGCAATTGCCAACTCTGTCTCTTACGCTCGCCTTTGCTTTCTTGCTTTTCCACCGTTCCCGCACATGCGTTTAGGCGGTGTGTGGGGTGTTTGCGGAGAGGGCGAGGACTGTCTGAGCCCGAAGGGCGAGTTCCGCAGCCCTCGGAGAAAATGCCCCACATGCCGCCCTGGCACCCCTTTTCAAACTACCGCATCCAAAACACCCCAAGAACTTAGAAATACCCTTCCTTCTTCCGCTGCTCCATCGAAGCCTCGGAAGTCTGGTCATCCATCCGTGTCGCACCGCGCTCGGTGATCGTGGTGGTGGCGGTCTCGGCCAGGATCTTCTCCAGCGTATCCGCATCCGACTCCACCGGCGCCGTGCAGGTGATGTCGCCCACGGTGCGGAAGCGCACCAGCACATCCTCGATCTTGTCGCCCGGCTTGGCCGGCGTCACATCGGTGATCGGCTGCAACAGCCCGTTCTTGCGCACCACCGGACGGACATGAGCAAAGTAGATCGACGGCAACTCCAGCTGCTCGCGGGCGATGTACTGCCATACGTCGAGCTCGGTCCAGTTGCTGATCGGGAACGCACGGATGTTCTCGCCCTTGTGGCTGCGCGCGTTGTACAGATTCCACAACTCCGGGCGCTGGTTCTTCGGATCCCACTGACCGAACTCGTCGCGGAAACTCATGATCCGCTCCTTCGCCCGCGCCTTCTCCTCGTCGCGGCGGGCGCCGCCGATACACGCATCGAAACCGAACTCCTCGATCGACTCCAGCAACGTCACCGACTGATGCTTGTTGCGCGACTCGTCCGCCGACTTCAGCACCACCGTCCCGCGTGCCATCGAATCCTCCACCGAACGCACGATCAGACGCTCACCCAGCTCGGCGGCGCGCTTGTCGCGGAAATCGGTCACTTCCCGGTAATTGTGCCCGGTGTCGATGTGCATCAGCGGGAAGGGGAAGCGGCCCGGGCGGAAGGCCTTTTCGGCCAGGCGCAGCAGGCAGATCGAATCCTTGCCGCCGGAAAACAGCAGCACCGGATTGGCACACTGGCCGGCGACTTCGCGCAGGATGTGGATCGCCTCGGCTTCGAGCCAGTCGAGATGGGAAAGCGTTTGTTTGGTCAGCGTCGGCATTTTCTTATTCTCAGTGTTTCACGGGGTGATGGCCGCGCAAAGCGCGCAGCGCCGCGCGCAAACCGGCGCGCAGGGCATGGATACGATGTTGCAGGCTACGCCGCGCCGCACCCACTGCAATGTTGTGCGGTGCGTTGGCAGGATGTTTGGGGTTCATGATTCAGTCCTTCTTGACGTGCAGTCCGCACTCCTTGGATTCGGGGTCTTCCCACCACCAGCGCCCGGCGCGGACATCCTCGCCCAGCGCAATGGCACGGGTACAGGGTGCGCAGCCGATGCTGGGATAGAACTGATCGTGCAGCGCGTTGTAAGGTACCCCGTGCAGACGGAGATAGGCCCACACTTCGTTTTCGCTCCAGTCCGACAGCGGATTGAGCTTTTCCAGCCCGTTGCCTGCATCGAACGCGCGCAGCGGCAAATCGGTGCGGGTGGACGATTGCGCGGCACGCAACCCGGTGATCCAGGCCTTCTTGCCGGCCAGTGCGCGACGCAGCGGTTCGACCTTGCGGATCTGGCAGCAGGCTTTGCGTAACTCCACTGAATTGTAGAAGGCGTTGATGCCCTCGGTGCGCACGTATTGTTCCACGGCCGAAGCGTCGGGGAAGAACACCTTGAGCCGGGTGTGATAGTGCTGCTCGACTTCACCCATCAGCTTGTAGGTCTCCGCGGGCAGGCGGCCGGTATCGAGCGAGAAAATCTCGATCGGCAGCTTGTTCGCCAGGATCAGGTCGGTCAGCACCATGTCCTCCGCACCGAAACTGTTGGCAAAGGTGAGTTCGCCCGCGCTGCCGAGCTCGGCCACGACCTGCTGCAGCAACAGAAGTGCGGCTGCGGACTTGGCTGCAATGGTGTTGCGCAGCTCGGCGGTGATTTCCGGATGGGTGGCCGGGTTGCGCGCCGGGCCGGCCGCAGCCGGGCGGAGCATGGAAACGCCGATGTTCATGCTGCCTCCTTGCGTGACTGGCGCCGGAACAGCGGCTCGGCGCGATCCACCGCCCCCTGGTAGGGCTCGGAAAAGTCCTTCAGGCTGGTGAGGGCAGTTTCGAGCTGGGTGCGGGTGTACTTGTCCGCTTTTGGCACCAGCACGTCGAAGCCGCAACGCGTGAGGAAGAAGAACTGGTCACGCAGCACGTCGCCCACCGCACGCAACTCGCCCGCATAGCCGTGGCGCGCGCGCAGCAGGGTGGCGATGGAATAGCCGCGCCCGTCGGCAAACTTGGGAAAGTCGACCGCGATCAGTTGCAGGCGCAGCAGATCGTCGGCGAGTGCGGCCGGATTATCGGTGCCGGCGAGCCAGACGCCAAGTACGCCGGCCTCGGCCTGCGCCAGCAGTGCATCGCGGCGTGCAAGCCACACCGCCAACGGCACGATCACGCGGCCGGCGGGCAGCTCGACCGTCGCCGCATCTTCGCCTTCGGCCAGTCGCACCAGCGTCCACTCATCGGCGTGGATGGCGCCGTTCTTGATGATCTCAGACATGGGCTTGCTTCCTCTGTTCGCGTTCGGCATAGACCCGGGTCTTGAACGGTTCGACGCCGACGCGGCGCACCGTGTCGATAAAGCGTTCGTCCGGATGACGGATCTCGGTGTAGGTGTTGATCAGTGAGCTGACCACATCCGGCATCTCCGCGGCGGCGAAGGACGGCCCGATCACCTTGCCGATCGCGGTGTCGTTGCCCTGGTCGCCGCCGATAGTCACCTGGTAGAACTCGGCCCCGTTCTTGTCGACGCCGAGCACGCCGATGTGGCCGACGTGATGGTGACCACAGGCGTTCATGCAGCCCGAGATGTTGATCTCGATCTCGCCGATGTCGTGCAGGTAGTCGAGGTCATCGAAGCGGGCCTGGATCGCGTTGGCGATCGGGATCGACTTGGCGTTGGCCAGCGCGCAGAAATCGCCGCCCGGACAGGCAATGATGTCGGTCAGCAGGCCGATGTTGGGGGTGGCCAGGCCGGCTTCGCGGGCAGCTTCCCACAGCGCGAACAGGTCGGATTGGCGGACGTCGGCCAGCACCAGATTCTGCTCATGGGTGACGCGGACTTCGCCGAAGCTGTAACGCTCGGCCAGGCCGGCGACACGGTCGAACTGGTCGGCGGTGATGTCGCCCGGCGCAATGCCCGATTTCTTGAGCGACAGCACCACACTGGCGTAGCCCGGCTGCTTGTGGCCGCGCACGTTGCGCTTCGCCCACGCGGCAAAGCCCTTGCTGGCCGCAAGTTGCGCACTGTAGCCGGCGTCGGTGGCCGGCAGAGTCTCGTAGGCGGGATCGACGAAATGACGGGCAACGCGGTCCACCTCGGCCTGGGTCAGCGTGGCCGGACCGCCCTTGAGATGGACGAACTCGGCTTCGACCTGGGTGCGGAAAGCGTCGATGCCCAATGCCTTGACCAGAATCTTGATCCGCGCCTTGTAAATATTGTCGCGACGGCCATGAAGGTTGTAGACCCGCAGGATGGCCTCGCAATAGCTGAGAATGTCCTGCCACGGCACGAAGGCGGCGATTTCCTCGCCGATGATAGGGGTGCGGCCGAGGCCGCCGCCGACCAGCACCCGGAAACCGATGTTGCCTGCCGCGTCGCGCTTGAGGTCGAGGCCGATGTCGTGCACCTGGATCACCGCGCGATCTTCGGTGGCCCCATTGACCGCGATCTTGAACTTGCGCGGGAGGTAGGCGAACTCGGGATGGAAGGTGCTCCACTGGCGCACGATCTCGCCCCACGGTCGGGGGTCGATGATCTCGTCGCCGGCGACACCGGCAAAGGGGTCGGAGGTGACGTTGCGGATGCAGTTGCCCGAGGTCTGGATCGCGTGCATCTGCACGGTGGCCAGCTGCGCCAGGATCTCGGGCACGTCCTCGACCCTGGGCCAGTTGTACTGCAGGTTCTGACGCGTGGTGAAGTGGGCGTAGTCGCGGTCGTAGGTGCGCGCGATGTGGCCGAGCATGCGTACCTGATCGGCGCGCAGGTTGCCGTAGGGGATCGCGACGCGCAGCATGGGTGCGTAACGTTGAATATAGAGGCCGTTCTGCAGCCGCAGCGGGCGGAACTCGTCCTCGCTCAGCTCGCCGGCGAGGTAGCGGAGAGTCTGGTCGCGGAACTGGGCGACCCGCTCATCCACGATCCGCTGGTCGTATTCGTCGTATTGGTACATCGCGTCTCTCTGGTTGAACTGCCGACATCAAGGGGCGTTTGCGCGGGCCTTGCTGCGGGCTTTGCTTGGGGCTTTCGAGTGCGGCATCCCTGACGGCAGACACCTGCTTATGCTGCAGCGCATCGTAGCTTGGATGTTTAGGTTCATAAAGAGGGTCTGCGTTAGACTTTAAGAAGAATTGGTTATTAAGAGGTCGGCGATGAATCTTCAACAGCTGCGCTATATCCATGAAGTGGCCCGCCGTGGGCTGAACGTGTCCGATGCTGCAGATGCCTTGTTTACCTCGCAGCCCGGGGTCTCGAAGCAGATCCGCCTGCTCGAAACCGAGCTCGGAGTGGAGATTTTCGCCCGCCACGGCAAGCGCCTGGTGGCAGTGACCGAGCCGGGGAAAGCGGTGCTGGCCATCGCCGAGCGCATGCTGCGCGACATGGACAACCTGCATCAGGTTGGCGAGGAGTTCGCCAACGAGAATGCCGGCAGCCTGTCGATCGCCACCACCCACACCCAGGCGCGCTATGCGCTGCCGCGGGTCATCCGCGATTTCATGCGGCGTTACCCCTTGGTCAAGCTCGAACTGCACCAGGGCAACCCGCAGCAGGTGTGCGAGATGGTGCTCGACGGTAGCGCGGATATCGCGATCGCGACCGAGGCCATCGCCGACAACGACGATCTGGTGATGCTGCCCTGCCACCAGTGGAACCGTTGTGTGGTCGCCTCGCCGCGTCACCCGATCCTGAAGGAGCAGCCCCTCACGCTGGAGGCGATCGCCGCCTATCCGCTGATCACCTACGACGATGCCTTTACCGGCCGCGGCCATATCAACAAAGCCTTTCTCGGGCGCGGACTGCGGCCCAAGGTGGTGCTCACCGCGATCGACTCGGATGTGATCAAGACCTATGTGGCGATGGATCTGGGCATCGGCATCCTGGCGCGCATGGCCTACGATCCCGCGGTCGATCGCGACCTCGGCATGGTCGACGCCGCCCACCTGTTCGAATCCAGCACCACCCGTATCGGCCTGCGCCGGCGGGCATGGCTGCGCGGCTATGTGTACGCCTTCATCGAAGGCTTTGCTCCGCACCTGACCCGGCGCATGGTGGAAACCGCGCTGACCGGCGGCGGGACCGATCCGGGCTTGTGAGCAAGCCGCCGGATTGTCCCGATGCAATTGTCGGGATTCGTGATGCGAGTTTCGCCGGTTTTGATCTATCTATTTAGTATTAAAGGATGCAATTGGTATTAATGGAGCAGGTATTCATGGATGTCGGTTTTTTTTACAATTGAATTGCCTGAAGAGACTCGGTGATGATCAGAATCCAGTTTTTCCAATGGTTTTGGGCGGTGGCCCGAAGTTTGCTTCTTAGGCTTTAACCTGCTGGTATGCAGGACTTTTCGGGGAAAGAGCCATGAAAGCGATAAACAAGGGAAGATGCATGATGGCCGTGGCAGCGGCCTTTTGCATGACAAGTGCGGCGCAGGCAGAGTTGCTCGATCTGACGGGCGTCGGCTATTTCACCTACGGTAATACGAATGTCTATTCGATGCCGATCTCGGCATACCAGTACTCGGTAATCAATGGGGGTCCGACCGGTCCGGGCAATCCCTACTACATCAATTCCACCCCGGGTGCGATCAAGGACTTGGTGGTGATTTACACCGGTGCCTCGGGTACCGATGTCACCACCAACACAGCAGGGTTCCAGGACGCCTATCAGGTACCGAGCGGGGTGACCCAACCATTTGCCACCACGAGCGGAACCGGGGTGGTTACGCCGGCCGAGAAGTCCGGCATCACGACCGTCTACACTAATACGTGGGATGCGAACCTGTCGTCGTTGAGCACGTTCCTGGATGGTGGCAATCCGCTCTTCCTGTTTAACAACAACGAGACCAACGCCGATCAGAATCTGGCGATCTGGGCCAAGCTGTGGATCACCGATGGCGTCGGAGGTCTGTACGGCCAGTATCTTTACCTTTCCAACCAGGGTGCCGCGTACGGTTCAGGTGGCACGCCGCTGGGTAATGCCAAAGCCTACAATCCCGGCAACGTCGAGCCGAGCGCTGGCAACCCGGGCGCGACGGATTATGTGCTGTCGGGTGGAGACGTCTGCCTGGACGCTGACGGCATCACGATCGTGCCCTGTGGAACCCCGGGGTCGACGAAATTCAACCACAATCTCGGTGCGAATCAGGTCGCGTACGTGGCCGAACTGCCCTTGCTGAACGATTATCTGGCCGTACTGTTCCAGTTGGGTAGTAGCGATCTGTCGAAATACTCGCTGCACCTCGACCTGCGTCTGGGCTGCGACCCGGCGTGGAACGGAGCCTGTGACGATCTGAAGATCGACAATGGCTTCGAACAACTCTTCTTGGCCTCATCCAGGGCCCCCTTCATCAATGTGCCGGAACCCGGTTCGCTGGCCCTGCTCGGCCTCGGCCTGTTCGGTTTGTCCGTGCTGCGTCGCCGCACGGTCTGATTGTCACCAGAGCCGTTCGGGCTCTGGTTGTTTTGTGGGAAGCCCGGCTCGAGATGGACCGGGCTTTCTCAATTATTGGTGGCGATCTGGTAGCGACAGGTATGGCCGCCATGTTCGCCGATGAGCAGAATGGAGCGTCCCCCGGTGAATACGGCGCGATGCGTTCAGTTTTGGTGGTTTTTTACTCGAACGGCTGGTCGTTGGGTGCGCGGAACAATGCGCGCATGGCATCCGACAGCGGGAAGTTGAGGTTCAGCCCGTGCGGCGGAATCGGACGGGTGAACCACTGCAGGTAGAGTCGTTCGGCTTCGCCGCTGCGCATGGTGTGGGTGATGGCCTGGTCGACCACCCGCTTGAGGGCGAGGTCGCCTTTTTTCAGCATGCAGGCGTAGGCCTCGAACGATTGTGGTTTGCCGCTCACCCGCCAGTCCTCTGGTCGTGCCGCCTTGGCGCGTTCGCCGAACAGCAGGGCGTCGTCCATCATGAAGGCACTGGCCCGCCCGGCCTGCAGGCTGAGGAAAGCATCGTCGTGGTCATGGGCCGACATGATCGTCATTGCCCGCGCACGGCGGTCGTTCATCCGCCACAGCAGTTGCTCCGAAGTGGTGCCGGCGGTGGTGACGACGCGTTGCCCGGCAATGTCGTCAAACCCTCTGATCGGGCTGTCATGTCGGGTCAGCAGGCGGGTGCCGGCGATGAACAGGGTGTTGGAAAAGGTGGCCAGTTGCTCGCGGTCGTGGTTGTGGGTGGTCGAGCCGCATTCGAGGTCGATCCGGCCACTGTCGATCAGCAGGAATCGGCTCTGCGAAGTGATGGGTACCAGTCGGACCTCGAGCCGGCTCAGCCCGAGGTGGGTGCGGACGGCCTCCGTGATGCGCAGTGCGAACGCGTGGGAATAGCCCTGCACTTCACCTTCCGGGGTGAGATAGGAGAAGGGCATCGACGACACGCGGTAGCCGAGATGGATCACGCCCTGTTCGCGAATGCGATCGAGCGTGCCGGGCGCTGCGTTGGCGAGCGGGCTGGCAATCAGCGCGGCAATGAACAGCAGGATGCGGGCGGGAAATCTCATGCAGTCGGGTCGGATATGTGGGGCGTGGGGGCGTGGGGGCGAGGGGCGAGGTTGAGGATAGGCGGTTCAAGTTTGATTCATGGTCAACGATGCTACCCGTAATCCGGCGTGTCAGTCGCGGAACGCCGTGATGCGCCGTTCGCGCTCCTGTTCGAGCAGACGGGCTGCGGCGTCGGCCGGCACGCCCAGGCTTTCGAGCACCGATCCCGCGAGTTTCAGGCTGGATTCCAGGGTTTCCGGTACCACCGAGTTGGCGCCCGCTTCGCGCAAGGCCAGCGCGTGCCTTTCGTCGCGGGCGCGGGAGATGATGCGGATGTTGGGCATGGTCTGGCGTATGCCCTTGACCGCATGGATGGCGGCGGCGACATGGTCCATCGTCAGCACTACTGTCAGCGCGCGATCGAGCCGCAGTCGGCGCAGGAGTTCGGGACGGCTGGCGTCGCCGTAGATGACCGGGATGCCCGCCTTGCGATGGCGCGCCACCAGATTGGCGTCGCTCTCGATCGCCAGATGAGGAACCCCCTGCTCGGCGAGCAACTGTCCGACCATCTGCCCAACTCGACCGTAGCCGGCAATGATGACGTGTCCGCGCAGTTCACCGAATTCTTCCGTTTCCGGCGTTTCCCGCAGGCCCTGGTGCTGTTCGATGCGGCCACCGATGCGGTTGCCGAAACGGGCAAGCAGTGGTGCGGTGAGCATGCTCAGGCCGACCACCAGCAACATGAACTGGCCGGTGTCGCGTGGCAGTACGCCGAAAGACAGCGCGAGGCCGATCACGATGAAGGCAAACTCGCTGCCCTGACCGAGCAGTAGCCCACCCTCCGCCGCGCGTCCCCAGGACAGGCCAAAGAGTCGCAGCAGGCCGAAGATGAGCGTGCCCTTGATGACGATCAGGCCGATTACCGACAAGGGTGTCCATACCGGTTCCGCAATCAGCGCACGCAGATCGATGCCCATGCCCACCGACAGGAAGAAGAGCCCCATCAGCAGGCCCTTGAACGGCTCGATGGTGACTTCGACCTCGTGGCGGAACTCGGTTTCGGCAATGATCAGGCCGGCGAGCAGCGCACCCAAAGCCATCGACAGCCCGGCAGCCCAAGTCAGTGCGGCGACGCCAAGGGTGGATAACAGGGTCAGCGCCATAAAGGTGTCGGGCTGGCGGTTGGCCGCGATCTGGTGGAACACCGGGCGCACCACACGGCGTCCGATCAGATAGATCAGGCCCACGGTTACCAGGCCCTTGACTGCCGCGAGGCCGAGCAGGGCGCCAAAATTGCCGTCGCCCCCGCTGGCCCCGAGGATGCTGATCAGTATCAACAGCGGCACCACGGCCAGATCCTGCAATAGCAGAATGGCGAACGCTGCCTGGCCGAGCGGGGTGCCGAGTTCGCGCTGTTGGATCAGCAGTTGCATGACGATCGCGGTCGACGAAAATGCCAGCGCAAGGCCGAGCACGACCGCAGCCTCGGTGCCGTGATTGAAATACGCAGCCACGGCGCCGATCACCAGCGCGGTCAGCCCGACCTGCAGGCTGCCGAGACCGAAGACCAGCTTGCGCATTGACCACAGGCGGTCGATCGACATCTCGAGCCCGATCATGAACATCAGGAAGATCACCCCGAGCTCGGCCAGTGTTTCGACATCGTCCTGGCTGGAGAAGGTGATGTAATTCAGCCACGGGGCCGACCCCCCAAAACTCGCGATGCCATAGGGGCCAAGCAGGGTGCCGACCGCAAGAAAGCCCAGCACCGGGTTGATCTTAAGCCGCGCGAGGAGTGGAATCAGGACGCCGGACAGGGCGAGGAAGAGGATGGTTTCCTTCAGGAACGGGAAGGTGCCGTGTGCGTCCATGGGTTGGCTTTGTCGTTTGTCTGCAACGGAGTGTAATGCACTGCACGGAATCCCCCTTATCTGCACGCGGCAAGGTGGCACGGATGCATACAATGGCGGCGTATCCCCTAACCAGGAGTGCGAATGAAGCTGGACTCCCGCCGGCGCTGGATGAGTGTTGGGCTCGGCCTGCTGGGCATGGTCGTGGCGGCGCTCGTCTTCATTGCCGGGGGGCTGGTCGAGTCGCGCCTTGAGGAGCGCTGGCGCTCACAGACTTTGTCCGAGCTCTCTGGTCTGCGCGCCCGGCTCGAGGGCGAGCTCAACGGGGCGACCAATCTCACCGCAGGGCTTATCGCACAGGTGGCGATCAGTGGCGGCATGGAGCCCGAATACTTTCATCAGCTTGCACGGGAGCTGATGTCCCCGCGCAGCCTGCTGCGCAACATCACGCTCGCGCCCGACAACATCATCTCCGTGGTTTATCCGGAGGAAGGCAACCAGGCAGCGATCGGGCTGGATCTGCTCAGGCACCCTGCACAGGGGGCAGCAACGCGGCGCATGATCGAAACCGGCCGGGCGGTGCTGGCCGGGCCGGTGGAACTGGTGCAGGGGGGACTGGCCCTGATTCACCGAGTCCCGATCTACCTGACGCCGCCTGGCGCGGCGCCCCGCAGCGGGCCCTACTGGGGGCTGATGAGTACCCCGATCGATTTCGAGGGGCTATTGGCTGCAGCCGGTCTGCTCGCGCCTGACTTGCGTCTGATGGTGGCCCTGCGCGGAGTGGATGGCGCCGGCCGGGATGGTGCCGTGTTCTGGGGCAATGCTGCCCTGTTCGAGCGCGCCGACGCTGTCGAGCTGGATGTTCGCGTCCTCGATGGGAGCTGGGTGATGGCCGCCGTGCCGCTCGACGCCCCTCCCGGGCAAAATGGCGTTCGTGGATGGACCCGAGCGGTCGCCGGGCTGTGCGCCGTGCTGGCTGCGCTGCTCGCGTGGCACCTCTATCGTACCGGGCGGCAGCTTGAGAGTTCGGAGGAGCAGGTGCGCCACCTTGCGCTGCACGACAGCCTTACTGGTCTGGCCAACCGGGTGCAGCTCGACGGTCGCTTTCGCCAGGCGGCCACGTCCGCTCGCCGCGACGGCCATCGACTGGCCCTGCTTTATCTCGATCTGGATAATTTCAAACCGATCAATGATCAGTACGGACATGAGGTCGGTGATCGGGCGCTGTGTGCCATTGCGGATAGGCTGAGCAGCTTCGTGCGCCAGAGCGACACCGTGGCGCGGGTCGGCGGCGATGAGTTCGTGATTCTGCTGGGACGGGTGACGACTGTCGACGACGCGCTTGGCGTGGCGCAGAAAGTGGCCGAAGAACTGGCGCAGCCGCTGGTGCTGGACGGGCACACGTTTGCCCTTGGCGGCAGTATCGGGCTTGCGCTCTATCCCGACCACTCGACCGAACTCTACGAGCTGATGCGTCTCGCCGATCGCGCGATGTACGAGGTAAAAGGGCGTCCGGAGCAGCGAGTGGCCGTGGTAGGTGATTGAAGTCGCGCGCGCAGATTCGCGACCCTGAGGACGTATTTAACAGGAACTCTGCGGGCGACCGCTTACAATTCCTGACATCTCCGCCTCAGCGACAGGTTTCCGAACGTCATGAAGACCCACGTGTTGCAATTGCTGCGCCTGGCCGTGCTGCTGCCAGCGATCGCCTTGGCGATTCCCGCCCATGCCGATGCCGTCGCGGCCAGCCGGTTTTATGAAGATGGCCTGGCGCGTTTCGAGAGGCGCGATACGGTCGGTGCCATCATTCAGCTCAAGAACGCATTGCAGCAGGACCGCAACATGCTGGCAGCTCATCTGCTGCTGGCAAAGGCGTATCTCGCCGAGGGTGACGTGGGGCCGGCCGAGGTCGCGTTTCGCGAGGCGCTGAGGCTGGGGGTGAATCGTGCCGAGGTCGCAGTGCCCTTGGCTCGAATCTATCTACTGCAGGGCAGGCCCCAGACTTTGTTAGACGCCGTTTCCGTTGATGGCCTGCCTGCATCGGTACGGCTTGAGGTCCTCACCCTGCGTGGAACGGCGTATGCGTCGCTGGGCAAGGTGCAGGAAGCCGCACGCAGTTTTGCCGATGCGCGCGCGATCAATCCCGGTTCGGCCATTCCGTTGGTGGCCGAGGTGCCGATGCTGTTGGCCGCTGGCAGGGGTGAGGCCGCGCGCGATGCAGCGGCGCTTGCAGTAACACTCGCATCACAGGACGCTGCAGCCTATAACGCCCGGGCGTCGGTCGCGCACGCCTCGGGGGATCTTGGCGGTGCGTTGAAGGATTATGAGCAGGCCATCGTGCTGAAGCCGGACTATCTTGATGCCCGTGTGGCTCGTGCCGGCATTCTGGTCGATCTCGGCCGTGATGCCGATGCGCGTAAGGATCTCGACGACCTTGCCGCAGGGGCTCCTGCCGAACCCCGGGTAGCCTACCTGCGCGCCCTGCTTGCAAACCGGCGTGGCGATGCCCAAGCTGCCAGCATGCACCTTGATGAGGTTGCGCGTCTGGTCGATTCGCTGCCGATTGAATGGCTCGGTGGTCAGGAACAATTGTTGATGGCCGGGGCGCTCGCCCATCATGCCGGGCGCCAGTACGAGAAGGCGCGCAAGTACCTTGAGGTGCTGCATACCCGCTACCCGCGTAATCAGGGTGCGCGCAAGCTGCTGGCTGCGGTCTATATCGATACTGCCGACTACCCGCGGGCGACCGGTTTGCTCGAGAACGTGTTGCGGGCACAACCTGGCGATGCGCAGGCCCTGCATCTGCTTGGCCGCACCTACCTGGCACAGAAGCGCTACGCGAAGGCGACCGAACTGCTGGAGCGGGCAGCCGCGCTTGGTGGCGGCGACCCCGGCGTGCACACTTCGCTCGGATTCAGCCAGCTTGGTCAGGGGGACCGGGGGGCGGCGATCAGCAACCTGCGCACCGCTTTCGACCGCACCCCGGGTGATCTGGCCCTTGCGGTGAGCCTGAGCAATCTCTACATGCGGGAGGGAGAGGCCAACAAGGCGCTGGACGTTGCGCAGCGCGTATCGGCTGCGCTGCCCGGCAATCCGGCGGCGCTCAACCTGCTCGGCATGATTCGGGCTGCCTCGGGTGACCTGGCGAATGGCCGGACGGCATATGTGGAGGCTCTCAGACGTGATCCCGCCTTTCTCCCCGCACGGCTCAATCTTGCAAGGGCTGATGTGGAGGAGGGGCGCTTCGGCGACGCGCGCACGGCCTACGCCGTGCTGCTGCGCAAGAATAGTCGCGATGCTGACGTCATGTATGAGTCTGCGCTCCTCGAGCAGCGTGCGGGTCAGCCGGTTGAGGCGCTTCGCTGGGTCGAGAAGGCGGCTGCCGAGCAGCCGGCTGACGTACGCATCGGCTTGATGTTGATTACATTGCGCGCGGCGACCGGCGACAAACCCGGTGCCCGGGACGCTGCGCGCGCATTGTCTGCCCGCCGTCCAGGCAATCTGGCGGTGCTTGAAGCGCTGGCAAGAGCCGAGATCGATGTGGATGGCATCAAGGCCGCTCAACAGACGCTGCGGGAGATGACGCGCTTGGCCGAGTTCGATGCTGGTGCGCTGGTCCGGATCGGCTATCTCCAGCTAGCTGCAGCAAATCCGGAAGGGGCGACCTATTGCGCGCAGAAGGCCTTGCAGGGCAGGCCGGACGACGCGGCGGCACGGGTGCTCGCGGTCGAGGCCGCCATCGTGCTGCGTGACCTGGAAAGGGCGGGCGAGCAGCTGAAGTTGCTGCGTGCGGCCCATCCGGCCAACGTGGACGGATTGCGTCTGGCCGGTGACCTGGCGTTCGAGCGCAAGCAGTATGCCGTCGCAGCAGAGTCGTATCGGCAGGCATTCGAGCGGCAGTCTTCCACCTGGCTGCTGGAGCGGCAGGCACGCGTCTTTGTCCATCAGGGCAATCCGGCTGCTGCGGTTCCGATCGTTCAAGGCTGGCTCAAGCAGCATCAAGGCGATATGAGCGCGCGTGAGATGCTTGCTGAACTGTATATGCGTGCGGAGAACTGGCGAGCTGCCCGGAGTGAGTATGAACGTCTCGTGCGCGAAGGCCATGTCAGCGGCGTGACCTACAATAATCTGGCCAATGTCCTCATCGCGCTCCAGGAGGGTGATCCGATCGGGATGGCAGAGAAAGCGGTGGCACTGACTCCGGGGGACGTTGGCGCACTCGATACCCTTGGCTGGGCGCTGGCGCTAGCAGGAAGGTTCGATGAGGCCATCCGGTATCTTCGCGATGCGCGCTTGCGGGCGCCAGAAAACCCCGAGCTTCGATGGCATCTTGGTTACGTGCTGGCGAAAACGGGGCGTCCGGGCGAGGCAATCGAGGAGCTGAACTTTGCGCTGCAGACCGGGCAGAGTTTTGTTGGCATGAAGCAGGCGCGCGAGCTGTGGCTTTCCTTGCAATAGGCGTTTTCAAGTGAAAATGTCAGGATTTTTGACACTCGCGCTGCATAAATGGCAGTGCATTTTTTAATTTATTGATATTAATGATTTTTTTAATCGGCTCGGTATTTGCTTCAGTGTTGGAAAACTGCATTTAAGGAGTCATAAATGAAAAAACAACTTTTCCGCATGGCGCTGATCGCGGGCGTGGCCGTGTGTTCAGGTTCGACATTTGCGGCAAGCAACTGGACCCTGGGCAACGCAAATGCGCCGGTCGAGACTGCCTGGCACGCAAGTAGCAATACCGGCACCATTGCGAAGGGGACCATCAACGGGTATTCGGGCGGCGTCGGAGTCGCCTATTCGGGCGAATCCACCAGTGCACCCCAGCATGCGCTGGACAATAACGTCCGGTTCGAGTCCGTGTTGCTTGATTTCGGCGCGGATGCGGTGCGCCTGACGTCGGTGTCGCTGGGTTACTACTCAAATGATTCGGACATCTTCGTCCTGGCTTACACCGGTCTCACGCCCTTTGCAGGCTCCCTGGCCGGAGCGACGTACCAGAACTTGTTGAGTAGTGGCTGGACGCTGGTCGGCAATCAGTCGAATGTCGGCGTGGGTACCACCACACTGGCGACGCCGGACAATCTGTATTCGAGTTTCTGGCTGATCGGGGCTGGTGGATTCGCGAGTGGCGTTGGTGTCACCTCGGGCGACAAGAATACGAATGGTTCGTGGGCTGCATTAGGGACGACCAAGGGGAAGTATGATTATGTCAAGGTTTCTGCAGTGGGCGGCACGACCTACACGCCTCCACCGTCGGGTTCGGTGCCTGAGCCGGGTTCTCTCGCCTTGGCTGGCATCGGCTTGATGGGGCTGGTCGGAATTCGTCGGCGTCGTGCGGCCACCTGATTCGCGGCGTTTGTGAACGAAACGGCGCCGTTGGCGCCGTTCTTGTTTGTGCCCTCAGCTTTGGGGAGGTTCGTCGACGATTGCCTCGCTGATCTCTTTCTCCTGTTGCTGCAATCGCCACATCTGCGCATAGGCGTCGGCGCGGGCCAGCAGTTCGCCGTGCCGCCCCCGCTCCACAATCCGCCCCTGATCCAGCACGATAATCTCATCCGCATTCATCACCGTGGACAGCCGGTGCGCAATCACCAGTGCGGTGCGGCCGGTAGCGGCGAGTTCGATCTGTGCCTGGATGGCCTTCTCGGTCTTGGAGTCGAGCGCCGAGGTGGCCTCGTCGAAGATCAGAATCGCCGGGTTTTTAAGTAGCGCGCGCGCAATTGCCACCCGCTGTTTCTCCCCGCCCGACAACTTCAGTCCGCGCTCGCCGACTCGCGTCTCGTAGCCCTCCGGCAGGCGGCGGATGAAGTCTTCCAGCTGGGCGGCGCGGGCGGCTGCCTCCACTTCCTCGCGGCTGGCCGTGGGGCGTCCATACTGGATGTTGTAGAACAGGGTGTCGTTGAACAGGACTGTGTCCTGCGGCACGATGCCGATCGAGGCGCGCAGGCTGTCCTGGGTGAGTTGGCGCAGGTCATGGCCGTTGACCCGGATGGCGCCGCCCTGAACGTCGTAGAAGCGGTACAGCAGCCGCGCCAGGGTGGATTTTCCCGAGCCGGAGTGGCCGACGATCGCAACCGTTCGTCCCGCTGGGACCTCGAAGTCGACATCGAACAGGATCGGACGCTTGGCGTCGTAGGCGAAGCTCACCTGCTCAAAGCGCACGCTTGCGGGGCCGGGCGTCAGGGTCAGTGCGTCGGGTGCGTCGGCAATCTCCCGGTTTTCGTGCATCAGACCGAACATGCGCTCGATGTCCGTCAGCGCCTGGCGCAGCTCGCGGTAGATCACGCCGAGAAAGTTGAGCGGGATGTAGAGCTGAATCATGAACGCGTTGACCAGCACGATATCGCCTATGGTCATTTCGCCTGTCGCGACCCGGCTTGCCGCCTGCCACATCATCATGGTGACGCCGACCGCGATGATCGCCGCCTGACCGATGTTGAGCGCCGACAGTGAGTACTGGTTGCGTACCTGGGCCGCGGCCCACTTGCCGAGCTGTTCGTCGTAGCGCCTCGCCTCGTAGCCTTCGTTATTGAAGTATTTGACGGTTTCGAAGTTCAGCAGGCTGTCTACCGCGCGGGCATTGGCGGCAGAGTCCAGTTCGTTGGCCTCGCGTCGCAGTGCCGTGCGCCAGTTGGTGACGGTGACGGTGAACACGATGTAGATCGTCAGCGTAGCCAGGGTGATCAGCGCAAATACGGCGTCGTACTGCACCAGCAGGATGCTCATCACCAGGCCGATCTCGACCAGGGTGGGGAGGATGGAGTAGAGCGTGTAGCTGATCAGGGAGCCGATCGAGCGCGTGCCGCGTTCGATGTCGCGGGTGAGGCCGCCGGTCTGGCGCTCGAGGTGAAAGCGCAGGCTGAGCGAGTGCAGGTGGCGGAACAGGCGCAGGGTGATTTCTCTGACCGCCTGCTGGGTGACGCGGGCAAAGATGATCTCGCGCAGTTCGGTGAAGAGTGAGGTCGAAAAGCGCAGGATGCCGTAGGCCAGTAGTATGGCTGCGGGGACCACGATCATTGCCTGATCGCCGGTGAGCGACAGCTTGTCAATCAGGTGCTTGAAGGTGAGTGGGACGGTGACGTTGGCGCCCTTGGCGGCAATCAGGCACGACAGGGCAAAAAGTACTCGGATCTTGTAGGCCCAGATGAACGGGATGAGGCTCTTGATGGTGTGCCAGTCGCGGCGCTCACTGGGTTCGGGGGCAGGCAGGGCAATGGCGGGGCCGCGTCTCATGAGTGGGATGTGTCCGTTGTTATTGTTGAATGAGGCTTCAAAGGGGAGTGTCGTCCAGCGCGAGCTTCGCGGCGAGACCAATGAAGATGATGCCGGCAACGCGGTCGAGCCAGACGCCGGTGCGCCCATGTCGGGCGAGGGTGCGTCCGATGCTGGCGGCAGTGAGGGCAACGGTACCGAAGATCACCGTGGTCTGCAGTGCGAACGCAAGGCCCAGTACGATCATCTGGGTCGTCACATCGCCCTGTTCCGGTGCGGCGAACTGTGGAAGAAAGGCTAGGAAAAACAGTGCGACCTTTGGATTGATCGCGTTTGCAATGAAGCCCTTTTTGACGTCCCTCAACCAGGCTTGATGGCGGCTCTCGGCGACGGACGTCACGTTTGCGATCGCCGCATTGCGCAGCGCCTGCACGCCTAGCCATGCCAGGTAGGCGGCCCCGGCAAGCTTGAGCGCCATGAAGAGATCGGGTGAGGCTGCCAGCAAGGTGGTCACGCCGAGTGCGGCCCACAAAGTGTGGGTGAAGCAGCCAAGCGCACAGCCCAGTGCAATGCCGAGGCCTGCGCTGCGACCGCGAGCCAGGCTGTGCGCGAGCACCATAAGATTGTCCGGGCCGGGCGCCAGGGTGATCAGCACAGAGACGGTCAGAAAGCTTGCCAATAATTCAATTGTGGGCATCAAGGAGGGCGTATGTATTGGGGTAGCGTATGGGGTGGCGAATTTTGTTGCCCGTCGTCTTCGCGCGTCAAACAACTGGTTTCCATGTCGATTACCCCGACGCCTCGGGGTGTGGATGGCTCATGGGTCGGCTTAAGCCGATGCCTGTCATTCTGCGCCAGGTGTGCCGAACTGTCCTTGATGAGGAGATCGACACGATTATTCAATAAAACATTTGACAGGCCAGGTAAGCACCTCTATAGTGCGGGGCTTCGCGCTTGGAGGGGTTCCCGAGCGGTCAAAGGGATCAGACTGTAAATCTGACGGCTCTGCCTTCGAAGGTTCGAATCCGTCCCCCTCCAACAGGCACATCGTCGTGCTGTTGTTGTTTGCGGTACGCAAAGCGGTTGTAAGTGAATCGACAATATGTCGTTCAAGCGTGCGGGTGTAGCTCAATGGTAGAGCAGAAGCCTTCCAAGCTTATGACGAGGGTTCGATTCCCTTCACCCGCTCCAGTTTTGAGTAGTACCGGTTTCGGCGCCCTTGTAGCTCAGTGGTAGAGCACTCCCTTGGTAAGGGAGAGGCCACGTGTTCAATCCACGTCAAGGGCACCATCTCTATCTGCCTCGTCCGGCGTGACGGTGTCGGAGTCATCGGTTCGAAATTTCTGATTCTGATTAAAGGGTGTCGATATGGCTAAGAGCAAGTTCGAGCGTAACAAGCCGCACGTTAACGTTGGCACGATTGGCCACGTCGACCATGGCAAGACCACGCTGACGGCAGCAATCACGACGATTCTGTCGAAGAAGTTCGGTGGCGAGGCCAAGGCCTAC
>JAUSOD010000049.1 GCA_030656215.1 Azoarcus sp.
TCGCGCCCTTCGAATTACGCTTGATCGTGGTCATGGCTGCCCCCTCCACAGGGTTAAAGGTCGATCGGTAATCAACCTTAGCCATGGCCACCCGCGCCTTCCAATCGAAGGCGCTTCTGCACACACTTCTGAACACTACCCTTGTTTCCCCGATGACACCTTTTCAGCGGGCGCTCTCGATAGCCCGCTGCCGGGACTCGCCGGCGCACCTCATGCAAGTACCCCGAGCGCGGTTACGAAGGCGAGCTCACGATTGCCACAGCGGCGGCTCATCCATCAGCGCGATCTGCTCACGCAGTTCGAGGATGCGGTCCTGCCAGTAGCGTTGGGTGTCGAACCAGGGGAAGGCGGCAGGAAAGGCCGGGTCGTCCCAGCGGCGGGCGATCCAGGCCGAATAGTGGATCAGGCGCAGCGTGCGCAGCGCCTCGACCAGATGCAGTTCGCGCGGCGCGAAGGCCATGAAGTCTTCGTAGCCGGCAAGGATGTGGGCAAGTTGTGCGCTTTGCTCCTCGCGCTCGCCCGACAGCAGCATCCACAGGTCCTGCACCGCGGGGCCGCTGCGTGCGTCGTCGAAGTCGACGAACTGTGGCCCGCCGCCTTCGCCTTGTTGCCACAGCACATTGCCCATGTGACAGTCGCCATGCAGGCGCAACTTTCTGACCGCACCGGCACGCTCGAAACAGCGCCGAACGCCGTCGAGTGCCTGTTCGGAGGTGCTCTTCCAGGCGGGCAGCAGGTCGGGCGGGATGAAGTCGTGGGCCAGCAACCAGCTGCGCGGCTCGTCGCCGAAGCTGGCGATGTCCAGTGCAGGGCGTGCCTTGAACGGCTTGAGTGCGCCCACTGCGTGGATCCGACCGATGAAGCGCCCCAACCATTCGAGCGTGGCAGGGTCGGAAAGCTCCGGTGCCCGTCCGGAAAGGCGCGGGAACAGCGCGAAACGCATCTCGCGATGGCAGTGCAGGGTGCGCCCGGCGATTTCGATCGGCTGCGCCACCGGGATCTCGCGCTCGGCGAGTTCCGCGGTGTAGGTGTGCTCTTCCTGGATCGCCTGGTCGCTCCAGCGTGCCGGGCGATAGAACTTGACCACCTGCATCGGCCCGTCTTCGATACCGATCTGGTAGACGCGGTTCTCGTAGCTGTTGAGCGCCAGCAGGCGACCATCCGGTCGCAGGCCGACGCTCTCCAGTGCATCGAGTACAAAGTCGGGCGTCAGCCCCGAGAAGGGCGCCTTGCCGGCCGGCGCTTCCCGCACTCAGTCTTCCTTGCGCTTCTTCGGTTTTCCGGCGGAGAAGGGCGATGACGGACCGGCGCCGGGGCCCGAGCGTGGCGGGGCCCGATCGTCGCGGCGCGGTGCGCCCTGGTCCCACGGCTTCTTGCCCGGCGCGCCGGGCTTGCCGTAGGTGCCTGCGGGCTTGCTCCAGGCCGGCTTGCCTTCCTTGCCGGCGGCCGGGCGCGAAGCTCGCTCCGGTGGGGTCCCGGGTGCGCCTTCGGTACGACGCGAGCCATGTTCGCGGCGCGGCGCATCGTCGCGATACGGACTGTGCTCCTTGCGCGGGGCCTCGTCGCGGCGAGGCGCATCCTCACGCGGAGGACGTCGGTTTGCCGGGACCGTGGCCGCTTCGTCGTCGGTGAGCGGGCGGATGTTGAGTGCGCACTGACGAACGCGGGTGCGTTTGAGCAGGCCGATAAGGTCGTCGGGCAGATTGGCCGGCAGTTCGACGGTGGAAAAATCGTTGAACAGGTGGATCTGGCCGATGAAACGGCCGTCGATGCCACCTTCGTTGGCGATTGCGCCGACGATTTCCTTCGGGCTCGCGCCCTGGTCGCGGCCGACCTCGATCCGGTAGCGCACCAGCGCGCCGTCGGCAAAGGAGCGGCGGCGGGCGAGAATTTCGTCGCGGTTCGGCCGCGGCGTGCGGTCGCGGGCCACACCGGTGGTGAAGAGTTCTTCACGCGGCGGGCGTCCGCCCGACTGCGTGGGCGCGGTGGCCAGATCCCAGCCACGTCCGGCCTCTTCGATCTGCAAGGGGCGTTCGCGCTGGGCAAGATAAGCCAGCGCCGCGGCGATTTCGTGGGCGTCGAGCGTATGCTCTTCGGCGAGGCTGTTGACCACGTCCATGAAGAAGCCGAGGTCCTGCCCGGCCAGCGTGTCGACGACGAGCTGCTTGAACTGGTTCACCCGCAGGCTGGAGACTTCCTCGCGGCTGGGCAGGGCGATCGGTTCGATCGGCTGGCGGGTGGCGCGCTCGATGACCTTGAGCATGCGCGTTTCGCGCGGGGCGACGAACAGGATCGCCGAACCCTCGCGACCGGCACGGCCGGTGCGGCCGATGCGGTGTACATAGGCTTCGGTGTCGTATGGGATGTCGTAGTTGATGACGTGGCTCACGCGCGGCACATCGATGCCGCGGGCGGCGACGTCGGTGGCAACGACGATGTCGAGCGCGCCGTTCTTGAGCTGCTCGATCACGCGTTCGCGCAGGCCTTGAGTCATGTCGCCGTTGAGCGCCGCTGCGGCGTAGCCGCGGGCAGCGAGCTTGTCGGCGAGCTCTTCGGTGGAAATCTTGGTGCGGACGAAAACGAGGGCGGCGTCGAAGGTTTCTTCGGCGTCGAGGATGCGGGTCAGCGCATCGAGTTTGTCCACGCCGCGCACCAGCCAGTAGCGCTGGCGGATCTTGGCGACGGTGGACGTTGCCGAACGAATCTTGATTTCTTCCGGTTCGCGCAGGTGGCGGCGGGCGACGTCGCGGATCGCGCTCGGCATCGTGGCCGAGAACAGTGCGGTCTGCCGCGTCGCGGGGATGTGCTCGAGGATCCATTCGACGTCGTCGATGAAGCCCATGCGCAGCATCTCGTCGCCCTCGTCCAGCACCAGCGTCTTGAGCGCATCGAGCTTGAGGCTGCCACGCTCCAGGTGGTCCATGACCCGGCCCGGGGTGCCGACAATGACATGGGCGCCGCGTGTCAGCTGGCGCAGTTGGATCACCATGCTCTGGCCGCCGTAGATCGGCAGCACATGGAAGTTCTTCATGTGGTGCGCGTACTTGGCAAAAGCCTCGGCCACCTGGATCGCGAGTTCGCGGGTGGGAGTGAGCACCAGTACCTGCGGGCGGGTGTCGGCGAGGTCGAGCTTGGCCAGCAGTGGCAAGGCGAAGGCAGCGGTCTTTCCGGTGCCGGTCTGGGCTTCGCCGAGCAGGTCGCGGCCCTCGAGCAGGAGCGGAATACAGGCTGACTGGATGGGAGACGGGGTTTCGTAGCCGACTTCGGCGAGTGCCGAGAGCAGATTGTCGGGCAGGCCCAGTTGGGCAAAGGTTTCGATCGGTTCAGTCATGGCTTAGGGGTCTGGCGTAGTGAGGCCGGGGCCGGGAGGGCGCGGTGATCTGCAGCCCGGACAATGTCCAAGTATGGCTGATCCGGCGCCACAAAAACAAAAACGCGGCCCGAAGGCCGCGTTCTGCTTAATCAGCTAGTGCTGATCAGAGCGGGCGGATGTTAGCCGCTTGCAGGCCCTTGGGGCCGTTCTTGACTTCGAATTCGACGCGCTGGTTCTCGGCCAGGCTCTTGAAGCCCTTGCCTTGAATTTCGCTGAAGTGGGCGAACAGGTCGTCACCACCTTGTTCCGGGGTGATGAAGCCGAAGCCCTTGGCGTCGTTGAACCACTTGACGGTACCGGTTTGAGTGCTCATTTTGCGTTCCTTAAAAACATTTAAATAGGGCTTGCGCCCGGAGTGCAGGAACGATCAAGAAACGTATTGAGGGAATCAAACCGGAAAGTTCTTTGTACGAACACGCGGAAGCGACACCACAAAAACAACTGCTTGAATCGACTGCGACGCCACAATACACGTTTTTGCTGGGGAGTGGGATTTTTTTTCATGCTGAACGCTTTGCTCCGATGCGGCTGTCGGGCTGCGCGAAGGTCAAATAGCTCGGGTCGCGGATTCAGGCACGCTCACAAGATGGGATAATGCGCGTCTTCAATTATCCAGTCCGGACTTCAGATGCCCATCCAGTGGTTCCCCGGTCACATGAATTCGGCGCGCAGGAAAGCTGCCGAAACCCTGGCCGCGATCGATGTCGTCATCGAGGTGACCGATGCCCGCCTGCCCGAGGCCAGCAGCAACCCGATGATTGCGGAGTTGCGCCAGTTTCGTAATCGACCCTGCCTCAAGCTGCTGAACAAGGTGGATCTGGCCGACCCCGAGGCAACCCGGGCGTGGATGGATTTCTACAATCGTCAGCCCGGAGTCAAAGCGGTGGCGATCTCGGCCAAGAAGCCGGCCGATGTGAACCGCATTCCGGCCTTGTGCCGCCAGCTTGCACCCCACCGCAACGACGGCACCAAGCCCTTGCGCATGATCCTGATGGGCATTCCCAACGTGGGCAAGTCGACGCTGATGAATGCGCTCATCAAGCGCAAGGTGGCCAAGGTGGGTGATGAACCCGCGGTGACCAAGGGACAACAGACGCTCGACCTTGGCCCCGGCATGACGCTGACCGACACGCCCGGCCTGATGTGGCCAAAGATCACCTACGATTCCGACGGCTTCATGCTCGCCGCCAGTCACGCGATCGGGCGCAATGCGGTAATCGACGAGGAGGTGGCGACCTTCCTCGGCGAGATCCTGCTTGCCCGCTACCCGGCGCTGCTTGCCGCGCGTTACCGCATCGACCCGAGCGCCTTCGATGGCCCGGCCCTGCTGGAGGAAGTGGGCCGGCGCCGCGGCTGCCTGCAAAAGGGTGGCGGACTCGATCTGGAAAAAGCCGCACAACTCCTGTTGCTCGACTATCGCAGTGGTGCGCTGGGCAAGATCAGCCTGGAGACGCCGGACACCCGTGCGCTGATGGTGGCAGAGGCGCTTGCCAACGGACCGACGCCGGTCAATCCGGATCTGGCGCCGGATGACGACGAGGACGACATGGAGGAGTGAGCGCGAGCACCGGGTGCGTCCGCGTCACGTTCGGGATGGGCGGAGATGGAGGTGAAAGGGGGTTGCAAGGCTCCCGGCGTTTCGCCTGTTGCGACTCAGGCCGCCGTTCCAGGTTGCAGGCCCAGGACGGTGAGTAGTTCATTGATCGTGATCGGTTTGATCAGCAGGTCGTCAAAACCCCGTTCCATGATCCGGTTCTTCTCTTCTTTCATGGCATGGGCGGTGTAGGCAACGACATGCAGATCCTTGAGGCGTGGGTCCTGACGTATGCGCTCACAGACCTCTTCGCCGGAGATGCCGGGCATGCTGATATCGAGCAGGACGCTGTCGGGCTTCTCGCGGCTTAGATAGTCGAGGGCCTCCTCACCGCTGGCGGCGAGCGTTACGGTGCATCCTTGCTTGCGGAGGATGGCCGAGGGCAGGAGCCGGTTTGCAGCCTGGTCATCAACGATGAGTACGTGCATGTTCTGTTTTGCCGGACGCGGTCGGGGCTGAGGTTGCAGGGGAAGATCAAGCCCCTGTTTCTTGCGGCTGGCGGCGAGCCAGCGGTTCACACAACTGGCCAATAACTGGGGATTGATCGGTTTGGTCAGGTAATCGTCCATGCCGGCGGCAGCAGCCTCGTCGCGATCGCTGTCCATGGCGTTGGCGGTCATCGCAATGACGGGAACGGCGGGGTCCAGGATTTTGCCCGAGCCGGCACGAATCGCCCGAGTTGCCTCCAGTCCGTCCATTACAGGCATTCTACAGTCCATCAGCACCAGGTCGTAGCGGCGCAATGCAAGCATCTGTAGCGCTTCCTGGCCGTCATTGGCGACCTCCACAGAGTGACCGAATTTCTTCAGCAGGAGCATTGCAAGGCGCTGGTTGATCGGCGTGTCCTCGACCAGCAGGATGTTGCCGCCATCTGTCGGGCTTGCGCCAGGCGATGAGCCCAGCGGGGAAGAGGCTGCGCCTGAAACCTGGGTCAGGCCGAAGATCGTCTGGAGACAGTTTTGCAAGGCCTTGTCTTTGACCGGCTTCGGAAGGCAGCCGGCAAACCCTTTCGCCATCAGGGCACCAGATTCGGCGCGCAGGCTTACGGGCAGGAGCAGCACCAGGGGCAAGGTGCTCAGCGCGGGGTCTGACTTGATCCGAAAACCGAGATCCTGGCCACTGATTTGCGGCATCCGCATGTCGAGGATGGCTGCGTCCGGGAGCGTTCCCTGCGCAGTCGCGTCGCGTAGCAGCGCCAGTGCCTCCTCCGCTCCCGATGCCTGCAGGACGTCGCACTGCCAGCCGACCAGCAAGGTTTCGAGTACGCGGCGGCTTGTGGCGTTGTCGTCCACCACCAGCAGGCGTCGTCCGGCAAGTGCATTGCCTGCGCCTGCAGCGGCCTGACGCGGCTGCAGGCCAAGAGGCAGTTCCAGCCAGAACGTGGAGCCGCTGCCGACGCAACTTGTGACGCCGATTTCTCCCCCCATCAATTCCGTCAGCCGTTTTGCAATCGACAGGCCCAGCCCGGTGCCACCAAACCGGCGGGCAATTGAGCTGTCGGCTTGGGTGAATGGCGAAAACAGGGCGTTGAGGCGTTCGGGTGAAATGCCGACGCCGCTATCTCGAACCTCGAACCGCAGGCGAGCTGCGGTGCTGGCTCGGCTGACGACAGTGACAGAGAGTTCGACTTCGCCCTGCGCGGTGAATTTCACCGCGTTTCCGGTCAGATTCAGCAGGATCTGACGCAGCCGGCCAGGGTCGCTGCGCAACAGCACAGGGACATCGGGCTTCACCCAGCAGGTCAGTTCGAGGTCTTTCTCTTCGGCGCGCAGTGCGAGGATGTTGCCGATATCGTTGATCAGCGCACCGAGGTCAAAATCGATAGTCTCGATGTCCAGTTTTCCCGCCTCGATCTTGGAAAAGTCGAGGATATCGTCGATCAATCCGAGGAGCGCTTCGGCGCTGGTCTTGACCGTTTCCGCGTAGTCCTTCTGCTCGTCGTCGAGTCGAGTGGCAAGAAGCAGGTCGGTCATGCCGATCACCCCGTTCATCGGGGTCCGGATTTCGTGGCTCATGTTGGCCAGGAAGTCGCCCTTGCTACGGTTGGCCGTTTCGGCTGCCTGGCTGGCAAGCTTAAGATCGGTGATGTCGATACAGAAGCCCACAACGTGTCCGGTTGCGGTTGGCCGGTCGACGATGCGCAGCCACCGCCCGTCCTGGGTGTGGATTTCCATTGACTGCGGGTTAAGACGGCGTTCGTCGACCCAGCGGTTGATCCAGGCGTCTTCGGCATCGGGAGGCGGGGGAAAAAGGCCCTTTGCAATCGCGCCGCGAATGATATCTGCGAAAGTGATGCCTTCCGGAATGGCACCGGCGGCGAGCCCGACGATTTGTCGGTACTTCTCGTTGCAGAAAAGCAGACTGTCGTCGGCGTCGTAAAGCACGAAGGCTTCGTCGATCGCTTCAATCGCGGTACTTAATGTTTCCTCGCTCTGATTGAGCGCCGCATTGGCGGCCGCACGCTCGCGCGCCCGCGATTCGGCCAACGAGCGCGCGAGCGTGTTGATTGCCTCAACGATCTCTCCGGTTTCACCGCGCAGCGGGGGAATGCTGCGCGACAGGTCCTTCTCCATCTCGGTCAGCCCCGCCTTGATGAGATCGACGTCGCGGGTCAGTCGGGTGATGACGAAGTAAATGCAGATCAGCGAAATCAGCAAGGCGAGCGAAGTGAAACCATAGATCGTGGACTGCATGCTCGCCACTTCCCGATCGATGCTGTCGAGCAACTCGTTGGCCCAGATGTAGCCCACGACTTCGCCCTGCTCTCGAATCGGCATCATCGCGTTCATGATATTGCCGCGCACCTGGGGGCCGCTATGTACATCGGGCGCCCCGTTCTCCATTACGCGGCGTCCAGGATGGTCCAGGCCGATCGCCGTGCCGATCTTCTGGCCGTTCTCGGCCTCCGGCCCATAGGTCAGGATGGCGTCGAGCGTGCGGTGGTAATAGCCGACGCCGATGCCGGGAAATGCGCGCGCCACGTCCTCGGTGTAGCGCCAGAGCTTGTCGTGGAGTTGCCTGATGCGCTCGCTGCGGCTGGTGGCGGCGCCGCTGGGGTCCGCAGACAGCGCGGAAAATCCACCAGTGCTGTCGAGATGGATCTGCAGCAACTGGGTTGCACCATACAGATGAGACCGCTTCTCGAGTAATAGCGCGTCCTTGCCGCTGAGCGTAAGAATGTAGCCGGCAATGATGATCGACAGGCTTACTGCAGGAATCATCAACAGCATCAGCCGCACGCGCAGGGTCTTCGGCCACCAGTTGCGCAGCACCTTGCTCATGTACTTGCCTCGGCTGGTGCGCTCCGGGGGTGTAACGGCAGATGCAAGCGGAATGACGAGCCCTTGTCCGGTGCGGATTCGAGCGTGATCGAGCCGCCCATCATCGACGCAAATTCGGTGGCCAGTGCGAGGCCCAGGCCGGTACCGCCATGCCTGCGAGTGGTGAAGCTATCGGCCTGGCGGAACTTCTCGAAGATCAGCGCGTGCTGGGTCTGCGGAATTCCGCAGCCGGTATCGCTGACGGTGAATACGAGTTGATCCGCGTCTGCTTCGAGTGTCAGTCCGACGTGGCCATGAGCGGTGAACTTGATGGCGTTGTTGAGCAGGTTGTTGAGAATTTGCTTGAGCCGCAGCGGATCCGTCATCAATGTGAGCGGCAGATTGTCTTCCATGCCGAGTTCGAATCTAAGCCCTTTGCGTTCCGCGTCGGCGCGGTGCAGCCCGCAGACTTCCTCGACCAGGGGCCGGATCGGGACCGCTTCGGGGTTGAGCTCCAACCGTCCTGCTTCGATCTTCGACAGATCAAGGAGGTCATTGACCACGAGCAACAGGTGCTTGCCGCTGTCGTTGATGGTTCGGGCATATTCGGCGTGGGCTTCATCGCTGGCTTCCATTTCCAGCACTTCGGAGAACCCCAGGATGCCATTCAGCGGGGTGCGCAGTTCGTGCGACACCACGGCGAGAAACTCAGACTTGCTGCGGTTGGCATCCTCGGCTTTCATGCGTGCCTCGTCCAGCCGTTTGAACGACTCTTCCACGGTGTCCGCCATGGTGTTGAACGAGCGCGCAAGATCACCCATTTCGTCTTCCGACGTAGCCTGCAGGCGGTACTTCAGGTCGCCACCCTCGAAGCGGTGTATGCCCGCGATCATTCGGGTAATGCGGGTGGTCAGGAAGTTGGCCATCAGGATCGCGATCACGATCACGATGATCGTCATGGCAATCGTCGATCCGGCAAGCCCCCAGGCTGTTCGCGACAGGTTGTCCACCACGCCCTCCAGCATGTGGGAGCGCTGAGCTTTGAATTCGGTGTCCTTCTCGTCGATCAGGGTTGCGATACGTTGGCCGGATTCGGTGGCCGCCCGGTGAAAGTCATCCACGTTGGCGCCTATGGTGACAAAGCCAAAGCCCTGTCGGGTCGCGCCATACTGACCGGTGTAGTAGGGAATCGCCGCCGCCGTAGTGAGCTTCCACAAACCACTGAAGTAAATCAGGAAGGAGCCAGAGCCGCCGTGTTCGGTCACCGCTTTCCAGCCCTCGCACTGGGGCGAGTAGTTCAGGTAGCGGCAGTCGAGCGCGACGGTGCGGGCCTTGATCATTTCCAGGGCGGGTTTTCGGGTCAGGTTCTGGTCATGAAACGGCTCGACGTCGGCCAGAAACTGATGCGCCGGCAGTTTGCTCTGTTGCCATTGCGCATAGAGCTCGGTATCCAGCCACGGGGGTGCAGGGTCGCCGGTCTGAGGGTCGTAACCGACGATGAAGTAGTCCCGTGGGTGCGAGATGGAGCGGCTCTTGTGATCCCAGATGAAGGCGTAATTGCCCTTGATTGCATCGATGATCGGCGTGTAGCGCTCTTCGGTCGGGACGATGCGGTCGGAGAATTGCCGGATGTGATCGTGGTCGAGTGCGAGCGTCACGTAGCCGGCAAGCTGGCCATTGGTGATAACCGGCGTTGCCCAACGGACAATGCCCTTGAAACGCTTGCCCACCGGGTTTTCGGTGCCGGCATACGCCGACTGCTCGGGTGCAAAAGGCACGCCAGCCTTTTCCGCCGAGGCCGGTGTGTACGGGCCGATCACCGGGCTGGGAACATAGGCGCCGATGACGTCGGACACGTAGATCTCGCCCGGCTTGAGTTTTTTCAGTTCCGGCCAGTAGGTTTCGGCGCGCACGAATGTATCGGAGCGTTCGGCGACATTCCCGAGCTTTGCGGGTATCAGGTCGTTGGTCGTGACTTTGACTTGCTCGCGTCCGTCCAGCCCGATGAAGGTCATCTCGACGAATAACGGGCGGCGTTCACGCTCTCCCAGGTACTCGGGCGCGCGAGCGTTGAAGTCTTTCGAGTTGTCGGGGGAGATGCGACGGGTGACCAGCGCTTCGCGCTCGATGGTTTGTACCGGTATCCAGGTCTTCTGATCCTCCGACAGCTGGTACGCCCCGTGCTGGAACAGATCTCGCCGACGATGCTCAAGAAAGCGCCGATAACTCGCCGCTGTTGGTTCGAGTGACGAGGCGGACAGAATGTCTGCGTCACGCTCGTACAGGAAGGTGGCAATCTGGCGCGCAGTTTCCGTGGTCAGCGATTCGATCGCTTCGCGTGAGCGTGCATCGAGGGCGCGAATGGCGTCCTCTGTGACCGAGTCGCCGACCGTGCGTATGGTGGACAGCATGCTGTCCGTCATGTTGGTGGCTTCGTCTGCGACCCGTTCGCCCAGGTTCTGGGCCGAGTGCCACGCGAACCAGGCCAGTAACAACAGCGGGAGAACCTTGATCAGGACGAAAATCGTGATCAGCTTGCCACGTATGCCGCGAGGCATTGAAGACTTTAGCTTCAGCATTGACGGTTTGCCTTGGTGTTGTGGCTGGCCAGGAGCTCTTGCTATCGGAGCGAGATCCCGCCGTTTTTTACGGCAGCGTAGGTATTTTATATGGCGTCGGATACTGTACCGCATCCGATTTACCGGTACCCGGCCTTCGTTCCGCTCCGGCGCAGAATTGGCAGCCCGGCCCAGTGCTGCCGGGCGGCTCAAGCGTACAGCGCGGCGATTGGCTTGCTCGCCCCTGGCTAAATGCCAAAGTAGCGATCCGGGCGGTGATTGACGCCGATCACCAGGTTCACCGCGACCGCGCCCAGCACTGACAGCGCAACCTTTTCCGGCGCCACCATGGTCAGCGCGCTGCCCAGGATGAAGCAGTCTGCAGTCATCTGCACCGTGCCGGCGCGCCAGCCCTTGCGCTTTTGCAAGTAGAGCGCCAGCACGCCGATACCGCCCAGGCTGGCGCGGTGGCGGATCAGCATCAGCAGGCCGGTGCCGGCGAGCAGGCCGCCCATGATCGCGGCGAACACCGGATTGAGATGCTCGAAACCGATCAACAGGGGAATGAACTCGATGTAGAGCGAGAGTAGCGCGACCGCGCAGAAGGTCTTGATCGTGAATTCGCGCCCCATGGCGCGCAGCGCGAAAATATAGAAAGGGATGTTGATCGCAAACAGCACTGCGCCCAGCGACCAGCCACTGGCGTAGTGGATCAGGAAGCCGATCCCGGCGGTGCCGCCGGTCAGCAGGCCCGCCTCGCGAAACATCAGCACCGACACGGCGATGAACAGACTGCCGGCGACCAGGGCCTGTGCATCTTCGAAGATGGAGTGGCGGGGGGGCAGGGCTGGAGCGGGAGGTGCAGACGACATGGACGTGGAGCTCGTTTGAAAGTGACGGTCGGGGCCACAAGATGTTTCAGAAAGGGCGGTTCATGCTTCGGGCGCCCGCCTGCCGGGATAGAATCGCCCACCCTGCCATCCGGTGAGCGCCATGGAATCCCGTCTCGAAAAGCTGGAATCGAAGCTGATGTACGTCGAAGATCTGCTCGATGAGCTCAACCATACCGTCTATCGTCAGCAACAGCAGATCGACATGCTGCAAAAAAACATCCGGCTGCTCGCCCAGCAAGCACAAGCCGGTCAGCCCGCCGAGTCGCGACGGCCTGAGGACGAGATCCCGCCGCACTACTGAGCTGGTTTTTCCGAAAGCAGGTGACTGAGCGAGCGCTTGCGGAAAGACCGGCGGCTCGCCCCTGCCTACTTGCCCCCGGCCCCAGCTGTCTGCGGCCGCATCTTGCCGGGCAGGCTGGGGAAAAACGTCACCTTCTGCGGCGCGACCTGTGCCTGCAGCTTTGCCACATGCGGTTTGAGCTGGCCGACCACATGCATCTCGCAGCGCTTGCAGTCGAAGCGCAGGGTCAGGGTTTCCTTGCCGTTGACCAGGGTCATCGGATCGGGCCGGATGCCCTTCACCTCTTTCGGGCACAGGTTGAAGCTGTAGCGCAGACAGTGCTTGGTGATCATCAGCGACACCTCGTCGCGCACTTCATTTTCCTCGTAGGCCGACTCGATCAGCTTGACCCCGTGTCTGGCGTAGAACTCGCGCGCCTTGTCGTTGAGCACGTTGGCCAGGTAGCTGAGTGCATCTTCCGGATAGGGCACGGGCGGCTCGACCGGTGCTGCACGCGGCGGCCGGGTATGGGCCAGGAGCCGGGCCGAGCTCAGGCGCTCGACCGCATCGCGGCGCAGCGCGTTCAGGCTCGAGGCCGGCAGGAAGGGCGCGTCAGCCAGGTCAAGGTGGATTTTTTCGGCGACAAACGGGGTGCTGCCGAGCTTGCCGAGCTGCTCGCGAATGGTGTTCAGCGCGCGTTCGGCCTGCTGCGCGGGTTCGTGGGCGGCGGCGATGCTCGCGGTGGCGGTGACGCCGTCCTCGTCGGTCAGGGTCAGGGCGTAGCCATCGGGCGTGGTAAAGAAGCGGGCGGAGAGCCGAATGCGGCGTTCGGCGGACTTCTTCTCCAGCGCGCGTTCGAACTCCTGATCGTGGTTGCGGAACACCGAGGTGCCGGGCACGAGGTCCGCGGGCAGTGAGTCCGCCGGGAACAGCCGATCCACGCCAGCGCCTGCCGCATCCTGCTCGGCGCGGTTCACGCGCAGGCCGGTGAGGTCGCCCTGTGCGTCGTACCACGTGAGGCCGTCGCCGTTGTGGATGGGCGCGACGCGCTCGAGCTCGAAGAACTTGTGGCCCTTGGTGTCGATACGGGTGACGCGGCCGATCGCCTCGCCGACGAACTTGGGCGATTCGAACGCCTCGATGCCGTGCTGGCGCTTGTTGGTGAAGTAGTCGGTGTAGCCGCGGTTGAAGGTTTTTTCGGCCTGCGGCGTGAACAGGAAGGTGCTGCGCCCGCTCGATGCGCGGTGGTAATCGGGGCCGTCGGCATCCGGATGTTCGATGACTTCGTCGAGCAGCTGGCGGTAGTGCGCGGTGATGTTCTTGACGTAGGAGAGATCCTTGTAGCGCCCCTCGATCTTGAACGAACTGACCCCGGCGGCAGCCAGCACGCGCAGGTTGGCGCTCTGGTTGTTGTCCTTCATCGACAGCATGTGCTGGTCGCGGGCGATCACATTGCCGTTCTGGTCGGCCAGGTCGTAGGGCAGGCGACAGGCCTGCGAGCACTCGCCGCGGTTTGCGCTGCGCCCGGTGTGCGCATGGCTGATGTAGCACTGGCCGCTGAAGGCGACGCACAGCGCGCCGTGCACAAAGTACTCGAGCTGGCAGGTAGTGGCGGCGGCCACTTTTTTCACTTCGTCCAGCGTCAGTTCGCGTGCCAGCACGATCTGCGAAAAGCCGACGTCCTGCAGAAAGCGCGCCTTGGCCGCATCGCGGATGTCGGTCTGGGTGCTGGCGTGGAGCTGGATCGGCGGCAGATCGAGTTGTAGCAGGCCCATGTCCTGCACGATCAACGCATCCGCCCCGGCCTCGTACAACTGCCATATAAGCTGCCGGGCAGGTTCGAGCTCGTCGTCGCGCAGAATGGTGTTGAGCGCCACGAACACCCGGGCATGAAAACGGTGAGCATGGGCGGTGAGGCGCGCGATGTCGGCAACGGTGTTTTCTGCCGCCGACCGGGCACCAAAGGACGGCCCGCCGATATATACGGCGTCGGCCCCGTGGGTGACGGCTTCGATGCCGATGTCTGCATTCTTCGCCGGCGCGAGGAGTTCGAGGGTGTGACGGGGGTTCATCGCAGGTCCAGGGTCGAGAGTCGACGTCAAGCGCTTGATCGGAAAGGCGCAATGATACCGGTTCGTGGTGGCTCAGGCTTGTGTGCGTGCGCTGTTTGGCGTGCGTGCGGCCCTGCGCGTCAGCCAGTGGCGGGCGGGAAACGCCATCGCCGCGACCCCGAGCGCATCGGCCACCCAGTCCCACACATCACCGACCCGGTAGCCGGTAAAGGATTGTGCGACCTCCATCGCCGCACCATAGGCGAGCAGACCGGCTGCCACCGTCAGCAGGTGGCGCGGCCAGGCCAGGGCGCCGAGCGCCATCAGCACGGCGAACAGGATTGCGTGCTCGATCTTGTCCTGCCAGCTGACGAGCTTGACGATGTCCGGTGCGGGCTGCAGCGCCAGCCAGAAGACGGCAATCAGCGCGGCGACGAATAGCGTGCGAAACAGGGTGCGGGTGTTTTGGAGTACGAGGTGGGGCATGAGCGTGAGGGCCGGGTGCGATGATGGCCGGACTGGGCGCCCGATGTTAGCAGGATGGCGCGAGACTGGTGCGAGGCTGGTGCGGAGATGCCCGCCCGCGACATGTCCGCGGGCAGTCCTCGCTGCGCCCGGATCATTGTTCCTTGCTGTTCGTGTCGCCCATCAGCCCCGACAGCGCCAGTGGTGGCACTTTGGTGGCATCGCCCTGTTCGATCCGGTACAGCCACGCGAGCAGTTCGGCAATCACCACGTAGAGTTGCGGCGGTATGCGCGCGTCCAGGTCCACCTGCATCAGCAGCGAGACCAGCTCCGGCGATTCATGCACATACACACCGGCTTCCCGTGCGCGCTCGATGATCTCCTGTGCAATCAGGCCGCGGCCCTTCGCCACCACCCGCGGCGCGGCGTCGCCGGTGGAGTAGGTGAGCGCGACCGCCTCGCCACGGACGGGCAGCAGGGGATCATCCGCTGCCATCACGCAACTCCACCACCATCCCGGTCAGCGGCACTTCGGTCGCGGCCAGTGCGGCTTCCAGATCTGCGCGGCCGGCTTCGAGCGCGGCCATCGCGGCCGGTTCATCGGCGCGCAGGCGCAACGCAACGCCGGCCGGTGTCAGGTGCAACTGGGCTTCCATGCCGCCCAGCCGCGGCAGGCTCAGGCGCAGCGTGGTGTTCCAGTCGTCCGGGGTGTTGCCGTCCTCACCCTCGCGCTCGTCACGTGGATCCTCGATGACCCATTCGATCTTCTGCCCTGGCCATGCCATGCCATTCCATACGTACTGGTTGGTGGCGAGAGCGTCGAGTTGCTGGTGAACAAGGGGTAGCGCACGTTCGGATACCGCAGCAGGTCTGGTGGCGGCCGTTTCGGCGCCCGAGTTAGGGGCGCCACCCCTCACGGGCTCGCCGTCTGCCGCACCGGCCGCTGCGGCGAGCGATGCGTTACCCGCCGTGCTGCCGAGTGCTGCGTTTGCGGTGAGGGCAGGGTTGCCGCCCACGGTGGCGGGACCGGGCCGCCCCGCAATCTGTGCGGCCTCACTGGCCGACTGCGCCGCCGGGCTCGCAGCCGGTAATGCTGTGGCGCCAGCTTGTGCCGCCAGGCCAGACGCCTGTGCAGCGGCCCCGCCCGGCTGCGCGGCCTGCCCTGCAATCTGCATTGCCAGCCGGGCCAGCGGCGCGGCGCCCTGGGGTTCGCGCTGCAGCGCGGCAAGGTCGGTCTTGCCCGAGAGCCACTGCGCCTGGTGCGACTCATAAAACAGCCCGCTCTGGGCCAGCGCCTGGCGCAGCGCGGGCGCCAGCGCTGCGCCAGTGGTGGGCGGGCTGCTAACCAGTGGCTGATTGTTGGCGAGGACGGTCGGTTTGGGCGGTGGCTGGCCGGTGAGCAAAAAGCTGATCAGCTTGCCCGCCTGGCTCAGGGTGGAGGGCGCAGAGCTGTTGGCCTGCGCCGCAGCCTCGGGGTTGGCCAGGCGGGCGAACACCGCTTTGGGCGTGGTCTGGGCGACGATCAATTCCAGCGTGTCACCGGCCTTGGCTGCGGTATTGAGCGACAGTGTGACCTGCTGCCCGGCCACCAACGCGCGAAAGGTGCCGTCGGGCAGGGTGCGCTGCAGGGTGGCGAAAAAGCGTTGTCCGGGGACCAGTTCCGGCAGTTGTGACTGGATCTCGCGGGCGCGCTGCAGCCCGGCAACCGGCGGGTCAACGTTGAAAAAGCTTGCTTCGTTGAGCAGACGAAGCCGGGCGACGAGATCGACGGGAATCATGTTGTGTGCCCCTGTCGGCAGCCCTGGTCAGCCGGCCCGCGTCAGGGCACGAGCGCGCCGTAAGCGTTGCGCATCGCCCGGCTGCGGGTGTCGGTCGACAACAGCTTGCGCACGCTCACCAGGAATGGGTCGGTGTGGGCGCGAATCTCGCCATCGAGCACAAGAATGCGTTCGATCCGGCTACGCAAGGCGTCGGCTTCCGGTGCGGCGAGAGCGGCCATGGTGTCGGGGTCGGTGCTCTGGTCACGTGCGCGAAATGCACTGCGCAGCGTGGCGGCCTCGCGCTCGAGCGTTGCGAGCGTGTCCCACGCATTGGCCTGAGCCGCGTCGGCCATCGCCTCGTAGAGTGCGAGGAGGGTGTCGAGCTCGGTTTGGGTCAGCATTGCAGGCTCCGTGCGCGGTTCAGGCAGCGACGCTTTGGGCCTGATCGGAGATACTGGCCCAAGCCTCGCGTAGCGTGACAATCAGTTCGGACACTTCCTTGAGCGCTGCCGGGTTGTTGTGCAGGTTGGCGTAGAGCAGGCGCTCGCTCATGTAATCGTAGAGCGCGGACAGGCGATCGGCGAGCTCGCCGCCGGCCTCGGTATCGAGGCTGACTTTCAAGCCGTTGATGATGATCTCGATGGCTTTGGAGATTGCCATACCCTTGGCCGGAATGTCCCCGCTCTGCATCGAGATGCCCGCCGTACGAACCTGAAGCAAGGCGCCGTCAAACAGCATCAGGATCAACTTGTGCGGATCTGCGGTGGAGACACCGGTTTCAACTGCCACCTGGGCATAAGCATTGGCACGGTTCGCTGGTGAGCCAAACATGGTCGGCGTTCCTCGTTAGGTGCGGATTATCGGGAGTTCATGGTGGGCAGATTGGCCAACTGCCCGGCAAGGTAGTCACTCGTTTGCGACATGCTCGCCATTGCGACATCGAGTGCAGTGAATTGAGCGCGGTAACGTGCCTCGATCGACTCCATTCGCAAGTTCAGCGAGGTGCGCTGTATTCCGATTGACTTGATCGAGGCGCTGATACCATCGGTGCGGCCGTTGATCAGCCCGTCGCTGCCCACATAGCCGGCGAGCCCCGCGGAGATGGTTTCGGCAAAGCCCTTCACGCTGCCGTTGCCGGCAAAGAAGGACGCCACGTCACGGCTGGGGTCACGCAGGGCGGCCTCGAGCTTGGTCGAGTCGATCGCCAGTCCCCCCTCACGCTGCATGGTGATGCCGAGCTCGGACAGACGCGAGGTGCTGCCCAGTCCGCTCAGGGCCGCGCCCATCAGGTTGCGAATCTGCGTCTGCGCACCACGTGCAGTGGCGTCGCCGGTGAGCGTCGATGCCTTCTTGTTGTCGGCATCGTAATTGGTCAGGCTCTTGATCGTGTTGTTGACGTCGTTGTAGGCCTTGACGAAGGCATCGATCGCAGCGCGCGCGGTGCTCGTGTCCTGATTGATGGTCAGGCTACCGCTCACAGCTTCGCCACCGACGCCGCCCTTGGTCAGGGTAAGGGTGACGCCATCGAGCACGTCCGAGATGGTGTTGGTGGCGCGTTCGATGGCAATGCCGTCAACACTGAATCTGGCGTTTTGCGCGGCTTGAACTTCGGTGGTGGAGCTCGATCCCGTCGGGTTAGCTGGGTCATAGGTAAGGCCAACGTCGCCGCCAATGCTGAAAGCCTTTTCGGCGCCGCCATCCTTGCCAGTAAACACGAGCTGTTTGGCGGTGCCATTGAAAATGATGCTGGCGCTTACGCCCATGTCGCCACTGTTGATCGCATCCCGCAACTCTTCCAGCGTACTGCCGGTAAATTCGAGGGTCTTGATCTTGGGGACACTCACCTCGTTTTCGTCGAGCTCCTCCTCGCCCGTGAAAACACCGGCCGTCACCTTGCCAAACTGGATCTCCAGCGTGCGCGGGGTCACGGTGCCATCTGCGGGCACGAACTCGGTGGTGGCATTGGTGGATACGCGCTGCGTTTTGGCGAGGTCGAAAACCTCGATCGCATGATTGCCGACCGCTGCGGCGCTGGTGGTAGTGGCGCTGAAGCCCGCATTGGTACTGACGGCTGACGCGGTGGCCGAAAACTTGGTGGCATCCTTCAAACCGTTGGCAGCGGTCTGCAGCGCAGAGAGGGCGCCCTTGAGCTGGCCAAACGCCGACAGCTTGGCCTGAAAACTGGCCTCGCGGGTGGCGAGCGCCGTCAGTGGCTGACGCTCAGCCGTCATCAGCTGCGACACCAGGCTGCTGATGTCGAGCCCGGAGCCGAGTCCGGTTAGTGTCAATGCCATGATGGCCTCCTGTTGGGTCGAACTGCTCAGGCTTCCTGCTTGAGCAGCAGGCCCTGCAGTTTGTCCAGCGCCTTCGATATGGCCAGCAGCTCCTTGGACGGAATCTGCCGGATCACTTCATCGGTGGACGAATCCACCACCTTCACTACTGTACGACCGCTGTCATCATCAATCGAGAACAGCAAATCCTGTGCCACCGGTTTGATGGCGTTTCGAACCTCATCCACTGCCTGCAGCAGGGTCGCGCGATCCGGTTCTGCCTGGGCACGCTGCGCTTCTTCCGCTGCGCCGGCCTTGCCCACCGCACCGGTGCTTGCCGCTGCGCCGGCAGATTTTGCCGCTTCGCCAGGCGAATTCTGTGTGGCAGGCGGTCGTGCTGCCGTCGCGGCAAACTCGACGGCCGACGCGCTGGCGGTTACTGATGACATATTCACGATAAACCTCCTCAAAGGGAAACGGCGCGTGACCCCTGCGAGCCCCGCGCCGATCGATTTACGCCGTCAGACCGAGCTTAACGGAGCAGGGACAACACATTCTGCGGAATCGAGTTGGCCTGCGCCAGCATCGCGGTACCCGCCTGTTGCAGAATCTGCGCCCGGCTCAGGTTCGCCGTTTCGGCCGCGAAGTCGGCATCCAGGATGCGACTGCGCGAGGCCGAGATGTTCTCCGAGCTGACCTGCAAGTTCGATACTGCTGAACTGAAGCGGTTCTGGATCGCACCCAGCGAGGCCCGACTGCTGTTGATGTTCTGCAGTGCGGAGTCGATGGTCGAGATCGCGTTTTGGGCGCCGCTGGCAGTGGAGATGTCGATCGTCGAGATGCCTGCACCGAACTTGCTTTCAGCGGTGGTCACACCAGAGGTAAGTCCTGCGAGCGCGAAATCTGCGCCGCCGATGGTGATGCCGCTAGTGCTCGTCGAGCTGAGGGCCAGACCACCCCGCGTAACAGTGGCAAGGCTCTGGAAGGTCAGGCCGGTGGCCGTTTGTGTCGCGGCTTTGTTGGTGTTGTTGCCACCAATGGTGATGTCCTGTCCGGTCTTACCGGTAAGGGCAATCACGCCTGCAGTATTGACGGCAGTGACGCCGGTCTTTTCGGCGATCGCGTTGATGGCCGCGGCGACGTTGTCACCCTGGGTGGTGGCATTGGTACCTGCCGTCACTGCACCGATATCGACACCGTTGATCGTGAGGTCACCCGCTTTCAGCGCAGTTTGCGTTGTGTTAGCGACAGCAGCCGTCCCGAAGGTTGCTCCGCTAGTGACTGTCAGACCGGTGTTGGCTACCGCGGCACCCGTACCGCCACCCATCAGGCTGATGTTGCGACCATCCGCTGCGCTGAGCGACACTGCACCGGTCGCCGAGTCGAACGAAGCGCGAACGCCGGTCTGGTCCGAGACCGCATTGAAGGCTGCTGCAACGTTTGAGCCCTGGGCGGTCACGTCTCCGCCAGCTGCAATGGCGCCCAGCTTGACGTTATTGACGTAGATGTAGTTTGTGGTACCGCCGTCGATTGCGGTGGGAGTTGTGGGTGCTACGCCCGAAACCGTGGTCTTGGTTGCCGTTGCAGTTACACCGGTTTCGCCGGATACGGCGTTGAACGCGGCTGCTTTGGAAATCGCACTGTCGTTGCTGCCGGCGGCGGATACGCCATCGGACTTGCTCGGACCGACACCGAAGCCATTGACGGTAATGCCGGCTGCAGAGATTGCGCCGCCGGTAACTGCAGTGGCATTGACGCTGGTTGAGTAGGAAGAGGTGGTGCCTACGCCCAAAGCATCAGCCTTCGCGCTGGAAATGGAAGCGATGTCGATCTTCTCGCCCGCGTTGGCGCCAACCTGGAAGGACTGGGAATTGAACGAGCCATCAAGCAACTTGATGCCGTTGAACGAAGTCTGGGAGGCGACCGTGTTGATCTGCTCGACGAGCTGGTTGACTTCAGCCTGCAGTGCGGCGCGGTCTTGTGCGCTGTTGGTGGCGTTGGAGGCCTGCACGGCCAGTTCGCGCATCCGCTGCAGCGATTCGCCGACGTTGTTGAGCGCGCCTTCTGCGGTCTGCGCCAGCGAGATGCCGTCGTTGGCGTTACGCGTGGCTTGGTTCAGGCCCTTGATCTGGGCGGTCATGCGCTGCGAGATCGCAAGCCCGGCCGCGTCGTCCTTGGCGCTGTTGATGCGCAGGCCGGAGGACAGGCGCTGCAGGGAGCTCGCGAGGCCGGTACCGGAAGAATTGAGGTTACGTTGCGCATTCATCGAAGCAACGTTGGTGTTGATAACTTGGGACATGATGGTCTCCTGGGTAGGTCAGGTGGGTCACGAGCCCGGTCGGATCAACGTTTGATTCGGCGGGCGCCGAGCATTTGCTGTGCTCTTGCCATCATTTACGACCGCTGCGCAAAAAACTTTAGCCATTAATTGCGTGACTCGCGTGTGTCGGGGCTGGCGGTCACGGATTCAGGCCAATGCCGCTATCCCCGGTATCATGTGCGCTCCGAAGTTTCGCATGATATTCGCCATGTTGCCTGCTACGCTGCATCCCGCCTCTCCCGGGCATGACGCCCCGTTGAACGCTGCCGACATACTGAATCAGGCCGTCGCCTGCCATCAGGAAGGTCGTCTGATCGACGCCGAGCGTCTGTATCAGTCCATTCTGCAGGTGGAGCCTGCCAACGTCGATGCGCTACACAACATGGGATTGCTGCAGATTCAGTGCAGCAATCCGGTGGCGGCCTTGCCCTGGTTCAAGGCCGCACTGGAAGCGCAGCCCGAGAACCCTCAGTGCTGGCAGAGTTATGCAGGTGCCTTGCTTGAAGCCGGGGTGCCGGACCAGGCTCGACAGGTGTTGCTGAGTGGCCGCTCGGCAGGACTCGAGGGGCCCGAGGTGGATCTGCTCGAAGCACGGGTGACCGCAGCCTGGGCCAGGCAGCCGGACATCGCGTCCTTGCAGGCATTAGCGGAAATGGGTCAGTTTGAGGGTCTTGCCGAGCAGGCCACAGAGCAGCTTGCGCGCTTCGGTGATGACATCACCTTGTTGGGCCTGCTCGCCGAGGCGCTGCTGCATCTCCAACGGCCGGCTGAGGCACTTCCATGCTTGGAAAGGGCATGCGCCGCCGTATCGGGGGCCGATGACGTATGGCTGCTCTATGGACTTGCTTTGCGTCGGCTGGGGCGCGTCGAAGAAGCCTACGGTGCTTATCTGAAAGTCTGGGTGCAGCGGCCGAATGATGCGTATGTTCGGGCCAGCCTGGGCCGGAATCTGCTCGATGGCGGATACCTGGAGGAGGCCTGCGTCTGGCTTGCGCTTGGATTTGAGAAGGCGCCGGACGACGAGTCTTTGCGCGATGACTTGACCAATGCGCTGAGTCGCTTGGGCTACCAGGAGCAGGCACAAGCGGTGCAGGAGTGGCGTGAGGACGTCGCCGGTGTTTTCGACACGCCGTCAGTGATGCTTGCGGCGCTTGGTCTTGGCCGGACGACTTCAGGCTCACCGCCTCGTCGCAAGAAGCGGATTGTTGCTGGGCCTGGCGCGACTGAACGCAATCGGGCTATGGCCTTGTTTTCTGGTGGTCACAATGCCGATCTCGCCCAGTTTGCTTGGGAACTGGTCGAGCGCTACCCTCTGGACGCCTTCGGCTGGAAGGCGCTCGGTGTGGTGATGGCGCTGGAGGCACGCATAGACCGGGCATTTATTGCAAGACTGTTGTGTGTGGCCGCGGCACCCGACGATGTGGAAGCCTTGTGTAACTTGGCTACCCTGTTGAAGGATCTTGGCCGTCAGGAAGACGTGGAGATTGAAGCCTGCGTGGCTCGAGCGATTTCGATCGATCCGGACTGCGCGGCTGCATACCGTCTGATGGGAGGTACGCTGGCGCGCCGGAATCGTCTTACAGAGTCGGATGCCGCGTTCCAGAAAGCGCTCGAGTTGAAACCAGAGCTGCATGAGGTGCGTTCTGCGCTGTTGTTCGCGATGAGTCGCAGCGAGACCGGTACGCATGCACAGCGTTTGGAGAAGGCGTGTGAGTTCGGTCATCGGGTTCAGGTGCGGCCGACGAAGCGCTTCGACTCATGGGGGGGCGAGGCCCACCCGCAGCGCCTGCGTGTCGGCATGGTGTCGGGTGACTTGCGCGTCCACCCTGTGGGGCACTTTCTTGAGAATGTGCTTGCGCACCTCGACCCCGCCCGATTGGAGTTGTTTACCTATTCATCGACCGATGAAGCCGATGCGCTGACTGAGCGTATTCGCCCGCGATTCGCTTCATGGAAGGGCGTGAAAGGCATGAGTGATGAGGCGGCCGCACGCCTGATTCATGATGATGGCGTGCATGTGCTGCTGGATCTGGCCGGGCATACTTCTGATAATCGGCTGCCGGTTTTTGCGTACAAACCTGCGCCGGTGCAGGCTAGCTGGCTTGGCTATTTCGCAACCACCGGCGTGCGGCAGATGGACTATGTGCTGGCCGACCCTTTTGTCGCTCCGTTTGAGGATGGCGGACATTTCGTCGAGCAATTCTGGCGGTTACCGGAGAGTTATCTGTGCTTCACTCCGCCTGAATATTCGATCGAGCCTGGCGATCTGCCCGCCCTAGGAAATGGCTTCGTTACCTTCGGATGCTTCAATAACCTGAGCAAGATGAATGATGCGGTCGTGGCGCAACGGGCGAGGGTGCTGCAGGCGGTGCCGGACTCACGGCTGTTGCTGAAAACGAAATTGCTCGATAACCCTGCGGTACGCCAGGCTACATATGACCGCTTTGCAGCTCACGGTATTGATCCTGCGCGCTTGATACTCGAGGGCCATGCGCCCAGAGCGGAGTTGCTGGCAGCCTATAAGCGCGTAGATATTGCGCTCGATCCCTTCCCCTACCCTGGCGGGACGACAAGCGTCGAGGCGCTTTGGATGGCGGTACCGGTGCTGACAAAGCGCGGTGACAGTTTTCTGTCGCGGATGGGGGTGAGTATCTGCAGCAATGCAGGCTTGCCCGACTGGATAGCTGAAGACGAAGATGATTATGTGGACAGGGCCGCCGCATTTGCGCAGGACTTGTCCAGCCTTGCCCGTTTGCGCGGGGGCTTGCGTGCTCAGGTCTTGGCGTCGCCGCTATTTGATGCTCCGCGGTTTGCGCGGCACTTCGAGGATGCGATGTGGGGAATGTGGCGAGGCTGGGCCGAGAAGAAGGGAAAATGATCATGAGCCTCTCGTATCCCACGACGCTCATCACCGGCGGTGCTGGCTTCCTCGGTTCGCACCTGTGTGACCGCCTGATTGCGGACGGACAGGAAGTCCTGTGCGTCGATAACTTCTACACGGGGAGCAAGGACAACATCCGTCACCTTCTTGACCACAAACACTTTGAGCTTGTACGTCATGATGTGTGGTTGCCCTTGTACGTTGAGGTGGACCGTATATTCAATCTGGCGTGTCCGGCCAGCCCGGTGCACTATCAGAACAACCCCGTAGCCACGACCAAGACCTCCGTCCTCGGTGCAATCAACATGCTGGGTCTGGCAAAGCGCAGAAGCGCACGCATCCTGCAGGCGTCGACCAGTGAAGTGTATGGCGATCCGCTGGAGCACCCGCAAACCGAGAGCTACTGGGGGCACGTGAACCCCATTGGTTCGCGCGCCTGTTACGACGAGGGGAAGCGCTGCGCGGAAACGCTGTTCTTCGACTATCACCGGCAGTCCGGAGTCGATATCCGCGTAGTGCGGATTTTCAATACCTACGGTCCGCGGATGCATCCCAACGATGGTCGGGTAGTAAGTAACTTTATCGTGCAGGCGCTGCAGGGACTGCCGATTACGATATACGGTGATGGGCAGCAGACGCGGTCCTTCTGCTATGTGGAGGACTTGATCGAGGGCATGGTGCGGATGATGGATCAGGATGCGACCATCGGGCCGCTCAACCTCGGCAATCCGGTGGAAGTCACGATACTGGAGCTCGCAGAGACAATTTTGCGCCTGACGGGTTCACGCAGTGCACTAGTCCGCAAGCCACTGCCGGCTGATGATCCTGTGCAGCGCCAGCCTGACATCACGCAGGCACGATCGGTGTTGGGATGGGAGCCGAAAGTGGCGCTGGAAGATGGATTGCGCGAAACGATAGCGTATTTTCGCGGCCTGTTAATTGTTTGATCTTTGAGTGGGACAACAGTCATGCGAGGTTTGACCGCATTCAATTTAAAAATTGTCTCGGAGGTGCTTGGAAGCAAGGCCTATCCTCTGGCGATGCTTGAACTACTTGGTGACGCCCCGTTGCTGTTGGATCTCGGCGCGAACATCGGCTCTTTTTCCCTCGCTTGCCACGCTTTGCGTCCGGACGCACGCATCATCGCGATGGAACCTGATCCCGACAACTTTTGCGCCCTGAAAGCGAATGTCGGATCGATCTCGACTGAATTGCACCAAGCTGCGCTCGCCGGGCAGGACGGTGTACTCGATCTATTTCTGGGGGAGAAGGATGCCGTTGCCAACTCGACCTTTATCGGAAAGATGGCGTCGGGGCAGAAGCGTGTCGAGGTGAGGGGCTTTGATGCACGGAGCTTTCTCGAAGGTGTCGAACGACGCTATGGAGAGATAGCACTGCTGAAGTCCGATATTGAGGGAGGAGAGTGGCACCTTCTAAATGTGCCAGATGGCGCCTTGGAGAAAATCCCCGTGATTTTCATCGAGTACCATTCATCTGATTTTCTGGCCCGATTTTTAGGGCGTCTGCTCGCTTCGCATGTGATTTACAGCGGTGTGGTGCGCTTCCCGCACCGGGGTGAAATTGCCCTGTTACGCAAGGATCTTGTGCCGCAGGACCAGAGCGAATACGAAATCAAGGGCTGATGCCGCGCAAGCGGGCCAAACGAGGTAGCCGGGTAGCTACTTCGTGACCACACCTCTATGCCTGAAAGGGCTGTGGACTTTCCAAACGCTCAGTTTTCGGCGAAGACGTCGTCAAGGCTATCGGCGTCGAGCACTCTGTCAGCCCAGAGCTCAAGCTGCTCGGGGGTGGCTTGGGCAAGGCGATCGGTAGCCGGTTTGGGCAGTGGACGCGCACCAGCTTGCCGCCATGTGTGGCGCCTCAGATACAGGCAGCGCTCAATTCGCTTCCTCAAACAGCTTCTGATAAACAAACGCCGTCAGCACCAGCTGCTGCGCGGGTGACACATCGATGAACTGGATGCCATGCACGAAACGGCGGGCGCTGCCGTCCTCGGGCTGCTCTTCCTGGGTGCTGCGCACCGCTCCGTCCAGGTTGAGGTAGTGCTCGGTGTCGCCGACCAGCGCCCGGAACTTGATGGTCAGGTGGTCGCCCTTGGGTGCGAGCGACTGTTTGGCGGTCAGCGAGCAGCCACCGGTGCTGAGGTTGCTCAGTGTCGCGCCATGGGTCTGGCCTTTTTCGTTCAGGGCAGCTGCGATCAGTGAAACCTTGGCGCGGGCGCCGTGACGCACCAGCAGGCCGCGCACCTGGCTGGGGTAGCTCAGATGGAGGTGCGGGTAGGGGACGTTGGTGACCTTGATGATCGAAGTGGCGAAGGCATAGGCGCTGCGCCCGGAGAACAGTCGGGCGATAAAGGTTTGCCCCTCACGCATCAGCAGTATCTTGCCGTCTTCGGTGGGCGTGGAGACGATGATGCCTTTGGGTTTTAAGTAGCCGATCAGCTTCACGTAGTAACGGAGTTGAGCAGTGCCGCTTTGGGACTGGATCTGCAGCTGGTCGCCGACGACGAGCTTGAGTTCGTCGAGCTCGCGGGTCTCTTGCTGAGGTTTGCTTTCGGCATGCGCTTTGCTGGCGGACGGCGATGGCTCGAGCGAAGCAGTTGCGGTGCCGGACGATGCCTGTCGAAAAAGCCCTAGCAGGCTGAGCTCGGCCAGCCGCTGGTCCGATTCGATGACCTGACCCTTTTCGAGGAGTACGAGCCCCTCATAGTTGTATACCGGCCAAGGTAACGGCTGTGCAGCGCGCAATTCACCTTGCAGGACGGGTTCCAGTTTCACCGGTGTGCTCGACTTGGTGTCGTTGAGGAAGGGCGATAGTAAACCCTCGGCGGTGCTTGTGCATATTGCCTGGTGGGGCTGAAGCTGTTCTCAAGTTTGCACGGTGGGTCTAGGGTCAGTCGACGTTCCTGAACACCCGATCCCAGCCGACTTCGATCTCGAGGCTGGCGAGCCGCAGGGGCTGGCCTTCGGCGATGTCGTGGAGTTCCCAGATACCGTGCTCGGCGCGGCGGAAGAGTTCGATGCGCTTGAGGTCGGGGTCGATCAGCACGTATTCGCGTAGCGAGGCGATCCGGCGGTAGGCGGCGAACTATTCGCCGCATCGGCAAGCCACGCTTGCAGGCGTTTAACCCTCGGCCCGATACGGCTTGCCCAGCGAAACCGGCGAATTCAAGCGGATGGTATTTACATTGCGTGAGATCACGACCAGCACGATGATCGTTGCCCAATAAGGCAGTGACGACAGGAATTGCGCCGGGAAGTCGAGCTGCATGCCCGAGCCCTGGATGAAGAGCTGGGTGATCATCACCCCGCCGAACAGGTAGGCGCCGATCATCACCCGCAGTGGGCGCCAGGTGGCGAACACGACCAGCGCAAGCGCGATCCAGCCGCGGCCGGCGACCATGCCTTCGACCCACATCGGGGTGTAGAACACCGACAGGAAAGCGCCGCCGATGCCGGCCATGGCGCCGCCGAACAGCACCGCGAGGTAGCGGATGCGGATCACCGGGTGGCCGATGGCGTGGGCCGAGGCGGGGGATTCGCCCACCGCGCGCAGCACCAGGCCGGCACGGCTGCGGTAGAGGAACCACACCACCGCCCAGAACAGCGCCCACGACAAATACACCAGCGCCTGCTGGTTGTAGAGCGCCTCGCCGATCAGCGGCAGGTCGGCAATGAACGGGATGCGGATGGCCGGCACCGCGGGCAGGGCGATGGATTCGAAAGGCTTGCCGATGAAGGCCGACAGGCCGACCCCAAAGATCGAAAGCGCGAGCCCGGCGGCGACCTGATTGGCCTGCAGGGTCAGGGTCAGGAAGCCGAAGATCAGCGCCACCGCCATCGCCGCGAACATGCCGGCGAGCACGCCCAGCCACGGGTTGCCGCTGTGGTGGGTGACGGCGAAGGCGGCGACGGCGCCCATCGCCATCATGCCTTCGGCGCCGAGGTTGAGCACGCCGGCCTTCTCGCTTACCAGCAGGCCGAGGGCGACGATGATCAGCGGGGTGCCGGCCACCACGGTGGCGAACAGCATCGAGCTAAACAGGGATGCGTCCATGGCGGGGCCTCAGGCGGTGGCGCGGCTGAAGCTCAGCCGGTAGTGGATGAAGACGTCCGAGCCGAGCAGGAAGAACAGCAGCAGACCCTGGAACACCATCGAGATCGAGCTTGGCAGGTTCATGTATTGCTGTACCTGTTCGCCGCCGAGGAAGAGCAGCGCCATCAGCAGGCTGGCGAGCAGGATGCCGAAGGGGTTGAGGCGGCCGACGAAGGCGACGATGATCGCGGCGAAGCCGTAGCCGAGGTTGACCTTGTCGGTGAGCTGACCCATCGGCCCGGCGACCTCGCTCATGCCGGCAATGCCAGCCGCGGCGCCGCCGGTGAGCAGACCGATCCAGATCATCCGATTGGCCGAGAAGCCGGCATAGCGTGCGGCGTCGGCCGCCTCGCCGGCGACCCGCATCTTGAAGCCGGTGTAGCTGCGGTTCATGAAGGCGTAGCCTGCCACCAGCGCAGTCAGCGCGATGATGAAACCGGCATGCAGGCGGGTGCCCTCGATCAGGATCGGCAGCAGGGCCGAGTCGCCGAACATGGCCGTCTGCGGGAAGTTGAAGCCGTCCGGATCCTTCCACGGCCCGAACACCAGCCACGATACGAAGAGCTGGGCGACATAGACCAGCATCAGCGACACCAGGATTTCATTGGCGTTGAACTTTGTTTTCAGCAGTGCGGGGATCGCGGCCCAGGCCGCACCGGCTACCGCGCCGGCCACCACCATCGCCGGCAGGATCAGCCCGCTGTCGGACTCCTGGAAGTAGAGCGCAACCCCGGTGGCGCCCACCGTGCCGAGCATGAACTGGCCCTCGGCACCGATGTTCCATACATTGGCGCGAAAACCCACCGCGAGGCCGATCGCGCACAGCATCAGCGGCGTTGCCTTGAGCAGCAGTTCGGAGACGCCGTAGAGATCCTTGACCGGGCTCAGCAGGAACAGCCGCAGCCCTTCGATCGGGTCCTTGCCCAGCGCGGAGAAGACCGCCATGCCGGCAATCAGGGTCAACGCCGCGGCGAGCACGGGCGACAGGTAGCTCATCAGGCGCGAGGCCTCGGCGCGCGGTTCAAGCCGGAGCATGGGACACCTCCGCCGACGGGGTCGCGTGCGGTTCGCCCAGCTCGGAGCCCGGCCACAGGCCGCTCATCCATACCCCGATGTCCTCCACCGTGGTCTCTGCCGCTGGCCGTGGCGGCGACAGCCGGCCCTTGGCGATGACCGCGATGCGGTCGCAGATCTCGAACAATTCGTCCAGCTCCTCGGAGATCACCAGCACAGCACAACCGCGGTTGCGCAGGTCGATGAGGGACTGGCGGATGAAGGCGGCGGCGCCCACATCCACCCCCCAGGTGGGCTGGGCACACACCAGCAGCTTGGGTGCCTGAAGGATTTCGCGGCCCATGATGAACTTTTGCAGGTTGCCGCCGGACAGCGACTTGGCCGCCGCCGAGGCGCCGCCACACTTGACGCTGAAGGCCTGGATGCAGTTCTCGGCAAAGGCGCGTGCGCGCCAGAATGCGAGAAAGCCGCCGCTGACGAAATGCTGCGACTTGGCGGCGGTGAGGATGGCGTTGTCGGCCAGCGACATGCCGGGTACGGCGCCGCGGCCGAGGCGCTCTTCGGGCACGAAGCACATGCCGAGCTTGCGCCGCTGGCCCGGATTCATGCGCCCCGACTCGACGCCGAGGATCTGTACCGGGAATTTTTCCGCCAGCGGCTCCTCGCCCGAAATCGCGCGCAGCAACTCCTGCTGGCCGTTGCCGGAGACGCCGGCGATGCCGACGATTTCGCCCGCATGCACATCGAGGTGGATGTCGCGCAGATCGGTGGCAAAGGGGTCTGCGGTGGCGTGCGACAGGCCGGCCAGGCGCAGACGGATCTCGCCCGCGCTGTGGCTGCTGCCGTGCTCGCACACTGGCAGGTCCTTGCCTATCATCAGCCGCGCCATGGATGCCGGGGTTTCCTCAGCCGGCTGGCAGTGGCCGGTGACACGCCCGCCGCGCAGCACGGTGGCGGTGTGGCAGAGCGCCTGGATCTCATCGAGCTTGTGGCTGATGTAGAGGATGGAGCAGCCCTCGGCGGCGAGCTGGCGCAGGGTTTCAAACAGCTTGCGCACCGCCTGCGGGGTGAGCACCGAGGTGGGCTCGTCCATGATCAGCAGGCGCGGGTTCTGCAGCAGGCAGCGCACGATCTCGACTCGCTGACGCTCGCCCACCGATAGCGCGTGCACATGGCGGCGCGGATCCACCGGCAGGCCGTAGCGCTTGGATACCTCTTCGATGCGCTGCGCCAGCTCGCCCAGGTCGGGTTTGCCGGGCAGGGCCAGCGCCACGTTCTCGACCACGGTCAGGGTCTCGAACAGCGAAAAATGCTGGAACACCATGCCGATGCCCAGCTCGCGGGCGTGCGCCGGGCTGTCCACCGTGACCGCCTTGCCTTCCCAATGCATCTCGCCCGAGCTCGGGCGGGTGACGCCGTAGATGATCTTCATCAGCGTGGATTTGCCCGCCCCGTTTTCGCCCAGCACGGCGTGGATCTCGCCGGGTGTGACCTCGAGATTGACCCCATCGTTGGCGACCACGCTCGGGTAGACCTTGCGGATGTCCTTGAGCACGAGCCGGGGCGGCGTGCTTGCGGCTGGAGGAATGGGCTGGGTCATGGTGTCGTGGTGTCCGCGCGGGTGACTGTCGCAAGAGGCGATTTGTGTTGCTTCGGTCCGATGGCGGCCGATGTACGGCGTAGCGCCATCAACTGCGCGGCAATCGCGATGGCGATCACCTCGGGTTCCTTGCCGATCACGCCGGGATCGCCCACCGGGCAAACCAGCCGTTGCAGTTGTGCGTTGTCATGACCGCGTGCACGCAGTCTGGCCTCGAAGCTGGCCCGTTTCGAGCGCGAGCCGATCAGGCCGAGGAAGCGGAAATCGCCGCGCTCGAGCCAGGCCCGCAGCAACTCCAGATCGAGCGCATGGCTGTGGGTGGCGATCAGCACCGCGCTGTCGGCGGGCAGGTGGCGGATCTCGGCCGCGGGGCAGTCGGCGACGATCGGTCGCGTGTTGCGCGGCATCCATGCCAGGAATTCGGATTCGCGCGGATCGATCCAGCTCACCCGGATCGGCAGGCGGGCGAGGACTTCGACCAGCGCGCGGCCCACGTGGCCGGCGCCGAACAGGGCCAGGTGCAGTTCGGGCGGGCGAAAGAGCTCGATCAGATGGGTGTGGCCAGATTCCTGATCGTTCGCGATTGCGGCACTGTCGCCGGGCAGGTCGGAAAGGCGGTTCAGCGTGGCGGCCAGCGCCGGCCGGGTGGTATCGCCGGATGGCGCTTGGGAAAGCTTGGCCAGCGGAGCCACCGATACCGAGCGCCCGCCGAGCTCGATCAGGCGGACCCAGTCGCACTGCAATTGCTCCAGCCGGCGTGCTTCATTCACCCACGCGCGCTCGGCCGGGGTAACGAGGTCGAAGGCGAGCTTCACCACCCCGCCACAGCACTGGCCGACACTGGCGCCGAGTGGAAAGCGTTCGAGCCGGGCGGGCGGCAGTGCAGCGGCATTTGCGATTGCTTCAGCATCAGCAAGCATCTGGCGGGCGATTTCGATCGCGCGCAATTCGAGGTGGCCCCCGCCGATGGTGCCGCACAGGGTGGCGCGGGTGACCAGCATGCGTGCACCGGGTGCGCGTGGTGCCGAGCCGCGCACCTCGGCCACGCCCACCCACACCGCGGTCGCACCGGTGTCGAGATGGCCAGCGAGGGTGTCGAGCAGACGCACGCTTGTCATCGGGCGTGCGCCGGACGACGGCGCCATGCGGCGATGACCGGGGCGCTGCGCTGCGTCGGATGGGTGTGGCCTGCGAGCCGGGCGTTGCTCATGCTGCGTCTCCGGCCCGCTGGCGGGCGTCATCGACGCTACGCAGGATTTCCTCTGCGGTGGCCGGGGCGTCGAGCTGCGGCGTGACGCCGTAATCGGCCGCCGCGGCCACCGCATCCTTGATTGCGTGCCACACCGACAGCGCCAGCATCAGGGGTGGTTCGCCGACCGCCTTGGAGCGGAAAATCGAATCCTCGGCGTTGATGCCACGCTCCCACAGGCGCACGTTGAACACCGGCGGCAGGTCCGACACCGCGGGGATCTTGTAAGTCGACGGGGCGTGGGTGCGCAGCCGTCCGTCCGCATCCCAGCACAGTTCTTCTGTCGTCAGCCAGCCCATGCCCTGGATGAATCCGCCTTCGACCTGGCCGAGATCGATCGCCGGGTTCAGCGAGTGACCGACGTCGTGCACGATGTCGACGCGCAGCACCTTCGATTCGCCGGTCAGGGTATCGATCGCCACTTCGCTGCAGGCCACGCCGTAGGCGTAGTAATAGAACGGGCGGCCGGACAGGGTGCTGCGGTCGTAGGCGATCTTGGGCGTACGGTAGTAGCCGGTGGCCGATAGCGAGACCCGACCCATCCACGCGGCGTGCACCAGTTCGGCGAAGCCGAGCACGGTGTCGCCGGCATGCACCCGGTTGGCGCGGAATTCCACCTGGTCCTCGCGGCAGCCGTACTTTGCCGCGGCGAATTCGGTCAGTCGTGCCTTGATCTTGCGCGCCGCGTCCTGCGCCGCCTTGCCGTTGAGGTCGGCACCACTCGAAGCTGCGGTGGCCGAGGCATTGGGCACGCGCGCGGTGTCGGATGCGGTGACGCGGATGCGGTCGATGTCGATCTGCAGTTCGCGCGCCACCACCTGGGCGACCTTGGTGAATAGCCCCTGACCCATTTCGGTGCCGCCGTGGTTGAGCATTACCGTGCCGTCGGTATACACATGCAGCAGTGCGCCGGCCTGATTGAGGTGGGTGGCGGTGAAGGAGATGCCGAACTTCACCGGGGTCAGCGCAATGCCCTTCTTGATCACCGGGCTGGTGGCGTTCCAGGCGCGGAGCGCCGCGCGCCGGGCGTGATAGTCGCAGTCGGCCTCGAGTTCGGCGGTGAGTTCGTGGAGGACGTTGTCCTCGATCAACTGGCCGTAGTGGGTGGTGTTGCGCTCGGTGATGCCGTAGTAGTTGAGCTTGCGCACCTCGAGCGGGTCGCGCCCGAGGTGGTGGGCGATGGCGTCGACGACCTCCTCGATGCCGAACATGCCCTGTGGCCCGCCGAACCCGCGAAAGGCGGTGTTGGAGACGGTGTTGGTCTTGCACCGCTGCGAGTCGATCGCGACATTGGCCAGATGATAGGCGTTGTCGGCGTGGAACATTGCGCGGTCGGCAATGGCGCCGGTGAGGTCAGCCGAATAGCCGGCGCGGGTCGCCTGGCGAAAGCGCACGCCGAGCATGCGCCCGTCGTCGTCGAAGCCGACCTCCCAGTCGATGCGAAAGTCGTGGCGCTTGCCGGTCAGGATCATGTCGTCGTCGCGGTCCAGGCGCAGCTTGACCGGGCGCCCGGTGCGCATGGCGCCGATTGCGGCGATGGCAGCGATCTGGCCCGGCTGGCTCTCCTTGCCGCCGAAGCCGCCACCCATGCGGCGGCATTCGACCACCACGTCCTTGGCCTCGCGTCCGAGGGCATGGGCCACCTGGAGCTGGACCTCGCCCGGATGCTGGCTGGACGAATACACCTTCATGGTGTCGTCTTCCTGCGGGATGGCGTAGGCGATATGGGTTTCGAGGTAGAAGTGGTCTTGCCCGCCCAGACGTATGCTGCCGGCAAGTCGATGCGGCGCGGTGGCGAGGGCGGCGTCGGCGTCGCCGTGGCGCAGGGCGGTGTCCGGCAGCACCCGGGTGCCGGCTTGCAGCGCATCGTCTACCGAGAGTGCGGCTGGCAGCCGGTTGTAGTCGACGCGGGCGAGGCGGGCGGCGGCGCGGGCGGCGCGCATGTCGTCGGCAAGCACCGCGAACAGGGCCTGGCCGTGGAACTGGACTTCGTCGGTGGCAAAGATCGGGTCGTCGTGCACTACCGGGCCGAAGTCGTTGATGCCGGGGATGTCGTCCGCGGTGAGCACCGCGACCACGCCGGGTGCCGAACGCACGGCGCTGAGGTCGAGCGCGGTGATGCGGGCGTGCGCCTCGGTGGCGAGGCCGATCGCGGCGTGCAGGGTGCGGCGCAATTCGGGCAGATCGTCGATGTAGGTGGCGCTGCCTGTAACGTGCAGCACTGCGGATTCGTGGGGCAGGGCGGTGCCGGCCGCACCACGGGGTTCGGCGTCCGGCCGCTTGTTACCTTGGCCCGCGTTGAGGTGAGCGGCAAGCGCGGGTTCGGCCGCAGGCTCAACTAGGGACTGAACTGCGGACGGTGCTTCAGGCTTGTCCATGGCTGGCCTCCGCAGCGTCGATACGGGTCGGGGTGCCGGCAATATCCAGTTGCAGGCGGGTCAGGAGGTTCTGGGCGACACGCATGCGATAGTCGGCGGAGGCACGCATGTCGGACAGCGGCTGAAAATCCCGGGCCAGCGCCGCGCGGGCGTCGGCCAGTGCCGCCGCATCGAAGGGGCGGCCGGTGAGGGCGGCCTCGGCATGGCGGGCGCGCTGCGGCGTGGCGGCCATGCCGCCGAACGCCAGCCGCGCCTCGGTGACCACGCCCTCATCCAGTGTCAGCGCAAACCCGGCGAAAACCGCCGAGATGTCCTGATCCTGCCGTTTGGAAATCTTCCACGCCCGAATGATGCGCTTGCCCGCGGCGGCGTCTCGCAGCGGGATACGCACCGCCTGCACGAACTCCCCCGGGGCCAGATCCTTCTTCTGATAGCCAAGGTAGAGCGCCTTGAGCGGCAGCACGCGGACGGTGGTGTCGCGGCGCAGCACGATTTCGGCACCGATCGCTATCAGCGCAGGCATGGCGTCGCCGATCGGACTGCCGTTGGCAATGTTGCCGCACAGCGTGCCGGCATTGCGGATCGGGCGTGAGGCGAAGCGGCGCCACAGTTCGGTGAGTTCCGGGTAATGCGGCAGGATGGCGGCGAAGGCATCCTCCAGCGGCACGGCGGCGGCGATCTCGAGCTGGTCGGCGGTGTGCTCGATGCGGTGCAGTTCGCGCACCCGGCCGAGGTGGATCAGGACCTGCAGCACGCGGAACTGCTTGGTGATCCACAGTCCGATGTCGGTGCCGCCGGCGAGCAGGGTGGCGAGCGGGTGGGTAGCGACCAGGGTGGCGAATTCGGCGAGTGAGCACGGGGCGATGAAGCGGCCCCGAGGGTGGCTGATGTCGAGCGTGCGCCCGTCGTCCAGCGCGACGAGGCGGGCGAGCAGCGCGTTTGACGCAGAGTCGGTTTCGCGCTGCCATAGTGGCGCAGGCAGTGGCGCAGGCAGTGAGTCTGGCTGTGGCGAAGACAGGGTGCCGCCCGCCGCGGGCAACTGGTACATCCGGTGTGCGGCGTCGATGATCGGCCGGTAGCCGGTGCAGCGGCACAGATTGCCCGACAGGGCGTCCGCAATCGCAGCGTCATCCGGCGTGGGGTCGGTCTGATACAACCCGAACAGCGACATGACGAAGCCGGGGGTGCAGAAGCCGCACTGCGACCCGTGGCAGTCGACCATGGCCTGCTGTGCCGGATGCAGGACGCCGTCGCGCGCGCGCAGGCTTTCGACCGTAAACAAGGCCTTGCCATGCAGAGTAGGCAGCAACTGGATGCAGGCATTCACGCTGCGCCACTTGAGTTGGCCATTGCGCGCTTCTGCGACCACCACCGTGCATGCGCCGCAGTCGCCTTCGGCACAGCCTTCCTTGGTGCCGGTGCGTGCCTGATCCTCGCGCAGCCAGTTGAGCAGGGTGGTGGTCGGGGCGACCTGGCTCAGCCGGATGTCGCGGCCGTCGAGCAGGAAGTGGAGTTCTGCAGTGTTCATGCGCCGAATTTAACACCAGTGTGAGCGGTGAGTGCGACGCTGCGTTTATACAAAATATTGATGTTTATGGAATTCGGGTGCCAAGCTGGTGCAGTGCGCAAAAACGTGCCCCATCCTGGCGCAAGAAGCCTTCAGGGGATGTCCAGCAAGCGGCTCTGGCGCGGCAGGTGGCGGGTGAGAAAGTCCATCTGGTCGGCCAGGATGTTGCGATTGCACAGAATCAGGTACTCGGCCTTGTTCGGTACATAGGGCGCATACAGCAAGGCCATGCGTGCCTGTTCGGGGGTGCGGCCGCTCTTGCGCTGATTGCACGGGCGGCAGGCGGTGACCACGTTCATCCAGATGTCGCGTCCGCCCTGCGATACCGGCATCACGTGGTCGCGGGTGAGCTGGCTGCCCGGCAGACGGTGTCCGCAGTAGCCGCACAGATGGCGGTCGCGGCGAAACAGTTCGCGATTGTTGAGCGGCGGGACCTGTGCCAGTGCGCCCGGGCGCAGCGCCCGGCCCTTGATCGCGATGATGCTCTGGGTGGTGATCTGGGAGCGCAATCCGGTCATGCGTGAGGTGCCGCCGAGAAAGCGGAACTCGTTGTCGCCGATGCTCCACGCGACCAGGTCGCGGGCGTGGTAGTGACAGGCGGCCTGCCACGAGATCCAGCGGTGCGGGGTGCCATTCATGTCGAGCGAGAGTATCCACGGATACTGACCATCGTCGTGGATGGCCACTCCGTCCGCGCCCAGCAGCATCAATCCATGATCGATCAGCACGCTCCCTCCATCACCCTCGGAATAGCGCGCCGGAACGCGACGCACCCCGTGTGCGAATGAAAACAGACATCAACCCGCAGCGCAAGCACACCCCACGCGGTCGGCCCGCTACGGGGCCGGCTGGCACTCAGCGCGGTGGGTTGAGGGGACCAATGCTGCCGGTGTGGAACGACCACTTGCCGTTGCGGCGATCCTCGAAGAAGTGGCGCAGACTCAGTGCGATGGTGCGGAAGGCGATCTCGTCCCACGGGATGTCGGCTTCATCGAACAGCGCAACCTCGAGCGATTCTTCGCCAGCGCGAAAATCCAGATCAAGGAGTCTGGCACGGTACACGATGTGCACCTGGCTGATATGGGGGACGTCGATCAGGGTGTATATCTCGCCGACTGTGATGCGGGCACATGCTTCTTCCAGCGTTTCGCGCGCGGCTGCCTCGGCGGTGGTTTCGCTGTTTTCCATGAAACCCGCGGGCAGGGTCCATTTGCCATAGCAGGGCTCGATGGCACGCTTGCACAGCAGGATCTGTTCGCCCCATTCGGCGATTGCGCCCACGACGAGCTTGGGGTTCTGGTAATGGATGCTGCCGCAGCTGTCGCAGACGTGACGCGGCAGCGCATCGCCGGGCGGGATGCGTAAGGTGACCGTGGCGCCGCAACTGGAGCAGTAGTTCATCGGCAACATTTTCTTGATGGCAAGCCCTGATTCTAATCCGCAAAGCCCAATCTGGCGTCGCTTAGCTGGCAGTGTCAAGGCGGTCACGGTAAAGTGATGCGATCAGACCGTCAGACGAAACCATGTCCCCTCCGATTGAAATGAACCGTTTCGCGCAGCTCAAGGCAACCGGTGAGCTTCCCTCGCCCCGCGGGGTGGCACTTGCCGTGATCCGCATGACGCAGGATGAAGAGGTGTCGATGTCGGAGCTCGCTCGGGCGATCAAGGGTGATCCCGCGTTTGTCGGACGGCTGGTGAAGGCGGCAAACGGGCTGGTGGGGCGGCAGCGGCGGGCTGTCGTTTCGGTGAACGACGCCCTGATGGTGCTCGGTCTGCCGGCGGTGCGGAGCATGGCGCTCGGCTTCTCCTTGTTGTCGAACTATCGCAAGGGGAGTTGTGCCGGTTTTGACTACGACCGGTTCTGGTCCTCTTCCTTGCTGATGGCGCTTTCGATGCAGACGCTGGTTCAGCGTTTGCGCGTCGGTGCTGCCGACGAAGCTTTCAGCGTCGGGTTGATGGCCCGAATCGGCGAGCTTGCGCTTGCTTCGGTTTATCCGGCTGAGTACGCGCGGCTGCTGAAAGAGGTTCAGCGTTCCCCGGAACTTCGCCTGCTCGACCTTGAGCAGAAAGTGCTGGCATTGACGCATCGTGAGCTGGGTGCCGCCATGCTGGCCGACTGGGGACTGCCTGCCGTCTTTACCGGGCCGGTATGTTTTTTTGAGCAACCCGATAAGGCTGCCTTCGCGCAGGATAGTCGCGAGTCGTCCTTGATACAGTGCCTCATTCTGGCGCGGGCGATCGCCGAGATCTGTCTGGCTCCCGAAGCGGAGCAGCCTGCGCTGATGGGCATGGTGCTGAAGATGGCATTGCGGCTGGGTTATACCCGGGAGTCTTTTGTCGAGACCTGCATCAAGGTTGCACAGCAATGGGTGGAGTGGGGGCAGTTGCTGCACTTGAAGACAGCTCAGCCGCCCGCGTTTTCTGAACTTGGTCTGGAGCGCGAGGCGGTTGTCGCCCTCCGCGATGAACGCCCGTTTGCAGAGAAGGTGACGGAGGCCTTGCTCGAGCCGGTACCCGGGGTGATTACGTCCGGTCTGCGCATTCTGGTGGCGGTCGACGATCTTCGCGATCGCGATCTGCTCAGAGACCTGCTTGCCGAAGCCGGGCATCAGGTTTTCGAGACTGCAGGCGCGGCCTCGTTGATGGAGCGGGTCGTCGAAATACAGCCGCACCTGATGGTGCTCGACTGCAGCGCGCAAAGTGGCGAGTATGCCGGGCTGGTCCGGTCGCTGCGTGCGACCCGCGTTGGACGTGGCGTCTACCTTCTGCTGCTCACGCCCGCGAATGACGAAGCAGTCGCGCTCGAGATGTTCGAGTCCGGTGCCGATGATTTTGTCGGCAAGCCGGTAAATCCGAGGATGCTGATGGCGCGGCTGCATGCCGGGGAGCGTGTTGTGCGCTTGCAGCAGGAGCTTGAGCGTGATCGTGAAGAGGTTCGGCACTTCGCCGCCGAGCTGGCTATTTCAAATCGGCGCCTTCAGGAAGCAGCCTTGACCGACGCCCTGACCGGATTTCCGAATCGGCGTTATGCAATCGACCGGGTCCAGCAAGAGTGGACGGCTTCTACCCGCAACCGTCGGCCGCTGTCGTGCATGGTGATTGATCTCGATGGCTTCAAGTTGATCAACGATACGCATGGGCACGATGTAGGTGACATGGTGCTGCGTCAGGTTGCCGATGCGCTGCGGGGGGCCGTGCGTGGTCAGGATGTCATCTGCCGGACCGGTGGCGATGAGTTTCTGGTGATTTGCCCCGAGACCGAGCTTGCAGCGGCAAAGGTTTGCGCAGAGCGTTTGCGGGCGGCCGTGGACAAGCTCTCGATCGAAACGGGCGGTCCGCTGCTGGCCTTGACGATCAGCGTGGGGGTGGCGGTGCGCGACGACTCGATGGCCGACCTGGATGCGCTGATCAAGCAGGCAGACCGATCTGCCTATATGGCCAAGCGGGAGGGGCGGAACCGGGTGGCATCGATTCAGGTTGCCCGGTCTGGCGAACTGAACACCTGAAGTGGCTGATGAACGCTCGAGTGTCGATATCTTGAGTTGTTGTTTTTTAACGACAGCTCAAACCCCTCTGCGAGAAGGGGAAAACTTGCGATTGTTCATGAATTACTTTAACTTCAAACCCGCTTGTCCCTGAAAGGGAACCTTATTTCATGAAACGCCCCGATTTTCAAGATGAGATACGCGAACTGAATCTTGCCTATCTCATGCTCGCGCAGCAAATGCTGCGCAGTGACTACGAGACCGCGATGTTCCGGCTGGGGCTGGACAAGGAAGTTGCCGATTTTGTCGAAGGGCTTTCGGCGGCCAAGCTGGTGCGTATGGCGGGAAGCCAGATGCTGGTGCCGCAATTCCGTTTCAATGACGAGCAGCTCGCCCGTCTGATGGCGGGTGAAGGTCGTGACCCAGCCACCTCAAGTCTGCATGCAGCGATCATTGCTGCGGGCAAGGCTGCCGAGGGTGCGACCTGAGGAGATGAATATGAAGAACAAACGAATCATCGACGAAGCTGCCGACATTGACCGTGCGGTGGAAATGGTCCAGCTGGGCGCCCGCATGCAGATGCTTGAGGTGGAAACCCAGCTTAGCCGTGAGAAGCTGCTCAAGATTTACAAAGAGGTCCGCGGTGTCTCCCCCCCGAAGGGGATGTTGCCGTTTTCAACCGACTGGTTCATGACCTGGCAGCCGAACGTACATGCATCACTGTTCATGGGCTTTCATCGCTTCTTTGAGCAGCGTGCGGGTATGAGCGGGCTCGATGCCATCATCAAGTCTTACCACCTCTATCTCGATCAGATTGAATCGGGGCAGATGGAGCCGGTGCTGAGCCTGACGCGTGCCTGGACCCTGGTGCGTTTCTTCGACGCTGATCTGCTGGACCTGGCCTCATGTACTTGCTGTGGCGGGCGTTTTGTGGCGCATGCCTACGACCCGACCCACGCCTTTGTCTGCGGTCTGTGCAACATGCCTTCACGTGCGGGCAAGTCCAAGCGCGCGGTGGTACGAAAAACCAAGGTGCGTGAAGTGGTCGTCTGACCGTCCACTGCCGCATCCAAAGGCTGCCGCGTATTCGGCAGCCTTTTTTTCGTACCTCGCGTTCAAGTTTTGCCGGCCTCGGCCGTTACAATCTGACAACTATCAATGCTTGTGGCACGTTGCCTGGAGTAAGCAGTGTATTTGATCATCGGCTACGTCATCGTTCTTGCGGCATCGCTGGGAACCTATGCGATGCACGGCAGTTTGCTGGCGCTTTGGGTGCCGCTCGAGTACGTCGCCATATTCGGTTTGATGATCGGTGGTTTTGTGGCGGGCAATGGCCCTAAGGCGATAAAGGCAACGCTCGGCTCCCTGAGTCTGGCGGTCAAAGGCTCCAAGTACAACCGCGCCCTCTATGTCGATCTGCTGGCGATGATGTTCGAGATTCTGGCCAAGGTGCGCAAGGAAGGCCTGATGTCGATTGAAAACGACATCGAGAATCCGGATGCCAGCCCGATTTTCTCCAAGTATCCGAGCGTGACCTCCGATCACCACGTGGTCGAATTCCTGTGCGATTACCTGCGCATGATGGTGGGCGGCAACCTGAATGCGTTCGAGATCGAGAGCCTGATGGACATGGAGATCGAAACCCATCACCAGGAGGCACACGTGGCGCCGCACATCGTGTCCAAGGTGGCCGATGCGGTGCCGGCATTCGGTATCGTGGTGGCGGTGATGGGGGTGGTGAACGTGATGGGTTCGGTCGGCGAGCCGCCTGCCGTGCTCGGCAAGATGATTGGCGGTGCGCTGGTCGGTACTTTCCTCGGTATTCTGGTGTCGTATGGCTTCGTGGCTCCGCTTGCGAGTCAGATCGAGCAGAAGGTCGAGGAGGGCGGCAAGATCTATCAGGTGATGAAGGTGGTGCTGCTCGCGAGCATGAACGGCTACGCGCCGCAGGTTGCGGTCGAGTTCGGGCGCAAGGTGCTTTACTCGACCGATCGTCCGACCTTCATCGAGATGGAAGAAGAAATCAAGAGTCGCAAGGGTTGAGGCGAGGCATGACAAGGTCCTGCTTCCTGTCGCTGGTTTGTGGTGTGGGCTCCGCCCGGCCCGGGGGTGAGGTGTGAGCGACGACTCCCAGCAACCCATTATCGTCAAGCGCATCAAGAAGGGCGGCGGTGGCGCGCATGGTGGCGCGTGGAAGATTGCCTATGCCGACTTCGTGACTGCGATGATGGCCTTCTTCCTCCTCATGTGGCTGCTGGGCTCGACCGCACAGGGTGATCTCCAGGGCATTGCCGACCACTTCCAGAATCCGCTCAAGCTGGCGATGTCGGGTGGTTCGGGCTCTGGCGACAGCTCCAGTATTCTGCAGGGGGGTGGCGAGGATCTGTCGCGCAAGGTCGGCCAGGTCAAGCGGGGGGATACGCCCAGTACAAGGGCGATCAACGTCGATGCGGGGCGGCAGCGGGAGATGGCGGCGGCTCCTGATCGGGACGCCGAGGCCAGCGAGCTGCGGCGCGAGCGCTCGCGGCTGATCGACCTCAAGGGACGTATCGAGGCCATCATTGAGGCCGATCCGCAGCTGCGCGAGTTCAAGAACCAGATCCTGATGGACATCACCACTGAAGGTTTGCGAATTCAGCTGGTCGATGAGCAGAACCGGCCGATGTTCATGTCCGCGAGTGCAGAGCTACGCCCCTATACCCGTGACCTGCTGCGCGCCATCGGGCGAGCGCTCAATGACGTGGGAAATCGGGTGAGTCTGTCCGGTCATACCGACTCGTCGCAGTATGCAGGTGGGGACCGCGGCTTCTCCAACTGGGAGCTGTCGAGCAACCGGGCCAATTCGTCGCGTCGGGAGCTGGTGCTGGGCGGGCTGGAGATGGCCAAAGTGGTTCGGGTCGTCGGGCTGGCCGATACCATCCCGATGAAGAAGGAAGATCCGTTCGATCCAATCAACCGGCGGATCAGTATCATCGTGCTCAACAAGCGCGCCGAGGAGGCGATTCGCGGTGAGAGCGGGCAACTCGATGTGGATGCCTCTGCGCCCGTTGATACGAGCGGACTCACCGATCGTATTCAGCGTGAAGCGTCGCCCGGCGCTCGACCGGGTATCGTTCTTCCACCGATACGCTAGCCGGCTGGCAACGCTGCCTGTTGCTCGCTGACTGCGGGTCTGTCCCACGTCTTTGACGAGGTTTGCCCATGTCCTTGCCATCTTCCTCTCGTGGTCTGCTCCCTCCGGCTGGTGGCGGTATCGACCCGTTGAAACGTACCACCGGGACATCGGCCACCCTGCAAAGCAGTGCTGCTCCGCAGAGCATGAGCGTTCGCGACCGTGAGTTTGAGTTCACCGCCGGTGACTTCGAGCGGGTCCGCAAGCTGATCCATGATCACGCCGGCATCGCCCTGTCGCCGGCCAAGCAGGACATGGTGTACAGCCGTCTTGCCCGGCGTTTGCGTGCGTGCGGCGACCGTACCTTTGCCCAGTACCTTGCACGCCTCGAGCGTGACCGAGGCGAGTGGGAAACCTTCGTTAACTCCCTGACCACCAATCTCACATCCTTCTTTCGCGAGGCACACCATTTCGACATTCTTGCCGAGCAACTGAAGGCGATTGGCGAGAAGCGCAGCATCCGCATCTGGTGCTGTGCGGCTTCAACCGGTGAAGAGCCGTATTCCCTCGCTATCACTGCCTGCGAGGCCTTCAATACGCTGACGCCGCCGGTCCAGATTCTGGCGAGCGACATCGATACCGCCGTGCTCGCCCAGGGTGAGGCGGGGGTGTATCGAAAGGACCGCGTCGATCGGTTGTCGCCCGAACGTCTGAGCCGCTACTTCTCGCGCCTGGGTGGGGCGCAGGACGGCAGCTTCTCGGTTCGCCCCGAGTTGCGCCGGTTGCTGTCGTTCCGGCGCATCAACCTGCTCGATTCCCTGTGGTCGGTGCAGGGCGGGCTGGATGCGATCTTTTGCCGCAACGTGATGATCTACTTTGACAAGCCCACCCAATATGGAATCCTGAAGCGCTTCGCACCCCTGTTGCGCCCCGATGGGCAACTGTTTGCCGGGCATTCGGAGAGCTTCATGCACGCAGCGGACATTCTGCGTTCGCGGGGGCGCACCGTGTATGTTCGTCTCGATTCGCCCCTGCGCTGAGATCGACGCGCTTGATCTCCGCCCCCTCTTCCTTGCCATCTGGCAGCATCGTTTTCATCGGCGCGTCCACCGGTGGCACCGAAGCGATCAAGGACGTACTGCTTGGTCTGCCGGCGACCATGCCGCCGGTGCTGATCGTCCAGCACATGCCTGAGATGTTCACCGGGTCGTTTGCGCGCAGGCTCGACGGCCTGTGTGCGATGAGGGTCAAGGAGGCCGCGCACGGCGAGCGTGTCGAATCCGGTACCGTCTATCTGGCCCCGGGACACTCCCATCTGTCGATTCGCCGTGTCGGAGCCGGATTCCAGTGCGAACTGGCGAAGTCGGAACCCGTGAATCGGCACAGACCCTCGGTGGATGTGCTGTTCCGCTCTGCCGCGGAACAACTTGGACGTGCTGCGATTGGCGTACTCCTCACCGGCATGGGCAAGGATGGCGCCAATGGGCTGCTGCAGATGCTGAAGGCGGGCGCGTGGACCCTCGCCCAGGACGAGGCCTCCTGTGTGGTGTTCGGGATGCCGCGCGAGGCGGTGCTGCTCGGTGCGGCGCGTGAGGTCGTTCCGCTGCGCGATATCGCAGCACGCATCCTGTTGCGTCTTTCGACCCAGTCTGGTCGCAGCTGAACGAGCCTCCTCCCGAGTTGCCCTCTACGCTCCCCCGGATGGGAGGGCTTGCGTTCAATTCGGGCAAATGTTCGGCTTGGGCTAAAGAACGGCTCAGGCTCGCCGATAAGTCGGACGTGGAGACGGCGCGCACATCGTGTTGGTGGCAGGTGAAAGATTGCTGCGGCTCAGGCCGCAATGGGAGCAGGAAATGGGGATCTGGTCGATTTGCATCATGCTGGGTGTCGGAGCCGGGTTGGGAGGTGTCGGAGCGACGGCCCTTGCTTCGACTCTCACCTGGCCCGTGGTGGCTGCGCATCTGGCGGTGGGGGTGGTGATCGCGCTGCTGGCGCGGGTGATTCTGACGAGCCGCTTCGGTGCTCCACTCGAGGCCTTCGCGGCGACACTCAAGGCGACCTTTCAGGATGGCGATCTGTCACGTCGTGCGGCTTCGGGCGCGGGTGCGCTCGAAGGCTGTGTCAGCCACTACAATCAGCTTATCGCCAGCTTTCAGGGGATAGTCGGCAAGGTCATCTTCGACGCGCAGCGTGTTGCCGAGAAATCGGAGGCACTCTCGGGTCATGCCCGCAGCGTGGCCGATGGATCGAATGCGCAGCGGGAGGCATCCGGGCAGATGGTCCGAGCCATCGAGGAGATGACGGCCGGGGTCAATGCGGTTGCCGCGCATGCAACCCAGACCGCACAAAACGCGCAACAGGCGCGCGAGTTGTCGCTCGACGGCGCGCGTGTGGTCTCCGAGGCGTCTCAGGAGATCGACCATATCGCGCGCTCCGTCGAACAGTCTGCGAATGTCATTTCTGCCCTTGGGGAGCGCTCGCAGGCGATCAGCGGCATCGTCAAGGTCATCCGCGAGATCGCCGATCAGACCAACCTCCTGGCGCTCAATGCGGCGATCGAGGCGGCGCGTGCCGGTGAGCAGGGACGCGGCTTCGCCGTGGTCGCCGACGAAGTGCGCAAGCTTGCCGAGCGGACCTCGGCGGCAACCTCCGAGATCAGCGGCATGATTGCGGCGATCCAGGAAGAGACCGGGGTGGCGATCGTTTCCATCCGACGGGGCAGCGAACAGGCGCATGCAGGCGCCAGGCTGGCGCAGCGCGCGGCAGGCACGCTGGAGCAGATCACGCTGGGCGCGCAGCAAACCATGGAGCGGATCGACGAGATCGCAGTGTCGATCGCGCAGCAAAGCCGTGAGGCGGACAGCGTGGTTGGCCATGTGCGCCAGATCATGTCCATGGTGGAGCGCAATGCTCATGGCGCATCGCAGACCTTGAGCGAGGCTCAGGAGCTCGACAGCCTGGCGGTCAATCTGCACGAAATCAGCAATGTGTTCAGGCTCGGCGCCGAGGGCGAGTTGGCCATGAGCACCCACAAACGGATGCCTGAGATCGTCCAGCAGGCGGCAGGCGAGATCGGGCGGCTGCTGGAGCAGGCAATCGCCTCGGGGCAGATTTCCGAGGGGGCTCTGTTCGATCAGTCGTATCAGCCGATTCCCAACACCCGTCCGCAGAAATTCACCACGAAATTCGACACTTTTACCGACAAGGCCTTTCCACGCGTACAGGAAGGTATCGTCAAGCAGCATGGTGAGATCGTCTACGCCATCGGCTGTGATCGCCGCGGTTATGTGCCGACTCACAACGCACGCTTCTCGCAGCCGCTCACCGGTGACTACGCCAGAGATTTTGTCGGCAACCGGACCAAGCGTGTGTTTGACGATCCGGTCGGCAAGCGCTGCGGGGCCCACGAATTGCAGTTTCTGATCCAGACCTATCGTCGCGACACCGGAGAGATCATGCACGACATCTCGGCACCCATTCATGTCAAGGGGCGGCATTGGGGCGGATTCCGCATGGGTTACCAAGCTTGACGCTGTATCGACGGCGGCCCAGATGAGAGAATGCGCGATTCCCGATTGCTCTGCAGGTTCTTGCTAAAGTTCGGTTGAGCAGGGTCGATAAGCTATCTATATCGCTACCGGTCGCGTTGACCGGGCAAGCAGCCGCCCGATGCGGAGAACCCAATGTCTGACTTATTGAAGAACATAGATGCACGAACCCGGCTGGCCGGGACCAACAAGCTGGAGATCCTGCTGTTTACGCTGGGCATGGATCAGCGTACCGGACGCCGGGAAACCTTCGGCATCAATGTGTTCAAGGTGCGTGAGGTGATGCGTACGCCCGGGATCACGGCGGCGCCGGACATGCCATCCTCGGTTGAGGGCATGGTGAGTCTGCGTGGGGTGCTGGTGCCGGTGGTCGATCTTGCAAAGTATGTCAACGTGGGAACCGATACCCCGCGCGAGATCATGATCGTGACTGAATACAACGGTCATACTCAGGGTTTCCTGGTGGAGGCGGTGGATACCATCCTGCGTCTCGACTGGTCGCAGATGCGGGTGCCGCCCGAGATGCTGACCGCCAACATGGGCGGTCTGGTAACTGCCGTGACCGAGTTGCCCGGCAACAAGCTGGTGATGATGCTCGACGTCGAGAAAGTGTTGTCCGAAACCACGCGCTACGACGATAGCTTCATGTTCAAGGATATCGATCCGATTGACGATGGTAGTCGGCACACCGTGCTTTTTGCCGACGACTCGTCGGTGGCGCGCAAGCAGATCACCCAGACACTGGATGTACTGGGCGTGCGCTACATCGCAGCGATCAATGGTCGCCAGGCTTGGGAAGAGTTGAAGAAGCTCGCCAATCATGCCGAGAACTCCGGGCGCAAGGTGCGCGACATGCTCAGTCTGGTGCTGACCGACGTCGAGATGCCGGAGATGGACGGCTATATCCTGACCCGCAACATCAAGTCCGATCCGCGCTTCGAGGGCGTTCCAGTGGTCATGCATTCATCCCTTTCGGGCATGTCGAATCAGCAACTGGGCAAGTCGGTCGGCGTCGATGAATACGTGCCCAAGTTCGAGCCGCAGCGTTTGTCCCAGACGCTGCGACGCCTGATGAGCGGCGACTCCAACACTGCTGACAAGAAATGAGGTGAGATCATGCTGAGTCTTGATCAGAAAGATACGGCCTTGCTCGATGCGGTGGACGGCCGCACGATGCTGGCGGGTTCCAACCGGATGGAGATCCTGCTGTTTTCGCTGGGTACCAGCGAGGTTTTCGGGATCAATGTGTTCAAGGTACGCGAGGTGTCAACGACCCCGTTCATCACCAAGGCACCCAATATGCCCAAGGGCGTCGAGGGGCTGATTTCGCTACGGGGCAACGTCATCCCCGTGCTTTCGCTGGCCAAGATCCTCGGGCTGGACGGCTACGGCGATCCGTTGGGCGGCTCCATGATGGTGACCGAGTACAGCAAACGGACGCTGGGCTTCCTGGTCAATGAGGTGGACCGGATTATCCGCGTCGAGTGGGACAAGGTCCGCACGCCCGACAATGTCTCGCCGAGCATCCACAGTTTCATTACAGCGATCACCGAACTGTCCGATGGCAAGCTGGTGTCGATCCTGGATGTCGAGACCATCCTGTCCAACACTTTTGGTGAGGCGATCGTCGGCAACATTGCACCCCTGCATGGGGGTGACGAGGTCAATGTCTTCTTCGTCGACGACTCGTCGGTGGCCCGACGCAAGATTGCCGAGGTGCTCGATAAACTCGGTGTGCGCCACAAGCACGCGCAGAACGGGCTCGAGGCCTGGACGCGGCTCGAAGGCATGGCGGCACATGCACAGCAGATGGGACGTCAGGTAAACGACGAGATCGACCTCATCATGGTCGATGCCGAAATGCCGGAAATGGACGGCTATGTGCTGACGCGCAATATCAAGAACGACACCCGTTTCGATGGCATCCCGGTGGTAATGCACTCCTCGCTGTCATCGGATGCGAATCGTGCGATGGGTAAACGGGTCGGAGTCGATTCTTACGTGGCAAAATTCGACGCTGATGTTCTCGCCGAAACCCTGCGTCCGCTGCTGCAGCGCGCGCGCCAGGGTTGAGCGCCGGGAACGGGCACAACGGAGAATGAGATGGGTGATGCAAAACTGAAATTCCTGGTCGTCGATGATTTTTCGACCATGAGGCGCATCGTGCGCAATCTGCTCAAGGAGCTGGGCTACGTCAACGTTGAAGAGGCCGAGGACGGCGTCGCGGCGCTGCAGAAGCTCAATTCATCGCAGTTCGACTTTGTCGTGACCGACTGGAACATGCCGAACATGGATGGCCTGACCTTGCTGCAGACCATCCGGCGGACACCGCAGCTGAAGCATCTGCCGGTGCTGATGATTACGGCGGAGGCAAAGAAGGAAAACATCATTGCCGCTGCACAGGCAGGCGCCCATGGCTACATCGTCAAGCCCTTCACCGCGGCGACGATGGCGGAAAAGCTGGAAAAAATCTTCGAACGGCTCAACAAGAGCACGGCCACCTGACCAGGTGGCAAGAACCAGAGACAGGGAGCCAGATAATGGCGAAGCGGATGAAATTTGACGAAGAGAATGATTCGGATGAGCTCCAGGCACTGTTCGACAGCATCGCATCGACTCAGTCCGCGCCCGGGCCCCTTACTCAACGTCCGGCGCCGGTGCTCGCGCCCGCAGCGCAAGCCGACGATAGCGATGAGCTGCAGGCGCTGTTCGACTCGGTCGCGGCTGAGTTCGATGCGCCAGATGTCGTTGCAGCAGTTGCGGTAAGCCCGGTCCCGGTTGTCGTTGCCAGGCCGGTCGAGGAGCCCAAGTCGGAAAATGCCGATGCGGTGTTTACCCGGATTGGGCAGATGACCCGTCAGGTGCACGACACCCTTCGGGAGCTGGGATTCGATAGCGCCATGCAGGAAATGGTCCAAGCCATCCCTGATGCGCGTCAGCGGCTGACCTATATCGCGCAGATGACCGAACAGGCTGCAAGCCGGGTGTTGAATGCCACTGACATCGCCAAGCCGATCCAGGACAAGGTGGAAGCCGATGCCGTGGTGCTGCGCGCGAAGTGGGAAAGACTTTACGCCAACGAGCTCTCGATCGAGGAGTTCAAGATCCTTGCCGGCGAAACGCGCGGTTTCCTCGGTGGCGTGGTCGACAGTAGCCGGGCGACCAATGCGCAGTTGCTCGAGATCATGATGGCGCAGGACTTTCAGGATTTGACCGGTCAGGTCATCAAGAAAGTGGTTGAAATGGCGCAGACGCTGGAAACACAGTTGCTGGAAGTGCTGATCGAGGTGGCGCCGGCCGCGGTGCGTACCGACATGAATGCCGGGCTGATGAATGGTCCGGTGGTAAATAGCGAGGGCCGCGACGACGTAGTCACAACCCAGGGGCAGGTCGACGACCTGCTCGAAAGCCTGGGTTTTTGATCGCGCGCTGCGCCGGACAGGGTTTGCCCTGCCCGGTTCGAAAGTGAATGGGAGCGAGTGAGCCATGAGTGACTTTGGTGGAATGGAAGAACTGCTGCAGGACTTCCTGATCGAGGCCGGAGACCTGTTGTCTGGCGTTGACAACAAGCTGGTCGATTTGGAGCGCTTCCCTGATGACAGGAACCTGCTCAACGAGATTTTTCGTGGATTTCACACCATCAAGGGCGGGGCGGGGTTTCTCAACGCCACCGAACTCGTGACCCTGTGCCACCTTACGGAAAACCTGTTCGACAAGTTGCGCAACGGCGAGCTCGCAGTAACGTCCGAGATGATGGATGTCATTCTCGAAGCGACCGGTTCGGTGCGGGAGATGTTCAATCATCTCGAGCATGGCAGTCAGCCACCGGCGGCGGATCCCGGCCTGATCACGGCGCTCAGGGTGGCAATTGCCGGCGAAGCGATTCCGCCGGTGACGCCCAAGGCTTCGGCACAGTCCACTCCCTTTACCGCTGGAAGTGGGGCGGGTGGCAAGGGCGCCGGAGGTGAGTCCGCGGCAGGGGCTCACGAGCCCGACTGGAACCTTCTTTACAGTGCCGTCGCGGTGGTGCCTGCCGCTCGAGTGGCAGAACCGATGGTGATCGAGCCTGCAGCGCCAATCGACGACCCCGACGAGGTCATTACCCGTGCGGTTGGCCGTCGAACGGCGGATCGTCCGGGCGCGGCGGCGGCGGCGCCGACCGGCCGGCGTGAGGGCGAACGTCAGCGCGACAATTCGATCCGGGTCGATACTGCCCGCCTCGATCAGGTGCTCAATTTGTCGGGCGAGATCGGGCTCACCAAGAACCGTCTCAATGCACTGCGCAGCGATATCCTGAGCGGTCGTAACGATACCGAAACCCTGCACGCGCTCGATCTGGCGGTCAGCCAGCTCGACCTGCTGGTATCCGATCTGCAGAACGCGGTGATGAAGACCCGCATGCAGCCGATCGGGCGTCTGTTCCAGAAATACCCCCGGATTGCCCGCGATCTGGCGCGGAATCTGGGCAAGGACGTCGAACTCGTGCTGGCCGGCGAGGAGACCGAGATCGACAAGACGATGATCGAGGATCTTGCCGATCCGATCATCCACCTCATCCGCAATGCGGTCGATCATGGCGTCGAGAACGAGCAGGAGCGCCGTGCAAGCGGCAAGCCCGAGAAGTCGGCACTACGTCTTGAGGCGCGTCAGGAGGGCGATCATATCGTGATCCTGGTGGCTGACGACGGGCGCGGCATGAGTGCCGAGAAGTTGCGCGCCAAAGCCTTGCAGAAGGGCCTCATCACCGATGAAGAGGCCAACACCATGGACGAGCGGCAGAGCTTCAACCTGATTTTCCTGCCTGGCTTTTCACTTGCGGCCCAGGTTTCCGATGTGTCGGGCCGCGGTGTGGGAATGGACGTGGTCCGGACCAACATCCAGAAGCTCAACGGCTCGATCGAGATCCGCTCGACCCAGGGCAAGGGCACGACCTTCGTCATCAGTTTGCCGCTGACGCTGGCCATTCTGCCGGTGCTCCTCGTTCGCCTTGGGGATCAGCCCTTTGCAGTGCCCTTGTCGATGGTCCGCGAAATCCTGCCGATCGACGCGAAGGAAGTCCAGGAGGTCGGCGGCCGCGCAACGATGGTGGTGCGAGGCGAGGTGTTGCCCATCCTGCCGCTCGCGAACTTGCTGGGCTGGGATCAGGAGCGGGTCCCGGAGTATGGGGTGCTGATGCAGACCGCCGACCTGTCTTTCATCCTTGCGATCGACAGCTTTGCCGGGCGGGAGGACGCGGTGATCAAGTCACTCGACGATTTCCGGCCCAAGGGCGTGGCGGGGGTGACAACCCTGTCCAACGGCCAGATCGTTCTGATCCTGGACATGAAAGAAGTGCTGGGGGCCGCCGGAGAGCAGCGCGGTGTGGCGCGATCGGCCTTGATGAGAAAGCCCCCGGTCCCGGCATTGGCCTGAAAGACTGATCGACGTAACCGGGCTGCCGGTTTTCGGAGGGCCGACATCAGTCGGCCGCTTTTGCCGCGGACCGGCACTGGTGCCCGATCAACGCAAAAGCGGCGGGTTGAAACCCGCCCTACGGCGGCTGTGCAGGCAGCGGAGGTAGGGGCGCGAGGGTTCTTGTAGGGCCGACTTCAGTCTGCCACGGCAGCCCGGGCCTAGGTACTCGTGCCCAAATCGCCCCCGCGGGGCGCCTCCACTCCGCAGTTTCGTTTTCAGTCGCCGGTCAGTTCCAGCAGCTTGGCGAACGCTTCTTCGAACTGGCGGAGTCCGTCTGCCTGCAGCTTTTCACCCACGGCGTTCATATCGATCGAGTAGCGGGCCAGGTCGTCGAACACGGCCCGTGCCTGGTCGACGTCCAGTTCCAGCGTATTGGCGACCTTGCCGTGATCGCGCAAGGCATCCAGGGTGCCGTCCGGCAGCGTGTTGACCGTTTCCGGGCCGATCAGCGGCTCCACATACAGCAGGTCGCTGTAGGCGGGGTTCTTGGTGCCGGTGCTGGCCCACAGCATGAACTGGGGGCGTGCGCCGGCTGCGCGCAGCGCAGCGAAGGCGGGGCCGTGGAAGCGCTCGCGATAGCGTTGGTAGGCCAGTCGCGCGGTGGCCACTGCGGCTTTACCGCGCAGGCTGAGTGCCTCACCGCCGGTCTCGTCGAGTTGCGTGTCGATCAGACTGTCCACCCGCGACAGGAACAGGCTGGCGACCGACATGACCCGTGACAGGTCACCACCGGCAGCCTGCAGGCGTTCCAGGCCGCGTACGTATGCCGCGGCCACCGCCTCAACATGGGCGAGCGAGAACATCAGTGTGACGTTGACACTCACCCCTGCACCGATCAAACGTTCGATCGCCACCAACCCGGCGGCAGTCGCGGGGACTTTGATCAGCACATTGGGACGATCGACGGCAGCCTTGAGCCGCAGGCCGGCGGCCACGGTGCCTTCCGCATCGTCGGCCAGCGCGGGTGAGACTTCGAGGCTCACATAGCCGGCGTTACCGTTGCTCTGGTGATGAAGCGGCAGCAGGAGGTCGCAGGCACGCTGCACATCCGGGATTACCAATCGTTCGTAACGCGACTCGGCACCGATAGCCTGGGTCTTGAGCGCAGCGAGATCGTCCTCGTAGTAGCGCCCACCCGAGATGGCCTTGTAGAAGATCGCCGGATTGGTGGTCACGCCGGCCACGCCGTCCTCGGCGATGAAGCGCGCCAGGTGGCCTTCGTTGAGCAGTGTGCGGGAAAGGTTGTCGAGCCAGATTTGCTGACCCTGTTCGCGGACTTGCAGCAGCGGATTCATGAGCTCTGGATGCCGGTTTGACGAAATGGGCCCTTATTTTGCTATGAATTGCCCGTGGCCGATAGCGCTGCCGCGTTGAACCTCCAGCCGAGTGCATCGAGAACGCGGGTGAAGTCTTCAGCCAGTGGGCATTCGATGCTCAGGTCGCCGCCCGTTACAGGGTGGATGAAGCTCAGTCCGGTGCAGGCGAGCAGCAGGCGCTGGCAGCCGAAGAGGGTCTGAAACAGGCGATTGTGGCGTCCCTTGCCGAAGGTGGCATCGCCCACGATCGGGTGCGACAGGTGCTTCAGGTGGCGGCGGAGTTGATGTCGGCGTCCGGTCTCGGGTCGCAGTTCGACCAGCGCATAGCGGCTGGTCGGGTAGCGGTCCACCCGATGTGGCAACTCTGTGATGGCCAGGCGGCAAAAGCGGGTGACGGCCGATTGTGGCGTGAGGTCGACTTTGCCCGACAGGCGTTCCACCGGGTCGAAGCGGCGTATCAGTGGGTGGTCGATCACGCCGTCTTGCGGCGGATGCCCGCGAACCACGGCCAGGTAGCGCTTGGACACCTGCTGGCGTTCGAAGAGTGTGCCCATGCGGCCGGCCGTTTCGCGATCGAGCGCAAATAGCAGGATACCGGAGGTTCCCTTGTCCAGCCGGTGGGCCGGATGGACATGACGTCCGATCTGGTCACGCAGCAACTGCACCGCAAAACGCTCTTCGTGCGCGTCGAGTGCGGTGCGATGAACCAGCAGGCCCGAGGGCTTGTGGATCGCCACCAGGTAATCATCGCGATAAAGGATGTCGAGCATTGGGTTGTCGAACATTTCGCCGGCGGTAGTCCAGAAAACAAAAAGCGACTCCGGATCCCGGAGTCGCTTCAATTGCCAAGGCTCCCGTTCGGAGCCGGCAGGAGGAGATCAGGCGAAGTTCTTTGCAGCAAAGTCCCAGTTGGCCAACTTGTCAAGGAAGGTGGCAACGAAATCGGGGCGACGGTTGCGGTAGTCGATGTAGTAGGCATGCTCCCACACGTCGATACAGAGCAGCGCGGTGTCGCCCGTAGTCAGCGGGGTGCCGGCGGCACCCATGTTGACGATGTCGATGGCGCCATCGGCCTTCTTCACCAGCCAGGTCCAGCCCGAACCGAAGTTGCCCACTGCCGAGGCGGCAAAGGCCTTCTTGAAGTCGTCGAAGGAGCCCCACTTGGCCTTGATCGCGTCAGCCAGCGCGCCGTTCGGCTCGCCGCCGCCGTTGGGCTTCATGCTGTTCCAGAAGAAGGTGTGATTCCAGACCTGTGCGGAGTTGTTGTAGATGCCGCCGGCCGGGGCCTTCTTGACGATGGCCTCGAGGTCGAGGTTTTCGAACTCGGTACCCTTGATCAGGTTGTTCAGGTTGGTGACATAGGCTTGATGGTGCTTGCCATAGTGGAATTCCAGCGTTTCGGCGGAAATGTGCGGAGCCAGGGCGTCCTTGGCAAAGGGCAGGGCGGGCAGAGTGTGTTCCATCGAAATCTCCTTTCTGTATTCGTGAAGTACCAAACGCGTCCGGGTGTCGGGGTTTGGCGCTGAATAAAAGCTTGACTATTCTAGTCGGGATTGACCGTGGATGACAATCTTGCAGGGCGTGATCTTAAGCCTATCCGCGGGGCATGCAAACCTCCTTGCGTAAGCGCACCTGTCCTTCAAGCCCTCCCGGTGACGACACTGTCCAAGGTGCCGTCCGCGAGTTGGACGTGCACCGTGTCGCCAAGGTTCGCATCCATTGCGGAGCGCAGGATCCGGCCCTCTGCGTTACGGGTGATGCTGTAGCCGCGAGCAAGGACTGCACCGGGGGCCAGGTGCTGCAGGTTTGCACCAAGGGCTTCGAGGCGCTGCGAATGTCCCTGAAGCCGGGTTTGCGTGGCGCGGTGCAGCCGCCCGGCAAGCTGGTCGAGGTTTAGTCGCAAGCTCCCCGTGTCGGGGCGCCGCGCCTGCAGGCGAAGCCCGAACTGCGCCTGGCGCTGCCTGGCGCGGTCGAGCTGCTTGCCCATTGCCTGCTGCAGGCGTAGCGCCAATGCATTCAAGGTGTCATTGGCCTGGCGCACGCGTTCGCGTGGATGCACCAGCCGAAGTGCGCAGCGATCCAGGCGCTGGTCGAGGGTTTCCAGCCGACGTTGCATTGCTCGCTGCAAGCGGTGTCTGCGCGTCTCCAGTTCGGCAGGCGCGGCGTGATAGCCGGTGCTGACCAGTTCTGCGGCGCCCGTGGGCGTGGCGGCGCGCAGGTCGGCGGCGAAATCGGCGATGGTGAAGTCGGTCTCGTGGCCGACGCCGCTGACCACCGGAACCGGACAGGCGCGAATGGCTCGGGCCAGCGCTTCGTCGTTGAATGCCCACAGGTCTTCGATGCTGCCACCACCACGAACCAGCAGGATCAACTCGATATCGTCCCGGGCTGCACGCTGGCCTGCGGTGCGCAAGGCCGCGGTCAGGCGAGCCGGCGCGTCGGCGCCCTGTACCGGCGCGGGGTAGAGCACGATCGGCAGGCCGGGGCTGCGCCTACGCAGGGTGGCGATTACATCACGCAGGGCGGCCGCGGCAAGCGAAGTCACGATACCGATCGCACGCGGATAGCGGGGCAAGGGGCGATGTTGCGCGGGGTCGAACAGGCCTTCGGCAGCGAGCTTCTCCTTGAGCCGGTTGAAGGCTTCAAACAGATTGCCGATACCTGCGGGCCGCAGCGCCTCGATGTTCAACTGGTAGTCGCCGCGTGCTTCATACAGCGTCACCAGCGCCCGGGCCTCGACCCGCATGCCATTTTCCGGGCGAAAGGGAAGCAGTTGCGCACGATTGCGCCACATTGCACAACGTACCTGTGCCTGTGCGTCCTTGAGGGTGAAATACAGATGGCCCGAACTTGCGCGCGTGAGGTTCGAGATCTCTCCGCCGACCCACAGAAGCGGCAAACATGCCTCGAGGGCCTCGCGTGCGAGCCGATTGAGCGCAGTGACGCTAAGGACCTGTGCGGCAAGGTTTTCGGTGGCGCCCGCGACGCCGGGGAAGTCGGTTTGCATGGCTGGATTGTAGCGGAATCCACAGCGTCGAAGCGCTGTCAAGCGCTCGTTCGCAAGTCCTTGATCATCCAAGGGCTAATTTTAAGTTGCTGATTTTTAAGGATAAAATAGTTGCACAATTTTGCATCGGAGCAAGAAAAGCCGCGCCGTTAGCGGGATTCGGGGCTGCATTCACGAATGATCCACAAACTTATCCACAGCTTCTGTGGATTGCTTGTGCGCATGCCGGCTTGCCCTGCATGGCGGGCAAGGCTAGAGTTCCGCCTTTGGTGATTCTAGGTAGGTACGCGTGTTCGCGATCATTCAGGCCGCAGGCTGGCCCATGTGGCCATTGTTGTTTGCTTCGGTCATTGCCGTCGCGTTGATTATCGAGCGTTCGGTTTCCCTTCGTCGTGCGCGTGTGGTGCCGGTGGGGCTGCTCGAGAACGTGATCGCCGATTTGCGCCAGCATGGCGCCTCCGGCGAAATGGTGAGCCGAGTCGCCGGGCACTCGCCGCTTGGGCGCGTGCTGGCCGCCGGCCTTCGCAATGTCTCGAGTTCGCGTGTGGTCATGAGGGAGTCGATCGAGGAGACGGGGCGCGCGGTGGCGCACGACCTCGAGCGATTCCTCACCACGTTGGGCACGATCGCCGCAATCAGCCCCCTGCTCGGGCTTTTTGGCACCATCGTCGGCATGATCGACATCTTTGCCTCGCAAGGCGTCAGCGGCGCCAATCCGGCGCAGCTGGCCAAAGGCATCTCGATCGCGCTCTACACGACCGGACTGGGCCTGATCATCGCCATTCCCGCAACCATCTTCTGGCGCCATTTCCGCCGCCTGATCGACGACTTCATCATCGACATGGAGCAGCAGGCAATCAAACTGGTCGAAGTGGCGCACGGCGAGCGGCGCAGCTGAGTATCACATCGTGAACTTTCGCCGTGGAAACCGTCGGGAAGAACCCGAGATCAACCTGATTCCGCTGATCGACGTGGTGCTGGTGATCATCATCTTCCTGATGCTGACCACCACCTTCACCAAAACCAGCGGGCTGGAGATCAATCTGCCCATGGCAGAATCAGAAAGCGGGCAGACGGTAAACAACGAAATCGTGGTGGCGGTAACCGCGTCCGGTGACGTGATCGTCAATAGCCAGCCGGTAGCGGACAAGGGCATCGACGCGATTGCGGCCGCACTCGGCAAGGCGATTCCGGCCGGGCAGCAAGATCCGGTGGTGGTGATCAATGCCGATGCCAAGGCGGCGCACCAGAGCGTGGTCGACGTGATGCAGGCAGCGCAGCGCGCCGGGCTGGGTCACATCACCTTCGCCACCCAGTCTCCCTCACGGTAAGCCCGCAATGGCTGCGCGCGCGCCGGCTTTCTGGCTGCAGCGAAAGGGTCTGGCCCGGCTGTTGTTTCCGCTTTCACTCCTGTTTGGGGCGCTTGCCGCCTTGAGACGCGTGCTTTTCAGCGCCGGCTGGCTCGCCACGGTGCGTTTGCCGGTGCCGGTGATCGTGGTCGGGAATATTGCCGTTGGCGGTAGCGGGAAGACGCCGACAGTTGAATGGCTGGTGTCGATGTTGCGATCCGCGGGCTGGTCGCCGGGCATCGTGTCGCGCGGTTACGGCGGGACGGTGGACGGCGTCGCGCTGGTGATGGCGGTCAGCGACCCGGCGCAATTCGGCGATGAACCGGTGCTGCTCGCGCGCCTGACCGGATGCCCTGTGGCCGTGGGGCGTGACCGTCCTGCCGCCGCGCGGGCGCTGCTCGCCGCGCATCCCGAGTGCGACCTGATCGTGGCCGATGACGGCATGCAGCACTACCGTCTGGCACGCGACATCGAGATTGCGGTGGTCGACCAGGCCACGCTCGGCAACGGCTGGCTGCTCCCCGCCGGTCCTCTGCGTGAGCCGCTGAGTCGACTGGCCAGGGTCGATCTGGTGATTGCGCACGGTCCGCTCTCCGCCTCAAGCCGGCGGGCCGCAGGCGCGGTTCCGGTGGTTGGCATGGCACTGTCCGGGGGTACGCTGCGGCGGCTGCGCAATCCCGCCGAGTCACTGCCGGTATCCGCATTCAGCGGGCAGCGCATTCATGCGTTGGCAGGCATCGGCCGCCCGGAACGCTTTTTTGATCAGCTGCGCGCAATGGGGCTGGACGTGGTGGAGCATCCCTTTCCCGACCATCATCGCTACACCGCGGCGGATCTCGACTTCGCCCCCGGTGAAGCAAAGCTGATGACGAGCAAGGATGCGGTAAAATGCGCTTCTTTCGCGCCTGACAATGCCTGGGAGTTCCCGGTGCAGGCCACAATCGGTTCGGGTGCCGCCGACCGCATCCTGGAGAAGCTGAACAATGGACGCCAGACTGCTTGAGATTCTCGTCTGCCCGATCTGCAAGGGACCGCTGGATTATCTGAAGGACAGGCAGGAACTGGTGTGCAAGCCGGATCGCCTCGCCTACCCGATTCGCGACGGCATCCCGGTGATGCTCGAAGAAGAGGCGCGCGCGATGAGCGCCGAAGAAGTCGACGCGTTGCGCTGAGGCGGGCCTGCCATGACCGCCGTGTTCCGTGCCGTCGTCCCCGCGCGCTACGCCTCGACCCGCTTGCCGGGCAAGCCGCTGGCCGACATCGGCGGCAAGCCGATGGTGGTGCGCGTGCTGGAGCGTGCTCTGGCTGCGGGTGCGAGTGAGGTGTGGGTGGCGACCGACCACGAAGCCGTGCGCGATGCCGTTCTTGCCGCCGGCGGCAAGGTGGTGATGACCCGCGCTGATCACCCGAGCGGCACCGACCGCCTCGCCGAGGTGGCGATCACCCTGGGCTGGGCCGACGAGGATATCGTGGTCAATGTTCAGGGTGACGAGCCACTGATCGATCCCGCGTTGGTGGCAGCCGTTGCCGCGGCGCTGGCCGACGATGCGGAGGCTGCGATTGCCACTGCGGCACACCCGATCCACGATGTGGCCGAGGTCTTCAATCCGAACGTGGTCAAGGTGGTGTGCGACGCCCGCGAGCGGGCGCTGTACTTCTCCCGTGCGCCGATTCCCTGGGCCCGCGACACCTGGGCCGAGCGACGCGACGTACTGCCCGCGGGCCTGCCGATGCTGCGCCATGTGGGTCTCTATGCCTATCGTGTGGGTTTTCTCAAGCGCTATGCGACGCTGGCCCCGGCGCCGCTCGAACAGTGGGAGGCACTGGAGCAGTTGCGTGCCTTGTGGCATGGATTTCCGATCAAGGTGTTGCGCCTCGATGCGGCGCCGGCAGCCGGGGTGGACACCGCTGAAGACCTGGCTCGGGTCAGGGCCGTATTTGCTGCCGGATAATGAGTTCATGATGGTGTTTGACCGGTCGTGACTTGTCGGTTAAGTTTCGGCCTTCAATCAATAACGAGGTCGCCCGATGGCGGCTGCATTTCGGGGAGGGTGTATGAGATTGATTCTGTTGGGACCGCCGGGCGCCGGCAAGGGTACGCAAGCGAACTTCATCAAGGAGAAATTCGGCATTCCGCAGATCTCCACCGGCGACATGCTGCGTGCCGCAGTCAAGGCCGGCACGCCGCTCGGGATCGAGGCAAAGAAGGTGATGGATGCCGGTGGCCTCGTGTCCGACGACATCATCATCGGTCTGGTCAAGGATCGCCTGTTGCAGGACGACTGCAAGTCGGGTTACATGTTTGACGGTTTTCCCCGCACCATCCCCCAGGCCGACGCGATGAAGGAAGCCGGGGTGGCGATTGACTTCGTGCTCGAGATCGACGTGCCCGACAGCGAAATCGTAGAGCGCATGAGCGGTCGACGTGCGCATCTGTCTTCGGGTCGCACCTACCACGTCAAGTACAACCCGCCGAAGGTCGAGGGCAAGGATGATGTGACCGGCGAAGATCTGGTGCAGCGTGAAGACGACAAGGAAGAGACGGTCAAGAAGCGTCTCGACGTCTATCACGCACAGACCAAGCCGCTGGTCGAGTACTACAGCACATGGGCAGCCTCCGGTGCAGCCAACGCGCCGAAGGTACGCAAGATTGCCGGCCTTGGTGCTGTCGATGACATTACCGCACGTGCTTTCGACGCGCTGAAGTAATCGTTTCATCGCGGTGATCAATGCGGTCGGTACCGTCATGCGGTGCCGGCCGCGTCTGTTTTTCAAGCGCCATTTTTGATATTCCTTCTCCATTCCGTCTGTCGTCAGGAACGCGCTCCATGAATTTGCTCTATGCCCAGTCCGGCGGCGTGACTGCCGTCATCAATGCGAGTGCCGCCGGTGTGATCGAGGCCGCGCGTGCTCAATCGGGGCGCATCGGCCGGGTGCTGGCCGCTCGTCGGGGCATCCTCGGGGTGCTGGCAGAGGACTTGTACGACACCGAGGGTATCGACCTGACGCGACTCGCGGCGACACCCGGCGGGGCGTTCGGGTCGTCTCGTTTCGATCTCCCGGAGGAGGCGGCACAACCTGCCTTGTATGACCGGATTTTTGCGGTTTTTGAGGCCCACGGCATCAGCATGCTGCTGTACAACGGCGGCAATGGCTCGATGGATGTGATCGGACGCCTCTCGGCCTCGGCCCGCCGCCGTGCTTATCCGCTGGTATGTGTCGGGGTGCCGAAGACAGTGGATAACGACATCGAAGGTAGCGACTGCTGCCCCGGCTTCGGCTCTGCCGCCAAGTATCTGGCGACGTCGATGCGCGAAGCTGGGCGGGATGTTGCGTCGATGGCAAGCCCCAAGGGCAGCCTGTTCGTCATGGAAGTCATGGGGCGCAACGTCGGCTGGCTGGCTGCGGCCACCGCTCTGGCGGCGCGCCATCCGGACGAGGCCCCTCATCTCGTGCTGTTTCCCGAGGTGCCGTTTGACGAGGCCGCGTTCCTGGAGCGGGTGCAGGCGGTGGTCGCGCGTCTCGGCTATTGTGCGGTGACCGTGGCCGAGGGAATCCGGCGCGCGGATGGGGCCTTGATGATGGAGCAGGACCGCGACGACAAGGGCTACGTCCAGCTCGGTGGTGCCGGCGAGGCGATCGTCCGGCTGGTGTACGAAGGGCTCGGTTACAAGCACCATTACGCAAGCCCCGATTATCTGCAGCGGGCGGCGGGGCACTGGGTTTCAGCAGTTGATCGCGATCAGGCGCTGGCCGTTGGCAGGGTGGCGGTCGAGCTGGCGCTGGCCGGGCGGGACGGCACGATGGCGGCGATCAGACGTCTGTCCGAACAGCCGTACACCTGGGATGTGGTGGGTGTGGATGCCGCAGGAATCGCCAATCTTGAGCGGCGCGTACCCAGGGCCTTCATTTCTGCCGACGGCATGCAGCTGAGCGAGGCCGGCCGGCGCTATCTGAGCCCGCTGATCGTCGGTGAGGTTCCAGTCCAGTGTGTTGATGGGTTGCCCGACCATCTGGTGCTGGATTGCCCGCTGTTGCAGAAAGAGCTCGCGCCCTACGCCAGCCTGGAATAGGGCACGTAAGGCCAGGAGGAGTGTGCGTGCGCCCCTATGCCTGGTGCCAGATTGCCTTGATGGTGGCCCTTTCCTCAGGGCCTTCCACGCTGGTGGCGCAGAACCCGGACCCGCCCGAAGCTGCCACCGGTTTTCTGCCCCGGCCGGCCGTTGTGGCGCGCCAAGCCATGGTGGTGACCGCCAATCCGCATGCAACGGAGGCGGCGCTTGGCGTGCTGCAGGCGGGCGGCAATGCCGTGGATGCGGCCGTGGCGGCGGCGCTGGTGTTGAACGTGGTCGAGCCGCAATCGTCCGGCTTGGGTGGTGGTGGATTTCTGCTTCATTTCGATGCCGCAACTGCCAGGGTGTCCGCCTGGGACGGGCGCGAGACGGCGCCTGCTGCGGCCGACGAATCCCTTTTCATCGATGATGCCGGCAAGCCGACAGGCTTTCATGCCGCAGCCGTCGGCGGACGTGCGGTTGGCGTGCCGGGTCTGCCGCTGCTGCTGGCCGAGGTGCATCGACGTCACGGCCACCTGCAGTGGGCGAGCCTGTTTGAACCCGCGATCCGTCTTGCCGAAGACGGCTTTCCGGTGTCGCCGCGGCTGCATGCGCTGATTGCAAGAGATCGTTTTCTGGCGGGCGATGCCGGCTCCCGTCGGCTGTTTTACGACGATACGGGGGCGCCGCTGGCGGTTGGCACTTCGCTACGCAATCCCGAATTGGCCGCGTTGTTGAGTGTTCTCGCTACCGAGGGCGCGGAGGCGTTCTACCGTGGCGGGGTTGCTGCAGGCATCGTGCGCACCGTTTCTGCAGAGCCCAATCCCGGTCGCCTGTCAATGGACGATCTCGAGCGTTATCGGGTGATCGAGCGTGAGGCTTTATGCGGCGCATACCGTCGCTGGCAGGTGTGCGGCATGCCGCCGCCCAGTTCCGGCGGCGGCTCGGTGCTGGCGATGCTCGGGTTGTTGTCCCGCTTTCCCTTGGCGGATATCGATCCGGATAGTGCCTTTTCATCGCACCTGTTCGCTGAGGCGGGGCGCCTGACCTATGCCGATCGCGACGCCTGGTATGGCGACCCGCGCGCGATGCCGCTCACCCCCGCGCGCTTGATCGATCCTGGCTACCTTGAGCGGCGTGGCGCAGAGATTTCGCTCAAGTCGAGCATCGGACGGGCGCAAGCGGGCCATCCGATGCTCGACTTGCCGCCAGTGGACGCGGCTAGCCTGGAGCGGCCTTCTACCACCCATCTCTCGATCGTCGACGCAGAAGGCAATGCGGTGTCGCTTACCGCGTCGATCGAGGATGCCTTCGGCAGTCGGCGCATGGTGCACGGCATGCTGCTCAACAATCAGCTCACCGATTTTTCTTTCGTTCCGGACAACGAGCACGGTGTCCATCCCAATCGGGTGGGGCCGGGCAAGCGCCCGCGCAGCGCGATGGCCCCGACCCTGATATTTGCGCCGGACGGGCGCTTGCATGCGGTGCTGGGCTCGCCGGGCGGCAGTGCGATCATCAACTACGTTGTCAGCGCGGTGGTCGGCCTGATCGACTGGAAGATGGCGCCAGATGCCATCCTTGCCCGACCGCATGTCGGCAGCCGTAACGGGCCGACCGAGGTGGAGGATTCATCCGTGGGCCGTGACCTGGAGGCGCGACTCGGGCTGTTCGGTCACGAAACGGTGTTGCGTGATCAGACCAGCGGTACCAGCCTGGTGGTGCGCGCCCCGCAGGGCTGGGCTGGCGCGGCCGACCCCCGACGCGAGGGCAAGGCCGCGGGATACTGACCAGCCGCGGGATCAGCCGCGGACGGCCGGATTGAGGCTGTAGGTGCCGGTAAGACTGGCTTCGGCCAGCACATGGCCCGCGATGGCCGCGCGTACCTCGGGCCCGCCAAAGCGCCCCTCGATCGGGCAGCGTTCCTTGTCGAGCGCGTACAGCGTGAATACGTAGTGGTGCAGCACCTCGTCATTCCATGGTGGGCAGGGGCCGTCGTAGCCATGGTAGTCGCCGCGCATCGACTCGTCGCCGGCAAACCATTCGGTGTAGTTGTTGACGCCCTGACGGGTGCCGTAAGCCGCGTCCGGTCCCGGTTTGCCAGCGGGCGTTACCTCGCCCGAGAAGCTGCCTGCCGAGATCTCGTTCAGGTTTGGCGGGATGTCCACTAGCACCCAGTGGAAGAAATCGACTCGCGGCAGGCTGGCCGGCACAGTGCGCCCTTCCTGGTTCACATCGTCACCACGGCTCGGAACATCAGGGTCGTGGCAGATCAGCACGAACGAACGGGTACCGTCGGGTACGTCCGACCACGCCAGGTGCGGATTGCGGTTTGCACCGAGGCAGACGTGGCCTTCGGCTGCGGGAATACAGAAAGCGAATTCACCGTCAATACGGGCGCCATCGGTAATGCTGTGGCTGGTGAGCTTCATGAGGCTTCCTCCGGGGTGATGAACAGATCCAATTCTAGCGGACTGTCAGTATGCTGGAATGTGCCGTGCTTTCTCAGCCTGCTGCCCGGCGGCGAAAATCGCGCGGACGAAAACCGAGCGCGAACAAGGTGGCGAAGTAGGCGAGGGCGCCGGCCACAACCACGCCGGCCAGCCAGCCCACCCGCTCAAGACCACCACGTGCCAGCCAGACCGCGTCTGCGCTCGATCCGAACCACAGCACCACCCCCATCACCACCAACGCAGCTATCAGCTTCAGCCAGAAGCCGCCCCAGCCCGGCTGTGGCACATATACCTTGCGTCTGCGCAGGCCATGGTAGAGCAGGCCGGCGTTGAGGCAGGCGGCAATGCCGATCGACAGCGCCAGCCCGGCATGCTTCAGCGGCACGATGAAGGCGAGGTTCATCAGCTGGGTCGCGGCCAGGGTGACCAGTGCGATTTTTACCGGCGTGCGGATGTCCTGACGGGCATAGAAGCCGGGCGCCAGCACCTTTACCAGGATCATGCCGGTCAGGCCCACGCTGTAGGCCAGCAGCGCGTTGCGGGTCTGCAGGACATCATTCGCGGCAAAGGCGCCATAGTGGAATAGCGTGGTGATCAGCGGAACCGACAGCATCGCCAGCCCGAGTGCGGCAGGCAGGGTGAGCATCAGGGTCAGGCGCAAGCCCCAGTCGAGCAGGGAGGAGAAGGCCTCCGGGTTCTCGTCGGCATGCAGCCTCGACAGGCTGGGCAGCAGGATGGTCCCCAGCGCCACGCCCAGCAGTCCGGCCGGGAACTCCATCAGCCGATCGGCGTAGTACAGCCAGGACACGCTGCCGCTCTGCAGGAAGGAGGCGAAGATGGTGTTGATCAGCAGTGAAATCTGGCTCACCGACACGCCCAGAATGGCCGGCGCCATCAGCTTGAGGATACGGCGTACGCCAGGATCGGACCAGTCGACCCGGAATCGCGGCAGCATGCCGATCTTCAGCAGCGGGCGGATCTGCAGCGCAAGCTGGAGCACGCCGCCGATGAACACCGCCCATGCCAGTGCCAGCACCGGTGGATCGAAGTACGGAGCCGCGAACAACGCCATGCCGATAAACGACAGGTTGAGCAGCACCGGGGTAAAGGCCGGTATCGCGAACCGGCTCCAGGTGTTCAATATCCCGCCGGCCAGCGCCACCAGGGCCATGAACAGGATGTAGGGAAAGGTGATTCGCGTCAGCTCGACGGTGAGGGCAAACTTGTCTGCATCCGCCGAGAATCCGGGTGCCGACACATGGATGATCAGCGGTGCCCCGATTACGCCCAGCAGTGCCACTACGGCGACCACCAGGCCGAGCAGGGTGGCGACGCGGTCGACGAGGTAGCGGGTGGCATCCTCTCCCTGCTTGTTCTTGTATTCGGCAAGTATGGGTACGAAAGCCTGCGAAAAGGCACCCTCTGCGAACATTCGTCTTAGCAGGTTGGGCAGGCGAAAGGCAACGAAAAATGCGTCCGTCGCCATGCCCGCGCCGAACGCGCGCGCAATGACGAAGTCGCGGACAAAGCCGAGAATGCGTGACAACAGGGTCATGCCGCTCACGGTGGCGAGGGCGCGCAGCAGGTTCATGCGTGGGAGATTGCGCGTAATGCAAAGGCGGCATGATAGCCGCCCATGCACTGGTGCGGCACTTTATGCGTGTCTTGCGCTTGCATTAGTTGTGCTTGATGGTTAAAATCGCGGGCTTCATAGAACCACCAATTTAACGGGAATCACACATATGGCCAACTCGGCACAAGCTCGCAAGCGCGCACGTCAGGCGACCAAGGCCCGCGGACACAACGCCAGCCTGCGTTCGCGTCTGCGTACTGCGATCAAGGCCGTGCGCAAGGCTGTCGTGGGCGGTGACAAAACTGCTGCGCAGTCCGTCTTTCGTACCTCGATGAGCACCATCGACAGCATCGCCGACAAGAAGATCATCCACAAGAACAAGGCCGCTCGCCACAAGAGCCGTCTGTCCGCTGCCGTAAAGGCAATGGCGGTCTGATCGCATAAGCGATGCTGCAGTCCGAACCGGGCTGCGATCAAAAAATGGCGACTCCATGGTCGCCATTTTTTTTGCGGATTTTTTTTGGATGTGGGGAAGGGGTCTGTTATTAGTGTCCCGTCCGGCATCCCGTAGTTACTGATTTCCGCGTCAAGCGCCTATTCGCGGTATCGGCGCCGTAGGGCGGGTTTCAACCCGCCGCAGGTGGTGACTCGGCCACCTGCGCCAGGCATTGCCACCTGTGGCCGACTGAAGTCGGCCCTACGAAAATCTTGCCGCCCTCGACTTATATTCAGAGCTGATCGTCGCTGATCGGCTCCATCTGCAAGTTGTTGTCGTTGGCGAAATTCACCATGAACTTGTAGGCAAGGGGTTCGATGTCGTAAAGGCGGGCAGCGACCATGACGGTCTTCTGGCCCTTGAGGGTGCAGCCGGGGCGCACGTAGGGAGAGTACATCATGCGATGATCGGCGCCGAACGCCGACATGATGCCGCACAGACGATCCGCCCAGTCGCTGGGGCGAAACGTTTTTCCTTCCTTCGTGACCCCGATGATGACAAAGCTCTCGATCTTCTGGTTCATGTGTCACACGCCATGTCGGCTACGGGGGGAGGTGGCTGGCCGGTTTTGCCGGCGTCGCTCGAGACGGGGCGGATTCTAGCAGAATTCAATGGCGTTGACCGTGACACGGGCGCCGTCCGGGCGCGCTCCCATATGTACATTTGCCCCTGTTTTGGCTTAAGATCCAGCCTCATCCCTGCACGGCGGCATCTGCCGCCGTGCGCGTTTTTGGTCCATCCTGATCGGGGTTTTCCATGTCGCATGTCATGAACACCTACGCCAGATTGCCAGTGGCATTCACCCATGGCGACGGCGTCTGGCTCCACGACGAAACGGGCAAGCGCTACCTGGATGCGCTTTCTGGTATCGCGGTGTCCACTCTCGGGCACAACCACCCGCGTCTGGTTCGTGCCATTTCCCAGCAGGCTTCGCGCGTGCTGCACACCTCCAACCTGTACGGTATTCCGCTGCAGGAGCGTCTCGCTGATCGGCTGGCGGAAATCTCCGGCATGAACGAGGTTTTCTTCTGCAATTCGGGCTGCGAGGCAAACGAGGCTGCGATCAAGCTCGCACGCTTCTATGGCCACCAGAGGGGTGTCGACCTGCCCACCATCGTGGTCATGGAAAACGCCTTCCACGGCCGCACCATGGCGACCCTGTCGGCGACCGGCAACCGCAAGGCACAAGCGGGTTTCGAGCCGCTGGTGTCCGGCTTCGTGCGTGTTCCGTATAAGGACATCACCGCCATCCGCAATCTGGCCGAGCACAACAACAACGTGGTTGCGGTGATGCTCGAAATGATCCAGGGCGAGGGGGGCATCAATATTGCTGACGACAGCTTCCAGCGCGAACTGCGTGCCCTGTGCGACGAGCGTGGCTGGCTGATGATCTGCGACGAGGTGCAGTGTGGCCTCGGTCGTACCGGACACTGGTTCGGATGGCAGCATGCAGGCGTGCGTCCCGATGTGATGACGCTGGCGAAGGGCCTGGGTTCGGGCGTGCCGATCGGCGCCTGCCTGACCACCGGTCGTGCCGCCGGGTTGTTCAAACCGGGCAATCATGGCTCCACCTTCGGCGGTAACCCGCTGGCCTGCGCCGCGGCGCTGGCCACCCTGGATGCCATTGCCGACGACGGCCTGATGGACAGGGCGATTCAGGTCGGCGATGAGATTCGCACCGGGATTGCCGAGGCGCTCAAGGGCGTGAGTGGCGTGGTCGACATCCGCGGCCGTGGGCTGATGATCGGCATCGAGCTCGATCGTCCGTGCGGGGAACTGGTGTCGCGCGGGCTTGAGGCCGGCGTGCTGTTCAACGTTACCGCCGAGCGCGTGGTACGGCTGCTGCCGCCGTTGATTTTCACCAGCGTCGATGCGCAGGCACTGGTCGACGTGCTCGCACCGCTGATTCGGGATTTTCTGTCGCAGTGACGGCAAAGGCATTGCACATGACCTCACCCAGACACTATCTCCAGTTCAAGGACCTCTCCGCCGACGAGTACGCCTATCTGTTCCGACGTGCCAAGTGGATCAAGGACAAGTTCAAGAACTACGAGCCGTATCACCCGATGTTCGATCGCACCCTGGTCATGATCTTCGAGAAGGCCAGCACCCGCACCCGGCTCTCGTTTGAGGCCGGCATGCAGCAGTTGGGGGGGTCGGCGATCTACCTCAATACGCGCGACTCACAGCTCGGGCGCGGCGAGCCGGTCGAGGATGCAGCGCAGGTGATATCGCGCATGAGCGATATCGTCATGATCCGCACCTTCGAGCAGGAAATCATCGAGCGCTTCGCGGCCAACTCGCGGGTGCCGCTGATCAACGGGCTCACCAACGAGTATCACCCGTGCCAGATCCTGGCCGACATCTTCACCTTCATCGAGCATCGCGGCAGCATCAAGGGCAAGACGGTGGCGTGGGTGGGTGACTCGAACAATGTGTGCAACACCTGGCTGCAGGCGGCCGAAGTGCTCGATTTCAACGTGCATGTGTCGACCCCGCCGGGCTACGAAGTCGAGCCCGAGCGTGCCGGCCTCTACGGCACCGACAACTTCGAACAATTCGCTGATCCGCTCGATGCTTGCAAGGGTGCCCACCTGGTAACGACCGACGTGTGGACCTCGATGGGTTTCGAAGCCGAGAACGAAGAGCGGATGAAGGACTTTGCCGACTGGTGCGTCGATGCGGAAATGATGGCGATAGCCCAGCCCGACGCGGTGTTCATGCACTGCCTGCCGGCGCATCGTGGCGAGGAAGTCACCGCCGACGTGATCGACGGCCCGCAATCGGTGGTGTGGGACGAGGCGGAGAACCGCCTGCATGCACAGAAGGCCTTGATGGAATTCCTCGTACTCGGTCGCGTCGGGGACGAAGAAGCAAACTGAACGCGAAACTGCTGCTAACCGCCTCGACGCCCACGAAGCGCCGCGGCACCAAGACTGGACAAGACGATGAGCGATGTGAAAAAAGCAGTGCTCGCCTACTCGGGCGGGCTGGATACCTCGGTAATTCTGAAGTGGCTGCAAGACACCTACCAGTGCGAGGTGGTGACCTTCACCGCCGACCTCGGTCAGGGCGAAGAGCTCGAGCCTGCGCGCCAGAAAGCGCTCAAGTTCGGCATCAAGCCGGAGAACATCTTCATCGACGACCTGCGCGAAGAGTTCGTGCGCGATTACGTCTTCCCGATGTTCCGCTGCAACACCGTGTATGAAGGCGAGTACCTGCTTGGCACCTCCATTGCCCGCCCGCTGATCGCCAAGCGCCAGATCGACATCGCCCGCGCCACCGGCGCCGACGCGGTGTCGCACGGTGCCACCGGCAAGGGCAACGACCAGGTCCGCTTCGAACTCGGCTATTACGCGCTTATGCCCGGCATCAAGGTCATCGCGCCGTGGCGTGAGTGGGATCTGCTGTCGCGCGAGAAGCTGCTCGCCTACGCAGAGAAGGCCGGCATCCCGATCGAGATGAAGCACAAGCAGGGCGGCTCGCCCTATTCGATGGACGCCAACCTGCTGCACATCTCCTTCGAAGGCCGTCATCTCGAGAACCCGGCTGCCGAGGCCGAGGAAGACATGTGGCGGTGGACGGTGTCCCCCGAAGCGGCACCTGATGCAGCGGAGTACATTGACCTCGAGTTCGAAAAAGGCGACGTGGTCGCGATCAACGGCACCCGCCTCAAGGCCCACGAAGTGCTGGCCAAGCTCAACGAGCTGGGCGGCAAGCACGGCATCGGCCGGCTGGACCTGGTGGAAAATCGCTACGTCGGCATGAAGAGCCGTGGCTGCTACGAGACCCCGGGCGGCACCATCCTGCTCAAGGCCCACCGCGCCATCGAATCGATCACGCTCGACCGCGAAGTCGCCCACCTCAAGGACGACCTCATGCCGCGCTACGCCAGCATGATCTACAACGGTTACTGGTGGAGTCCCGAGCGCCTGGCGCTGCAGGCATTGATCGACAACACCCAGCAATCGGTTAACGGTTGGGTGCGGATCAAGCTCTACAAGGGCAACGTCATCGTCACCGGCCGCGACTCAAAAACCGATTCGCTGTTCGATCCGACGATCGCCACCTTCGAGGATGATGCGGGCGCCTACAATCAAAAAGACGCACACGGCTTCATTCGCCTTAACGCGCTGCGCATGCGCATCGCGGCCAACGCCAAGGCCAAGCGCGGCTGATCTTGCCCGCCATTGGCGGGCTCACTCGGAACACCGGTGATGGACAAGGAAGTACTGATTTTCGGATTGACGATCGCAGAGTTTGAGGAGATCTCCCTCACTGTCTGCCTGACTGCGTTGATTCTTTACATGGTGTTCATCATCGCCAACCTGGCCAGAGAGTCCAAGGCCGGCAAGTACGGAACCCTGTGGATGTTTCTGGCGCTCGGGCTGGGTTTTGTCGGCTTCGTCGCCAAGGGCTTTATCCAGCGCATCATGGGTATCGAATAAGGAAGCAATTTTTCATGAGCATCACTGAAAAGCTCGACGGCGTAGCCGTCACCACCAAGGCCAACGTCTATTTCGATGGCAAGTGCGTCAGCCACAGCGTGCGCTTTGCCGATGGCACCGGCAAATCAGTCGGCGTCATCCTGCCCGCCAGCCTCACCTTCAATACCGGCGCCCCGGAAGTGATGGAAGGCGTGGCCGGCAGCTGCCGTGTTCGACTCAAGGGCGAAACCGAGTGGAAAGTCTATGGGGCCGGCGAGTCCTACGATGTGCCGGGCAACTCCAGCTTCGAGATCGAGGTGTCGGACGAGCCCTATCACTACATCTGCCATTTCGGCTGATCACCCAAGCGAGGACTGCCATGCCGTCTTTTGACATCATGTCCGAGGTCGACCAGCCATCGCTGCGCAACGCGATCGAGGTCACCAACAGCAAGATCACCGGTCGCCACGATTTCAAGGGCACCAGTGCCAAGGTCGATCTGGGCGACAAGCTCATCACCCTGTGGGGCGACAGCGACTTTCAGCTCGACCAGATGAAGGCGATCCTGTTGCCCGAGATGACCAAGAAGAAGGTCGACGTGCGCTGCCTCGATTACGGCGACGTGCAAAAAATCTCCGGCAACAAGGTCAAGCAAGAGATCAAGGTTCGTGTAGGCGTGGAGCAGGAGCTGGCCAAGAAGGTCGTCAAGCTGCTCAAGGACAGCAAGATGAAAGTCCAGGTCGCCATCCAGGGCGATGCGGTGCGCGTCACCGGCGCCAAGCGCGACATCCTGCAGGATGCCATCGCATTGGTAAAAAAGGATGTCACCGACTTTCCGCTGCAGTTCGGTAATTTCCGGGACTGAGCGGAAGCCTGATGCGCGGGCTACGCACGGTTCAAGTTTCGTGCGTAGTTGCCGTTAAACCATCAGTAGCTCGTTCTTCACCCGCTGGAAATCGGAGTATCGATCATGGACGTTTCATCCATCGCTGCAGCAGCCAGTGCAAACTCAGCCAGTCAGTTGCGAGAGCAGGTTTCGGTCGCGGTTCTGAAGAAGGCGCTCGACATTCAGGAGCAGGGCGCAATGCAACTGCTCGAGGCGCTGCCGCAGCCTGTTGCGGCGCCCGCGGGTAGCGCAGGCGGCGTGATCAATACATACGCCTGATTGGGGCCTCGAAGTCGGATGTGCTGTTTGTTCGGGCGATAACGGGCGCTGCGCAAGCAGGGCAGGTCTTCATTATGATCGCGGTGGTTGGGCGGTCTCTACCGCAACTGTAGGGCCGACTTCAGTCGGCCACAGGACCCGGGCAAGCACCGGTGTCGGGGCAAAACCCCCGCCCGACGGCGCAGCCTACACCCCCATCAAATGACTCGCCGGTGCCGTCTCCGGTTGTGCCTGACCGAAATAGCCTTCGGTATGAATCATCTCCTCACGTGCCCCGAGCGCCTTAGCCGCCACCACACACGCCGCCACGAAATCCGGGTTGCCCGCCACAAACACGCTGTGTTGTGACAGGTCCTTGAACGCCTGCGGCAAGACCTCGGGCAGCCTGCCATGCAGGCAGCCGTCACGTGTTTCGCGGGTGAGGCTGGGTTTGTAGGTGAAGTTGCGGTGCTTGGTTTCCCAGAAGCGCATCAGTCCGGAGTCGTACAGGTCATCGGCCGTTCGCGCCGAGAACATCAGCGTCACCGGCTTGCGATAGCCGCGGCGCAGCGCGGCCTCGGTCAGTGCCATGATCGGTGCCAGGCCCGAGCCCGATGCCATGCACAGCACGGGTGAATCCACCGCCAGATCGCCGATGAAGGTGCCGTAGGGGCCGGAGAGTTTCACCACGTCACCCAGCTTGATTTCGTCGTGCGCCCAGCGGCTGGTCTTGCCATCGTCTACGCGTGTGATTTGCAGCACCACTTCGCCATCGACCCGTGGCGCGTTCGCAATGGAGTAGCAACGCGCCGGCACGCCGGCGCGTTCGTCGCCCAGGGTGACGTACTGCCCCGGCCAATAGCGCATCACCTGGCCCACTGGACGCAGGTGCAACTCCAGGATAAGGGGGGTGCGGGCAATGCGGTCCACCAGCACAAAGCGCTGATCCTCGCGCGGAGGAAACAGCTTGGGCTTGGCGTCCTCAGTGCCCCATTCGATAACCAACTCCGGCGACAGCGGCTTGGCCATACACATCAGGCCGTAGCCCTGATTGCGCTCCTCCTGTGACAAAGCCATGTCGAGCACCATGCCCTGGTCGAAATGGCCGGACAGCACTCTTACCTTGCACTCGCCGCAGGCACCCGCGCGGCAATTGTTGGGCAAGGCGTAGCCGGCGCGTTCCAGGGCGCCGAGCACGGTGTCGCCGCCCCGGCATTCCACTTCGCGGCCGGAGGGGTGGAGTTTGATCTTCTGCATGGGGTGTCTCGTTATCTCTATTGTGTTGATTCACGAACAAGCGCCAGAGTCGGGCACCTGCGGCCGACTAAAGTCGGCCCTACGAAGGCGGCGACCGTGCCGCACCGATGGGGATTGCTTACGGGATTGCACATTCATTCGGCACAGCCGCCGTAGGGCGGGCTTCAGCCCGCCGCAGGGGGTGATTCGGGCAACAAGGTTCAGAACACCGGAATGATGTCTTCCATATCGACCTCGGTAATCTCCTGACCCGAAATTCCTACCTCGGGAATCGCGGGGAAGGGGATCTCGTAACGGTCGAGCACGCCCTTCAGGTTGAGCATCGCGTTCTTCCAGTTTTCCTTCTTGGCCTCATAGCTCGGCACCCCGAAGCCGGCACCACGAGCCACTTCCTCGCCCTCGCGCTGATTGTCGATGAAGTCTGCCGGCAGGTCCCAGAACTCCATCGGCGGCTCGAACAGCACGGCGGACAGGAAAAGGTAGCCAGCGCGGATCTGCTTGGTCACGATCGCCTTGTCTTCCGGCGGCAATTTTGGATAATCGCGCTCCATCAGTGCCATACAGATCGCCATGTGACGCCCTTCGTCGCGGCCGATATTGCGGAAAGCCTCTTTGAACACGAGTTCACGCGAATTGTCGTGCATCTGCTTGAAGATCGTCGCCGCCGCAATCTCTCCCATCAGGAAGGACGAGAACAGCACGGCCAGCGAGTACTTCGGCACCGCCTTCTTGTAGCCCGTCCAGTAGCGGCCACCGTTGTAGTACAGCCACTTGGCGTTCTTCTGCAGGCGCTTGCCCAGCTCGGTCTTCGGCTCGTAGGTGATCGGATCGGGATGGCCGAGGAACTTGGTGATCGCCAGGCCGCACATCTGCTCGTGGTTCTGCTCGTCGCGCGTCACCGAGAAAAAGCAGCGGCGTACCGGATCTTCCTCGTGCACTTCATAGGTCTTGACGAAGGCCTCGGCAAACACCGGGGGCGCCGAAGCGTCGAACACCGACAGCAGCGTCCACCAGTAGGCAATCGCCTCGCGCTCTTCCCAAGTGTAGGAATCCACGTCGAGTGTGTCCCACGGCAGCTTCTTGGGGTCCCAGTTTTCGCGCTGGGCGGCATCCCACACTTCCTCCATCTTGGCCGTCTGTGCGTTCCACGACAGCGGATAGATGTTGGGTTGCTCGGTGGCGGGCGGGAACTCCATCGTCAGCGCCAGCTTCTCGTTCTTTGCCATGCATGTCTCCTCTTTCTATTTGTGTGTCGGCAGCGGGGGCTGCACGAGGTGAAAGATGAGGCAGGAAGCGCGGCAATAAGTTGACCTGGATCAAAAGAATGAGAAAATGATTGACCGGTCGGTCAATAATGTTGGGCGCAATTGTGGGTTCTTGAGAGAAACGCCTGGAAATTGGAAGCTCATCTCAGTCACATGATCGTTCAATCGCCACTTTGGATTGGTGATCAGGGTGACCTGGCATCCTGGCTAGCGTTACGAGAATGGCGACTGTTGCCATGAGTTCGACTAGAGTGAAGCCACGCGGGACGCGAGCGATTGGTCGCCCGCTTCTTCGGCCTGACTTTGAAACCGGCAAGTCGGCAAGTTGGCAAGGATACTGTGACACGTTCCTTATCAAGGGCTTGGCTGATGCGGAACGAAGCGGGCGCCAATCGACCAAGGGTGACGAGCATCCGACCGAGTGCTCGTTGATCGACTTCGAGGGAGGATGCAGGTGGGTGATGGCAGGGGCGCAGCGAATGTAGAAGGTGTGTCTGGTTGCGGGATTGTGCGCAGGGTGGTGTCGTCGCTCCTTGCGGCACTGGCGCTTGTGGGTGTCGCTCGGGCCTCGGATCTGGACCTGGTTGGTGTGCATGGTTCGAAGGCGGCTTTAATGTTGGGCGGGAGCGTGATACGCACGCTCGCCGTGGGGCAACGTAGTCCGGAGGGGGTAAGGCTGGTGTCGATTTCCGGATCATCGGTCGTGGTGGAACAGGGTGGAATACAGCAGCGACTCGACCTGGGAGGCGGTCCGGTGCGGCTCCGGGGTGGGGTGGCAGACGCGCCAGCTGGAGCTGCGTTAGTGATCCTTACTGCCGACGGACGGGGGCATCATGTTTCCCAGGGCCGCATCAACGGTGCGTCGGTAACGTTTTTGGTGGATACCGGTGCAAGCATGGTGTCGATCGGGCGCGCTGATGCAGTGCGGGCGGGAATTGATTTTGCGCGCGGACAGCGTGGTCGAGCGCAAACCGCCAACGGAGAGGTTGATGTGTGGCGGGTCAAGCTCGATTCTGTCACTTTGGGCGGGGTGAGCTTGACGAATGTTGATGGACTTGTTCATGAGCACGACCTGCCCTTTGTTCTGCTGGGCCGGAGTTTCTTGAATCGCATGGAGATGCAAAGCAGTGGCGATCGACTCATATTGCGCAGGCGTTACTAGTGAGCAATCTGGAGCATCGTCTGATACGAGTGAATGTGTTAATGCTCGGACAGGTGGCGAAACAAACGGAGCCTCGTGGGTGGTGACACAAGGATTGATGTTGGGTGAGCGGGAGCTCAGGAGTCGTTTGGCGAGCGCCACGTTATCTGTTGGCGAGAGCGCGGATTGGCCTGAGGTGACCGAGTTTCGGTCCCACATGCCAGCGGCTGTGCTGGTTCCGCTGGTGCGAAGGTGCGATGCACTGTCTGTCCTGCTTACCCGCCGTACCGATCATCTTCACCATCACCCTGGGCAGATCAGCTTTCCCGGTGGCCGGGTGGAAGAGGGCGATGCGTCAGCAGTCGCAACCGCACTGCGCGAAACACAGGAGGAAATCGGCCTAGCTGCGGACCGGGTTGAGTTGCTAGGCACGCTACCGGACTACTTCACCGGTACCGGATTCCGGGTGACACCCGTGGTCGGGCTGGTGCATCCCCCTTTCGAGCTGACTCTGGATGCCTTCGAAGTGGCCGAGGCCTTTGAGGTGCCTTTGTCGCACTTTCTAGATCCAGCCAACCACTTGCGTCACAGCCTGGAGATCGAGGGGCGGACGCGGCACTTTCATGCGATGCCATATGGCGATTACTACATCTGGGGGGCGACGGCAGGGATGTTGATGGCCTTGTACCGGGCGCTGACCGCAGACGAAGCCTGAAGGCGCCTCGCCCGCGTTCCGACCTCGTGGGCTAGGAGCAGGAGCCGGTGGTTTCCTTTCTCACCTTCGCCCGGCCTGCCGCATTGATCCTGACGACGCGTTCCTGGCTTCCAAGCGGCGAACTCCGACACACTTTGAGGCTTGCGGGCGTGCTGACGCCGCCCGATGGCAAAAACTCGACCGATGTGGTGCTCGAGGATTCCGTGATCAGAAAGCCGGTCGGTGCGGCCGAATGGCGGAAGATCAAGGTTCCATCGGCGGCAATGACGATCCAGCCCTGATGCCAACTGCCCGAAGCACACGCGGTACCGTTGTTCGGGGCGATGCACAGGCGCACCGCGCCATTGCGCTTGATCGCCTCGCTGCGTGCGAGATGGGCACTTGCCACAAGATCGTTGGCAGTAGCGCCCAGCTTGCCGCCCAAGGTGGCATTGCTGAACGACGGCACCGCGAGTGCGAGCAGGACCCCAAGAACCGATATTGTCACCATTAGTTCGATCAGGGTGAAACCCTTGATTTCATTTCCCGAACGAACCCGCGTGCCGCTCAGTTCCATGGCGTGTCTCATTGCGCAATATGCCAGTAGACCCGGACCTTCGGTCGCGCGCCAACGGGTGACGGGACGATTTCGGGGATCATTGCCTCGAGCGGGGACTCCGGATTCGCGCCGATGACAAACGGGACCGTTCTTCCATCGTCGAGCGTGACCTTGCCGGCCACCGGGGAGGGCGGCAGACCGTCGCCTGCGATGCGCTGATAGGGGACGGATGTGCCATTGGCACTCGCGGCGTTCGTGTACCGGAGGTTATAGACGTTGGCGATACCCAGGTTCGGTTTGCAGGTGCCGGTCGCATAAATCGGGGGTTGGTGGGTGCTGAACGTGACCACGCCGTAGATTGTGATCGCGGACGTCACCACCTGCTCGGTCGAGTTGAGCGCTAACGCCCAGCCCTTTTTCTCGCTCACGCTGGTCTCGGTGGCGGTGGCGTTTCTCGCGATCGGCAGCAGCGAAGCCATGCAGATGACCGACGGGCTTGCACTGCAGTTGGTGTCCTCGGACGCGAGCCATTCCGCATCGGTCGGATTGTCTTTGATCATGAAGAAATAATTGGCGACCGCGTTGGACGTGGTGTACGAAGAGACCGGTTTCTCGCGGTCGCCCGATCCGAGCAGCAGAAGGTACGTCCCGCTCTCTTCGACGACGTCGGGGGCGAACATGAATTTCCGGTTCGCTGTGCAGGTGGCCACGGTGTCGCATCCGAGGGAGGCGATCTTGATCATGTTCCAACTCGCCGCCGTGCTGCCGCTGAACGTGATCCGATATACATTGCCGCCGAGGTCTGCAGCGTAGGCGTACTTGGCCGCGCCGTTGTTGTCCTTGACGATCGTGATGTCGGCGACCACGCCGCGATCGGTGTTGAGTGTTTTGAGCCGCTCCCCCGTGTCCGCGTTGAGCACGTAGATGTGCTTGCCCTTACTCGACCCCGTGCACGTGGGCACATCGCTGTCTTCGCACGGATCGTAGCCGCCACCGACGATGAGAAGCGGGGTGTCGGATCCGGGCGCAGTGAACACTTTGGGGGTGGCCCAGGCTTGCCCCAGGCCCTCGAACCCGGTGGTGCAACCGGTGTCGATTGCGGTCGTGCCGCGCACGAGGTTGCTCGGGCAGCCAATTTTCCACTTCAGCGTGGGGGCGTTGGGGCTGGACACGTCAAGGGCATACAGTGCTCTGCCGCCACGGCGCATGGAGGCGTAAATCCACGCCGTGGTACCGTCCTGATGCGCGACGATCGAGCCGTCGAACCCATATGGCTTCGAATCGGTGCCGTCAAACTGGATCTGGACCGTGTTCGTGTTCAGGCGCTTGATGCTGCCGTAAAACTCCGGCGGCATGAACGACCATAACTCGGTGCCGGCCGCCGCCGAGCCCAGGGTGCTGCTCAGATTGGTGGACCGGTTGCCGTTGATGGCGCGCAGGAAGCCGTCGTTGGCGCCGTAGAACACCACCACGTCGGGCGATGCGTCGGTGCCGTAGTTGATCGCGACCGGCCGCGAGTGAACGACGTCGCCGTGCACCGACGGACGCATCGCCGTGGCCAGATGGAATTCGTCTGCCTTGTTATTGAGTCCGCGCGCCCAGTTGATCAGATTGGTGCGCTCGGCGTCGGTCATGCTTGCGTTGCCGAGCGCGGTCTTGGTGATCGCGCTGTTTGCGGTGTTGAAGTCGGCCAGGGTGCCGCTGCAGTCGGCGTCGCAGGTCTTTGCGTTGCGCGAGATCGACGTTGCGGTCTGACTGCCTCTGAGCAGATAGCCCTGCCCGCCCTTTTCAACGATGTTCCCGTCAGGGGTGTTCGAGCTGGCAGCGAAGCCAATGCAGTTCGCCTTTGATATCGAGGTCCAGTAGGCGTCGGTGTTTACCGGTGTCCAGTAGCTCACTGCACATTCGGCAATGAAGCCCGAGCCACTACCTGAAATCGCCGGTTCGCCGCTGCCTTGCGCATCGAGCAGTTTGAGTTCGCCGCCGCTGTAGCCTAGCCGGTATTGCTTAAGGTTACCCACCCAGCGCGGCAGGAAATTTTCGGCCGCGCGGAACATGCCGATGTACACCTGGTTGAGGTAAGTGCCCTGGGTATTGACACTGACCGGCAGGCTGACCGAGGCGAAGGCGCTGTTGACCGATTGAATTTCACTCAGGGCCGTGCTGATGGCGATCTTGAGCTCCTCGAAGCTGGTGGTGGCAAAGTATTTGCCGCCACCAACGTCGGGTGCGCCCAGCTTGGTCAGGTGGGCGGCATACTCGGCGTTGCAGGTGGGTCCCAGAACGCCGATGGAGTAGGTGGTGACCCCTTGCGCGCGCATGTAGTTGGCCCAGTTCAGCGCATAGATGCCGCTGCCTTCGGCGGTGCTGAGCGCGCTGGTGCCGCAGCTCGTGGCGAGGGTGCCGGCTAAGATCGCTTTCTGATCGTCCGTTGCTGCCGGATCGGCGCGTTTCAGTACTGTTGCGCTGGTTCCGATCAGGGGCAGGCGCGGGCTGTTGGCCTCGTTGGTCCCGTCGCCCGGGGTGGCATTGTTGCGGTAGGCATTGCCGACGAAGATCACGTATTTGCCGGCACAGCCCGCCGGCGGTGCGATGTCGGCATAGTTGCGCCCGGAGACGCCGGTCTTGCCGAAGAAATACGCCCAGGTCTCCTGCATCACCGCGCCGTTGGCCGTGTTGTTGCCCTTGATCACGTAGTCGCTGTTGCCCGATACGCGCCAGTTCCGGATCCAGTCGAGAATCAGTGGCTTGGTCGTGGTATTGAGCGGGACGCTGCGCATCATCAGGCAGCCACCCGTGCCGCCGACACACTCGCTCGAGAACGTATCGGTGGCCGGGTAATACTGCTTCATCCCGTTGGCGTTGAATCCCATGACCCCGATATTGATCGCCGCCGTGGTACTGACCTCCAGTGCGTCGATCGCGCTGTACAGCGCACACTGCTCGACTGCACCCGAGGTTCCGTCCAGATGGGTCAGATAGCTCGCGTTGCTGCCGTCGGTCCGAACGACCCCGTCAGGACTGATGCTGCAGCGCTGGGTTGAAACGCTCGCGGAGAAGTTTGCCGCATTGTCGAGCACGAACATTACGTGTGGGGCCTCGCCGTCGGCGGAAAGGCCCGAGAAAAGCTCGATGTCGTCCGCAATGGCGGCATGACTGAGCAGCAAGCTTGCGCCGAGTAGCAGGCGGTTCAGGTTGATGTTGTTCATGTTGGACTCGCTTCGCTGTGCTGATTCACGAACAGTCAACGTTCAGGGCCGGGGGGCACAGGGTGTTGCACTGACTTTGGCTCACACGTTGGTTGATGCCCTGGTGCACCTGGATCGCTGTGCCCGTGGCCGAATCGGTGATGGTGGCCTGGTAGTCCCAGAGCACCATGTAGTTCTGCGACGTGGACGCGACCGGAAAGGTGACGCTGCTGCCCCGGCCGGTTTCCGACGACCCGGCGATCGCGAGCGCGCGCAGACAGGATCTGACGATCGCAACGGTGTAGTCGTTGGTGCCGTCGCGATTGAGGTCAACGGGCTCGGTGTGGCCGCTCGCGACTGTGCTCAGGGCGAGGGTCGCTTCGATCGCCATGTTGGCCGCGGCGATAGCCTCGTCGCGGTACTGCATGTTGCCGGCCGACTGGAGGTTGGTGGTGCTCAGCGTCAAGCTCTGGGTCACCATCAGGGTGATGATCACGAGCATGATCAGCCCGACTACCAACGAGGCCCCGCGCTGTGAATGGGGCGTCTGGGTCATGGTGCCTCCCTTCTTCCGGAAACGTTGTTTAGCCGTACCGTGGTCGAGTACGCATGGCGTTTGTACTTCCGGTCGTCCGCACTGAGGGTCACCGCAGCGGTGCCGAGGGTGTAGTTCTTGGTGTCGGTATAGCCCGGGGTTGTTTCCTGCGAGCGGGCGAGCAGATGCAGTTCAATCGTGACTGCATTGATCAGCTGTGCCGTGGTGCAAGTAGTGGAGCACGTTTCGTCTGGGACGCCGTCGCCTCGATTGCTCGGACCCTGGGTGATGTCGCCACCCACCCAGGTGATCTCGTTCAGATAATTCGCGGCTAG
>JAUSOD010000052.1 GCA_030656215.1 Azoarcus sp.
CGGCCAGCAAATCGGCTGGATAGCGCTTCCTGAGGACTTCCCGTGTGTGCAGGCGTCGCTCGGCGTTGGTGGCAAGGGCGAGCCCCACGTCGGCTACCGGCAACAGCAGTCGGGTGGCGGTGAGCACATCGGCCAGCGGACGACGTGCCGCATCGTGCATCAATGCGCCGCTGCTGGCCACCAGCGGCAGGCCGCTGCGCGCCGAAAGCGCCCGCAACTGCGCGAGGCGTGCGGTATCCCTGCCGTTCAGGGTGAGCAGCACCGCGATCCACGCTGAGCGAGGGAAGCACTGCGCGAGCCAGCACGCATCGCTTACCACCCCGGCGTCGATTGCGCCGGGCGGTGGCAGCAAAAGGGCCAGACAATCGGAAAGCCCCTGTTCGATGTCCTGGCGCATCAGCCGATAGCTGCCCTTGTCGGCGGCCCGCCGCCCCAGCGTGATCAGGCGCGACAGCTGACCATAGCCCGCCCGGCTGGTAGCGAGCACAACCAGAGTGGGCCCCTCTTCGAGCTGGATCTCGCTGCCGAGGATGAGCTTCAGGGGCAGGGCGCGGTCGCGGATTTCACGATGTGCGCGAACCACGCCAGCCAGCGAGCACTCGTCGGTGATCGCAAGCGCGCGGTATCCGAACGTGGCAGCCTGCACCACGAGTTCTTCGGGATGCGAAGCGCCGCGCTGGAAGCTGAAGTTCGACAGGCAGTAGAGTTCGACATAGGGGGGAGACATGCATGGACTGTATTAAAATACAGGTATCGATGCAATCCCGGGTTTTGATGGCGCCCGCCGTGTTTATCCCCGTCCACCGTGGGCGAAGCTGTGGACAAGGTGTGGGGTAGTGGCCGAGTGCCTTGAAGCAACACGCTTTTGAGGTGTTGCACAATAAATAGGCAACATGCCGCAAACCGCCTAAAATCGGGGCTTCCCTGCCTCCGGTTTTGCCTGACATGTCTGCTCCGATCCGCTACTTCATCCGCCCGCTGCGCCCCGAAGCCCATCTGTTCGAAGTCAGCTGCACGGTCAGCGATCCCGATCCTGCCGGGCAGCGCTTCAGCCTGCCAGCCTGGATACCGGGCAGCTACATGATTCGCGAGTTCGCCCGCCATATCGTCAGCCTGCGCGCTGAGTCAGCAGGTGAGCCGGTCCGGTTGGACAAGCTCGACAAGCACACGTGGCAAGCCGCTTCCGTGACCGCTGGCAAGGCCCTGACCCTGCATTACGAGGTTTATGCGTGGGATCTGTCGGTGCGCACCGCACACCTCGATCAGACCCATGGCTTCTTCAACGGCACCAGCGTGTTTCTCGCCCCGGCGGGGAGAACGGATCGTGCCTGCCTGGTCGACATTTCCCGCCCGGAAGGGGTGGGCTATCTGAGTTGGAAGGTGGCAACGGCGCTGCCGTGCGCACGGGGCGAACTGGGTGCCGCGCGGGCGTATGGCTTTGGTTTGTACCGTGCTTCGAACTACGATGAACTGGTCGATCACCCGGTCGAGATGGGTACGTTCACGCTGGCGCACTTCGAGGCCGGCAAAGTCCGCCACGATATCGTGCTCACCGGACGTCACGGCTGCGATACCGCACGTCTCGCCGACGACCTGGCCCGTATCTGCCAGTGGCAGATCGATCTGTTCGGTGCGCCGCCGCCGATGGACTATTACGCTTTTCTCACCCAGGTCGTGGGCGATGGCTACGGCGGGCTCGAGCATCGGGCCTCGACCGCGCTGCTCGCCAGTCGCGCCGATCTGCCGTGGCCGGGCATGCGCGGACTCAGCGATGGCTACAAGAACTTTCTCGGCCTGTGCAGCCATGAGTACTTCCATACCTGGAACGTGAAGCGGATCAAACCCGCCGCCTTCACTCCCTATGATCTGACCAGCGAGAACTACACCCGTCTGCTGTGGGCCTTCGAGGGCTTCACCTCCTATTACGACGACCTTGCGCTGGTGCGATCCGGGGTCATCACGCCGGCCGACTACCTCGCCCTGCTGGGCAAGACCGTTTCGAATGTGCTCCGTGGCCCCGGTCGACGGCGCCAGAGCGTGGCTGAATCGTCCTTCGATGCGTGGACCAAGTACTACCGCCAGGACGAGAACTCGCCCAACGTCATCGTCAGCTACTACGCCAAGGGCGCGCTGATTGCGCTGGCGCTCGACCTGCAGTTACGCGTCGCCACCGCTGGGAAGCGTAGTCTGGACGATGTCATGCGGCTGCTGTGGCAGCGCCATGGGCAGACCGGTATCGGGGTGGCGGAGGACGGTATTTTTGCTGCGGTCGACGAGGTCGGTGGCAGCGAGTGTGGCGCGCGTCTGGCACGCTGGCTGCGCAAGACGGTGGAAGGCACCGACGACCTGCCGCTGGCACGCCTGCTCAAGCCCTTCGGCATCGAATTGCGCATGGAGGCGGCCGGAACGGGGCCGACCCTGGGCGTTAAGTTTGCCACCGGCAACGGTGAAGCGCGTATCGCCACCGCCTGGGACGACGGGCCGGCACAGCGTGCCGGGCTATCCGCAGGCGACGTGCTGATTGCACTCGATGGGCTCAAGGTGAGCGCATCGAATATCGACGCATTGCTCGAGCGTCGTCAACCCGGCGAACGGATCGAAGTCCATGCCTTTCGTCGTGATGAACTGATGCGTTTCGAGCTCGAACTTGAAGCCGCTGCCAGCGAGTCGGTGAAGTTGAGCGTAAGCGAGAAAGCGGCGAGCGCTGTACGGCAACTGCGCAAAGGCTGGCTCGGGGATTGAGTGCAGGGCAGCTCAGGCCTTCGCAGCCAAGAGCTTGTTGCGCCAGTAGCGCCAAGCCAGAAAGCCGAACAGGGCAGCCATGATCAGCCAGAAGCCGATACCCTGCCAGAACGCGATAGGGTCGGTGGCCAGAAAGTAATCGCGGGGCGGGCGCACGAAATGCACCCGGCCTTCGAACAGACCGCGCGCGGCGGAGCCAAGTGCCGCCAGCACGGGGGAGAACCAGACCAGCAACCCGCTGCCGATGATGCACTTGTCGATCAGCGGCGAACGGTGCTGGCGCGGCAGGTAGACGCTCTCCACCCCAAACCAGATCGCGAGCAGGAAGCCGATACCTGCAACCAGCGGCGCAACCGCCAGTACGCCGCCAAGCGCGGTGGCACCGAGCATGAAGGCACTGCCTTCGAGTGCAAGAATCCGTGTCCACAGGGGCTCGATGTTGGTGAACAGCCAGATCGAAACCGGCGTGGCCATCAAGGAGAGAATCAAGCTGATACTTGCGCGGCGTCGCGCAGTGTCGCCGGCGAGGTCGGTATCGCGGGCCTGGAGCAAAAGCGGCATGTCGGGGCGCCCGGGTGAGGGGCGAAGCAAAGTGAAGCGCGAGTCTACTACGGCTGTGCGGGCTGCATACCACTATATCCATCGTCAATGAAGCACGGTGTTCGCGGCAGAACCGGCTGCCGGCCGCGAACACCGCAATCCCGAACGCGATCAGACTGCCGCGAGTGCCTGCCCGAGGTCGGCGAGGATGTCGTCGATGTGCTCGATGCCGATCGACAGCCGCACCATGTCGGGCGACACCCCGGCCTTGGCGAGTTCGGCGGGCGAGAGCTGGCGATGGGTGGTCGAGGCCGGATGGCAGGCCAGCGATTTGGCGTCGCCGATGTTCACCAGGCGTGTCACCAGCTTCAATGCATCCTGGAAGCGCGCACCGCCTTCGAGCCCACCCGGAACGCCGAAGGACAGGATGCCCGATGCCCGGCCGCCCATGTATTTCTCCACCAGCGCGTAATCGGCGTGGTCGGCCAGCCCGGCGTAGTTCACCCACGACACCTTCGGATGCGCCTTCAGGAAGCTGGCAACCTTCACTGCGTTCTCGCAGATGCGGTCCATGCGCAGCGCAATGGTCTCGATCCCCTGCAGGATCAGGAATGCGTTGAACGGTGACAGCGCTGCACCCATGTTGCGCAGCGGCACCACGCGGGCGCGGGCAATGTATGCCGCGGCACCAAGCGCCTCGGTGTACACCACGCCGTGGTAGGACACGTCCGGCTCATTCAGGCGGCGGAAGCGCTCCTTGTGCTCTGCCCACGGGAATTTGCCGGAATCGACGATGACCCCGCCGATCGAATTGCCGTGGCCGCCAAGATACTTGGTGAGCGAATGCACCACGATGTCGGCACCGTGTTCGAAGGGGCGGCACAGATAGGGCGAGGGCACCGTGTTATCCACGATCAAGGGCACACCAGCCTTGTGCGCGATTTCGGCCAGGCGCTCGAAGTCGGTGATATTGCCCAGCGGATTGCCCACCGATTCGCAGAAGATCGCCTTGGTACGGCCGTCGATCAGGCGGGCAAAGGCTTCCGGGTCACGATAGTCGGCAAAACGGACTTCAATGCCGAACTGCGGAAAGGTGTGGGCGAACAGGTTGTAGGTGCCGCCGTATAGCGTGGCCGCCGAGATGATGTTGTCGCCTGCTTCGGCGATGGTCTGAATGGCGTAGGCGATGGCTGACATGCCGGACGCCACCGCGAGTGCGCCGATGCCGCCTTCCATTTCGGCAACGCGCTGTTCCAGCACCGCGTTGGTCGGATTCATGATCCGGGTGTAGATATTGCCGGCCACCTTGAGGTCGAACAAATCGGCCCCGTGCTGGGTGTCGTCAAAAGCGTAGGATGTGGTTTGATAAATCGGGACTGCAACCGCCTTGGTGGTCGGATCGGGTGAATAGCCGCCGTGCACGGCGATGGTTTCGATTTTCATGCAGATGTCCCCTTCGTTATTGGTTGGGTGAGTATAGCCAGAGCGCGATTGATATCGAAGTGTCGTGTACGGCTAATCACGGCGGGGCTTGTATTACAGTGATCGTCGGTGGAAAATAATAAAGTATTACGCAATGCCATTAGAGTAGGTGCCGTTTGAGCATCCGCCACATTTTCATGAATGGGGGAGGAATCATGAAGCAGTGCCGCATCGTCGCCCTGTTGTCGCAAAAAGGGGGCGTGGGTAAGACCACCGTGACCATGCAGTTGGCCGAGGGGCTGTCGGGCAGCGGGTACCGGATCACGGTGTGCGATCTCGATCCGCAGGAAAGTGCAACACGCTGGGCCGCCGCGGCCGATGCTGCGGAGCCGTTTCCGGCCACGGTTGAAGGCTTTCGCGGAAATCTGCAGGAGCTCGGCGCGCAGTTCGGCGCATGTGCGCGCCGCGCGGACATGATCCTGCTCGATTGCCCGCCCTCGATCGAGCATCCACACACGCTTGCAGCGCTCGAGCTGGCCGATCTCATCCTGATCCCGGTGGTACCCAGTCCGACCGACCTGTGGTCGACACGCGCGGTCGAGCGTCTGGTGATCGCCACCATGGCGCGCCGGCCGTCTCTGCGCGCGGCGCTGCTGCCCAACCGGGTGCAGCGCACCGCGCTGGCGGCGGACGTGCTTGAAGTGCTGCGCGAGTTTTCGCTGCCGGTCATCGGTGCAAGCCTGGCGCAACGCAATGCCTATGCGCAGAGCGCAGTGCAGGGTGGGTCGGTATATCGGCTGGGTCGGGCAGCCGATCAGGCCCGCGAGGAAATGGACCGGCTGCTTGCAGCGGTTCTTGAGTTAACCGGAGAAACAAAGTGACGACAAGTAAACGAAACCAGTCCGCGCTACGCGCAACGATCAAGCAGGAAGATGCGGCGGTTGCCGAGCGCATGCCCGAGGTGGCAGCAGCACAAGTTGCTGCAAGCGCAGTGCCAAAGGCTGAAGAAAAGTCAAAGGCCGGGGTCACGGTGAAGCAGAAGGCTCCGGCAGCAACGAAGCCTGCCACAGCCAAACCCGCAGCAGCCAAACCCGCAGCAGCCAAACCCATTGCGGTCAAATCGCCAGCCGTGAAAGCAGCGGCCGTGAAAGAAACTGTGGAGACCGCAATCAAGCCTGCGGACACAGCCGCTACTACGCCGATTGCATCCAGGCTCACTCCTGCTCAGGCGGCGGAGGCAACAAAGCAGAAACCCGGAAAAGTCGTGCGTGACTCGTTCTCGATGCCCAAGAGCGAACACGCCGAGCTCAAGAGCGTGCGTACCGCACTGGCGCGTGCAGGCAGGCTTACGACCAAGTCGGAAGTGCTGCGTGCCGCCGTTCGTCTGCTCGGCGAGCGATCAGTCAAGGAATTGGTCGCGGTACTTGACACCCTGCCCGTAGTAGCAAAAGGCAAGGGCAAAAAGTAGATACCTTGTCGGCGCCGGCACAGCCGCCGTAGGGCGGACTTCAGTCCGCCGCTGGGGGTGATCCGGGCACGAGCGCCAGGTTAGGGCACCTGTGGCCGACTGAAGTCGGCCCTACCGAAACCCTCGATCGTGCCACGCTGATCGAGCAGCCGCCGGAGGGGGGTGATCCGGGCACGACTGGCCTCGGAATCAGTGCGCAGGCTGCAGCACGGAGGCAGGTGCCGGAGCTTGCCGTTCCGGCAGATAGGCCGCGATCTGGCATGCGATCGAGGCGACGTAGGGGATGCACTGCAGTGAGAGGATACCGACCCACAGCTGAATCTCGAGCGCGTTCGCACCGCGAAGCATCACCAGCGACACTGCGGCGAGTACCAGGGCGACGAGCATGCCGATTTCTTCGCGAATCGGGCCGAAGAAGGCGAGGGCGCCCTTGGCTTTCCAACCCTTGGGCGTGACCACGAATTCTCCTTTCTCCTTCGCCAGCCCGATGAACACACCGCGCGCAATCGAGTGTGCGAGACCGACCGACAGGATCGAGGCGCCGAGGATGTCCTTCCACGGGCAATCCATGGTGCGGCGATACAGGATGGGGCCGAGTGCGGCCTTGAACGCCATGAAGCCCAGGATCGGCAGCGCAAGCGCGGTGACCGGCAAGCCGAAGGACTTCGGGAATGCAAGGATGCCCAGGGTCCATGCCAGGCTGCCGAACGCGAACACCAGCTGCAGCGCGTCCCCCAGCCAGGCGAACCAGCCGGTCAGGAAGTGATAGCGCTGGGCCAGGTTGAGCGTGCTGTTGCCGAGCATCTGCGGCAGGTGGTTCTTGAGGATCTGCATCGCGCCGAAGGCCCAGCGGAAGCGCTGGCTCTTGATTGCGGCAAAGTCGGACGGGGTGAGGCCACGGCCGAGGATGTGATCCACATAGCGGGTGTCGTAGCCCTTCTCGATCAGGCGCAGGCCGAGCTCGGTGTCCTCGCAGATGCACCATTCCGACCAGCCATTGACTTCGTCCAGCGCCAGACGCCGGACCAGGGTCATGGTGCCGTGCTGGATCAGCGCGTTGCGCTCGTTGCGGTGATGCATGCCGATCCGGAAGAAGCCCTCGAACTCCCAGTTGCACATGCGGCGGAAGGGGTGGGTCTCCCAGTCGCGGTGCGCCTGCGGGGCCTGGACCACGGCCACGTCGGGCTTGTCGAAGTGCGGGATGAGACAGGACAGCCACTCGGGGTCGACGACGTAGTCGGCATCGACCACGCCGACCACTTCGGCGCGTGGATCGGTAACCTTGAGGCCATAGTTCAGTGCGCCGGCCTTGAAGCCGGGCCAGTTCATCAGGTGGAAGAAGCGGAAGCGGGGGCCGAGTTCGGCACAGCGCTTTTCCAGCGGCTTCCACAGTGCCTCGTCCTTGGTGTTGTTGTCGAGGATGAGGACTTCGAAATTGGCATAGTTGAGCGCGGCCAGGCTGTCGATGGTGGCGATCACCATCTCCGGCGGCTCGTTGTGACACGCAAGGTGGATCGACACGAAGGGTTGTTCGTCAGCCGCGTGCGGCGGGAGCGGCATGAAGCGTCGCTTCCACTTGCTCTTGAACAGGATCTCGCCGAATTCGAAGCCGTGCGACAGCAACACCGCCGCGGTCATGCCGGTTGCCAGGATCAGCATGCCCAGGCCGATGAGGTCGCGCTGGGTCAGGTAGTAATCGACCGGTACGTTGAGGCCGACGATCAGGGTCGACACACAGGCCTGGATCATGGCGGCAAGGAAGAAACGGCCGGCGATGCTCCAGTCGGTCAGGAAGAAGGCGATCAGGAACATCGGCAGCAGCGCCAGCACACCTGCGTTGCTCGCCTTCTTGCTCCAGTGGGGGTCACGCTGGACGAGTCCCTCGAGTGCAAATTTGGGCTCGCGATCGGCGTTGAACATGCCCCAGTAAGCGCCGGCCCAGCCTTCGATCTCGACCTTCCACGGCTGATCGATGGCCTCCATCAGGAAGTAGTCGAGCCGCGGGGTGCGCGGATGGGACAGGAACTCGCGGATGAAGCGGGCTTCGTTGTCGAGCGACGGAACTGCCCCACCGATGACCGGGCCCTTGCTCGGCCAGCCGATTTCGCCGATGACGATTTTCTTCTTCGGGAATGCTTTTGCGATCTCGTCGTAGCGCTGGAGCGCGTATTCGACCGCCGCTTCGGCGGGTACGCCCTCATGGTAGGGCAGCAGGTGGACGGTGATGAAATCGACGTGCTTCGCCAGTTCGGGATATTTGAGCCAGACGTGCCAGGGTTCGGCGGAGGAAATCGGCTTGCGGACCAGCTTGCGCACCTTGTCCAGGTAGACGATGAGCTCACCGGGGGTGAGGTCGCCGCGCAGGATCGCCTCGTTGCCCACCATCAGGCGTTCGACATGGCGCATCTTCTTGGCGGCTGCGACCACGGTGGCGATTTCGCGTTCGTTAGTTTCCTGATCGCGGTCGAGCCAGATGCCGGCTGTGACCTGCAGGTCGTGCTCGCCCGCCAGGGCAAGCAGGTTGGGCGTCTCGCTGACGCCGTAGGTGCGCAGGTTGTCGGCTGACCGCGCGAGCAGGTCGAGATCGCCCGCGAGCTGCTCGTCGGTGGGAAACTTGCCGGTCAGCGGACTCTGATCACGCTGAAAACCATTGAAGGCGAAGCCCTTGATGCTCTGGGTTGCACCGATGAATTCGGCACCGCGGTTGAACTGTTGCCAGAGCCAGTACTGGGCGAGTGCGACCAGCGCCGCAATGGCAAACGCAAGGGCCAGGCGGTAGGCGAGCGAGGCGGCGTTTTTCATCTGAAGAGGTATCCCGTCAAGAGCTTGTCAGCCCGAATATTCAATGTGCTTGCCTTGTGGGCGGGCGTCGATTCAGCTTTGAGCTTGTGCGACGCAAGATTTCTTGATACGGGGCATCTGTGACAGAATCGCGGCCACAATCAAGCATCTCAACGCGCGGCATTTTATTCGCAATTTCAGGCTGTTAGGAGAAACTCTAGCGTACGATTTGCAACAGGACGTGTTACATCCGGGTGGTTGCTGATTCATAAGGGAAATCAAACTTGAGTCGATATAGTTTCTTGAAATATGGTGGTGCAGCATGGGCATTCGCCGGTGTCGCCCTGCTGGTGTCGCTTCTTGGCCTGCGCTATGGCGTGATCGAGGCTGGCCTGTTGCCGCGCGACTGTTCGGGTGGTGCCGATGCCGCGCCGGCCTGGCAGTGCAGCCTGACGTGGGCCCTGGTGCAACTCTTTCATGAGCATCGGGTGGGGTGGTTCAGCCTGGCGACCGGGGCGCTCGCGTTCGTGTTGTCCTGTCGCAAACTCGCCTGGGCCGGCTGGCTGAGCGGTATCGCCGGGCTGGTGCTGTACAGCTTCGATCCTGCTGCGGTGGGGGCCTTGCTAAGTCTGTTCGTGCTCGTTCGCCCGCGGCCACAGCACGGGCAGGGCGAGCACAAGACCAACCAGCAACCAGCCGACGGCCTGCGGATTGGCCGGCTCGGGTAGCCAGCGCCCGATTACCGAGATCGTGATGACGAGCGCGCAGATGCGCTCGGCACGGCCGGCATTCCGCTGCCACCAGCCGACGACGCCGTAGAGGGCGGCCGGGATCAGATAGAGCAGCGAGGGAAAGTCACGGTAACGCGAGTCCACCAGCAACAGCAGCGCTGCCACCGCGGCTGCGAAGAGCAGGACGCCGCGCAGTGTGCCGAGGACATCTGCCGTAGCGGGGCTGGTTGGTCGAGTCCGAAGTGCTCGCCATCCGTCCGCTGCGGCCGGTATGCGGTCGCCTTGCCAGCAGGCAAGGGCCGCGACCGCCATGAGTGCCACAAGCGCGACACCGCCCAGCACCACCCATTCGGTCAGGTCACGATAGGCGAGATGGGCATGCTCCAGGTTCAGGCTTGCGATCAGGCCGCTGGTGGCACCGGTCAGGGCCAGCGCAACGGTGCGCAGTGCGTTGTGGTGTTTCGGGCCGGACGCAAGTGCCAGAATCAGCGCAAGGATGCCGCCAGCGGCCGAAGCGAGGAGCGGAGTCGCCAGGTCCTTGCGATCCGCGACCGGGCCGGCGAGCGGAAACTTGGGCTCCAGCGTACCGGCATCGAGCATTCCCCAGTGGCCGCCCACGGTGCCTTCCAGGCGGCGCTTCCACGGTTGGTCGATGGCTTCGATCAGGTTGTAGTTCCAGCCGCGGTCGTGCGCCTGGTGGACGAATTCGCGAATGTAGCGCGCCTGATTGACCGGCGAGGGCTTGGAGGCTTCGCGCTGGCGACCGGCGCTGGGCCAGCCGGTCTCGCCTATGAGAATCGCGCTGCCCTTGAAGTGCTCGCTCACCTCGTCATGAATCTCGGCGACGTGCTTCAGCGCGTATTCGATGTCGACCGGGTCGTCCTCCCAGAACGGAAGGATATGCACAGTTACAAAGTCGACCGATTTTGCCAGGCTGTCGTTGCGGACCCAGAACTCCCACACATCGGCATAGGTGATCGGTACCTCGGCTTTCGATTGCGCGTAATCGATCAATACACGCATTTCGTCCACGGTACGTTCACGCCGCAGCAGCACTTCGTTGCCGACGATCAGCGCGGTCACGACATCCTTGTTGGCGTTGGATACGGCGATGGCGCGATCCAGTTCGATGGCGTTTTTCTGCTGGTCGCGTCCGATCCAGGCGCCGACCAGCACTTTGAGCCCGACCGCACGTGCCACCTCCGGCACCTGGTCCAGCCCCTGGTCCACCGAGTAGAGGCGCACGCAGTCTGTAATATTTGCCAGTGCGGCAAGGTCGTCCGCGATCTGGGCACGCGAGATGCTGCCGGTTTCGTCGAACGGCGTTTGTCCCGGGCGGTGGTAAGGCGCATACGACACGCACTTGAGCTTCTCGCCGCTGGCGAGTTGCAGGTCGTGCATCGCCACCGGTTGCGCTTGCCACAGGACCCAGGCCAACAGGGCGACGAGCCCCAGCAGATGGGTGATCAGCAGGGCGATCCAGAGCGTTTGGCGAGTCGGGTGGGCGGTGGTCATGGGGCGGGCAGGCGGATCCGGAAGGAGAAAAGCAGCATCGGCATGAAGGCGCAAGGGACTGCCCGCAGGGGCAGGTCGGCGCAAAAAAGCCACGCTCGCAGGCGTGGCTTCTTCGTGAAGCGAGTCGATTCTAACCCGGACGGCGCATCATTCCGCGTAATCGCTCATCGGCACGCAGGCGCAGAACAGGTTACGGTCGCCATGCACGTCGTCGATGCGATTGACGCTCGGCCAGAACTTGTTCTCTGCTACCCAGGGCAGCGGGAAGACGGCCTGCTCGCGGCTATACGGGCGCTTCCACTCGCCACCGATCACGTCCGCCTGGGTGTGCGGTGCGTGTCTGAGCGGGTTGTCGTCGGCCGTCCAGGTGCCGTTCTCGATCCTGCGGACCTCCTCGCGGATCGCGATCATCGCGTCGACGAAGCGATCGATTTCGGCAAGGTCTTCGGATTCCGTCGGCTCGACCATGATCGTGCCCGGCACCGGGAATGACATGGTGGGCGCATGAAAGCCGTAGTCCATCAGGCGCTTGGCGATGTCGACTTCGGAGATGCCGGTGGCTGCCTTGATCGGGCGGATGTCGAGGATGCACTCGTGCGCCACCCGGCCCTTGCTGCCGGTGTAGAGCACGGGATAGTGCGAGCCGAGCCGGCTGACGAGGTAGTTGGCGTTGAGGATGGCGACCTCGGTGGCCCGCCTCAGGCCGCTGCCGCCCATCATCGCGATGTACATCCACGAGATCGGCAGGATGCTGGCCGAGCCAAAGGGTGCGGCGGAAACCGCGCCCTGGCCCTTGTGCGAACGGTGATCGTCGCCGGTGGGCGCAACGACGTGGTCGGCCATGAACGGGGCGAGGTGCGCCGCCAGCCCGATCGGACCCATACCCGGTCCGCCGCCGCCGTGCGGAATGCAGAAAGTCTTGTGCAGGTTCATGTGCGACACATCGGCGCCGATGGTGGCGGGCGAAGTCAGTCCGACCTGGGCATTGAGGTTGGCGCCGTCCATGTAAACCTGTCCGCCATGGGCATGCACCACCGCACAGATCTCGCGGATCGCCTCTTCGAACACGCCGTGGGTGGACGGGTAGGTGATCATCAGCGCGGCGAGGTCGTCGGCATGCGCCGCGGCCTTGGCCTTGAGGTCGGAGAGGTCGACGTTGCCCTTTTCGTCGCACTCGACCACCACCACCTTCATGCCACACATCTGGGCGGTGGCGGGGTTGGTGCCGTGGGCGGATTTCGGGATCAGGCACACCTTGCGCTGCGCCTCGCCGCGGCTGGCGTGGTAGCGGGCGATTGCGACCAAGCCAGCGTATTCGCCCTGGGCGCCGGAGTTGGGCTGCATGCAGATCGCGGGGAAGCCGGTCACCGCGCGCAGATAGTCGGTGAGTCCTTCGATCATCTCAAGATAGCCGGCGGCCTGCTCGCGCGGCGCGAACGGATGCATGTTGGCGAACGCGGGCCAGGTGACCGGAATCATCTCGCTGGTGGCGTTGAGCTTCATCGTGCACGAGCCGAGCGAGATCATCGAATGATCGAGTGCGAGATCGCGGTTCTGCAGCTTCTTGAGGTAGCGCAGCAACTCGTGCTCGGTGTGATGGGTGTTGAACACCGGGTGGGTCAGGATGGCGTCGTCGCGCAGCAAGGCCAGAGGGATTGCGCCACCGGCCTGCACCACGCGGGCGTCGAGCGCGGCAAGATCGGCCCGGATGCCGAAGCAGCCGAGCACCGCGGCGATGTCCTCGCGCGTGGTGGTTTCATCGATCGACAGGCCGAGCTCGCTGTCCGACACGCAGCGCAGGTTGTAGCCGGCCGCGTCGGCGGCATCGAGTATCTGTGCGCTACGGGTTGCGGTTTCAACCTGCACGGTGTCGAAGAACACCTTGGTGGTGAGCGTGAAGCCTCCTTGACGCAGGCCTTCGGCCAGCATCGCGGCCAGGCGGTGGATGCGCGCAGCGATGGTCTTCAGCCCCTGCGGGCCGTGATAGACGGCGTAAAAGCCGGCCATGTTGGCGAGCAGCACCTGCGAGGTGCAGATGTTGGAGTTGGCCTTCTCGCGCCGGATGTGTTGCTCGCGCGTCTGCAGCGCCATGCGCAGCGCGGTTTTGCCGCGAGCATCCTTGGACACCCCGATGATGCGGCCGGGCATGGAGCGTACGTGAGCCTCGCGGGTGGCAAAAAATGCGGCATGCGGGCCACCGAAACCCATCGGCACGCCAAAACGCTGGGCCGAGCCGAGCGCGATGTCGGCACCGAGCGCACCGGGGCTTTTCAACAGCACAAGCGCCATCAGGTCGGAGGCCACCGCAACGACTGCGCCCCGGGCCTTCAACGCCGCGATGGTTGCGCCAAGATCGGTGACTTCGCCGCGGGCATCCGGATACTGCAGCAGTGCGCCGAACACGTCGTGCTGGCCGGCGTCGGTCGCGCTGCCGAACACCAGTTCGAAACCGAAGTAGTGGGCGCGCGTCTTCACGACATCGATGGTCTGCGGGAAGCAGGCGGCATCGATGAAAAATGCGTTTGATTTCGACTTCGACACTCGCCGCGCCATGGTCATGGCTTCGGCCGCCGCGGTGGCTTCATCGAGTAGTGAGGCATTGGCCAGTTCGAGGCCGGTGAGGTCGATCACCATCTGCTGATAGTTCAGCAATGCTTCGAGGCGACCCTGCGCGATCTCGGCCTGGTAGGGCGTGTATGCCGTGTACCAGCCTGGATTCTCCATCACGTTGCGCAGGATCACGGCAGGGGTGAGGGTGCCGTAGTAGCCGGCACCGATCATCGACTTCTTCACCACGTTCTTCGCGGCGATTTCGCGCAGGCGCTCAATCGCTTCATGCTCGGGCTGCGGCCCGGCAATGGGCATCGGCGACGCAAGGCGAATGTCTCCGGGTACGGTCTGGTCGATCAGCGCATCGACATCGGCAACGCCGATAGCGGCGCACATATGCGCAATCTCGCTGGCGTTGGGGCCGATATGGCGGTGGATGAAGGCGTCGCGCTGTTCGAGCTGCGCAAGCGGGGCGGAGAGGAGGGTTTCGGTCATGGTCTGGACGGCAGGCGGGAGGGGCGGACCCGGTGGGAGGACACATGTGGCAGGGACACGTGTGGCCTCCTGGCATCACTGGGCGATTTCGGCTTGGTAGCCGGCGGCGTCGAGCAGGCCGGCGACGTCGGCAGCGTTGGCCGGCTTGAGCTTGAACAGCCATGCAGCATAGGCGTCGGCGTTCACGCCCTCGGGCGCATCGGCGAGGTCCTGGTTGGCGGCGATGATTTCGCCGGCGACCGGTGCATAGATGTCGGACGCTGCCTTGACCGATTCGATCACGGCGCACGCCTCACCGGCGGCGAGGACTCGGCCGGCTTCGGGCAGCTCGAGAAAGACCACGTCGCCCAGTGCTTCCTGAGCGTGGTCGGTCACGCCGATGGTCAGGCTGCCGTCGGCTTCGACGCGAACCCATTCGTGGGACGAGGTGTACTTCAGTTCGGCGGGAAGCTTGCTCATGAGTATCTCCGGTGAAGGTTGTGAATGCTGGTATGTGGAATGCGTGAGTATGGGTGAAGCCGTGGCCGTAGCCGCGGCCGGACCAGGCAGGCGATGTTCAGACGACGGCCTTGCCGTTGCGCACGAACGGCAGTTTGACCGTGCGTGCTTTCAGCCGCTTGCCGCGAATATCGACCTCGACCGTTTCGCCCGGTTCGACCGTAAGCGGCAGACGGGCGAAGGCTATCGATTTTTCCAGCGTCGGCGAAAAGCTGCCGCTGGTGGTTTCACCTTCGCCAGTGGGGGCGAAGACCTTCATGTGCGAACGCAGTACGCCCCTGTCCTCGAGGATCAGGCCAAGCACACGACGGCTGGCCGGCTGGGTGATCAGTGCCGACTTGCCGACGAAGTTGCGCGCTTCGTCCTTGAAATCCACTGTCCATGCCAGCCCGGCATCGAGTGGCGACACGGTCTCGTCCATGTCCTGGCCGTAGAGGTTCATGCCAGCTTCCAGGCGCAAGGTGTCACGTGCGCCAAGTCCGCAGGGGGCGACGCCCGCGGCGGTCAGCTCGGCCCAGGCGGCGGCTGCCTGGTCGGCAGGAAGCGCGATCTCGAAGCCGTCTTCGCCGGTGTAGCCGGTACGGCCCACGAATACGTCGCCAAGCTGTGCGCCGGAGAAGGGCTTGAGTGTTTCGCTACCGGCGCGCAGCTGGGGCAGCGCCTGCCAGGTTTTTGCACGGGCGTTCGGTCCCTGCACCGCGATCATCGCCAGGTCGCGGCGGGCGGTGAGGCTGACGTTGGCGCCGGAGGCGGCGATGTGCTTGCGCATCCAGGACACGTCCTTGTCGGCGGTGCCGGCATTGACCACGATGCGGTAGCGCGTGTCGGACAGGCGATACACGATCAGGTCGTCGATCACGCCGCCGGTTTCGTCCAGCATGCAGGAATAGAGCGCCTTGCCCGGCTCGCCGAGCTTGGCGACGTCGTTGGCGAGCAGTTTGCGTAGCCAGGGGGTGGCGTCGGCACCCTCGAGATCGAGCGACAGCATGTGCGACACATCGAACATGCCGGCGTCGCGGCGCACTGCGTGGTGCTCCTCGATCTGCGATCCGTAATTTACCGGCATGTCCCAGCCGGCAAAATCGACCATGCGGGCACCGGCGGCAACGTGGGTGGCGTGAAGGGCAGTCTGTCGGGCAGGGGCGTTCATGGTGGCTCCGGGGCAAGTGAACGAAAAAGGGCGAAGCCGGCACAGTTGCTGTTGCCAGGTTCGCCCCATCTGTCCCTTGTACCTGAGAGATTCCAGCCATGCGCAAAGCGCAACGAACCGGGTGCCCCTTCGGTGGATTCGTGATTTCGGCCGCAGCCGAAACCCGCATCGCTCTCCAGAATTTCCTTGCCGTGCGCGGTCCTTTTGCCTGAGCGATTCCGGGGGGTTACGCCTTCGGCGACTCTGTTGGGAGAGTGCTCTCCCGCGCGACGGAGCGGACGATAGCATTCCGGGGGGTGTATCGCAACCAGCTTGACAGGGTAATGCGTGCAGCTTGCCGCCGATTTGCCCCACCGCCTGCAGCCTGTCGTTCGCCAGGATGCGCTACACTCCGGCCTCGGTGCAGGCGACTCGGGGTAGTTATCCGGGGGTCAGCGCTAACTCCTTTCACAAGTTTTAACGGAAATCGAGATGTTCGAGGCTGTCCGCAAGAGCAAGCGTTTTGCCCAAGTCATTCTGGCGCTGATCATCGTGCCCTTTGCCTTCTTCGGCATGGACGCATATTTCAGTGATGCCCCGGGTGGCGGAGAAGTCGCCAATGTGGGCGGTATGCCCATCATGGCGGTCGAGTTCGATCAGGCGCTCAGGGATCAGCAGGATCGTCTGCGCAATGAGGCCGGCGGCCAGGTCGATCGGGAACTGCTGCAATCCGAAGAGCTGCGCCAGTCGGTACTGGAGAATCTGGTCAATCGTCGTGTGCTCGCACTTTTTGCTGCGGAAAGCCGGTTGACGGTGACGCCGCAGCAGTTGCAGCAGACGATTGCCGAGGTGCCGTCGTTCCAGGAGGATGGCCGGTTCTCGCTGCAGCGCTACGAGGCGCTGTTGCGTGCCCAGGGCATGTCGCCCGCGATGTTCGAAGCCCGACTCGCGCAGGATGTGCGGGTGCAACAGATTGCGCTGCCGGTGGGCGAAGCGTCCTTCGCCGCACGTGACTCGGCACGCCGCTTCCTGCTCGCCCAGCTTGAGGAGCGCGATGTTCGCGAGATGCGCTTCCCGGCAAGCCGCTTCCTGGCCGACGTGAAGCTGACCGAGGATGCCGTGCAGAAATACTACGACGCCAACGCCGCGGCCTTCGAGCGTCCGGCGCGCGTTAAGGCCGAGTACGTGGTGTTCGACATTGCCGCACTCGAGCAGCAGGTGAGTGTGAGCGAGGACGAGGTCAAGGCCTTCTACGAGGGCAATACGGCCCGCTTCGGCCAGCCCGAAGAGCGCGAAGCGCGTCACATCCTGCTGCAGTTGAATGCGGATGCCGATGAAGCCGCCATCGCCTCGGTTCGCACCCGTGCGGAGGAGCTTTACACTCGCCTCAAACAGGATCCGAAGCAGTTTGAAGCCCTCGCGAAGGAGTTTTCGCAAGACCCCGGCTCGGCCGCGAGTGGCGGAAATCTCGGGTTCTTCGGTCGCGGCCTGATGGTCAAGGCGTTCGAGGATGCCGCTTTTGCCCTGAATAAGAGTGAGATCAGCGCGCCGGTGCGCTCCGATTTCGGCTTTCACATCATCCAGGTGACCGAGATCAGGCCGACAACGATTCGTCCGCTTGAGGCGGTTCGCGGCGACGTGACGACCGAGTTGCGCAAGCAGGCCGCCACTCGGCGTTTTGCCGAGTTGGCCGAGCAGTTCTCCAACACGGTCTATGAGCAGCCGGAGAGCCTGAAGCCTGCTGCCGAGGCCTTGAAGCTTGAAGTTCGCCAGAGCGACTGGATTGCGCGTGATGCAGAGGCAGTGGGCGAGTATCGCAATGCGAAGCTCGTCGAGGCGCTGTTCTCGGACGATGCGGTGAAGAACCAGCGCAATACACAGGCGATCGAGGTCGGTGGCAATACCCTCGTTGCGGCGCGCGTTGTCGAGTTTCAGGCCGCTCAGCGTCCGCCGCTGGACGAGGTTCGGCCCGCCATCGAGCAACAGCTTCGCAGCGAGGAGGCCACACGGCTGGCGGCCGAACGCGGAGCGGCCGCCTTGGCCGCGCTGGAGAAAGGCGACACGATCGACGGTACGTGGGGCCCATCGACAAAGTTGCAGCGCGGGGCCCCGGCACTGCCCGCCAACGCGATGCGGGCCGTGTTCTCGGCGCCGAGTAGCAAGCTGCCGGCACATGTCGGTGTCGGCCAGTTCGGCGAGGGCTACGTGATCTATCGTGTTGATGCGGTCAATCACCCGACCTTGGCGGATGACGATCCGCGGATTGCCGCCGTGGTGAGCCAGTACGGGCGGCTGCTTGCAGAGCGCGATTTTGCCGCCTTCATCGCGGACCTGCGTCAGCGCTACAAGGTGGAAACCAGCCTGGCCCCCGTGAGAGCCGACTAAGCTGCGGCAGGCGTCATGCCCTGCAGACTGCTTGCATAAGAATGAAAAGCCCGGCGCCAGTGTGACCGGGCTTTTTTCATCTTGTGCCCGCAGTGCAAACAAACACAGGGCGAGACGCCGATTGAAACGAACTGCCTACATGGGCTCCGGATTGCCCAGGGCGGTCACGTTGAATCCCGCATCCACATACATGATCTCGCCGGTCATGCCGCTGGCAAGATCGGAGCACAGGAAGGCGGCGGCGTTGCCGACCTCCTCGATGGTGACGTTGCGCCGCAACGGTGCATTGTGCTCGTTGAACGACAGCAGCTTGCCGAAGCTACCGATGCCCGATGCCGCCAGCGTTTTGATCGGACCCGCGGAGATACCGTTGACCCGCGTACCCTCCGGCCCGAGGCACACGGCGAGATAGCGCACCGAGGCCTCAAGGCTGGCCTTGGCCAGACCCATGATATTGTAGTTGGGCATGGTGCGTACCGCACCGAGATAAGTGAGGGTGAGCATCGCGCCGTGGCGGCCCTTCATCAGCGGCCGCGCGGCCTTGGCCAGCGCAGGGAAGCTGTAGGCGCTGATTTCCTGGGAAACGCGAAACGCTTCACGCGAAAACCCGTCGAGGAAGTCGCCCTCGAGCGCATCGGTAGGCGCGTAGGCGATGGAGTGCACCAGGCCATCAAGCCCATCCCAGTGTTGCCCCAGGTGCACGAACAGCTCCTTGATCTGCTCATCGTCCTGAACGTCACAGGGAAACAGCAGGGTGCTGTCGAAATCCGTGGCGAGCTTGGCGACACGTTCCTGAAAGCGCTCATTCACATAGGTAAACGCCAGTTGCGCACCCTCGCGATGCATGGCCCTGGCGATGCCGTACGCGATTGAACGGTTGCTCAGCAGTCCGGTGATGAGAATCCGCTTACCGGCGAGAAAACCCATGGACTGAAAACTCCGAATGACAAGGTGCTCGATTATAGCGAAAACCGTTGAGCGAGAAGGGTCATGGACCAAATCGCGTGATCGGGCGAATGTACGTTACATGGCTTGGGATGACAAAAACCTGCCAGAATTGAACCTGATCGAATATTGCCCACGACGCCATGTCTCTGCGCCCAACGGCACCCCATCTTCCCTCCCTGCCGCGCCGTGTCCTGTTTCAGCTCCGAACGAGCTGCGGCACGCTGCTGCTCTGGGTCACGGTGCTTGCCATGATGGTACTGAGCGGCTGCGGCCCGGTCCTCAATGATCCTTACCCGGCGGCCGAGCGCGGGCAGAACATCCTCTATACGGCATTCACCGAGCGGCCCAAACATCTCGATCCGGTACAGTCCTACAGCGAGGATGAGGCGACTTTCCTGTATCAGATCATCGAGCCGCCGCTGCAGTATCACTTTCTGAGGCGACCGTATGAACTCGAGCCGGCTGTGGCCGAGCGCTTGCCTGAGGTCCGGTACTACGATGCGTCGGGGCGCGAGCTCAAAGGCACCCCCGAGGCGGCCAAAGTTGATCGGAGCGTGATCGAGGTCCGTATCCGGCCGGGTATACGGTATCAGCCGCATCCGGCCTTTGCCCGTGACGACAATGGCGCCCCACGCTATCTCGCGCTCGAGGAACGGGACCTGAGCGATATTCGTAGCCCGCTGGACTTTGCCGAGACGGGTAGCCGCGAACTTGAAGCGGGCGACTTTGTGCACCAGATAAAGCGCCTGGCACACCCGAGGCTGCATTCGCCGATTTTCGAGCTGATGGCCGAATATCTGCCC
>JAUSOD010000075.1 GCA_030656215.1 Azoarcus sp.
AGCTTGTCCTCGGTGAGTTTCATCAAGTGGGCGGAGCTGCATTTCAACGCCCGGGCGATCTTGAGGATCAGCGAGAGCGTAGGCATATGTTCGCCGCGCTCGATCTTGCCCATATGCGAGCGCTCGATCCCGGCCAGATTCGCAAGCATCTCCTGGGCAATGCCTTGGTTGGCTCTCTCTTCGCGCACAACCGCCCCGAACGCGATGGCAGGTTCCGCTTCATAGGTAGTGGTGCCGGTAGGCCGGCCTCGTTGAATCGATCGCTTTTGCATTGCCGAAATGCGTCGAGTACGGCAGCGACCTAAACCACGTTAAACTTAACTCACTCCAGCGGCGCCCCAGTCGCCGCGAATTCACTGCCTGGAGGAATCTGGACGTGAAAACGAGCGAAGCCTCCACCGAGATTCGAGTGGCCGTCCTTGGCGAATGGGTGCCGCCCCAGCTTGCCGATGTGCTCGCACTGCAGCGCGTCGAAGAACCGGAGACCGCAGCAGCTCTCGTCGGCTGCACGGCCGATGACCAGGCCACACAGCAGCTAGGCGAAGGTTTCGACTTCGCCTTGTCCACGTAAGGTTTGCGCCATCGATCTGGTCTTCGAACACGAGGGGGCTGTCACGTGAAACCTCGACGCAAACGAGGCTACAAGGAATTGGAAGGCGAGTTGCCGCGTTAAAATGGGGCAAACCCGCTGTTTATCGGCGACAGCGTAAATTTTTGGCTAAAACCGCCCGACTTTGACCCTGAACCCACAGGAGGGCCTCGGTATTCCGCGATCACTCATGCTCGCCTGGCGCGGAATCCTCTCGATTTGGCTCCAGCCCGGATGGCAGGCGAATGCGGACGCGCGCATCGCTGCTGTGCACGCGATGAATGCCGGTGAGCGCATACAGATCAACGCTATCGTCCCGATCTCAACCGATGGGGACAACATTGATGAGCTGCGATTTGTGGGCTTCCCGGCCGGCACGGACGAGCTTGAGGGGTGCGTTTGAAGTGTGAACGGGGCGCTGGGTGACCTAATGAAACAGCGCTGGAGATAGAAGTCTGCGACATTGGCAGTCACAGAAGCATCATCGGCAACAGGCTCGGCCGCTGGCCGAAACCGAACGGGCGCGGGCAGTCCGCACCTCCGTCAACGCCCCAATATCGTCGCGACCATCGGCTTCAAGCCGGAGAACTGTACTTCTGGATTGCGGGCCATTCTGACCATGGCGCCCCCCATCAGGGCGAGCAGCATTTCAATCCGGGTGGCCAGTTCCGGCCCGGAGTTCTCGGGCGACAAGGAGGCATCAAACCGCATCAACAACGCGAAGATGTAATCCCGCAAGGTGCGGTCGGCCTCCTGTACCAATTCCGCCATCCGGGGGTTTCGCGACGCGTCTGCCATGACCTCGACCCTCAGCACTGCCGCCCCGCGGCCGAGCTGCTCAATGGTCCGTTCGATGAACTGCGAAATGGCCTCCTCAGGTGCCATCCCAGTGTCGGCCAATGCCATCAGGCCCTTTACCTGATCGAGATCCTCACCGACGATGGCGGCGATGAGTTCCTCCTTGTTGGTAAATAAATGGTAGATCGTCCCGACGCTGAGTCCTGCCTGGCGGGCGATCATGGACATGCCTGCCGCATGGAAGCCGCGCTCTATAAAGCAAGCGCGCGCAGTGTCGACAATCTGCTTTCGACGCCGACCCCTGACCCCGGTGCGAGCGCGATCTTCCAGACAATCTGCGGGCATGCGGTATCGGCGTGCGGCGGTCAATGACATGGATCGGCAAAGGCAGGTAGGGACACGTCTACATCCCCTGGTAAATCGGCCCCTCGCCGCCCTGCGGCACCACCCAGTTGATGTTCTGGGTCGGATCCTTGATGTCGCAGGTCTTGCAGTGCACGCAGTTCTGCGCGTTGATCTGCAGGCGCGGCGCGCCCGCTTCGCCGTCGTGCACGATCTCATAGACGCCGGCCGGGCAATAACGTTGCTCGGGCGCATCGTAGAGCGCGAGGTTCACCGCGATCGGCACCGACGGGTCCTTCAGGCGCAGGTGGCAGGGCTGCTCTTCCTCGTGGTTGGTGTTGGACAGGAACACCGAGGACAGGCGGTCGAAGGTGAGCTTGCCGTCGGGCTTGGGGTAGTCGATCTTCGCGCACTCGGCCGCGGGCTTGAGCTTGTCGTGGTCGGCAGTGTTGTGCAGGGTCCACGGGGTCTTGCCGCCGAACACCTTCTGATCGATGCCGAACAGCAGTGACCCGAGCCACAGCCCGCGCTTCATGTAGGGCTTGAAGTTGCGCGTCTTGTGCAGTTCCTCATGCAGCCAGGAGGCACGGAAGGCCTCGGGGAAGGCGGTGAGCGCATCGCGCTGGCGGTTGGCCGTGAGCGCTTCGAGCGCGGCGTCGGCGGCGAGCATGCCGGACTTGATCGCGGCGTGGCTGCCCTTGATCCGGGCGGCGTTGAGAAAGCCTGCATCGTCGCCGATCAGCGCTCCGCCCGGGAACACCAGTTTCGGCTGGCTCTGCAGCCCGCCGGCGGTGATCGCGCGCGCGCCGTAGGCCAAGCGCTTGCCACCGTCGAGAAATTTACGGATCTCGGGGTGGGTCTTGTAGCGCTGGAACTCCTCGAACGGCGACAGGTGCGGGTTGCTGTAGTTGAGCCCGACCACGTAGCCGACCGCGACCAGGTTGTCCTCGAGGTGATAGGCGAAGCCGCCGCCATAGGTGTCGGACGGCAGCGGCCAGCCCGCGGTGTGCACCACCAGGCCGGGCTGGTGGCTGGCCGCCGGCACTTCCCACAGCTCCTTGAGGCCGAGGCCGTAGGTCTGCGGATCGATCCCGTCGCGCAAGTTGTACTTGGCCTCGAGCACCTTGCCCAGGTGGCCGCGACAGCCTTCGGCGAACAGCGTGTACTTGGCGTGCAGTTCCATCCCGAGCTGGTGGTGGGGGCCGGGCTCGCCCTCACGGGTGAGGCCCATGTCGCCGGTGGCGACCCCCTTCACCGCACCGTCTTCGTCAAAGAGAACCTCGGCGCCGGCAAAGCCGGGGTAGATCTCCACCCCGACCGCCTCGGCCTGCTCGCCCAGCCACTTGGCGACGTTGCCCAGGCGCACGATGTAGTTGCCGTGATTGAGGAAGCAATCCGGCAGCAGCCCGGTGGGAATGCTGCGCCCGCCAGTTTCGTTGAGGAAGATCACTCGGTCTTCGGTGACCGCGGTGTTGAGCGGGGCACCACGTTCCTTCCAGTCAGGAAAGAGCTCGGTGAGTGCGCGCGGGTCCATCACCGCGCCCGACAGAATGTGGGCGCCGATCTCGGCCCCCTTCTCGATCAGGCACACCGAGATGTCCTGGCCCTTGGCTTCGGCCTGCTGCTTGAGCCGGATCGCCGCAGCCAGCCCCGCGGGGCCGCCACCGACAATCAGGACGTCGAACTCCATGGATTCGCGTTCCATATATCTCTCTCACAAAAAAGGACTACCGGTTGGATATTGCGGGCGAGACAGCCACCTGGGCGACCCTGGCAATAAAGCATTTCAGATCACTTCCTGCATTGGGAAGAGCGGGGCCACGCATTAGTCAAAGAAATTTATAGCTGATATATTAACAGTTTTAAAACTTCCTGTTACGATAGCTAGCATATAGGCACTGTGCTCGACTGCTCTTGAACTGACGACGCCTTCGCCATAAGACGTTTCTCGACTGCGCGCATTTGGCTGGCGTTCGACTTGCACCAAAGCAAAATTTCAGTAATCACACTGTTTCGCATCTCGCTATGAGGCCCTCATGTATAAACATCTCCTCGTGCCCACGGATGGGTCAGAGCTCTCGACTCTGACCATCAGCAGGGCTGTCGCATTTGCGAAGTCGATCAACGCTAAGATCACCTTCTTCTATGCAGCTAAGGATTTCCTCGCGACCGGTGAGGGCGCCGCTTTCCAGACGGTCGCGCCATCGATCGTTTCCGACAACATTGCGGGCGATGCACATCCTGTGCTGATGAAGGCCGAAGCTGCGGCGCGCGCATCGAATGTGGCGTACCGGTCCATTTATCGCATCAGCGACCGGCCCCACGAAGCGATCATCAAGGCCGCGGAAGATGAGGGTTGCGACATGATTTTCATGGCCTCCAGGGGCCCGAAGAAGGTTGGCCCGATCATGGTCGGCTCGGTGACACTCAAAGTACTCGTGGATTCGAAAATTCCGGTCCTGGTGTCATCGGTGCAACGCAATGCATCCACGCCGCACATGGACAAGGCCATCACAGTGATTCAGGACGAACACCGCTCGCTCGCAGCCATCCTTCATGCAATGCGCCACTTGACCGACAAGGCGCTTGCGGAAGGCACCGGGCCGGACTTCAAGCTCCTGAGCCTGATGTTGAGCTACATCCGCGAATTTCCGAACAAGCTGCACCACCCCAAGGAAGACGCTTACCTTTTTTCGCGTTTGCGCGAACGCACATCCGAATTTGACGAAACGCTGTCCGCGCTGTCAGCGAACCACGCCGACGAACACCGTATCCTGCAGCAGCTCGAATACGCGCTGCACCAGTACCATAGCGGTGGCGCGGACGCCGCAGCTGCATTCTCCAGCGCCCTTACCGAATACACCGAAGAACTGTGGCGTCACATGGCACTTGAAGAACAGGTGATCTTGGCAGGCGCCAAAGAACACCTCCTCCCGTCGGACTGGCAGGCGATCGCCGAAGCCTTTGGCAAGAACGGCGATCCCCGCTTCGGTTCGGAGCCGGATACCGAGTTTTTCGCCATGTTCGCAAAACTGACCCGCCTCTCACAATCACTGAACCAGCCTTGAGCACCCCGCTCGCTTTAAGTGAGTCCCGCATGATGGGCAGGTCAAGACTATTGGGGCGGCTCAGCCCGCACAGTTATGGCCGCTCATACTGCGGCTCGATGTCAGAATTGCCGAAATAGGCTCGCATGCTGGCGATCTTTCCCGCGTCGTCAAACGTCATCACCTCAATGATGCGAACGCGCCTGAGTTGACTCTCGATCACCACGTCGACCGATATCGCCATTGCCGCGGCATTGCAAAACGATGCCCGAATCGGAGCATCGAGGCTGAACTTCGCGCCTCTGCCAACCGCATGGTGGTAGAACGCGGAGATTGCTGTTCGCCCCGAATGCACTTTCAACCCAACCGGGTCTTCCACGGTTCCGTCGTCGGCAAACAGACCAAGTACTGCGTCGGCGTTCCCTGCATTGAGACCATCGAGGTAGGCCTGCAAGACGGCCTTCATCTGCAATTCGGATAACACTTAACCCACCCCCATGCTGCAATAGAAACGGTCAATGAATGACAAAGCGTCGCTCTGATCGACGGTGCCGGGCTGGGGAGCACCCCCAACCCGGCATGCGTCGGCACACGCGAGCAGGTTCCTAATCCCGCACCAGCAGCATTGCGCCCGCGATTGGTCCGCCACCATTCGATACCACGGCCACACGGGGATCACCCTTGACCTGGCGGGCACCCCCTTCTCCACGCAGCTGGATCACTGCTTCAGCGACATGAATCATGCCGTGGAGACGACCACCGGAGAGCTGACCGCCCCCGGTTGCGAGCGGCAAATCGCCCTCGAGCGAAATGCGGCGGCCATCACCGACGAAGTCAGCGGCCTCTCCACGCCCGCAAAAGCCGAGCGCTTCGAGCCACAAGAGACTCAAGAAACTGAAGCCGTCGTAGAGCTGGGCGACATCGACATCCGAGGGTTTGAGGTCGGTTCTGCTCCACAGCCGCTTCCCGGCCGCTTCTGCCGAGAAGCGGGTCAGATCGTCGAGCTGATCCCAGCTATCACGCGTGTGCAAGGCACCCGACATCGCTTCGACCCGGACCGGCGTCGACTTCAGATCAGGCACCGTGTCCTTGTGCGACACGATCACCGCTATCGATCCGTCAATGGGTACGTCGCAGTCATAGAGGCACAGGGGTGTCGAGATCATGCGCGCCTGCATGTAATCATCGAGCGTGAGCGGGTCGCGGTACACAGCGCGCGGGTTAAGCCCCGCGTTGCGCCGGGCATTGAGCGCAATCTGCGCCAACTGCTCACGTTTTGCCCCGAACTCGTGGAAGTAACGGCTGGCGATCATCCCCACCCAGTTCGCCCCCGACGGAGCAAAAAACGGGGCTAAATGTTCCATGAATCCGGTGACGCGCACACGACTGCCTGTTGTCGGCAGGCGTGCAGCCGCAGATACTGAAGTTTCAGTCACGGTCCTGAAGCAGATAACGTGCCGCGCCTGGCCCGACGCCACTGCCATGCAGGCGTTGAGCACGCCGCTGAGCTGCGTAGACTCGATCCCGCCGTTGTACCAGTTGAGCTTGAGTCCGAGCGAGTCCTTGAGCTGCCCCACCGACACCGGAGAAAATCCGGGCAGGCCCGGCTGGACACCGGGCCAGCACGAAATTCCGTCAACTTCTTTGCGGTCGATTCCTGCATCGTCGAGCGCAGCCAGTACTGCTTCCAGGGTCAGGTCAAGCCCGCCGCGACCGAGCCTGCGGCCTGCGGCAGATTGACCGACACCGGAGATGACAGCCTGTCGCTCTGGCACCTCGGCCGTCATGTGCTTAGGTCGTCCCGGCGAGGTCTTTGTTGGACGAGCTGGCCGCGAACAGCTTGGCAACATCGCCACTCGTGACTGGACGCCCATCGCGGTTGGACGGATTGTGCCCCCCCTGGTTGGCGACCGGGCGAGTGTCTACATGCGTGGCTTTAGCGCGCAGCGCACCCACGGTGCAGTCGTTGCGGTCGAGCACCCGGAACGGATCAAAGCCGAATTCGCGCATCGCGTTGAGGTGGGTGATCTTGTCGATCGCCTCCCGCGGCAGATGCTTGATGGTCGGCCACAAAGCCTCGGGCGCATTCGGCCACAGCGAGTCGGAGTGCGGGTAGTCGTTTTCCCAGCAGATCTTGTCGAGATTCATGTGCTGCGTATTCTGCAGACCGAACTTGTCATCGATGAAGCAGGTGACAAAGTTGCGCTTGAACAGCTCACTCGGCAATAGATCGCCAAAATTCGCATTGGTCCAGGCCTTGTGATGCTGGTAAGTAAAGTCCGCACGCTCGAGCAGGTAGGGCACCCAACCGATACCCCCCTCGGAAAGCGAGATCTTCAGATTGGGGAATTTTTTGAAGGTGTCGGAGAACAGCCACTCGGATGTGGCGTTGGCAATGAACATCGGCATGTTCACGATCCAGACGTCGATCGGCGCATCGGCAGCTGGGTAGGGTGCGGCTGCGCCCGATCCAATATGCACACTAAGCACGATGTTGTTGTCTTCCAGCACCCGCCACAGCGGATCCCAGTAGCCGGAGTGAATGCTAGGCAAACCCTTGGCCGAGGGAACATCGGGGAAGGAAATCGTACGGCAGCCCTTGGCCGCCACGCGCTTGGCTTCGGCCACGCAGGCCTCAATATCCCACAGCGGCAGAATGGCGAGCGGAATGAAGCGACCAGGCGCGCCGGCACACCACTCGTCGATGTGCCAATCGTTATACGCGCTGATCACCGTCTTGGTCAGCGTCTTGTCGGTGGCATTGAGGAAGAAGGTGCCCGCGAACATCGGGAATGTCGGGAAGCAGATCGCCGACAACACACCGTTGACATTCATGTCGTCGATGCGTTCCTTGAGTGAGTATGTGCCCTTGCGGATCTGCCCATATGCAGCAGGCTCGCAGCCATACTCCTCCGGCGGCCGTCCGACCACCGCATTCAGGCCGATGTTCGGCACCGAACGCCCTTCGTACACCCACGAGTCCTGCCCACCGCGCATGCTCGACATCTTCGGCGCCTGGTCGAGCATCGACGCGGGCATGTGATTCTTGAACAGATTCGGCGGCTCGATCACATGGTCGTCCACGCTGATCAGAATCATGTCGTTCATTTCCATTGTCTTCTCCTAATCCCTTGTTGAAGGGTAACGCTCATTATCATCGCGACGGGTCGGCCCGCCGAACCTTGCTGCATCGTAAAACGCGGACTATCAGGCCTCGAACTCCACCACACAATTGTTCAGCACAAGGGCTCCGCGTTCTTGCGCGCTCATGCGAAACACGGCACCACCCGACGCCAGGTGCCACAACTCGATCAGCATCGTTTCGTCGGTAAACATCGGCCCGACATAACGCACCATCAGTTTTTTAAGCCGAACCGGGTCATTGCCGCACACCAGCTTGAGTATGCCTCGCCCCGCGATTCCGAAACAGCCGACGCCGCGCATCATCGATTTTCCCGCTCCTACGGAAGATGCGGCGGCGATTTCCTTGCTCAGCCGAAAAACGGCATCACCATCGTCACGAGGCGTGCGGATTTCGATAGTAGCGTCGGGGGCGCGGTCCTCCGGCACTGGCACCTTGAGTGGCACGTAAGGCTTGCCGCCGAAGCCCCCATCGCCCTTCAGGATCGTGGTCACTGAAATGGTCACCAGCGCGATGCCCTCCTCGCTGCTCAGCACCTGCTTTTGGACCATCACCGCACCACGATCCGCACCTCTGTCGAAGATTTCGTCGACATTCTGGGTCACCACCACCACGCCCTCGGGTGACAGTGGCCGATGGATGACGATGCTTTCCTCGGCATGGACGATCTGCCGCCACTGAATGCCCGTTTCCGGCCTCATCTGCCAGAACTCGCCGTCAGCGAGCGCAACCGCGTTCATCGGCAGTGCTGCGCTACCCGCCAGAAAGGGCACATCATCCGGTCCCATCCCCTCGCCCACACCAGCGCCAAAGCCCTTGGCGAAGCGGATGGAGTCGTCTCGGGTATAGCGACGGGACAGCGCCGGGAACGGCCATTGCATCAGTTTTTGATAATCGATCGGCACGACTTGGCATCCTCTCCTGGCAATCAGATCTCGTTTACGCCGCGTTCTGGGCTTTCTTCGCGGCTGCCATCGACGCCTGCATGCCAGCTTCTACGATCGCCTTGTGCTCGTCGCTGGCGTGGCTAAGCTGGTGCGTATCGAAATGCGCCATGATTGAATTGCGGAAACCCATCATATCGGCGGTGCGATTGAGCGATCGCTTCAGCATGCGCATGCTCATCGGCGGTGCCGCAGCGATCTGATTTGCAAGTTTGAGGGTGAAATTCTCAAGTTCGGCGCGCGGCACTACATGATTCACCATGCCCCACTCCTTGGCGTCGGCGGCGGTGATGCGCTGGCCGGTGTACAGGATTTCCTTCGCCTTGCGCAGGCCGAGCACCCACGGATGCACCAGCACTTCGACTGCCGCTGCACCCAGGCTGTGGTTAACGGGGTCGCTGAAATAGGCATCCTCAGCGGCAACCATCAGGTCGCACATGTTGGCCACCATAAAACCGGCTGCAATGCAGGCACCTTGCACCTGCGCAATGGTCGGTTTGGGAAAGTCCCAGATACGCAACGCATTGCCCAGATAGTGCTCGCTTTCCCATTGCCAGATGTCCTCAGCGGCCGTAAGCCGGGCGCGCGTGGACATCGGATCGGTCAGATCATGGCCCGCAGAAAAATGCTTACCCACCCCGCCGAGAATCAGCACCCGGATGCTGTCATCACGCTTGGCGCACTCCAGCGCATGATCCAACTCGGCAAGCAAGGTTTCTGATTCGGCGTTGGCCTGCTTGGGGCGGTTGTGACAAACCCTTGCGACCGGACCGAGCACCTCGTAGCTGATTTCCGTGTAGTTCATTGTGCTATCTCCATAGTGAAACATCAGCCGACGAATTCGGCGTAGCCGTTATTGAGGGCAATCACGTCACGTTCGACCGCCTTGACCCGAAATGCGACCTTGCCCGGTGCCACGTCCCACACCTCAGTGCGCAACGTCTCGCCCGGAAAGACGGGATTAGCAAAGCGGACATTGAGCTTACGCAGACGCCCTGCATCGGAGCCGCAACGCAACTTGAGGATTGCCCGCCCGGCCACGCCATAGCTGCACATACCGTGGAGGATCGGCCGGTCGAAGCCAACCGCATGCGCCACTTCGGGATCGATATGCAGCGGATTGTCGTCACCGGAAAGGCGATAGATCACCGCCTGCTCGGGACGAGTGACCAAATCGAGCGCGTCATCGCGATCCCGCCTGGTAGGCATTGGATAAGGCACCGGTTGCCCCTCTGCGGTTCCGCCGAATCCGCCATGGCCGCGCATAAAGATGGATAAGCCCGAAGTCGCCAGCAACTCTCCACTCTCTTGGTCGTGAATCTTGCGCGACAGATACATCACCGCGCCTTTGTCGGCGCCCTTGTCGTAGATCTCGTCGACCGACTCGATGCCGAACACGGTTCCATCCGTCGGCAACGGCCGATGGATGGTCAGGAACTGTTCGCCGTGGAGGAACAAATTCAGATTCAGCCCGTAGCTCGGATCAGCCATCCAGCGGCTGTCCCCTGCGATCACGGTGGCGAAAGTGGGCAACAGCTGGCACTTGCGCTCGAACACGAACTGCAGATCCTCGGGCGCCAACGGGTTCTCGGTAGCCGCTCCCACGCCCAGCGCGTAAAGGATCGCGTCCTTCTTCGAGTATTGCTGCACAACCCGCTCGCTCGCTCGACTCTTGATCAGCTGGTAATTCAAGCTCACTTCCGCACTCCTCTTGCCTCGTCGAAACACCTGCCCCGTTGACCCGGGCTCGCTTCTCGCCACAACATAAACTGTCACTTCGTCAGTTTTTTGGCTATCATAGCAGAACCATTTCATGACTGTTAATCAGTTTTTAAGTTTTTTGCCCGCACCTCACGCATAGCAGCGCACACCGGGTCCACTTGGACCCCCGTTGCCATCGAGCACCTACACCCGGACACCCGGGACCACCGTCACTTAACAGGGGATCATCGATATGGCACTACTTGAAGGAAAGGTTGCAGTCATCACTGGCGCAGGGCGCGGTCTCGGCGCCGCCTACGCAAAACGCCTGGCACAGGAAGGCGCGGCGGTCGTGATCAACGACATCGGCAAGGACGGAAGCGGCAAGTACACCGCTGAAGCCGTCGCAGCAGAGATCCGCGCTGCGGGCGGCCGTGCTGCTGCGCAAACCGAGGACATCTCCACCACCGAAGGCGGCACGAGCTTGCTTCAGGCAGCCCTCGACAACTTTGGCGCGATCGACATCCTGGTGAACAACGCGGGCATCTTGCGCGACAAGAGTCTGCTGAAGATGGACGAAGCGGACTGGGACATCATTCAGAAGGTCAATCTGAAGAGCATGTACACGGTCACCAAGCCCGTGTTCGCGTGGATGAAGGAAAGCGGCCGTGGCGGAGTGATCGTCAATACCAGTTCGGTGTCGGGCATCGTCGGCAACTTCGGCCAGTCCAACTACGCTGCCTCCAAGGCCGGGGTGTGGGGCTTCTCCAATGTACTCGCGCTCGAAGGCGCCAAGTTCGGGGTGCGGGTGTGGACCTTGGCACCGGCCGCCACCTCGACCCTGACCGCCGGGCTGCTGAGCGAAGACCTGCAGAAGCAACTCGCCCCGGAGCATGTTGCTGAAGTGCTGTTGTACATGGTCAGCGAGCTGTCGGGAAAGCGCACCGGACACACCATCTTCGCCTCTGGCCAGTCGATTCGCGAACTGAAGCTGGTGCCCGCCGAAGGGCTGCGCGGCGAGGGCATGATGCTCGATGCGCGCGCTATCGCCGCTGGCGAAGACAAGCTCTACCGCACAGAAGCTGCGCTCAACGTGATGGATTTCGCCCGGTAATCGCCACCGAGCATCGCCCCCCCGACGCTGTGAGGCGTCCTTTTCAGGAATTAAGACTATGAGCAACAAGGCACTGATCGCCGGCGTGGGAATGGTGAAATTCACCAAGCCGGGCAAAAACGAACAATACGACGTGATGGCGGCGCAGGCCGCACGCAACGCCCTGAACGACGCTGGCCTGAGCTACGACCAGGTTCAGCAGGCATACGCCGGCTATGTGTACGGCAACACCTGCTCTGGCCAGACCGCACTGTACTCACTGGGCCTGACCCAGATCCCGATCATCAATGTCAATAACGCGTGCTCCACCGGCTCGACTGCGCTCTATTTGGCTCGCCAGGCGGTGATGAGCGGCGTGGTCGATGCCGCGCTCGCGGTCGGCTTCGAGCAGATGGGCTCAGGCGCACTCACCGTGGACACGACGCGTACGCCGATCACCTGGCGTATCGACGAGGCCACCCGCAACATCCGCGGCTTCGACGACGAAGTGCCCCCCGGACTGCAATACTTCGGCGGCGCCGGCGCCGAGTATCTGGAAAAGTACAACGTGGGCGTCGAACTATTCGGCCACATCTCGGTGAAGGCACGCTCCCACGCGCTGCGCAACCCGTATGCACTGTTCAGCGAGCCGCTGACCCTCGAGGAAGTGATGGCATCGCCACATATTTTCGGGCCGCTGACCAAGCTGATGTGCTGCCCGCCGACCTGCGGTGCCGCCGCGGTGGTGGTCGTATCGGAGAAATTCGCCCGCGAGCACGGCCTCGGCAACACCGTCGAGATCGCCGGTATGGGTCTGTCCACCGACTCGCCTGCGAGCTTCGCGTCGGGCAGCATGATGAACGTGGTTGGTGCCGGGATGACGCGCAAGGCCTCGACCGACGCCTATACCCAAGCCGGGATCGATGTCGGTGACATCGACCTGGTCGAGCTGCACGACTGCTTCGCGCCCAACGAAGCTATTTCTTATGAAGCGCTTGGCCTGTGCCCGGAAGGCGGTGCAGAAAAGTTCGTCATGGACGGCGATAACACCTATGGCGGCAGGGTGGTCACCAACCCGTCGGGCGGCCTGCTGTCCAAGGGCCATCCGCTCGGCGCGACCGGCCTCGCACAGATTACCGAGATCACCTGGCATTTGCGCGGCCAGGCTGGCGACCGTCAGGTCAAAGATGCACGTCTCGGCGTCCAGCACAACGTCGGCCTCGGCGGCGCATGCGTGGTCACCGTGCTGAAGCGGTAATCCAACCAGGGCATGAACGAAGCCCCCCGTTCATGCCCTGCCCGACCATCCAGCCCTGAACCCGGGCGGACCAGAAGGAATCAGCACTCGCGCGCCAGCGCCAGAAACTCGGTGCGCAATCCCAGATTGGGGCGCAGGTCACCGAGCAGCGCCGAGGTGATCGTCTCCTCGCCGGCCGCGCGGATGCCACGGCTTTCCATGCACAGATGGCGGCAGCTGATCACCACCCCAACCGCCTTGGGCTGGAGGTGTTCCATGATCGCATTGGCAATCTGGGTCGTGAGGCGCTCCTGCACCTGGAGCCGCTTGGCAAAACAGTCGACCAGGCGGGTGAACTTGGACAGGCCGACGATCTTTCCGTCGGGCAGGTAGCCGATCGTTGCCTTGCCGAAAAACGGGGCGAGATGATGCTCGCAGTGGCTATAGACCGGGATGCCGCGCACCACGATCAATTCGCTGTACGCCTCGGCACCATCCTCGAACACCTTGAGAATATTGGCAGGGTCCTGGTGGTAGCCGACGGTCCACTCCTTCCACGCCTTCTCCACGCGGGCGGGCGTTTCCTGCAGCCCCGAGCGTTCCGGATCTTCACCGATGCTTTCCAGGAAACGGTGCCAGTCTTTTTTGCCAAAATGTTCGTGCGTCATAGTCCTTCCCGATGAGGTGTGTCATTGTCGATCCAGCGGCGCTCACCGCGACGGTCGACAGATAAATAGCTCAGGTGCGCGAGCGCGGCATCCCCAGCCCCTGTTCAGCCACCCGGCTGCGGTGCACTTCGCTGCTACCACCGTAAAGGGTCATGCCGATTGCCTGGCGATAGCCGAGCTCCACATGGCCAATCCCGTACGTGCCGGAAAACAGGGATTCGGGCGCGGCCAGATCCATCAGATCCGCCGCGTCGGTCCGGTAATGTTCGGTGCTGAACAGCTTGGACATGGGCCCAAACGCAGCCCTGTTGGTCACGCCGCTGGCGGTTGCCCACAGCGCGCGATAACACAGATCCGTCGCCACCGTTTGATGCACCGCCACCCTCGCGAGGCGGCGCCTTGCATCGGGCTGCGTGATCAGTGCCTGCCCGGCGCGTACCGCGGTCTTGGCCCACGCCAGCGCATGACGATACATATTGGAGAAACTGAGGCGATACTGATTCCCGCCGTGTTCGATCTCCAGGCTCGCGGCCATCACTGCAATCCCGCCGTTGATCTCACCGATGCGATAACGATCCGGAACCCGCACATCGGAGAGGTAGGTGATGTTCGAGCGCTCGTCCTGCATGGTGTGTATCGCCTGGATTTCGACGCCGGGCAGATTGATCGGCACAAGGAACAGGGTCAGGCCGGAGTGTTTGGGCAGTTCCGGCGCGGTACGCACAAGCAAAAAAATGTAGTCGGCCACCTCGGCGGCGGTGGTGAACATCTTCTGTCCATTCACCACCCAGTCGTCGCCGCTGCGCTCGGCGCGCGTACGGGCAGCGAACACATCGGAGCCACTCGCCGGTTCAGTGAACCCCAGGCACGCCACCGCGTCTCCGGCTGCGAATCGGGGCAACACCTCGCGCTTGAGCTCGTCACTACCGAACATCATCACGGTCTGCGCCACCTGATTGGTGACCGGCCCAGTGATGCGCTGCCAACCAAGCTCCTCGAACACCTCATCGAGTGCTGCCACGTCAAATACCGACTTATCCCGACCGCCGTAGGCCACGGGCCAGTGCGGGAACAGCAGGCCGGCCTGCGCCAGTTTCCGGTGAAAGCCCTGGTGGTAACCGGCCACCGAGTGATGCGAATGCGCCCTGAGTTCATTGGTTAGATGGGTCGCAAAGAAATGCCGAGCCTCCTCGCCAAAGGACTGGGCTGCAGCGCCGAGACCAAAGCTAATGCCGACCTCGCCGGCGTCCGGCAGCGCCACTGCCGAATGGCTGTCCCACAAACGCTCGGCCACCGCATCGAGCTCGAGCTGCGGATCGCCCGCCAGCAGGCTCCAGGCCTTGGCGCGGCGGTAATAGAGCTGGATGTCGTACTCCAGGGTCACGCCATAGCCGCCGAAGGTGCGAAGCGATTGCGCAACCGCGCGGGTAGCAGTCTGCGTCGCCCACCACCAGGCCATCGAGATCAGTGCCGCAGCATCTTGCTCGTGATGGGCGAGCGCTGAGATCGCGTGCCACACCAGCAACCTGCCGCCCTCAACTTCGGTGACGACGTCGGCGAGCGGGTGGGCAATGCCCTGGAATGCACCAATCGGCTTGCCGAACTGGTGTCGCTCCGTTGCATACACTGCCGCCATCTGCATCGACTGCTGCGCCACCCCGACCAGCACCGCCGCCTTGAGGAGCTTCCACTCCTCGATCGCAGCGCCAAAGGCATTGCGCGCCGCCGACCCGGACGCCAGCACGCGGCGCTCACCCACTGCGTTCGTGCCCGACAGCACCACCGAGGCATAAGGACCGGAGCCGAGATTGGCTCCGCTCTGCGCCGCCAGCCCCCGGATCGCCACGACCTGATCACGATCAAGCGCAAGCACCACCCCACCCTCGATCACGGTGGCCACGCGGGGTTCGTCGAGGCACAGCTCGTGCGGCAACAACACCACGATGCCCCCCTCGAGCACCGCCGCCAGCAGCTCCTGTGCAGTTTCGCTGTCAAGCTCAGCGAGCAACCGAGTGGCGGGCAGCAGTTCGGCAAACGGCACCGATGCCAAGCTTCTGCCCAATTCGTCGGCCACCAGCGCAGCATCGAACAGGCTCATTCCACCGCCGCCGGCGTCTTCGGGCACCCGCATGGCCGCGATCCCGAGCGCGTGCAACTGCGCCCACAGCCGCGCATCGAAGCCGCTCGCCTCGGCCGCGCGGACCCGCCCCGGACTGGATTCGGTCTGCAGCAAACGCGCTACGGCATCGCGCAGCATCTGTTGCTCGACGGTCAGATGGAGGTTCATGTCCTGGCCTACTCCTGTGCGCGATCACCGCCGTCCTGGATGGCGAGCGGAGCTCACTAGGGGCTGCAATTTTTCAATAGCTGATATACTATCAGTTTACGTAGTTTTGCCAAGTCAAATGAAAGAGCGTGCGCTTTGGGCAAGAACCGATGCCTGATACCGCATCCGACAGATCGTTTATCAACCGGGGGCAGCCAATTGCCCCCGTGCGGACAGCGATCGCCCTGGAACAGCATTCGATGGAAACACCGTGGCCGACGAACTGATGGACATGCTCACCGACACCGACTCGCTTTGGCGACTGGTCGAACTGCGCGCGCGCGCCACACCCGATGCGCCCATGCTGATCAATGCCGACAATCGTTACTGGACCTTCGCGGAGTTCGCCCGCGATGTGGAACGGATGGCCGCCGGCCTCAACGCACACGGCATCGGCCCCCATACCGTGGTCACCTGGCAATTGCCGACACAAGCGTCGACCGTGCTGCTATCGTTCGCACTTGCTCGCCTGGGTGCAATTCAGAATCCGGTGATCCATCTCTATGGCCGCAAGGAAGTCTCGGCCATCCTCGAACAGAGTCGATCGACCTTTCTTATCGTCCCTGATCCGGCACAAGATCAGGATCGCAATCTCGCTCCCCAAGCACGAACCATCTGCGACACCCTGGCCGCAGCGCCGACAATCCTGCCGCTGACACGCGAACTCGCACTCGACGACACCCGATCTCTGCCGCCCGCGCCTGCGGACGGCACCGCACCGCGCTGGGTGTACTACACATCGGGCACCACCTCTGCGCCCAAGGGCGCACTGCATACCGACGCCAGCCTGATCGCAAGCGGTCGTGCCTTTGCGCAAACACTCGGTGTCAGCATGGCCGACGTCGGCTCAATCGCCTTTCCATATGCGCACGTCGGCGGTTCAATGTACATCATCATGCTGCTCCTCAGCGGAATGTCGGCGCTGCTGCTGCCGCAGTTCGTCGCGGCCGAGGCGGTGCACGCGTTGCGCCGCCATCGGGTCAACGCCGCCGGCGGCAGCACGGCACATTACCTGGCCTGGCTGGCCGAGCAGCGAAAACAGCCGAACGAACCGCTGATCCCGAGCTTGCGAGTGCTGGCTGGCGGCGGGGCCCCCAAACCGCCCGAGCTTTACTTCGAGGTCAAACGCGAGTTGGGCTGCACCGTGGCCCACAGCTACGGCATGACCGAAGCCCCGATGATCGCGGGCGGTTCGCCGTGCCATTCCGACCAGCAACTGGCCTATACCGACGGTGCTCCGGTCGCCGGAATGACCGTGCGGATCGTTCGTGCGGACGACACACTGGCCGCAGTCGGAGAGTCGGGCGAGATCCAGATCAAAGGGCCGACGCTATGCAAGGGGTACACCGATCCCGAACTGACCCGTGCAGCGTTCGATGCGGACGGATTCTTTCGGACCGGAGACCTGGGTCGGTGCGGCGAGGACGGTCACATCACGCTAACCGGCCGCCTCAAGGATGTGATCATCCGCAAGGGCGAGAACGTGTCGGCGCGCGAAATCGAGGACATCCTCTACCAGCATCCGAAGGTCGGACTGGTCGCGGTGATCGGCCTGCCCGATCGCGAGCGCGGTGAGCGTGTCTGTGCGGTAGTCGAGTTGTCTGACCGTGACGATCCGCTCACCTTTGCCGAGATGGTTCGCTTCTTCGAGGCCGCCGGGACGATGCGACAGAAAATCCCCGAGCAACTGGAGATCGTCGACCAGCTGCCACGCAACGAATCGCTCAACAAGATCCTGAAATTCAAGCTGCGCGAGATGTTCGCCCAACCGCAACGAGCGCGGTCGAGCGGATTGCCGCTCACGACTGACGGGACCACGCCAGACGCGGCAAACAACTGCCGCTGACCACACCACACCGCAGCGCCAGCTGTGCCCCCCTGCAACGGAGACCCTATCCCATGATCGAACAGAAGATCCGCCTCGATGGCAAAGTCGCCTTCATTACCGCCGGTGCCAACGGTATCGGCGCCGGCGCCGCAATCAACATTGCCCGCTTCGGCGGCGACGTGGCCATCGCCGACATCGACGTTAAACGCGGCGAGCACGTTGCCGAGGCGATTCGCGCGCTCGGCCGGCGGGCACTGTTTATCGAAACCAACGTCTTCGATACCGCCCAGATCGAACACGCGGTTGCACGCACCGCCGAACATTTCGGCCGTCTCGACATCCTCGTCAACAATGCCGGCGGAACTCGGCGCAAACCCTTCGTCGACCAGCCCGAACGCAGCTGGCGTCGGGTAATCGACCTCAATTTCGTCAGTATGCTGGCAGCAACCCAGAGCGCGGCCAAGGCGATGATTTCGAGCGGCAATGGCGGCACCATCATCAACATTGCCAGCAGCGAGGGCTTGCGCGCGGCACCCGGCTATGCCGTCTATGCGGCGTGCAAGGCCGGCATGGTGAGTTTTACCCGAACGATGGCGCTGGAACTGGCGGAGCATGGAATACGGGTGCATGTGCTGGCCCCCGACATGATCGACACTGAAGGCCTGCGTGCGGTATCCGCGATTGCCAGCGCGGAGGAGAACGCCGCGCGCGACCGCTATATCCCGCTGCAGCGGGTGGGTGAGGTGGACGAGATCGCCGATGTGATCGTATTCCTTGCCTCCGGTATGGCGTCCTATCTGACCGGGGTGATGATCCCGGTCGATGGCGGCACCATTGCCTCAAGTGGCTGGACCCGTACCGAAGCCAGCGGCGACTGGAGCCTCTACAACCGTTGACCCGACGCTCGGCTTACCTGCGCCGCCCCCCACTGGACACCCGAACATGACACCGCTAACGCAGTTTCCCGCAGACGCCCTGCCCCAATGGTTCAGCTGGGCGATCGAACAGAAGGCGGAGTCCCGCTTCGTCGAAAGGGCCGGTAACCAACTGCATTACCTGGCCTGGAACCTGCACGAGACTGCAAAGCCGCTCCTCGTCTTCGTGCATGGATTCAGGGCGCACTCGCGCTGGTGGGACTTCATCGCGCCCTACTTCATCACCACTCATCGCGTGGTGGCGATGGACCTGTCCGGCATGGGCGACAGCGGCTGGCGCCAGACCTATGCGGCGAGCGCATTCGCGGACGACATCTCGGGCTTTATCGCGGCACTGGGACTCGGTCCGGCAGTGGTCGCAGCCCACAGCTACGGCGGCCTGTGCGCCCTGCGTGCGGCGGCCGCGCAGCCGGAACATTTCCGTCATCTGGTGGTAATCGACACCTTTTTCATCTTTGACGACATGGCGCTGCCCACCGACCCGGTCCGGATAACCGGCCACCGCGTGTTCCCCGATTTTGCCGCTGCACGCACCCGCTACCGTCTGATGCCGCCCCAGCCCACGCCGCTGGCGTACACGGTAAACCATGTGTTCCGTCACTCCTTGGTCGAAACCGAAGGGGGCCTACGCTGGAAATTCGACGGCGGGCTGCAGCAGTCCGGTGCCCACCGCCACGACAATGAAGTCTTACTGGCGCGGATCATCACTCCGGTCGATTACATTTATGGCGAGTCAAGTGCGCTGATCAGCGCGCATCATGCTCGCAGGGTGGTGGACGCCCTGCCCAACGCGCGCGGACCGATCGCGATTCCGGACGGGCATCACCACCTGATGCTGGATCAGCCGATCGCGCTGATCAGCACGCTGCGAGCCCTGCTCACCTGATGCACGCCTTGTCGGCCTTGACGTAGACATTGTCGGTTTCCACATAGTGGTCGCCCTTGAAAATGGAGTCCAATCATGATCATTGATCTTTCCGGCACCACTGCCATCGTCACCGGCTCCACCGGGGGTATCGGTTTCGCGATCGCCAAAGGGCTGGCGGAGGCCGGCTCGACTGTGGTCGTCTGCGGCCGCGAGCAAGGCCGTGTCGACGCGACCCTGGCCGCACTGAGCACGACCAGAGCGGGCGTTCAGGCCAGGGGCGTCGTCGCCGACCTCGCCAGCGCCGCGGGCTGCCGGACTTTGATCGGCGCCGAACTGCAGGCCGACATTCTGGTGAACAACCTTGGCATCTATGGCCTCAAGGACTTCTTCGAGGTCAGCGACGAAGACTGGGAGGAAATTTTACAGACCAACGTCATGAGCTCGATCCGCCTGTCTCGCCACTACGCACAGGGGATGCGGAACAGGGGCTGGGGCAGGATTCAGTTCATCTCCAGCGAGTCCGCGGCCAACATCCCGGTCGACATGGTTCACTACGGGCTCAGCAAAGCCGCGCTGCAGGGTTTGTCCCGCGGCCTGGCCAAGGTTCTGGCAGGTAGCGGCGTCACCGTCAATTCGATTCTGCCCGGCCCCACCCGAACTGAAAGCGTCACCGCCTTCATTGCACAGATGGCTGCAAAGCGAGGCATCACTCCCACAGAAATGGAAACCCTTTTCCTCCGGGAAGGCCGCCCATCAAGCCTGATCCGGCGCTTCGCCAGCCCGGAGGAAGTGGCGAACCTCTGCGTTTACGCGGCGTCGCGACAGGCCAGCGCCACCACCGGCGCCGCCCTGCGGGTCGAGGGTGGCATCATCGAAAGCATCGTCTGAGCGCTCACGCCCGTCCTGGCGCACACCCTGCGCCGGGAGACCGAACGGGCGCACCACGCGATCAATCAAGCAACGACTGCTCACGCACCACACGCTGCATGGTCCTGACCAGCAACTCGGCCGTGGGCGAGAAGCTGCGACCGGCCAGCTTGACGATACTCACTGCGGCCTTGAGCGGCGTTTCCAGTTCTTCCACCGGCACCACCTTCAGCACCTTGAGCCGCCCGTCCACCACCTCGTCACGCACGACCCCCCAAGCGGTCAGCAGAACCGCATTACTGTTGAGGGCCACCGACTTCTGGATGGAGGTTTCGTCGCAGACGAAACGACCGAAGTGGACGGCTGGATCGCCAGTACCATAGATCTTGGGTAGCACGGACAGCCTCTCGGTCGCCATGCGCGGTGCGATCAGGGGATAGACCACAAGCTGCCCGGGTCCGACTTCATCGAATGCTGCCAGGGGATGCCCCGCACGCACGAAGAAGCGTCCTTCGATTCGCGCCAGCGCTTGCATCGAAACGTCTGGACGGTCATCAAACTGGTCGGTGTTGCCAATGAAGAATTCGATCTGCTCATTCAACAGTTTCGGCAACAACTCGAGTGAACTGCTGCACTTGAGCGCAATGTGCAACTGTGGATGCTTTTGAACGATATCGGCCACGACAGAAGGAATGATGGTGGCCGCCGCGACCGGACTTGCACCAAAAGTGATGCCAGTCCTGCAGTTGCTGCACCCTCCACCGTTTCCCGGCCGGAACAATGCCGTCCACGGCACGTGAGAACATATTCGTCACGCTAGGACCAAACGCCATTAACTGTTATTGTGTTAGTTATTAATGATGTCCAGCGACTTTGCCGGCCGCCTGAACACGTCATCCACGATGATTGATTGGCTTATCCAGAACCTTCTCTAGTGGCACAGAATGAGAGGACGACATGAAACAACGGATACGTAAACATTTTTTCGCTGGAGCAAGCGGCAATAGGATCGCGGCCGATATCGGCGGGTACGAAGACGCCTCGGCCATCGTCCTCCTCCACGGAGGCGGCCAGACGCGACACTCCTGGGGACAGGCGCAGCTCGACCTGATCGAGGCGGGTTATCACGTGACTTCAATGGACGCACGCGGTCACGGAGAGTCCGACTGGGTCAACGCGGATGAATACTCACTGCAACACCAAGTGGATGACCTGCGCACCGTCGTTGCAGCCCTCGGCAAGCGTCCGGCGCTGGTCGGCGCATCAATGGGCGGCGTCGTGTCCCTGGTCGCCTGCGGTGACGACGCCGATCTTGCCAGCGCGCTTGTCCTGGTCGATGTCGCGCCGCGACTCGAGCTTGACGGGGTGGCCAAGATCCGCAACTTCATGCAGGCAAACCTTGACGGATTCGCAACGCTTGACGAGGCCAGCGAAGCAGTCGCCGCCTACAACCCCAGTCGCCCACGCCCACGAGATCCAGGCGGCTTGCGCAAAAACCTGCGCCAGCGCAGCGACGGTCGCTGGTACTGGCACTGGGATCCAAAGATGTTCGCCGATAAGCCTCACACACCCCTGTCCCATATGCAGGACCGCATGCTGCATGCTGCCGGGCAAATCCAGATTCCGACCATGCTGGTGCGCGGAAAACAAAGCGATGTGGTGAGTCCTGCAGCTGTGGAAGAGTTGCGGGAACGGATGTCGCATCTGGAGTACGCTGATATAGAGGGCGCAGGTCACATGATCGCGGGTGATCGCAACGACGCGTTCAACTCGGCCATCCTCAGCTTCCTGAGCAGGCATCTGTCGGCGGGCGTCCGTGCTGCGGATATCGACTCACCCCGCTCATCGAGTCAGGCATGAGTACGGAATCGGCAACCACGGCAAACACGATCCACATCAGGGCGAACGATGAGGGCAGCACCGCGCGTAGCTGGTATGCACTAGGGCTCCTGACCCTGGTCTATGCCACCCATTACCTGGATCGGACCGTTCTGGCCCTGGTGATCGAGCCACTTCGCCGCGAGTTTCAGCTCACCGACCTCAAGCTGGGCATGCTCACAGGCCTTGCCTACGGCGCCACCTTCGCACTTGCCGGCATTCCGATGGGCATGCTCATCGACCGAGGAAACCGCGTCCGCCTGCTGGCCGCCATGGCGGCGGCCTGGAGCACGATGACGGCCTCGTTTGGCCTGGCACAAAGCTACGCACACCTGATCCTGGCACGGATCGGCGTGAGCGCGGCACAGGCAGGTGGCTCGCCCTGCAATCTGTCGCTGATTTCAGACCTCTTTCCTCCAAGCCGGCGGGCGACCGCCATCGGCATCTTCTTCCTGAGCAACGGCGTCGGGGCGCTGCTCATCATTCTCGCGGGCATGGTCGCCGCCCGCTTCGGCTGGCGTATGACGATGATCGCGGCGGGCGTGCCGGGTATCGTGCTGGCCGTGATCCTGCTGCTTACAGTGCGCGAGCCACGGCGCGGCGCAACCGATCCAGCAGCCGCGGTTACCGCCAGACCGCCCGGACTCGGTCAGGTCTTGCGTGCCATTCGCGACAGCAAGGCACTCATCCACCTCATCGTCGGCTTTTCATTCACCGCAGGGGGCATTGCCGCCGTCAGCGGCTGGTTCGGTGCCTTCGTCATGCGCTTTCATCAACTGGAAATGACACAGGTCGGCGTCGCGATCGCACTCGCGGTCGGGATCGCCGGCGCCCTCGGATCGTCCATGGGGGGTGCAATCAGCGACCACCTCGCAAAAACCAATCCTCGACGCCGCATGGACGTTGGCGCCGTCTCCTGCGTGTTGGCAGCCGGGTTTGCGGCCTCCGCCCTCACCGCAGGAAGTTCAACCCTCGCCATCGGACTCCTCGCACTGTCCAATGTCTTCGCCTTCGCGGTGTTTCCCTCGGTCTTCAGCGCGATGCTCGCGCTGATCAGTACCAACATGCGCGGCACCGTGGCCGCCTGCTCGCAAGTGTGCTCCAACCTGGTGGGCTTCGGGATGGGGCCGTTCATGGTGGGCATCCTCAGCGACCAGATCGGTGGCGAACAATCGCTGCGTTACGCGATGCTAACCGTCACCTCCATTCTCTTTCCGCTGGCGGCACTGCATCTGGCGCTGTCTGCACGGCACTTAAAACGTTAGACTGCTCAGTCCTGACACCCTACTGTCAAGATGACAGCCTCTTCCTCTATGAAAACCCGACCCAATAGCCCGACCAGTGCATTGGTCGACCAACTTGTCGACGAAGTGATACGCCTGCGTGGCAGGGTGCTGAGTGCCACGCGCGAGATCAACGAAAAACGCGGGCTGCGCAGCCACTCGCAAGGCCTCATCATGTCGGCCGTGGTACATGCGGCGGAACCACCCACCGTTGCCCGGATCGCACGTAGCTTGGGCCTCACCCGGCAGTCCGTTCAGCGCACGGCGAATGAACTTGTGACGGACGGACTGCTGCAGTTCGAGGACAACCCACATCACAAACGGGCCAAGCAATTGGTCGCTACGGCACACGGACTTGCGCTGCACGCGCGCGAATCGGAGACCCGCGTGCAGTGGATGGACCAACTCGGCCACGCGGTGAGCGAGTCCGAACTTGCCCAAACAGTTGCCACCTTGCGCCGCATCCGGCGCTTTCTCGAGCACCCGGGAGCCGCTGTCGCAGGCGATCAGCATACGCACGACCCGACCCCCCAAGACACTGCAACCTGAGAGAGCTTATTGCATGGACATCCCACTGTTGAGTAACGCCGGCAAGGGCGCGCTGCGCCGCCGGGTCATCCTTGCTGCAACCGATCACCGGGTTGTTGCCGGCGTGGAGGACGACTTCCATCACTTCGTGGTGACGGTGGAGCACGACGGCAGCCACGTCACCGACGTCACCGCCGACAGCAAACGTACGCCGTGGGTCACCTGCCCGCAGTCAAGCGTACTGCTCAAGCAGTTGATCGGTGTCCCAATCTTGGTCCAAGGCCATGCGGATACCCGCCACATCGATCCCTACAGCCAGTGCACCCACCAGTACGACCTGGCACTGATGGCCCTGTCCCAGGCAGTGCGCGGCGGGCGCAGGCAATACGACATCTCGGTGACCGACCCGGTCGACGACACTCGCCACGTCCGACTAACCAGAGACGGACAAGCGCTGATTGACTGGGAGATCAAGGGCGCCATTATCTTGTCACCGCCGGAGATGGCAGGAACCAACGTGCGCAAGATGAATATGAAGGAACTCGCCTCGATCGATTCGGAAATGGCCGAGGCGGTTGCGGTGGTGCGCCGCGCGCTGATGCTCTCCGACGGACGCGGGATCGACTACGACCGGATTCCCGACCCAAGCATTTTCGCCGGCCGGATGTCCGGTGCCTGCTACTCGTTCCAGCCCGAGCGGATTCCCCTCGCCACCCGCAACAAGGGCACCGTGCGCGACTTCACCGACCATCCCGATCTGCCGCTAAAGGGTTTCCCGGCCTGATTCACGGTGGCACGTCGGCGCCGACAGCAACTCCGCCGACGTCCCATGCAAGGATGCGCCTCAGACGCTGCGCACGTCGAAGCGCTCGAACATTGCCTGCGCACGCGCTTCCTCGGTGCTCGAATCGACATAGGCCATTCCCGCCACCGCATTGGGATCGCATGCGCGACGAAGCGGCCCAGGCTGAAACAGGTTATCGATCACCAACCGCGCGGCGACTTCCGGTGCGACCCCGCCGGCACCCGCCGCAGTCGGCATCGCCGCCTGATGTTCAGCCATCGGGCGATACAGCGGGTATTCGATCGCATCCGGCGGGCGATGTGCAATGCTCGTACGCAGCATGTCGGTATCCACACCACCGATCGGAATCTCGATAACCCGCACGCCGAACGGCGCCAGTTCGATACGCAAGCCTTCGGTGAAGGCACTCAGCGCCACCTTGCTGCTGCGGTAGATCGAATAGAACGGCATCGGCATGTACGAACCCATGGAGCCAATGTTGCAGACGATACCGTTGCCGGCGGCTCGTAAGGCGGGTATCGCCCGCCTGGTGAGTTCGACCACGCCGAAGAAATTGGTCTCGAATGTCCGCCGCCACTCATCGAGCGGAGCCTCCTCCACTGGCAAATAGGGCCCGCGGTAGCCCGCGTTATTGATCAGGATGCACAGATCGGATGGCGGCACATAGTCACCCAGCCCGGCCACATCGAGCCTGACGATGTCGACCGAACCCGCCAGGTCGCGTGCAGCTTCGAGCAAGCTCCCGGCGCTGGACGGATCCCGCACCCCTGCGAGCACACTGAAACCGCGTGCGGCCAATTCCAACGCAAGCGCCTTGCCGAGCCCACGATTGGCGCCGGTTACCAGCGCCTTTCCCTTGTTGTCCATTTCCACTCCAGAACAAGTCATCACGCACTAAAACCCATGCTCGTAGGCATCACGCGCCAGCGAGTTGTGTCCAATGTTTCATGTTGACACCTTGATGTCAACATGAAAGACTGTTGTCAAATTTGGAAGATAAAGATCACCCCATTTCACCCAACAGCACACTGCACATCCGAGGAGACACACATGTGGGACTTTTCAACCGATCCCGAATTCCAGCTCAAGCTCGACTGGATCGCCAAGTTCGTGCGCGAAGAGATCGAACCGCTCGATCGCCTGTTTCCCGGCATGGGCGCACCCTATGACATGGAGAACACCAAGGCACGCGCCATCGCCCGCCCGCTGATGGAGGAAGTGAAGCGCCAAGGCTTGTGGGCGTGCCACCTTGGGCCCGATCTTGGAGGCCAGGGCTATGGTCAGCTCAAGCTCGCGCTGATGAATGAAATCCTCGGACGTGCGCAATGGGCACCGACCATCTTCGGCACCGCCGCCCCCGACACCGGTAATGCCGAGATCCTCGCGATGTTCGGTACCGAGGAGCAGAAGAAGCGCTACCTGCAACCGCTGCTCAATGGCGAGATCGTGTCCTGCTACTCGATGACCGAACCGCAGGGCGGTGCCGATCCGGGTGTGTTTACCTGCCGCGCGGTACGCGAGGGTGAAGAGTGGGTGATCAATGGCGAGAAGTGGTATTCGTCGAACGCCCGCTACGCCGAATTCATCATCGTGATGTGCGTCACCAATCCGGAGGTTCCGGTGATAAAAGGGGCATCGATGTTCCTGCTGCCCAAGAACACACCCGGTGTCAACATCGTGCGCAACTCGGGCGTCCATGGCGAGCCGCCCAACAACGAATCGCACGCCTACATTCGCTATGAAAACGTCCGCCTGCCCGCCGATGCGCTTCTGGGCGAAGAAGGCAAGGGTTTTGCCGTGGCCCAGGCCCGCCTCGGTGGCGGCCGCGTGCACCACGCCATGCGTACTGTGGGCGAATGCACGATGGCACTCGAGATGATGGTGGAGCGCGCAGTCAGCCGGCAGACCAAGGGCTCGCGCCTGGGCGATAAGCAGTTCATCCAGGGCTATCTGGCCGACTCCTGGATCGAACTGCAGCAATTCCGCCTGCAGGTGCTGCACACCGCGTGGCTGATCGACCAGGGCCACGACTACAAGTCGAACCGCGCTTCGATTGCCGGAATCAAAGTCGCTGCGGCAAAAGTCTTCCACGACATTGCGCAACGTGCAGTGCAGATGCACGGGTCAATGGGCGTGTCGGACGAGATGCCGCTGGCCAACCTGCTGATCCGGGCGGCCATGATAGGCATCATGGACGGGCCGACCGAAGTACACAAGATGACGATCGCGAAGGATCTGCTCAGGACCGCAAAACCCGTTGCGGGTCCGCTGCCGAGCGCCAACCTGATTGCCCGCACCGCCGCCGCACGCGCCAAGTACGCCGGCCGCTATTGATGATCGCGTCTGCGGACTGCACCTCCGCTGGCCCGCCACGACCAACCACGAGAATCCACCATGATTACCACCTTGCCTGATTTCGACGGCCTGCTGAACTGGGATCACCTTACCGACTGGCTGGCTGCCCAGTCCCTGCCTGGGTCCGGGCCGATTACTGCGGTAGAGCGCCTGACCGGCGGCTCACAGAACAACCTGTTCATGCTGTCGCGAAAGGACGCGCGCTTCGTGCTGCGCCGTCCGCCCAAGCATCTGCGCCCCAACAGCAACGACACTATGCTGCGTGAGGCGCGCGTGCTCGGTGCCCTCAGTGGCAGCGCCGTGCCTCATCCGCAGTTTCTCGCCGCCTGTGCCGACACTTCGGTCACCGGCGCGGCCTTCTACCTGATGGCCCCGCTCGACGGCTTCACCCCGATGGGCCAACTTCCCGGCAACTACGCCGCCCAGGCCGAATGGCGTCGCGCGATGGGGCCCGAGATGGTCAAGGGCATCGCCGCGCTCGGTACGGTCGACCACGTGGCAGTCGGCTTGAGCGACTTCGGCAAACCCGACAACTGGCTCGAACGCCAGGTTTCACGCTGGCGCAGCCAGCTCGACGGCTACCGCGAAATGCCCAACTACCCTGGCAACGCGCTGCCCCATATCGACCGCGTCGGCGACTGGCTGGAACGTAATCGCCCGACTCAATGCACGATCGGCGTCATCCACGGCGACTTCCAGTTCGCCAACGTCATGTTCGACCGCAATGCCCCCCGCCTGATCGGGCTGATCGACTGGGAACTGTCGACCCTCGGCGATCCGCTGCTCGATCTCGGCTGGCTGCTGACGAGCTGGATGGAGCCGGGCGACCCTGTCACCGGGGGCCGCACCCCGGCGGTCGAGCCGTGGCAGGACTTCGGCTCGCGCAACGACCTCGTCCGCCTCTACGGTGAGTTGACGGGTCGCGACATGACGGCAATGCCGTGGTACTTCGTGCTCGCCTGCTTCAAGCTCGCCTGCCTGCTTGAAGGCACTTACGCCCGGGCTTGCGCCGGCAAGGCATCGACCGAGATGGGCACCCTGCTCCACAACTACGCGATCTGGCTGATGTCGAAAGCCGCGCAGCTGATCGAATGAAATGAGCCCTTCCCAGTTCACGTACCGTACGGTACTGGTGACCGGCGGCGGACAAGGAATCGGTCTGGCCTGTGCCCGCCGCTTCGCGAATGCAGGCGCCAATGTGGTCATCGCCGATTTGCTCGACGAAGACCTCGCACACTCCCCCGGCGCAATCGACTTTACCGCTACCTACCTCTGCTGCAATGCCGCCGAACCGGCGGCGCTGCGCACTCTGACCTCCACCGTCATCGCCCGGTTCGGCGGCATTGATGTGTGCGTCTGCGCCGCCGGCACGAGCGGACCCAATCTACCCTATTGGGCACTGGACGACGCCGATTTCGACCATGTACTGGAGGTAAACCTGAAGGGCCCGTTCGTGCTCGGCAAACTGGTCGGCAAACACATGATCGATACCGGCCGGCGCGGAGCGATCATCCATGTGTCCTCGGTGGGCGGCAAGCTTGCGGTCGACACCCAGGCGGCCTACTGCGTGAGCAAAGCCGGGCTTGACATGCTGACCAAAGTCATGGCGACCGCCCTCGCGCCGCATGGAATCCGTGTCAACGCCGTCGCCCCGGGACCGGTAGACACCCGGATGACCGCTGGACTCCAGCAGCAACCCGGCCTGATGAAGCAAGTGCTTTCGCGCACTCCGCTCGGGCGCTTCGGTACCGTGGAGGAAATGGCCGGCACCGTGTTCTTCCTGGCTGGCGCAGACGCCGGATTCATCACCGGACAAACGGTATACGCCGATGGCGGGCGTCTGGCACTCAACTACGTGATGGCGGACCAGCCCTCAGAATCACCGCAGTGTCCTTAACCAAACCCTGCGGTCTCCGCCTGAGCATGTTGGAGACGCGAAAATTCGCTGCGGCAGCGTGGACGAAAGCACGCATAAAGCATTGATTAGGACACCATTAACTAATAATATGTCAGCTATAAGAACTGCAGTACGGCCACCCGACACCCCTAGTCGAGCCTTCCGAGCAGCGGACATAACGGACGGATCCTTCCGGCCAGTGCGCACTGGCGTTGCGTACCTAGCGCCACCCAGCGCGATTACGGTGAATCCGACCCAATCGATCGCCAGCCCGACCTACCAAAGGAGAAAGTGTATGAACAAGCCCAATAATACCCTCGAAACCCCGATGCTGATCGAGGCCGCAATCTGTCCGTACCGTGGCGGTGAGCCGGTGTTCGACTTGCAAGGCATGATCCGTGAGGCAAAGGCGTGCCTTGCCGCAGGTGCGACCCTGATTCACCATCACCACGACGGCAGGCTCGATACTGCAGGCGGAATGGCGGAAATGATTGCCCTGAGCCAGGCTGTACACGCCGAGTTTCCACATGCCATCCTGAATCCGAACCCGGCCAAGGGGGAGGATGTGCGCGACAACTCGGCACATTTCATCCCCATGTTCAGGGCGGGTGCGCTCGGCCTGGTACCGGTCGACCCCGGTCGGCAGATTTCTCCGCAACTGGACGACAATGGACTGCCGTTCGGCGACAACAAGGTGCACTCGACCTTCAACGACGCGAACTACATCCTCACGCTGTGCCAACAAAACGACGTCCCGCTGACGATCGGGGTGTATGAGCCGTACAACCTGCGTTGGGCACTGGCCTATGCCGAGGCCGGCAAACTGCCCGCAGGGTCGATGGTAAAACTGTACTTCGGCGGTCGTTACAGCCTCCATACCATGGGCAAGCGCGCGCTGAACTTCGGCCTACCCCCTACCACGCAAGCATTGGATGCCTACCTGTCGATGCTGGACGGCAGCGGCCTGCAATGGAGTGTCACGGTAATGGGCGATGCACTGCTCGACACGCCTCTCGCACGCCACGCGATCGAACGCGGCGGCCACCTCAGGGTCGGCATCGAGGACATGGCTGGCAGGTCACCGGCCTCTAACCGCGAAACCGTGGAACTCGCAGTGGAACTCGCAAACAAGGTTGGCCGCCCCCTGGCCCGATCCGACCAGGCCTGGACCGTCCTCGGACGCAACCGCGCTCCGATAGCCGCCGCGGCCTGAACTCGCACCATCGCTCCCGCAGTATTTCTCCGCCAGGGAGTCATACTGCGGGAGGCCAAATCACAAAAGTCGAGTGCGGGAATCCGGTGCTGGCAGAGCTCTCCGAACTTTCGTTGGAGACGGTCAAGTTCGCACGCGAGCATGGACATGGACAACACGATTCGATTGACCAGCGACAATCGCAACGTGCTTAAGTAGCACCTCCGGGCGCTGATGTATCACGGCGCCACCCTGACCAGAACAGCGTCGATCGAGGAGTTTGCTTCGAACTGAAGCAGGGGACGTGGGCCTCAGACTGCAGTATAGCCACCGTCTGCAACCATGTCGGTGCCAGTCATGAAGCACGACGCATCGGATGCAAGAAAAGCGATGGCGCCCGCGATCTCGTTCGCGCTTCCCATTCGCCCCATCGGAATCACCCGCTCGATTGCGGCACGCGCCTGCTCGGGCGTGACCGGATTTCCAGCCTGATCGCGTTGCGGATCGAACTTGGCGCTCAGATTGGTCATGACCGGCCCCGGATTCACCGAGTTGACGCGCACGCCGGTCTTGGCATATTCGGCCGCGACCGCCTTGGTCATCATCCTCACGGCCCCTTTCGAGGCGCTATATGCGGAGAACGCCGCACCGGCCACTTGCCCGTAAATGGAGGCTACGTTGATGATCGACGGTGACGTCGCATGGCAGCTGGCAGTCTCAATCATCAACGGCAGGCAGGTGTGCATGCCAAGAAAGACACTGTCTACATTCACCCGTTGCACCATGCGAAAATCGTCGAACGAGTTTTCCAGAAAACTGCGCTTGATCATGATGCCGGCGTTGTTCACCAGGACGTCGAGGCGCCCGGCACGGACCTTGATCGCTTCGACCACCTCGTTCCAGCGCTCGGGGAGGGTGACGTCGTGCTGCCAGGCCGAGGCGCCGTTGGGTAACGTTGCGACCAGCGTTTCGACCCCATCGAGATCGCGGTCGCTCGCGTACACCGTTGCCCCCAGACCCGCGAGCACGCGGGCGGCCTCGCGTCCGATGCCGGAAGCCGCACCCGTTACCAAGGCAACGCGCCCGTTGAGATCAAACAGCTTTTCCACCATGGTCAGGCATCCTTATGTTCCGCTTTGAGAATTGTTTCGGAGAATCCCTGCACACAGGGTCTTCACTCCGAGTCGCCGGGTATCCGTGCTACACAACTAGGAAACGGCGCGCAGTTTGAGTTGCGCGCGATCGAACGGCAGGGCGCGCAGGCGCTTACCGGTGGCGGCATAAATAGCGTTGGCCACCGCTGGCGCAATTGGCGGCGTTCCGGGCTCACCGATCCCACCGGGGTTCTCGGCACTGGGCACGATGTGCACCTCGACCCGCGGCATTTCTTCCATCCGCAGCACCGGATAGTCGTGAAAATTGCTCTGCTGCACCCGACCGTCGCGGATATCGAGTCGGCCATGCAGCGCAGCCGACAAGCCGAAAACGATGCCGCTTTCGATCTGGCGTTCGATGATCGCGGGGTTCACTGTCATCCCGCAGTCCACGGCCGCGACCACCCGATGCACCCGCGGTGTGCCGTCGGGTTCGACCGACACCTCGGCAACCTCGGCAACGTAGCTGCCAAAACAGTGCGCCAGCGCAATGCCGCGGAATCGGCCTGCGGACAGGGGTTGCCCCCAGCCTGCCTTGGCCGTGGCAAGATCGAGCACCCCAAGATAGCGCGGCTTGCCCTGCAGCATGCAACGCCGAAACGCATATGGATCGGTGCCGGCCTGCGCAGCCAGTTCGTCGATGAAACTCTCGAGAAAGAAGATGTTCTGCGAGTGACCGACCGAGCGCCAGAACCAGACCTGGGGGCCGGGCTCGCGGCGGCCATAGGCAGTGCGGAAGTTAGGAATATCGTAAGGTTGATCGGCAATCCCCTCGACCGCAAACATGTCGACCCCACTCTCGGGCAACTTCATGAACCCGGTAACCGCCACAATCGAAGGGGCGCCGATATCCGCCTTGAGGTGGCTGATCTTGCCCTCTGCATCCAGCGCACCGGAGAAGCGCACGACCGCGGCCGGGCGGTAATAGCCAGCGCGCATGTCGTCCTCGCGGGTGTAGATGAGCTTGACCGGAGCACCCGCTGCGCGCGATAACAGCGTCGCGTCAATCATGAAATCGGGGGCAAAACGCCGGCCAAACCCACCACCCAGCATCAGCGTATTCACCTTCACTCGCGCCGGATCGACCTGGGCGATCTTGGCAAGAATCTGCTGGATCGGCCCCTGGCTTTGCGTCCCGGCCCAGATTTCAACCTCGCCCGCCCGCACCCAGGCCGTGCAGTTCAGCGGCTCCATGCAGGCGTGTGCCAAGTAGGGCACTTCGTAGCGTTGTTCGAGCACTCCGGCCTGGCCGGCGAGCGCGTCGACATTGCCTGCCACCTTGGCGACCGCATCGGCATTGCGTGCGCCGTCGTCCAGTGTGGCGGAGATCGCTGCGGAGGAAAGACCACTCATCGTGCCCAGATCCCACTCGATGTCGAGCGCATCGCGGCCACGCTTCGCCACCCAGTAACTTCGGGCAAGCACGGCAATGCCATTTGGAATGGCGATGACCTCAACCACGCCCTTCACTGCGCGTGCCCGCGTTTCGTCGACCCGCAGCGGCTTTGTGCCGGGCATCGGCGCGCGCGCCATTACCGCGACAAGCATGCCGGGCACGGTCACGTCGATGCCGTAGCGGGTCGAACCGTCGATCTTTCCAGCGGTATCGAGGCGCGGCAAGGGTTTGCCGAGAATACGGAAATCCTGCGAGTGCTTGAGCGCGGGTGCGGCTGGCACCGGCAGCAGTGCTGCCGCAGCAACCAGCGCGCCATAGCGCGCGCGCCGTCCGTCGGCATAAATGACAACACCGGCCTCGGTCCGGCATGTCGCTGGGGTGCAGTCCCAACCTTCGGCTGCAGCGGCGATCAGCATCTCGCGGGCTGCAGCACCCGCGCGGCGCAGCGGTTCCCAATACGCACGAACGGTGGTGGAGCCGCCCGTCGCCTGAGTGCGCATCACCGGGTTGGCGTAGGCCTGATGTGCTCCGGCCTGGACGACCTTCACCCGCGCCCAGTCGGCGTCGAGTTCTTCTGCTACCAGCATTGGTATCGCAGTCAGCACGCCCTGCCCCATCTCGGACGAGCCGCAGAAAACCGTGACCACGTCGTCCGCGGTGATTTGCAGCCATGCATTGGGGGCGAATGGCGCAGGCGCCGCGGCCAGTGCCCGACTCCCTGCACCGGGCAGCACGAAGCCAATGGTCAGTGCGAGGCCCGAAACCTTGAGGAAATCTCGCCGGGAAAGCGGAGCGGATGAACTCATCGCGGGACCTCACCGGTCAATGCCAGTGCGGCTTCCTTGATCGCGGCGCGAATCTGATTGTAGGTGCCGCAGCGACAAAGGTTGCCGCTCATCGCCATGTCGATGTCGGCGTCGGTTGGCGCGGCGATGCGTGCCAGCAATTCGCATGCGCTCATGATCTGACCCGACTGACAGTAACCGCATTGGGGAACATCGAGCGCACTCCAAGCGTTTTGCACCACATGACCCACTCGCGTCGTGCCCACGCCTTCGATGGTGGTGACGGCCCTTTGCTCGACCGCGGAGACCGCGGTCTGACACGCGCGCACAGCCTTGCCGTCCACAAGAACGGTGCACGCGCCACACAATGCCATGCCGCAGCCAAATTTTGTGCCGGTCAGTTTCAGGTCTTCTCGCAACACCCATAGCAGCGGGGTGTCGGGGTCGACATCCACCTGCCGTGACTGTCCATTGACGCTGAGCGTGATCATGATGTCCCTTTGTCGCGGCGCAGATGATCCAGCACCCGCGGCAAAGCGGGTGAGGCGGTCTCGAACACTGGCGCGTTCAGCGCTTCTTGATCTGAATCCCGGCTTTTTCCTGATCCCAGGTGGTCGGCGTCACACCCTCCTCCCGGAGCTGGAACTTCTGCACCCTGCCCACCGGATTGCGCGGCAGATCGGCACGGAATTCGATGTAACGCGGGACAGCAAAATACGGGAACTGGTCGACGCACCAGTGGAACAGCGCCTCTTCCGTGAGCCGGGCTTCCGCCCTGAGCGTGACGGTGATCTTGAGTTCATCCTCGCTGAGGTCCGATAGCACCGCATGAGCCGCGGCATCTTCGATCTCAGGGTGGGTGCGCAAGAGATTCTCGACTTCCATGCTCGAGATGTTCTCACCCTTGCGCCGCAGGTAGTCCTTCTTGCGGTCAAGGAAGAAGAAGTAGCCGTTCTCGTCGAACTTGCCGATATCGCCGGTGTGAAACCACAGGTTACGCATTACCTTGAGCGTATCCTCGGGTCGCTTCCAGTAGCCTTCGAACATGACGTGGGGCTGCCTGGGACGAACCATGATCTCGCCCGCCGTACCCTCTGGCAACTCCACGTCGTTGTCGTCAATGATTCGTACGTCATAGCAATCGGCGCGAAAGCCGGAGGCACCGACCTTTGCCGGCCGGTCGTAAGGCTGTAGTGTGACCACCGAGCATTCGGTCAAACCATAGCCCACCGCCTGGGTGTATTTCACCCCGAAACGCGCCTTCCAGATCTCCTGAATCTCGGCCGGGAACGGCGCCCCCCACGCTGCATGCAACTGTCCCTTGCAGCGGTGCATCGACTCACTGTCGTCGGCGCGCGCCAGCAGCGTAAACATGGTGCCGAGCAACGAGCAGTCGGTCGCCTTGGTGCGCTCGACTTCGGGCCAGAAATTGGACACCGAAAAGCGCGAATACAATGCCACCGACGCACCCACCAACATGTTGCACAGGAAAGACGACGACACCGCGTTGAAGTGGAACAGCGGCAGCGGCGTCCAGGTGACGGTTTCATGGGTACGATTGGTCCCCACCAGCATCTGGCGGGCGAAATTGCACGCATAGTTGTGACTGACCATGCACCCCTTGGACAAGCCGGTGGTTCCCCCGGTATAGATCAGCATGGACAGGTCCCCCGGCTGAACGTCGATCATCGGGTCGGTCGCATGGTCGCTGTATAGCGATGCCCAACTCAACACCTGGCGATCGAAACCCTTAAGCTCGGGCTTCGCCCCCCGATACACGAGGGTACGCAACTCCGGCAGAACCCCCGCGATGGCAACGACGCGCTCGGCGTAGTCGGTTTCGGCGATGATGACCTGCGCACCGGCATCGGTGACCTGGTGGCGCAGAAACTCGCCCTTGTAGGCGGTGTTCACCGGCACGCTGATCGCACCCACCTTGTTCAGCGCCAGCCACACGAACACCGCCTCGTCACTATTGTCGAGCAGGGTGACCACAGTGTCGTTCTTCTTGATGCCAAGATCGATCAGGCCATTGGCGATCCGGCACACCCGTTCATGCATCTCGGCATAGGTATGGCGAACACCGAGAAAGTCGACGAACAGGCGCCCCCCGTGATCGCGTACGGCACGCCGCACGACATCATTGATGGTGTCTTGCTGGCCAGCAGTCCAGCCTTGTTGAGTGGTAATAGTCATTGCAGGAGACCCTTATGTCGGGAGAAAAGTCGCGTACTCAGCAGTACTGCGCGGGGCAGATTCAATCAATATATAACTGATACTATATTATTTATATACAAGGAACGCAACGCACACAATCAGCTTTCAGTTCGCCCCGGGCCAGCCCGTTCGCACGTCCCGCGCATCGACAATTGCGCCTGCCGCCCGCGCTCGCATCACAGCGTCGTCGGAGCAATGGCCGAAAACACCGAGCATCCTCCTGCCCCGTGTCCAGAGCTCAATCGTGATCCCGCACCGGGCGCGGACAGCAATCAGTCGCGCGCTGGCGCGACTGATTATTAACTGTCTTAACGTCAGTTTTATGGTAAGATTTAGATCATTTATCAAAGTTTATCAAATGCTTGAACACAACCCCCGGCTAGCACCCTGCATCGCAGCAGTCCACTACGCATCCAGTCAATGCGGACGACAACCCCGGGGTTCATCACCGGGAGCATTGCCAAACAAAACCAAGGAGTCACAAGTGATTAAACTGATCGGTATCGCGTTTGCCATTTGTTGCGCGCTTCCCTCGCTTTCCACTCACGCAGCAGCACCGACGGTGAGCGCCCAGACCATCCCGACCAACGAAGCAGAACGCGCCCGCGCGCTGCTGGCAAAGGCAGTCACCCGCTTCCGCACGGTCGGCGAACCGGCATTCGCAGAATTCAGTCGTCAGGGCAACTTCATCGACCAGGAACTCTACGTCTACGCGCTCGGCACTGACGGCGAATTTCTCGCCAGTGGCGGCTCGTCCTCACTACTGGTCGGGCGCAACGTAAGCACGATGCTCGACTCCGCCGGCAAGGCGTTCTTTGCCGAGCTGATCGCAGCCGCGAAAGCAAACGGCCGTGGCGACGTAGAATACCGCTGGATGAACAGCGTCAACGGCACCATCCAGCGCAAGCGGGCCTACTTTGAAAGGGTGGATGGCACAATCCTTGCCGTCGGCTATTACCTCCAGCGCTCGACGCCCGAACAGGCGAAGGCCCTGCTCGACCAGGCTGCAGAAAAGCTCAAACACGACCCGAACGCCGCAGTCACCGAATTCAACACCCTGGGCGGGCCGTTCGCACAGGACGATCTCTACGCCTTCGTGTTCGAGATCGAGTCGCGCCGCTTCGTGGCCCATGCGGTGATGCCGAGGATGTTGCGCACCAATGGCAACAACGTGAAGGATGCAACCGGCCGGCTGATCGTTCTCGAGATGATCGCTCAGGTCGAAGCCAAAGGAAGCGGTGAGATCGACTACGTGTGGGCAAACCCGGTCACCCAGCAACCTGAGGCCAAGCACACCTTCTTCAGGCGGGTCGGCAAGTACATCGTCGGGGTCGGCTACTACACGCGCTGAATTGAGCGGCAGATGCGCGGCAACGACTACGAAGTGATCAGTAGGGCCCTGAAGTGGGCAGCCGGGGGACACAAGTCTACACTGGTGACCGTCCTGACTTCTTATGGCGGCAGTCCACGTCCGATTGGCGCCAACAATAGCAGTATCGATCGCGGTCGAACTGATCCTGTCATCACAGCCTTGGCATAGACTGGCAATGAACAGCGACTTAATTACCGCAGGCCCATTCTGATCGCGCCGTCGAGTCGGATCGACTCTCCATTGAGGTAGGTGCTCGTCACAACCGTCTCCACCATCGCTGCAAACTCCTCCGGTCGGCCCAGACGCCGGGGAAAAGGAACCGACTTCTCCAGCGCCTGCAGCACATGTTCGGGGGACGCCAGCATCACCGCCGTGGCAAAGATACCGGGCATGATGGTATTGATGCGAATTCCTTCGTTCATCAGATCGCGTGCGATCGGCAAGGTCATTCCGACAATCCCCGCCTTTGATGCACTGTATGCGGCCTGCCCAATCTGCCCGTCCTGTGCCGCAACGGAGGCCGTGTTTACGATCACGCCTCTTTCGCTGCCAGCCGTCGCCGGCAGCGCTATCATCCCTGCGGCTGCCTTGGCAATGCAGCGGAAGCTTCCGACCAGATTGACCTGGATAGTGCGCTCGAACTTTTCCAGAGGATGATGCCGAATTTCCCCCGTGAGCTTGTCGCGGCCGGCAGTCTTGATCGCGTAACCGACCCCCGCGCAATTGACGAGGATGTGCTCCTGCCCGAGCGCGGCTCTAGCCTTGGCAAACGCCGCCTCGACCTGCTCATCCGACGTAATGTCGGTCTTGCAGAAAACTCCGCCAATTTCCCGCGCAAGCTCCTCGCCAGCGTTTTCATTGAAATCGAAGATGGCCACGCGAACCCCTCGCGCCGAGAAGTGGCGGGCCGTGGCTTCCCCAAGCCCAGAAGCACCACCGGTGACGATGGCGACCACACCTGCTTCAAGCAGCATCTCTACCCCTTTGACGGTCGGCACTCAATTTACCGCGCCGGGGCCGCCTGTCCAGCCCTTCACTTGCGCATCATTACGCCCACTAGGACGTCCGGTCAGACGAACCCCGCAACCTTATGCGGTTGGTAAGGTTCCTCGAGCGCCTTTATCTCGGCTTCGTCCAGCCGCAACGCGAGCGCTGCGACCGCGTCATCAAGGTGATGAGGCTTGCTCGCACCGATGATGGGTGAAGTCACGAAAGGTTTACCCAACATCCAGGCAAGTGCGACCTGCGCTTGGGGAAGGTCGCGGTCCGCGGAAATCTGCGCCACGCGATCGACAACGGGTTGGTCGATTTCTCTGCTGCGGCCGAAGAGCACCTTGGTGTACTTGTCCGTCCGGTCGCGCTCACTTCCGGGCTGATCACTCCAAGGCCGGGCCAGGCGACCGCGCGCAAGCGGCGACCATGGGATCACGCCGATCCCCTCGGACTTGCACAGGGGCATCATCTCGCGCTCTTCTTCACGATACAGCAAGTTGTAGTGATTCTGCATCGACACGAACCGGCTCCAGCCATTCGCACGTTGAATCCCCAGCGCCTTCATGAATTGCCAAGCGAACATCGACGAGGCGCCGATATAACGCGCCTTTCCGGCCTTAACGACATCGTGGAGGGCCTCGAGCGTTTCTTCGATCGGCGTGGTGTAGTCGAAGCGATGTATCTGATATAGATCAACGTAGTCGGTGCCTAGCCGACGAAGGCTGGCATCAATCTCGTTCATGATCGCTTTGCGCGAGAGACCGAAACCGTTCGGCTCGCTGCGCATCGTGGCACACACCTTGGTAGCGATCACGACCTCGTCGCGGCGTGCCATGTCCCGGATCGCCCGCCCCAGTATTTCCTCACTGGCGCCAAGGGAGTAAACATTGGCCGTGTCAAAAAAATTGATACCCAGCTCGAGCGCTCGCGCAATGAATGGCCGACCCTGCTGTTCGTTCAGAACCCAGGTACGGTCACCACGCTCGGTGTCGCCATAGGTCATACATCCGAGGCAAAGACGCGACACTTTGAGACCTGTATTACCGAGGTTCACATAGTCCATTCGTACACTCCAACATATTGCAGGGCAAAAGCCTCAGCCTTGTCCTGCGCCGACAGTCAGGCCTTGGCTTCGCCAAGCGCTAGCCCGCGCTTGGGCAGGAACAGGGCGAGAACCATTGCCAAGAACAGCACTCCGAACAGCATACCCCCAACCTCGGGCAAGGCGCCGGCCATGCCGTCCACCTTGGACAAGGCAAGCACGGTGGAAAAATCGGTCCCCAGTGCGGTCAGACGTTCCTGAAGCTCGACCGCGATCGCGGCGCCCTTGCTTGCCAACGCTTGGCTTGCCATCGGCAACAGATGATCCTCGACCCCCAATTCACGCATGCGATCGAGCACGGTGGCTTCAGTTCCCTTTTCCACCGTTGCCCCGTACAGTGCCAGCCCGATCGACACTCCCAGCGGCGTACCGAAGTCCCGCATCATCGAGAACAGTCCACTGCCGGCGCTCATACGATTCGGCGGCAAAGTGCTCATCGCCAGCTTGGTAATCGCGGGTCCCTTCATGCCCTGACCAAAACCGAGCACGGTGGCGATGAAAGCCACGAACCACAAGGGCGTATCGGTAGCGAGCGTGGTGTACAGCCACAGGCCGCATGTCATCAGCGCCACAATTCCCAAGATCACCGACCTTTCGTTGAAACGGTCCACCAACTTGCCGCTGATGAGTCCTGCAAGCATGCTCGCACCATAGGTAAACATGGTGATCATGCCCCCATGCGATGCACTGCCACCCGGCCGATCATTGACGAAAAAGACCAGCGAATAGATGGTGCCTCCGTACACGATCAGGAACAGCAGATAGAGGAGGCCTGGCACGATGAAGTTGCGCTGGCGCAGGATTCCGATGTCGAGGACCGGAACTTCGGTCTTTTGCTCAAGCAGCCACAGCACCGCGAAACCGATCAAACCCACCCCGAGGGCAGTCAGTGCCTGCCACGAAACGAACCCGAAACGGCCAATCCAGGTCGGGAAGGACAGGAAGGCGCCCACCGCAATCAGGAGCAGAACCGCGCCTTTCCAGTCGAGTCGGTATGGATCGGAACTGGTCGGGGTTTCCGGTACGCGCCACTGCAATACAACCAGGCCGACGAGCGCAAGGACTCCGCTGACCCAGTAAATCGAGCGCCAGCCAAGCCAGTCGATCAGATACCCGCCGATCAACGCACCCGTAGTTGCCCCCAGACCCATTGCAAAGACGAGCACACCAAGCGGCATCCCACGTTTCTGGGGCGGAAAAAGATAGCCGGCGTAGGACAGGACGCAGGGCAGAATGCACCCCACGCAGGCCCCTTGCACAAAGCGTGCGACCAGCAGCATGGAAAAATTGGTGACCAGTGCGGCGAGAAATTCAGATGCCGCAAACACGGACAATCCAATCACGAGCATGCGCTTGCGACCGAAGGAATCGGCAAGCCGTCCCGAGATCGGGCTGAAAACGATCACACCGAGGTAGTAGATCAGCGAGATCATGGCCGAAAGCCCAGCGCTCACCTCGAAATGGCGCGCAATGCTCGGAATTGCTGGCGCCTGGAAGGCCGACGCCTCCATGGTGATGAAACAACTCAGCAGCAGTACCACATAGGTAGGCCATGGATTCTGAATGATCGCTGCGTTCATTATTTGGTACTCACGCCAAAGTTAAGCTGAAGCCAGCTCGAACGGGATTCCCGTACCCACAGAAGGCATCGCGCGCTGCTCACGCTGCACCGGAGGTGGCCAGCACTCGGCCTTGCGCAGACTGCTCACCATGTACCGCCGTGGTAGCCGCTGGTGTGGTCCCTGGAAACGACTCCTCATCCGAGTACAACTTGTCTGCCTTGGTGCGCAGCAGGAAGTGCGACAAGGCAGGAATCAGTACCAGTGCACCGATCATGTTCCACAGGAACATGAAGGTCAGCAGAATGCCCATGTCGGCCTGGAACTTGATCGGAGACCATGCCCAGGTAACGACACCGACTGCCATGGTTACCCCAACCAGGCCGACGATCTTGCCGGTGAAATCGAGCGAATGCGCATAGGACTCGGCCAGGGTCACCCCGCGACGCTGCAGGGCCAGTTGAATGCTCAGAAGGTAAAGTGCGTAATCGACCCCGACCCCGACCCCGACGGCAATCACCGGCAGCACCGCGACCTTGATTCCGATGTCGAGCAACACCATCAGCGCTTCGCACATCACCGAGGTCAGTACGAGCGGGATCAGCGCCACTACGGTCGCCCGCCAGCTGCGGAAGGTGACGAAGCACAGCACCACCACCGCACCGTAGAGCACGAAGTGCATGGTCCAGAAGCTTTGCTTGACCACAATGTTGGTCACCGCTTCGATGCCTGCATTACCGGCCGCGAGCTGGAATTCGAGACCCGGCTCGTTATTCTCGGCGGCAAATTTCTCCACCGCGGTCACAACTCGAGTCAGCGTATCGGCCTTGTGGTCAGTCAGGTACGCCATGATCGGGCTGACCACACAGGTGGAGTCGGCCATATCGGGCCGATCGGCCTGGAAGGTGGTGTAGGACTGGGTGCGATTGGTCGCATTGCGTGATAGCGAGAGCCACTTCGGGTTGCCCTCGAACTGGCCCGCGGTCGCCCGCCGCATGCCATCGACAAACGAGAAGGTGGTCTGCACGCCCTCGATCTCGCGCAGCATCGCACCCATGCGGTCGGCTGCGATCACTGTCGAGTAGGCATAGCACTCACCCGGCTTGGTCTTGAGCATGACCACGAACTGGTCGGTGGACAGCCCATAATTGTCAGCAATGTAGGCGACGTCCTTGTTATAGCGCGAGTCGGGCCACAACTCGGGAGCGCCAGGGTTGAGATCGCCGATCTGGATATCCTGGCGAATCAGAATCGCACTGATTCCAAGCGCTGCCGCAATGACGATCATCACGATCGCATTGCGCCGCTCGCACAGGCGTACGAGCGCGCCTCTGACCACCTTGAAAGCGCCGCTGGAGCCCTCCCCTGCGGACTCTGAACGCACGCTGCGCAGTGCAGCGCTCTGGCTGACCCCGGTGTAGGACAGCATCACCGGAATCAAGAGCAGCTTGGTGAAGATGAGCACTGTCACGCCGATGCTTGTGGTCAGCGCCATTTCGCGAATCGCAGGGATATCGATGACGACCAGCACCGCAAAGCCGACGATATTGACGATCAGCGCGGTCAGCCCTGCCATGAACAGGCGGCGGAAGGTATAACGCGCGGCAACATACTTGTGCGTTCCGCGCCCCACGTCCTGCATGATGCCGTTCATCTTCTGCGCACCATGAGACAAGCCAATTGCAAAGATCAGAAAGGGCACCAAAATCGAATACGGATCGAGCGGCAAACCCATGATCCGCAGTATGCCCAGCAACCAAACCACGCCCAGCATGGCACTGGTGACCAGCAGCGCAGTGCTGCGCCAGCACCGCGTGTACATGAACACAAATGCGGCCGCAAAAAAGACCGAAAAGCCGAAGAACTTCATGACCGCATGCAGGCCATCGATCAGGTCACCCACCAGCTTGGCGAACCCAACGATGTGAATCTTGATGTTGTCGGATTCCAGCGCGCGGATCTGCGATTCGAGATTGGCGGACAGCTTTCCGTAGTCGAGCACCTCCCCCGTCTCCGGATTGCGTTCCAGCAGCGGCACCACGATCACCGAAGACTTCAGATTGTCCGCAACGAAGCTGCCGACCAAGCCGGCGCGCGAGATATTCACCTGCAGCTGGCGGGTAGCCTCAGCGCTGCCATCCCACTTATCTGGCATCACCGGCCCGCCGCGATAGCCCTCTTCGGTGACCTCAGTCCAGCGCAGGCTGGTGGTCCACAAACTCCGCATCCAGGCTCGATCGACGCCCGGCATCAGATATACGATGTCGTTCACCTTCTGCAGGGTCAGCAGATACTCCTTGTCGAAGATATCGCCCGAAGTGTTCTCCACCGCAATGCGCAATGAACTGCCCAGCCCGCGCAGTGATTCGCGATTTTCAAAGTAGTTCTGGATGTAGGGGTGCGAGCTCGGAATCATCTTCTCGAAGCTTGCATTGACCGGGAGCTTTGCAGCATGCCAGCCGAGGAAGATCGTCATCAGCACACAGATCAGAACGACCGCAGCCCGGTTATTGAAAATAACCTGCTCAAGCATACTCCCGCTCTTTCTATCGAACTGTGCAGGATCAGAAATTACCGGCAATTCGATTGCCCGATGCGAAGCCGCCATGACGCTGTCTCTCTTTTCTAGTGTTGCCGCGTTTTTGCAAACAGAACTTATTCGAGCGTCAGCTTCTGGACACCCGTCGTACCAATGAGCACGAGATCCTGCGGATTCACCTGCACGACGCCGGTCAGCGTCATCGAACGTTTAGCCGCCTGACTACGAAATGTACTGCCCTGGTCGGTACTGATCAGAACGCGGCCGTTCTGGCTTACCAGGAAAAAAACGTCACCGGCGACGGCCGACCCGGTCAGGGTTGCGAGTACATCGGTTTCGATCTTCGTCCAGTTGTCACCGCCATCTTCCGACTTGAAAATGGTCCCGCGCAGGCCGGCTGCCACCACCGTATGGGCTTGCCCGATCAAGGTGAAGAAACTGCCTGCATAGCCGGTTTCGAGCGCCTCAAACTTAGTGCCACCGGCCTTGCGCCTGAACACCACGCCGCGTTCGGAAGCGACAAAAAGTGCATCTCCCACCCGGCGGACCACGTTCAGGTGGAGCAGCGTTTCGTAGTCGACATGCTCGATTTCAGAGCGCCAGGTGCGGCCGCCATCTGCGGTCGACAGCAGCGTGCCAAAGGATCCGACCACATAGCCGGTGGATTCGTCATCGAACCAGACATCGAGCAGAGCCTGCTCCGGGCCATTCTCGAAATTCAGCCGCATTTCATCAAGCAATATCCCGGCCCTTTCGTCACCCGTTGCAGCGAGTTTCTCGAAATGCGCGACTAGTTGGGTGGCAGCGTCACGCCCATCCATCTGCTTCATCCACGACACCCCGCCATCGCTCGAGTGAAGAATGACGCCGTGATGACCAACAACCCAGCCTTTGTCCGCGGTCGGAAAACTGACCGCAAGCAGATCTGAAGATACCGGCGACAGGCGCTGCTCCCAACTCACGCCGCCGTCGTCCGAAGTAATGATCAGACCGCGTATGCCGACCGCGACCAGCCTGTTCCCGGCCTGTGCGATACCGGAGAGCTGGGTCGAGGTCGTCAGACGCGTCGTCACCGCCGGAACGTCGAGTGGGTCTCCGGTCACTTTCGCCTGAACCGTCGCGGCGGAAAACAACCAAACCCCTGCCAACAGAGACAGCGCAATCAGGCGCACTTTGCTACTCCTTCCTCCACCCGTTGCGGGCGGCCAATATATTCCATAAGCATCGCCGCGACTGAGCCGCGAAGCTCATCCTCGGCACCGCTGAAACCGGTAAAGACATAATCAACTTCACAATCCGTTTGATGAAGGCTGCCAGGCACCACGGAATCCAGATGCATGGCAGCGCTTCAGGCGATACAGAAAAGCGATCAAACCACCAACTTAGCGAACACCACGCCCGGCAAGTGCGTCAGGCGCAAAGTAGGAACGCGGTTTGGTATCGACGTGCTGATAACCCAACTGATCCGGGCGACCTTCAGGCTTGTTCTGGAAGCCGTAGATGCCACGCGACAGATCGTAGAGCACCATCGGACCACTGCGCGGACCAGGCTTGTCGTACTGCTGGACCAGCGGCAGGTGCATCAGGTGGTGAACCTTTCCGGAATGATCGACGCCGTAATACACACCGGTCAGCCACGAGTCCTCATCAAGCAGGAAGACTTTCTTCTGCTGGACGTGGCGCTGCCCGTCCTTTAGGGTACCTTCCACCACCCACACGCGGTGCAGTTCCCAGCGCAGCAGATCCACATTGGCGTGATCCTTGGGCATGGTCTCCCGCAGCGGCGCGCCGATCATCTGCCAGTTGTTGTACGGGATGTACATTTCCTTCTTGCCGACGATGTTCCAGTTGTACTTCTCCAGGGTTCCGTCGAAGGCATTGATTTCGTCAAAAATCAGCAAACCGCCGGAGGTTGTCGACACCGTGTCGAACTTGAACTCGGGCGAGCGACGAACGCGACGCTGACCGGGCGAATACGACCACGCCATATCGGGGTTCAGGTCATGACGCAGGTAAGTGACACGCAGGTTCTGAGTACCGACTTGCGACGCTGGCTCGAGTACCTTGGCGACCAGCGCACGATACGGCCGATCCTCGGGGATCGAACTCAGAGTGTTGTCCCAGTACCAGTTGGTGGTGATCGCCCACTGAAACGACGCAGAGCTGAAGTTTCCGGCGGAATCCATCAGGCCTGCTTCGAAATCATACTCGTAGGCAGTCGGCTCCCATTTCAGGATGTTGTTCCACATCGCTTCCGCGCCCGACTTGGGGATCGGGAACGGGATCTGGGCGTGTGCGCCGGTAATGCCGGGGGCGTCCCCAACCAGCGATGGGTTCATTACACGCTCGATGGTGTTTTTGTACACCCAGTCTTCGTGGCAGGCCGTACGATGGGTTGGGTACACTTTGATGCCAAACGTCGGATAGCGTCGCATCAACTCCTTGGTACCCTCGTCGAGCTTGTCCGCATGCTCGGTCATGTTGGCCGCCGTAATATGGAGCAGCGGCTTTTCATTGGCAAAGGGGTCGATATACGGTGCGCCCTGCTTGCCATTCTTGGGCTTGTAGCCGGCCACCGGCTTGCACAGCCCCCCCTTCCACTCCGGAATGGTCCCGGAAGCATTGCCCGCCTTGACGGCACCGAACGCGGTAAGCGTGGTGCCAAGCTGCTTGACTTCCTCGGGCGTTGGCGCGGCCAACACCTGCCCCGCGATCATCGCGCCCACGGCGATAGTGGCGAAATGCTTCATGCTATTCATTACTGACTCCTTTCTCATCCGACCAGAGCATGATCAAACGCCGTGGTGGATGCACATTTAGGTGAATGGTTCTCAGAACACTGTCTTGTAGGTGAAGCCGAGCCAGGCATGGTCCTCAGTGATGGACCTTGTCGCCCGGTTTCCGCGCTCGTAATCGGTGAATCTCAACGAGAACTCATGCACTGACCGGTAGGTTCCCGTGACTCCGACCGAGTAGGTTGTGGCGCCTTCGGAGCCGCCACCGAGGGCAGGACCGTTACCCTTGATCTGATACGCGACCGACATCGGGAACGACAGGTCCCAACTCGGGAAGGCTTGCGGAATCTGCGGCGTGACCCCCAAGTTCATGCCCCAGGCATCGCGTGACATACAGCCAGCGCGCACCCCGCCTGCGCAGTCCGAGCCATTAGCGGCCTTATTGAACAACTCGTCGTTCTCGGTCACTTCCAGAAGGCGACTGTAGTTGACTTCCGCAGTGAGCGTTCCACCGGTCCAGAGCGAGGTTCTCGGCATCAGCCACACGCCGTTTACCACTGCATGCATTGTGTTGCCTCGTGCTCCCTCTGCCTGCTTGTAAGAATAGGACGCCCCAAGCGGGACCCGTGCCGAGCGCGTTGAAGTGGAATTCAGCGCCGCATCCTTACGGTAGGAGACTTCCCCTGCCACGGCGACCGGTCCGACGTTTCCGGACAGACTCACGCCATACAATTCGGTATCACGTGCAAAGCCAAAACGAACGGACCGGACCGTTGTCACCCCATTTGTTTCGACCTGAGTAAACGCTTGCGGCAGTTTTTCATCGAATTTGCGGTAGTACAACCCGACCGTGCCTCCCATCACCGGCGGACTCCAGCGCAAATTCACGCCGAAATCACCTTCATTGGAAGGGCGCAGATCAGATCCATTCCGCACCCCTGGAGGGCTGGCAAAGTCCGAGCGCGAGGCATCCGAACTGGCGAAAAAGGTACCCCCCGGCGCGATCCGAAACGGGTCCCATTCGAATGCGTAATGCGCTGCCATTGAGATGTCGTCGGTGAGAATCCAGGTGGCGGAGACCTGGTTGCGCGGCATGAAGGTCTCTTTGGCTTCGATACCCGGGCTGGATGCGGCTTTCAGGCCATCCACACCCGCCATCGAGTACGCTATCGAGTTAGTGGTGGAGAACAGCGCCTCACCCCAGTAAAGATTGTGCCGACCTGCTTTAAGGCTGAGGACGGTATTGCCGAGGTCAAATGTGCCGAACACGAAGGCATCAAGCAGCTCACCGCCCGGCCCAACAATGTAACGCTGGGTATAGCCGTTAAAACGCCCGCCATCGTAATTGGACGGAAAGCGCGGATTTCCCTCAGCATCGTTATCGTAGGCAAAATCCCGCCAGCCCGCGGCACTGACTCGAAAGCCGTGTCTACCCTTATAGATCAAATCCATCTCGGTCACGATATCAAGCCGATTCATGATCATGTCGCCACGATCAAATCGCCCCTCGGTTTCGTCCGTACCACCGCTGTTGTACAGCGTCGAATCAATCTTCTCGGCGCGAACGGCAGCGTTATAGCGAATGGTGTTGTCCCAGCGCAGTTCGATGTCGGGATTTCCGGTATCGAAACTCATTGCGTGCGCCGATCCCGCCATTGCGGCACATGCAATGAATATGGCCACGGACAATTTTCTGGGGGCCGCCCGCTTGTTTGGGTTCTGTCTCATCATGCTCCTCGATTATGTTGGTGTTGCAACTTACTACTGGCACTGAGCAATTCAATGTCATCAACGTTCTGGTTTGCGGCAACCCCGACAACAGAAATCAAATAACTAATTTTTTGTCTGTTATTAAGGCGAGCCGTACAAAGCAAGCCGGGGCAAAAATCGGCAGTCCGACCCGGACAAACTCGCATTACAGCGAAAATGTTGCAGTACGATGGAGCACTTCAGTAACGCTCATACAGGTCAAACGGATTGCCGCTAACCAGAAAAGTCAGCGCCGTATGGTCGCTGCCAGACACCACCGTACCGTCCGCAATCGGACTGGCGGCCACACCGGCAAAGATCGCCGTATAGACGGTGAACGCCAACCGGAGGCATTTCTTGGCAAGGTGCGACCGGGCTTGAGAAGGCGCTTGGTGACGCGGCAAGGCCGCGCAACCCCGTCCGCCATCAACGCGGGCAGGCGCGCCGGCGCGCTCGGCAGACTGCGACTCCATGCGTCGCGAGGTTCGATAATCCCCGGAGGCCGCCACAGTGCCGCAGCCTGGCATCGCACTCCCATGCGCCCATGCCTGATACGACTGGGGCTTCCGATAGACAAGTCCGCGCCGCGGGTTAGCGCTGGAACAGCTCGCAAAATTGGTGTTGAAGATTGTCATTTTCCACCTCCTCCTGTGCCTGTCCGTGCTTCTTTGTCTTTACTTCATAAACTGATCTTTCGTCAGTTTTTAACAGACTATCGCGCCCCGGCAACACTGTCAAACAAAATTTTCCGGATCTTCCGCGAGCCGCTTTCACTGCTGCAATGCAGCACAGCGAGCATCCCGATGAGCGCGCGAAACCACGCCTCGGCGCAGGTCCGCTCGGGTGGACAAAAGGCCGATCACTACAAACCGCGCACCGATACATAGTGCGAAATTGCCGGGGGGGCGTCGCCCACATGCAGTTCCCACATGGCCCGTTCTGCGTTCTGGTCGGCAATCGTCATGCGGCTGCGCTGGCGCAGGTAGTGGTCCCAGGAATCGACAAAAAAGCGTTCCACAATGCGCCGCTCATCCTCGACGCTACAGAACACGCCCCAGAAGCTGGCCCCGTCGCGGCGCCTGACCCGTCCAATGCCATCCAGGCGGTGCAGGAACTGATCGCGCTGGTCGGCTTCGACGACGTAGTCGATCTGGACCGCAACCACGCCCCCGGCCGGAATGCGTTGCGGGTCAATTTCCGGGAACAGGCTGGCGCTGGACTCGGTCGCTTCGGCCTCATCCGCAATACGCGCGGGGAACCACCTCATCAGCACCATCACGACGAGCATCAGGACACTGCTTACCACGAAGGTTTCTGCCGTACCGATCCGCCCCGCCACCCACCCCCAGCCTGCACTCGCACCCGCCATTGCACCCTGGAAGACCACCATGTACACAGCAAGGGTGCGGCCCCTGATCCAGGTCGGCACCGACGACTGCAGCGCCAGCATGTTGGTGTTCCCAACCACCAGCCAGGCACCCCCGCCAACGAATAGCATGGCGCACACGGCAAACATGCTTGGGACAAGGGCAACGCCCAGCGTCACGCCGCCATAAACTGCGGTGGCGACGGCCATCATCCTGTTGATCTCGAAATTAGCCTTGAGTCTCGGCACCAGCAGGGCACCAACCACGGCACCCGCCCCCATGCTCGCCAATAGCAAGCCGTAGCCCCCAGCCCCAGCGTTGAGCTGATGCTCTGCGAACAGCGGCAGCAGCGCCCATACTGCACTGCCGGCGCAAGTGAACGCGACTGTGCGCACGATCTGAACCTTGACGATTTTCGAATGACGCACGTAGCGATGCGCACTGCGCAGACCCGACAGTAGACTCTCCGGCGGCAAGGGGCTGGGCTGATGGGAGTTCTTCCATAGCAGCAGTGCAACGAACGACAGGCCCAACAGCCCGACACAGAGCGCGAAAACGGTCACTACATCTGCCCCCGAGATCACCACCCCCGCCATGGCCGGGCCAAGTGCGCGCGCGGAACTGTACGACAGCGCACTCAACGCAATCGCCGAAGGCATCAGCGCGCGCGCGACGGAATCCATCTGTGACGTGGACCACGCGGGTGCTTGCAGCGCGAAACCGACCCCCATCGAAAAGGTGAAAAAAATCAGCATCCACGGACCGACGACATCCATCGCCACAAACAGCCACAAGCTCACCGCGGACACGAGCATGAAACTGACCACGGCAAGCAGATAACGCCGCCGGTCCACCAGGTCGGCCATCACCCCTGAGATCAAACCGAGCAGGAAGGATGGCAGCGCTGTCGCGGACTGAATAAGCGCCACCATCAGCGGCGAGCTCGTCAGCGACACCATCAGCCACGCCGCCGCAACGCTTTGCATCCAGATCGTCAGATTGAGCGCAACGCTGCCGAACCACAGCGTACGAAACGGAGCGCTGATAAACGCAGCCCACAGCCGGTCAGGCCTGTTCATAGTCGCCGTCCCTGGTCGTGCCTTCTATATCCGACATCTCTCCCCTCCGCCCCGTGATAGAAACCAATACTGGTCTGTCTTGCATTGCCATGCTTTAACTGTGATGTTAACAGTTTTCAGGATAATCTCCTCGTCCTCATGGTTGCATGTCGGCCAGGATACTCAAGCTGCAAATGTGTGCGTTCTGGCCTAGAATTCGACCGCAGCATCACTGAAAACTCATCAGATAACTTTATTTGGCTACCGCCTTGGGCTTTCCATGACCTCAAAGATCAAGAAAAACAAACAGGGACAGACGCTGGGCCGGAAGGGGCTGGAAACCCGTGCCCGGCTAATGGAGGCCGCACGGCGTCTACTCCTGACCCAGTCGCCTGTGGAGTTGACTGCAGTGGCGATTGCTGCAGAAGCACATACCTCGCCGGCCAGCTTCTACATGTACTTCGACGACACCAAAGACATCCTTTTCGCGCTGAGCGAGGTCGCTGGCGAGGACATGGCCAAGGTGCATGAGATTTTCGACAAACCGTGGGAACGCGAGAAAGTTGAAAAGCACGCCGCCGACGTTATCGAAGCACTCAACGTGGTGTGGAACAGGCACCGGGCGGTGCTGCGTTACCGGAATCTCGAGGCCACTCGCGGTGATGAGCGCTTCGAGGCCTTGCGGATGAATACCTTCATGCCGTTCATAGAGCGATTCGCCGAACGCATCCTGTCGATCAATCCCGCTCATGGCACACGCAAACGTGCCGACGCCTATGCCGAAGCATCGATTCTGCACGGCGCAATGGAGCACCTCGCCTCGACCGACCCCGCGCTCACCGAACGTTACCTTGGGGCTCGCCGGATCAACGCCAATCTTGCGCGTATCGTGGCGATGGTCATGAAAGGCGAGCAGCAGGTGGGCGACGGCTCCGTTTCTATGAAATCGAGCACACCCGTGGACGATGCAAAGCCGATTCGCAAGACCAAGGCTGCGGCGGTAAAGACTGCACCGAACCTGGACGCTTAAGCACTACGGGTGCGCCACACGCACCCGGTGCATGGCGTTTATGCGTCGAGTTGTGCCGAAGGTACAGCGCGCACAAACGCATCGAGCCGGGCACATGCACGGTCTACCGCGACAATGTGCGGAAACGGACTCAGATCAATCTCGAAACGGCGTGCGCTCTCCACCTGCGGCACCAGATACACGTCTGCCAGCGAAGGAGCGTTGCCGAAACAGAACTCGCCGCGCCCAGAGTCGGCGGCAAGCATGTCCTCCATCGCTTCGAAACCGGCGCTGACCCATGTTCTGCACCAGATTTTCACCGCGGCCTCGTCGCACCCAAGTTGCTTGCGCAGGTATTCAAGGACACGACGGTTGTTGATCGGATGGATGTCGCAGCCGACGATCGCGGCCATGGCCCGCACCCGTGCACGGTCCTCGAGCTTTGAAGGCAACAGCGGCGGTGAAGGGAAGCGTTCTTCCAACCATTCAATGATCGCCGATGACTGGATCAGGGTCAGATCGCCATCGACCAACGCCGGCACCAGTTGCTGCGGATTGATGGCCTTGAATGCGGCACCGAGGTGCTCCTCGGTACGCAGGTCGACTGCAACGTAGTCGTAGTCGATACCCTTCAAGTTCAACGCAATGCGCAGGCGATGCGAAGTGCCGCTGCGAAAGAAGTTGTAGAGCTTCATTGTTTCAGCCTTTTGTTGTCGCGACATCTGCACACGCAACGGACGTTCATTCAGCTTGGCCGATGGTCAGCACGATGTCGCCGACACCGTCCACATGGCCACTGATGTGGTCGCCGGGTTTGACCGCACCGACGCCTTCGGGAGTGCCGGTGTAGATCAGATCGCCAGGTTCTAGGTGATAAAACTTTGACAGGTCGGCGATGATTTCGCGCACGTTCCAGATCAGCATTGACAGGTCGGCGCTCTGTTTGGTCACACCATTGACCTGCAGCTTGATCGCCCCCACGTTGAGCACCTCGGCCCCGACCGCCGGCACGATCTCGGTACACACTGCGGACTTTTCGAAGTTCTTGCCCAGATCCCACGGCCGGCCCTGCTCACGGGCAATCAGTTGCAGGTCACGACGGGTCATGTCGAGCCCGGCGCCGTAGCCGTAGATCAGCTCGTGAGCGTTGGCTTCGTCAACGCGAAAGCCCGGCTTGCCGATCGCAACCACCAGCTCCATCTCGAAGTGGTAGTTCGAGGTGCCGGTTGGATAGGGCACTGTGGCGCCTGAGTCGACCAGGGCGGAGGCGTCTTTCAGGAAGTAGAACGGGCTCATCGTTGCCTTGTCTACTGGGCGCCCCATCTCCACCGCGTGGGCGTAGTAGTTGCGGCCGACACAGAAGATGCGCCGAACCGGCAGACGGACATCACTGCCGCGCACGGGCAGCGAATGAACCGGGGCCGGAGCCCACAGGTAGTTTGCTTGAGTCATGTGCTTTCGCTCTAATTCGAAAAAGTATTGGGGGGCTGTGGCGGGCTCAGGGACGGACTTCGTAGACGCCGAGCTTCCTGTGTAGTGGACTTTCGTCCGCGATGAAGATAAATGCAGCCTCGCTGCTGAATCCGTTGTGCAAGGTCACCGGGGTATAGCCCGGTGCGCAGCACGTATCAGCCGGGCCGAGTGTGAAAGCGGTACCGTCGACGTCGATCCGGGCACTGCCTTCGATGACGTGGAACACCATCGCCGGCGAGCGCACCGGCAGGGTCAGCGTCTCACCCGGGCGCAGCATCAGTGCCGAGTAACCGAGGATGTTCTGGCAGTCGGCGCCGGTCTCCGGATTGACGTAGGCGACTTGTACCGCTTCGGTCGGTGCCTGGGTCTGGGCGAGGCTCGTTAGCGCGGCCCGAGCCTCCACCCAGGGATAACGCAGCATCGGGTAACACCGATCGCTGCCGCGCGCGAACAGCGGCGAAGGCACCAGGCCACCGTGGGCGTAGTTGCGTTCGCCCAGGGTCGCGGTGACTTGCTGCTCCTTGCCCTCGGTGTGATATGAAGTTTCGGTGTAATAGACCAGCGGCAGGTCGAGCACGTCGAGCCACACTACAGGCCCGGTGCCGTCGTGACCATGTTCGTGCCACAGCCCAGTGGGGGTCAGGATCAGGTCGCCACGGCTCATCGGACACTTTTCGCCGTCGACCGTGGTATAGGCGCCTTCGCCTTCGACAATCATGCGCACTGCGTTGGGGGTGTGCTTGTGCGCCGGTGCCCACTCGCCCGGTAACAACAACTGCATGCCGAGATAGATCGAAGCACTCGCCTGCATCTTCTCCAGGCCATGGCCGGGATTGGCGAGCACCAGCACGCGGCGCTCGGCCTTCTCAATCGGAGTCAGTTCGCCTGCCTGCAGCAGCAGCGGACGCACTGTTGCATACGGCCAACATGTGGGGCGGGTACGCAGTGCGGGCTTGCCCGGCGGCAACAAGGCACGCAGGCTAGGCCACAGCGGAACCAGGTTCTGCGCAGTGAGGGCCTCACGGTATTCGTGAGGCAGATCTTCGAGAGCGCCAAGTTGTTGCATAAATTAACCCTCCTGGACAAGCAATTGGGATTGCGCCTTCCCGGTTTTCCGGGGCCGGCCGCAGCGGGCGAGCTTCACGCCTATTCAGGCCTCGGGATTAATCCCGATTGATCACGCAGCGCGCTTACGTTCAGCTTCGGCGAGGCGCTCGATATGGACGTGCGAACTGCCGAGCGCGTACTCGATGGTCGTCATCCGCTTGAAGTAATGCCCGATCACGTATTCCTCGGTCACTCCGATCCCGCCGTGCAACTGGATCGATTGTGCACAGACAAATTTTCCGCTCCGCCCGACGTGGGCCTTGGTCGCGGAAAGTGCAGCAGCACGCGCGTCCGTATGGCTGCTCATCGCCGCCAGCGCCCGGTGCAGCATGCTGCGCGCGAGTTCAAGTTCGATGAGCATCTCGCTCATGCGATGCTGCAGAACCTGGAAAGTGCTCAGAGCGACGCCGAACTGTTTGCGCATCTTGATGTAGTCGCGGGTGATCCACAGCGCCTTTTCCATTACACCGACCGCCTCCGCGCATAGGGCGACGGTGGCGTGGGCGTGACCTTCATCGAGTGCAGCAAAAGCCTGTCCGAGCGCGCCGATGATGGAGTCTTCACCCACCTCAACGTCACGCAGTTCGATATCGGCGCACCAGCGGTTGTCAATCAGGCGAATATTGCGCACTGTCATGCCGTCAGCACCCGGATCAACAACGAACAGGGTGATGCCGTAACGGTCTTCCACAGCGCCCGCAGTACGCGCCGAAACGATGAATCGATCGGCGATGTTACCGCCGACGACCAACGACTTGCGCCCGCTTAGTCTCCACCGTCCGGGCGAAGACTCCACTGCAGTTGTCGACACGAACTCGACCGTGCCCCGCGCCTCGGGTTCGTTGTGCGCCAGCACCGGCCGCGCCTCACCTGCAACAATGGCGGGCAGGAGTACCTCCGACCACAGGCTGTCGCTGCTCGCCGCGATCGTCTGCGCCGCAAGTACTCCGATCGCCCAGTAGGGCTCAAGGAACAGCACCCGCCCCATTTCTTCCATCAGGATCGCGGTCTCGATCGCCCCGCCACCAAATCCGCCCTGCTCCTCCGACAGCGACACCCCGAACCATCCCAGGTCGGCGAGCGTCGCCCAACGCGTCACATCGAAACTGCCGTTGTCGATCAATGGCTGACGGTGCTCGAATGCGCAGTTCGTTTCCAGGAAGCGCCGTGCGCTGTCCTTAAGCATTTGCTGCTCACCACTAAGTTGAAAATCCATGCTCAAAGCTCCAAGAAGGTTTTCGCGATGATGGTGCGCTGAACTTCGTTCGCACCACCGTAAATGGTGGTGGCGCGACGGTACATGTAGTCGGCGACGATGCCAGGGGCGTAAGCGGGCCCCGGCGGCCAGCCAACATCACTCACCGCCTGGTCGCGCGGATCGGCATAGAAGTAGGCGGCGTGATCGCCCAAGGCCTCGACCTGCATCTCGCCAATCTTCTGCAACAGCTCCGAGCCGCGAACCTTGAGCAATGAACCCACTGGCAGCGTGGTTCCACCCTTGCGTTCGTACAGCGCGCGCAGGGTGAGCCACTCGAGCGCCTGCAAATCGATTTCCAGTTGGGCGAGGCGCGCAGCAAAGCCCGGTGCATCGATCAGGCGTCTACCATTACTGCGCGCGCAGCCGGCAAGCGCACGCAGTTGCGCGAGGTAACGTTTGTTGCGTGGCCATTCGGCGCTGAACGCGCGCTCCATATCAAGCAGGTACTTGGCGTAGGTCCACCCCTTGCCTTCCTCGCCGACGAGGTAGCGCACCGGGGTGCGCACGTTATCGAAGAAGACTTCATTCAGGGTATGGCACTCGCCGATGTCGATGATCGGACGGATCGTGACTCCCGGCGCGTTCTTGTCCACCAACACCATCGAGATGCCGCGCTGTTTTGCTTCCGGGTCGGTCTTGACCAGCACGAAGATCATCTCCGCGGTCTCGACGTAGGAGGTCCAGATCTTCTGCCCGTTGATGACATAATCGTCACCGTCTCTAACTGCGGTCGTGCGCAGCGAGCCGAGGTCGGAGCCCGCGTTGGGCTCGGAGAAACCCTGCCCCCAGAACACGTCTCCGTTCAGGATCTTGGGACCGAACTCCTGTTTCAGCGCTGCGCTGCCAAAGTTCATGATCACCGGACCGATCATCTTGAACCCGGCGGTGTCGATCGGGGGCGCCCCCGCCATGAAGCATTCGTCCTCGAAAATGAACTGGCGTATTGGCGTCCAGCCGGTACCGCCCCATTCCTGCGGCCAGTTCTGCCCGGACCAGCCTTTCTTGTTCAGGATGCGCGTCCACTCGCGTTGATCGTCGCGCAGAAAATGATAGTTGCGCAGCGTGCGTGCAGCCATCTCGGGCGGCAGGTTTTCGCGCACGAAGGTTCGCACTTCCTCGCGAAATGCCAAGTCGGCTGGATCAATATCGAAATTCATAAAGACTCCTGGATACGGCGCCCGATCGCCCTCGCAAACGCAAGGCGTCGGACGTTAAGTTCAACTTTGATTGAACGGCAGCCCCTTGTCGGGCCGATAGTCCTGTGGCAAGCCGAGAATGCGCTCGGCCAGGGTATTGATCAGCACCTCGTCGGTGCCGCCCGCGATGCGCAGACTGGGGTCCATCCAGGAGCGCGCAAAATCGGTGACCTGCGAGGCGTCAGGGTTGAAGCGGGCACCGTTGGCCCCGCGCAAATCGAGTGCGAGCGCACCCAGGCGCTGGCGCGTGCGACCGAGGAGCAGCTTGCGGATTGCCCCCTCCGGCCCTGGCTCCTTGCCTGCGGCCATCGCGGTTACCGCACGGCGATGAATGGAGCGAAGGCCCTGGCGCTCAACAAAAGCCTGCGCGATCGCCGTGCGCACCTCGCCATCCTCAAGCGCGGGGCGGCCATTGATCCGTGAGTGGCGGGCGAGCTCGACGAAGGCTTCAAGCGTCGGCCCATAGCCGGACTCGTCGGTCACTGCATAGCGCTCGATCATCAGGGTTTCGACCGCAACCTTGAAACCCTGCCCCACGCCACCAAGGCGTTGGACGTCGGGTATGAACACATCGTCGAAGAACACTTCGTTCAGATCCGGCTCGTTTACCAGACGCCGGATCGGGCGCACAGTGATGCCGGGCGTTTTCATATCCAGGAAGAAATAGGTCAGGCCAGCGTGTTTGGGCACGGTGGGGTCGGTACGGGCAATCACCACACCCCAGTCGGCAACCTGGGCCCAGCTTGTCCAAACCTTCTGTCCATTCAGCACCCAACCGTCGCCGCGCCGCTCTGCGCGCAACCGCAAAGCGGCGAGATCGGTGCCGGCGGCCGGTTCGGAGAACAGCTGGCACCAGATGTGCTCGCCGCGGATGGCCGGCGGCCCCAAGCGGCGGCGATAATCCTCCGGCGCATGGCGGAGCATGATCGGCACCGGGTTGCTCAGACTGACTGAGAAATAGAGCAGCGGCAGGTCATAGCGCATCTCCTCTTCGGAGAACACGATCTTTTCCAGTTCGGTACGGCCGGCGCCGCCGTATTCACGCGGCAGGGTGATCCCCGCATAACCATGCTTGGCCTTCAGCGCCTGCCAGTCGCGCGCGAGTTGGAGATCCTCTTCGCCCGACCGCCCCTCGCGTGCGGCCCCCGCAAAGCGCGGCGCGTGTTCCGCGAGCCAGGCCACGGCCTGTTCGCGGTAGGCCTTGAGATCCGGAATATGTTGTTGCTGCATGGCCTCTCCTCGATCAGGCTGCGGACGCGAAGCCGCTTTCGGCAAGCAGCCGTTCGCGCCACATGATCGCGGCACCGAGCTCGATCCCCAGTGCACGCGAACGACGGTAGTGATGGTGCGGCAAGGCCTCCCAGGTGACGCCGATCGCGCCGTGAGTCTGGATGTTCTCGCGCGCGGAAACTTCATAGGCGTCGGTGGCGGCAACGCGGGCCGAGGCCGCAAGCCCCAGCCACGATGGATCGCCCTGTTCGAGCGCGGCCAGCGCATCGAGTGCGCACCCGCGTGCCAGTTCGATGCGGATATACATATCGGCGAGCTTGCCCTTGATCGCCTGGAAGCGGCCGATGGGCTGACCAAACGCCTTGCGCTCAAGTGCATAGTCGCGTGCCATTTCGAGGCAGGTCTGCGCGCCACCGATCTGCTCGAATGCCGTGGCCAGCGCGGCCAAACTGGCTGCGCGCCAGAACGCAGTGCGTGCTTCATTACCGGTGGCAAGTACCCGCACGCGCGCGCCGTCGAAACTCAGTTCCGCCGCAGCCCGGCTGTTGTCGATCGCACAACTGGGCGTGCGGCTAACTGCGGGCTGGGCGAGTGCCACCAGCAGCAAACTGAAGGTCTCGCCGTCCTGTGCCGCCACTAAGGCGTAATCGGCGCTGGCGGCAAACGGAGTGAGTGCGCTCGTGCCGTGCAGCAGTGCACCACGCAGATGCAGTTCGGGCGGGTCCGCCAGCCCAGCGTCATCAGTTCGCGCCAGTGCGAGGCACGCGTAGCGCGCACCGGACACCAGCGCCGCACCATCCTCTTGGTGCACGGCACGGTCGGCGTGGGCGAAAATCAGTTGTGCCGCAACCGCGCTCGGGACCAGTGGCAGCGATGCGGTCTTGCGTCCCGACTCTTCGGCCAGCACACACAGCCCCCGCCACCCCAGCCCAAGGCCGTCGTGCTCCTCGGCCACCGCAATCGCCGGCCAGCCGAACTCGATCACGCTCGCCCAGGTACGCCCGTCGAAACTGCCCGGCGCCTCCAGCAGCGCCCGCAAATATTCGGGATCCATCGCGTCGTTGAGGAAACGCTGCGCCTGCTCGCGCACCATTGCGTAGTCTTCGTTCTCGTTCATGGCGGCCTCTTCAATTCTCTACCGGCGTAAACAGCGGCAAGTAAACTTCCTCGATCTGTTCGAAAACCACCTTGACGCGCTGACCGATATGCACGTCCTCGACCGGAATCCCGATGATGTTGGTGGTGAGATTCAGTCCCTTCTGCTCGTCAAGGCCAACGATCGCTACCACATAGGGCACCGGCACCCCAGGTGTCCACGGCTGGTAGTTGATCGTCACCGCCTCGACGGTTGCGAGACCGGTCAGCGCCTCCGCGGCGAGATCGCGGCTGAGACATTCGGAACAAATCACCCCGGCAGGATGCAGCCAGTGACCACACGACCGGCAACGCTGCATACGCAACTGGCCATCGGCGCCACTCGTCCAGAAGGGACGATTAAGCTCGTTGAGCTGTGGAAGAGGTCTAAATGAAGTCATCGCGGATGTACTCTGTCTGGCACGGTTTATTCAGGCGCCTGCACCTGAACTGGAGACTCGGCTGCACGTTAAAACTGTTGTTTTGTCAGTTTTATATCACTATGCGGTCGAACCCTGCAACGTATTTCTTCATTCACCAGTCGGTCCGGCAGCGGCCGGCAGGTACCGCGCATGGCCCAGCGCAGTCTGATCCCTAGTGTTTCGCGAGCGTGCTCGACAAACCGCGCAGCGACACCATACTCACCCCCCCATCGACCAGCAGGCTGCTGCCCGTAATGTATGCCGCATCGGCGGATGCAAGGAAGAGCGCCGCAGCTGCAATTTCGTGCGGCTCACCCGGACGCGGCACCGGAATGTGCTCCGCCATGGCGGCGACCTGCTCCACATTGAGCGTGGCCTTGAGCCGATCAGATGCGATCATCCCCGGCTCGATCACATTCACCAGAATGTTCATCGGCGCAAATTCCAGCGCCAACCCCCGGGCGAAGGCATTCAAATATGCCTTGCTGGCACCGTAGGCAATCAGCCCCGGCATGAAGGTGCGGTTCGCCATCGCTGACGAGATGTAGATCAGCCGGCCCTTGTCAGCCGCACTTGCGAGGTGCGGCGCAGCATGTTTTGCAATCGAGAACAGCGAGTGGATATTGCTCCGGATCAGGTAATCGAAATCCTCGTCCTTCATGTCCACGACCAGTCCATGAGCGTTGTCGGCGGCACAGTGCACAACGACGTCGATCCCTCCATGATCACGCACCGCATGCGCGAACATAGCCTTCACCTCGGCCCCGTTGGAGACGTCACCGGTGACCAGGCTCGCCTTGCCGCCACGCGAACGGATCGCCTCCACCGTGGCTTCACCGTAGCGTGAAGTCCGCGCCGATACCACCACGGTTGCGCCCTCGTCAGCAAAAGCCTCCGCCATCGCACGCCCCATGCCGCGCCCACCCCCGGTCACCAACACGACCTTGCCTTCATAACGACGACTCATGCTTGCTCTCCTATTTTGGAACATTGACCAGTTTGTTGTTGACGCATCCCGGGTTTTGGCTAAAACTGACATTTCGTCATTTAAGATTGCGCCCGGATGGCACTGGCTGTCAACCCAGAGCGCAGTCTCAGGCATCGGCGCTGATCGCTCCCTCCAAACTCAAGGCGACACCATGAACAAGAGTCACTATGAACATCTGTCCAGCCCGTTCCGCATCGGCGCACTGACTTTGCGCAACCGCATCGTGATGGCTCCAATGTCCACCAACATGAGCGCACTCGACGGCTCGGTGACACCGGCCCAGATCGCGTTCTACCGCGCCCGTGCGGAAGGCGGTGTCGGTATGATCACGGTTGAGTTCTGTTGCGTGGATGCCGCCACCGGGCGCTCGGAACATCGGCAGCTCACCCTGGAGACCGTCAGCCACGTCGATGGACACCAGCGCCTGGTGCAGGCGATCAAGGGCGCAGGCGCCGCTGCATGCCTGCAGTTGCAGCACGGCGGCCAAGGTGCGATGCGAGGGCTCGTCACTGGCGGCATGGCGGTCGCACCGAGCGATGTGCCGTCGCGCAAGGATCCAACCAAGCTGTCAGCACGCGGCTTGACCGAAGCCGAGATCGCACACCTCATCGAGTGCTACGGACGCACGGCCGAACTTGGTGTTCTGGCCGGCTACGATGCCTTCGAACTGCACGGCGCCCACGGCTACCTGCTGACTTCCTTCCTGTCGCCGATGATGAACCACCGCGACGACGCTTGGGGCGGTGACGAGGCACGCCGGCTGAACTTTCCCTGCCGCGTGATCGAACGCGTCAAGAGGGCGATCGGTGAGCGCCCGCTGATCTACCGCCTTTCGGCGGACGAATTCAGCCCTGCCGGTCTCGCCATCGAGGATATGGAGCGCATCGCTCCCAAGCTCGCGAGCGCCGGCGCCGATGTCCTCCACGTCTCCATCGGCACGGGGTGGACAGGCATGGACAAGGTGATCGAGCCGATGTCCACCCCTGAAGGTTGGCGTCTTCCCTACGTCCGTCGCATTCGCGAGGTGGCCGGTGTGCCGGTCATTGGCGTCGGCCAGATCCGCTCGCCGGAGATGGCCGAGGCGGCAATCGCCCGCGGCGACGCCGACCTGATTGCACTGGGACGCCCCTTGCTTGCCGATCCCGAGTGGGTGAACAAGGTGTTGTACGGCAACACGTCCGAGATCCGCCCCTGCACCTCGTGCAACTACTGCGTCATCATGCACGCGGGAGAAAGCGGGCGCATCGGCTGCGCCGAGAATCCGCGCACTGGACACGAACTCGATGCCATTCCCGATGCCGGCGCCCTGCGTGGCCAGTCTGCCATTGTCGTGGGCGGAGGGCCCGGCGGCATGGCTGCGGCCCTGATGCTGGAGCAGGCGGGATTCGAGGTTGAGCTTTTCGAGGCGCGCGGATCGCTCGGCGGCGGTCTGCTCGCGTCGGCGGCGCCCCCATTCAAGGAGAAACTGAACTGGTATCGCGACTATCTTGAGAGACAGCTTGCACACAGCAACATCAAGCTCAGGCTCGGAACACCGTTTGATCTGCAGGTGCTTGGCGAACGCAAGCCGGCCATCATCATCCTCGCGGTCGGTGGCAAGCAGGTGCAGTTGCCGATTCCGGGAATCAACGAAGCGGTGGTGCGCGACGCCTATGAGATCCTGATGGGCGACACCCGCGGTTTGCCCGAAGTCGGCGATCGACCTGTACTCGTTTATGGCGGCGGAGAAACTGGCTGTGAGACCGCCGAATACCTCAGCGAACGCGGCCACGCCGTCGTACTGGTGTCGCGCTCGCCAAAGCGGCAACTGGCACGCTCAGCGGAGCCGGTGTACCGCAGCGTGCTGCGCACCCGGCTCGGCGAGAACCCGAAGGTGCACATCATCGACAACACGTCGATCACCCACATCGGCGCCGACGGCGAGATCACCCTGCAAAGCAGCGAAGGCATGTTATCCACGCTGAGCGTGAGCTGCGTGATGATCGCCCAGGGTCGTCGCCCGGACACCACCATTACCGAACAATTGCTGGCTGCCGGGCTCCCGGCGATGGCGATCGGTGACGCCCACAAGGGCGGGCGCATCGGCGATGCGGTGCATCAGGCGTATGCCGCCGTCCGCGCCATCTGCGCCACCGGCGCCCCCAACCTGCAATTGGCCTGTTAAAGGGAGCCTGCTGAAAGGCGAGCGGGCGGACGACCTCGGTCACCCGTTCGCGACCGCCGCCCGCAACGATAACTGTGCCTGCAGTGCGACGTCGATGGCCGCGACGAGCACTGGATTGTCCGGCGCCACATCCGGATTGAAGCGCCCGATGATCTCGCCCTCACGGCCGATCAGGAATTTTTCGAAGTTCCACAGGATGTCCGTAGGCTTCTCGCGGCGATAGCCGTAGCCCTCGAGTTTTGCACTCATCACCCCGGGATGGGTCTCGACCGCAACCGGGCACGCTTGCGTCAGGTACGCGTACAGGGGGTGCTGCGCTGGCCCCTTGACAGCGACCTTCTGTGCCAGCGGAAAGCTGACATCAAAGGTCGTCGAGCAGAACGCGGCGATCTCCTCATTGCTGCCCGGCTCCTGCGCACCGAAATCATTGGCAGGAAAACCGACGACGACAAGCCCCGCGGTCGCCCGGGCCTCAAACAGAGCCTCGAGCCCCTTGTACTGGGGCGTAAGTCCGCAAGCCGAAGCGACATTAACCAGAAGGATCACCTTCCCCTTGAACTCGGCAAGCGAGGTCTGTCGGCCATCAATGTGATTGAACGGGATATCGTAGATCGATTCCATCATGTCGAGCCTTGTGAAATGATTAAAGTCAGCACTCCGAACCCCCTCAGCGGCCAGAGATCAGGCACTCCTGTGACGCCGAAGCAACCAGCACTCCGTGCTTGTCGTACAGACGCGCAAGGGTGAGACCCCGCTCGCCCTGGGCGGCAGGGCTTTCGGTCGAGAATAAGAGCCAATCATCGGCACGGCACGGCCGATGCAACCACAGCGAATGGTTGAGGCTCGCTACGTAGTAGCGTGAATGGCCATCCCTGATCGGGACATGGGACGTCAGCGCCGCACTGTTGAGTCGATAGTCGCTCAGGTAGGCCAATGCCGCCGAGTGCACTGCGGGGTCGTCCCCCAACGGCTGACGCAAGCGCACCCAGAACGCAAACTCGGGCCGATCGTGCTTGCTGGTCAGGTGTTGTTCCGGATTCACCACCTTGAGCTCCAGGCTCGGTAACTCCATCCGCTGCCAGTTCCCGCCTGCAAACTGTGGGCTACCCCTGGACGCGAGATCGCCGGCGGAAAGGACGTCATCCGGACTGGGCACTGCATGGTAGGGCGGCAACGCATGGGTGATGCCCTGTGCCGGAATCTGGAACGTGGCGTGAGCGTCGAGCAATCGACGCTCGCCCTGGCTGGCCTCGATCCGCCGACTGGAGAAACGTTTGCCCTCCTGCAGCGTGGTCACGCAGTAGTCGATCGGGATGTCGACCAGCCCACCCTGCAGAAACAGCACCTGCATCGCCGTTGCGAAGCGCCCCTCCGCCACCGTGCCCTGCGCCGCACGCAGCGCCTGACCGATCAGCTGACCGCCAAACACTCGACCATTGCGGTTGTCCTCGTTGAAGCGGCTCCGATATGCCCCTTCCTCGACCTGTTCAAGGCCAAGGAGGGTCTCGACGTTGGCACCATCCCACTGCGCCGGCATACCGGGCGAGAAACTGGAATACATCCGGATTTCCTGTTTAGTTCAAAAGGCAGCGCCCGGGCACCAGGCCCCATATCACCTGACCCCAAATGCAGACTGCAACAAGCAGACGCGACGCGGCAAATTGCTGGCCGACCTGCATTGCAACCCGAGCTATGTCACAGACCGATCTGTTTTGCGACCACAATGCGCATGATGTCGCTAGTCCCACCGCCCACCATCGGGAAATAGGAGTCGCGCAGATAGCGCTGCACCGGGTATTCATTCATCAGGCCGTAGCCGCCGAAAACGGACAGCGCCTTCTGACACACCTCATTGCAGTTCTCACCGGCGACAATCTTCGCCAGTGCGGCCTCGGTGGTGATCGGCGCACCGTTGTCGGCCAGCGCCGATGCATAGTAGGTGTAGATACGGGCCTGTTCGAGCTTTGCCAGCATGTCGACCAGCTTGAACTGCACCGCCTGAAACTTGCCGATCGGCTGACCGAACTGGCTGCGCTCGCCGGCATAGCGCACGGCGGCATCATACGCAGCGCGCGCAGTCCCCAGCGCCAGCGCGGCGGTAAAGATGCGGTCCACGGTCAACGCCTTGTAGGCTCGTCGGAAGCCGCCACCATTGCCGTCGCCCATGAAGTGGTCGTCGGGTACGAACAGATCCTCGAAGGCCAGTTCCGCGGTATCGGAGCAACGGATCGAGAACTTGTCGAGCTTGCGGCCGACGATGAAGCCCTTGGACTTGGTATCGACAATAAACAACTCAAGGCCTTTCGCCCCCTTGGAGGGGTCGGTGGTCGCCACCACGGTGATGAAGTCCGCCACCGTTCCGTTTGAGGTGAAGATCTTGCTTCCGTTGAGCAGGTAGCCGCCATCCACCTTGGTCGCGCGAGTGCGCAGCGAGGCGGCGTCCGAGCCTGCGTTCGGTTCGGTAATCGCAAACGCGCCAATCTTTTCACCGCGCATTGCCGGCAGAAAATATCTCTCGCGCAGCATGTCATTGCCCCACTCGTGAATGGTGTGGGTTGCAGTCGATCCCTGCATGCACACCGCAGCCGCAAAGCCCATCGAACCGCGCGCCAATTCCTCGCACAGGATGGTGTAGCAGGTGTATGGAAACGGCTGGCCGATACCGCCCGCTTCCTCGGGGTACATGATTCCGAAATAGCCCAGCTCACCGAGCTCGCGGAAGAGTTCGAACGAAAAATCACCGCTCTCATCGAGCTTCTCGGCCTGCGGAATCAAGCGCTCATCGACCCAGCGCGCAAGGTGGGAGCGGAACTCGACGACGTCTTGCTGTAGATGGTTCACCGTGCTGTCTCCTTCTTTGCGGTTATTGCTTGCCAAAGGCAAGCTTCAGTTCTTTCTTCAGGATTTTCCCCGCCGCATTCATTGGCAGTTCCTGATACACAACAACCTGTTTGGGACACTTGTAGGCGGCAAGCTGAGTGCGCCCACGCGCGATGATCTGCTCTGGCGTGGCCTGCACGCCCGGGCGCAGCACCACCGCCGCCACCACCCGCTCCACCCATACCGGATCGGGCACACCAAACACCGACACCATTGCAACCGCGGGGTCGGCAGCGATCACCGCTTCGACCTCACTCGGATAGACGTTCTCGCCCCCGGTCACGATCATGTCGTTCTTGCGATCGACGAGGTAGAGGTAGCCTTCCTCATCCTGATAGCCCAGATCGCCCGAGCGGAACCAGCTATCGACAAGTGCAGCACGGGTGGCCGCATCGTCGTTCCAGTAACGGGCCATTCGCCCCGGTGAAAAAATTTCGACCTCGCCGATCTCGCAGGCCGGCCGCGCACCCCCGTTGTCGTCGACGATGCGGACCGTGTTACCGGGCGCCGGGCGGCCGCAGGAAAGCAACAATTGCTCCTTGCCTTCGCGGATAGCGCGCAGATGATCGGCAGCCGAGAGATCGGTGATCATGCCAGCCTCGGTGGAGCCGTAGGACTGGATGAAGTCGCAGCCCTCGAACTGGGCCAGCGCGCGTTTGAGGAGGTCGAGCGGGATCGATGACGCGGCATAGAAAATGAGTCGCAGCGCGCCCAGATCGACCTTGTCGATGGACGGATCGGCAAGCAGCGCACTGATCATGGTCGGCACGAGGTGAACGTTGGTGATGGCTTCGCGCGCCAGGGTCTCGAGCACGCGCGGCGCATCAAAGCCAGACATGATCACAGTGGTGCAACCTGCCGCGTAACTGCCATGGAAGTGATACCACATTCCACCAGCATGGAACATTGGCATCGCGGCGAGGGTACGGTCCTGCGGTGTCAGGTGGAGAATGCTCTGTGCTGATGTCCTCGCATTTGCGAGGATCCCACGGTGGGTCAGCGCCACCCCCTTGGGCTGCCCGGTGGTACCGCTGGTGTACATGAGACAGATCACGTCTGATGGGACCAGCACCGCGTCAGGCTGCGGTACTGCCGCAATGGCAGAAGCCAGCAGCGCCTCGTAATCCAGCCAGCCCGCCGCCGTGATGCCGATGGCGACAAAGCTGTGCGTGCTGCCCAGATTTGGCCGCAGACCGTCGATTGCGGCCACATGATGGGCATCGGCAATCACAACCGCCGGCGCGCAGTGCTCGAGCAGCCGCCCAAGCTCGTCTCTGGTCAGCCGCCAATTAAGTGGCACGACGATGTAGCCCGACTTCGCCAACCCGTAGGTCTCGGCGTACTCGGTGCAGTTGCGCGCCAGGATCGCAACCCGATCGCCCTTCTTCACCCCGCGCGCGGCAAGCGCATTGTTGAGCCGGTTGACCCGCTGGCGATAGCCATCGAAGCTGAGCGCGGCACCATCGACATTGACGAACGCGGTCTTGTCGCCGAATGCGTCGGCGAGACGGTCGCACAGATCACCCCACAGTGGCAGCGCACCAAAGTCGATGGCGTGCTGAGCCAGCAACGGTTTGGCCGGCGAATTCACTTGTGCGCCACCTTGTTCTTCTTGTGCTCGAGGAAATCGCGCAGGCGCGCCTTGGCTTCATCGTCAGCACCGGCCAGCGTCGCCATCAGACGCTCGGTGAGCAAGCCGCTGGTCGGATCCTGCTCGACGATGCGCGGCAGCGCCTGGAGGATGGCGTAGTTCGCAAGCGGTGCGTTCTGGGCGACCTTGCTTGCGATCTCGATCGCCTTGCCCAGTCCGGTGCCGTTATCGACCAGATATTGAGAGAACCCGAGCCGGTAGCCCTCCTCGGCGCCGTAGGTGCGACCAGTAAGCATCATGTCCATGACTCGCTCGGTGCCGATCAGGCGCGGAATGCGCACCGAACCGCCGGAGCCGAGGAAGATGCCGCGCACGCCCTCGGGCAGCGCATAGTAGGCCGAAGCCTCGGCCACACGCAGATGCGCGGCGCAGGCCAGCTCAAGGCCGCCACCGATGACCGCGCCGTTGAGCACCGCGATCACCGGCACAGTGCAGTACTGGATCAGATCGTTGAGGCGCTGCCCGATTGCCGAGGTCTGCAGACCACTGGTCAGACCTGCGTCCTTGACCTCGTTCAGATCGAGTCCGGCGCAGAAATGCTCACCTTCGCCGTGAAGGACGATCGCACTGATATCGCTCGGCACCGCCGCAAATACGGCCGACAGGCCGAGCACCAACTCATCGCTGAGGCTGTTGCGCTTGGCGGGCCGTGAAATGCGCACGATCAGCGTGGTTTCATCGCGTGCCAGCGTGATGCAGTCTGGTACCGTGGGCAGCAGGCCCTGTTTGTGTTCACCCGACATGGCCGGTCTCCTGTTGTTGATTTGTCGTTTCTTGCGTAGCGGGATTTGCGCTGTGCTGGATCAGCTTGACCAGATCCGCCAGATTGCGATCGCGCCACTGCACCCATTCGGCAATCGAACGCCCCGCCGAAACCTCGGTCGCGGCTTCAATCAGCCTGACCCGGGTAGGCTCGTCGAGCCGAGGTTGGCCGAGCGCATCCCACCAGCCCTCGATGGCCTTGCCGGCATGGTCGAGAATGCCCTTCATGCCGCCCGCGCCACCGGCCAGGTGCATGGTCAGCAAGCCGCCCATCAAGGCCCAGCGCGGGCCGAGACCGTATCGCACTGCATCATCGATGTCGGAGGCGCTTGCGATACCCTCGACCAAGCAATGAACGGCCTCGCGCATCAACGCGAACTGCAGGCGATTGGTCATGTGGCCGTCGGCCTCGCGCAGCAGGCGGATCGGGTGCTTGCCCACATGGCGGGCGAACCCCATCGCCCATTCGATCACCGCCGGATCGGTGTCCACCCCGCCGACGACCTCGACCAGCGGAATCAGGTGCGCCGGGTTGAACGGATGAACGACGACGAAGCGTTCCGGGTGGGTGCACGATTTCTGCAGCGTCGACGGTGGAATCCCGCCGGTACTGGACAGGATCGGCTTCTCGGCGGTCGCTGCGGCATCGATCGCCGCCAACAACTCAGTCTTGAGTTCGGGTCGTTCGGGTGCATTCTCCTGGATCACCTGGGCCGCACGCGCAACCGCGTCGACGGTGGGCAAAAATTGCAGGCGCTCGCCCGGAACCGGCTTTGCCGGCGTGCCCAGTGACACCATCAGCGCCTGCCAGGCTTCGCTGATGAAGGCGCGCGCCTTCACCTCGGCGTCGGGCGCCGGATCATAGGCCACCACCGTCAGGCCGCGGGCGAGAAACAGCGTGGCCCAGCTTGCACCCACCGCGCCGGTGCCGACGATGCCGATCACCGTGACCTGATCAGGTGCGGGACGCACGCTGCCGGTGGTCTCGGCAATCATTGCGCCGCTCCTGCGCGCTCGCCGAACACCACCAACGCGTCGAGTGCGAGCGCGCTCTCTACATTCACCCGCAGTGGATTGACCTCGATCTCGGCAATTTCCGGATGCTCCATCAGCAGACGGCCGATGCCGATCACCGCGGCCGCAATCGCATCGCGGTTGCACACCGGCAGGGTGCGAAAGCCGTCGAGCAGCTTGTGCCCGCGCAACTCACCGAGCATGTCCTGCACTTCGCTGGCGCCAACCGGGGCGAGACGCACGCTGCTGTCGGCCAGCGCCTCAGCCAGTACACCGCCCAGTCCGACCATCAGCACCACGCCCCACGACGAATCACGCACCCCGCCGATCACCAGTTCGACGCCGTCGGGCGCCATTTCCTCGATCAACACCTTGCCCGGATCTGCAGTCGGAATACGCTCGATCGCATCGAGCGCCTTTTCCAACCCCTGGCGGTCGCGGATGCCGAGATGAACACCTCCGACTTCGGTCTTGTGCGGCACGTCGCTTGCGGCAATCTTCACCACCACCGGTGTGGTCAGACGGGCAAAGGCCGCTATCGCCTCCTCACGCCCGTAGCACAACACCCGCTCCGGACTGCGGATTCCGTACTCGGAGAGCAGGGCCTTGGCCCGGCTCTCATCGAAACGTCCGGTTAGCACGGGCTTTGCGCTCACATGCGGCACTACTGCCCGGTGCTGCGCGTTCCACCGCCCACGGGCATCGGCCGCCAGGGCAACACCAGCGAGCACCAGTCGCTCGGGACTGAGCACGGCCGGTATGTTGGCCGTGCTCAGTGCCTCCAGGGCAGGCCCGAGATCGGCTCGCAGACCCAGCGTGCCGAACACCACCGGCTTGCCGCTTTGCGCGCGCGCAGGCGACAGCGCCACCACCGGATCGAGAACCGACGGTTCGCTCAGCGAATAGACCAGGACCGCATCGATCTCCACAGCACCCGCCACCGCTTCAACGATGCGCGCAAAGCCAGGGCCTGGGCGTCCGGTATCGACCGGATTCTTGATGAAGGTCATCGGCGGCAGATGCTGCTGAATCTGGTCGGTAACCGCAACATCGAACTCGGGCACATTCACGCCCGCACTCTTGAGGCCATCGACGATCAACAACCCCGGTCCGGCCTGCCCAGTCACCAGTGCCACACTCGCAGCACGTTTCGCCGGCAAGCGGCAGGTCGCAAGCAGCACCGCAGCCTGGGCAAGCTCCTCGGTCGAATTCACGACCACCGCGCCAGCCTGGGCCAAGGCCGAGACAGTACGCTTGTGCGAGCCCATCAGGTTGCCGGTATGGGACACCGCGAACTCACCGATATCGGCCTTGCCCGCCACCAGCGCGACCACCGGCTTGACCGCGGTCGCCTCCCGGACGGCATCGAACAGCGCGCGTCCGTTCGGCACCCCTTCGAGGTGGAGCGCGATCGCATGGGTGTTCGGATCGCTGGCAAGCATCGGCAACACGTCGGCAGCGCTGACATCAACCGCGTTGCCAAGGCCGGCGGCAAGCGATACGCCATGCCCGAGGTGATCGATCAGGAAGCTGATCGACAGATTCACCCCGCCTGACTGTGCCACCACTGCAACCCGCCCCTTGCGCAGCTGATCAACACCGGGGACGAAACTGGCCACGCACTTCGCATGCGGATTGATGAAGCCCGAGGTATTGGGCCCAAGCAGGCGCAGGCCCGTGCTCTGGCAGACTTCGGCCAGACGGGCCTGCAGCCGACCGCCCTCGGCGCCAGTCTCGCCGAACCCACCGGAGATTATGAAGATCCCGCCCACACCGCGCGCGGCGGCCTGCTCGGCAACGCCGATGCAGTATTCAGCGGGAATCGCGAGCACCGCCAGATCCACCCCTTCAGGCAACTCGCCAACGCTCGGATAACACGGGAAACCAAGGATCTCGCTCACCTTCGGGTTGACCGCCATCAGGCGCCCCGGAAAGCCCTTGAGCGACAACATGGCCTGCGAACCCGCCTTAGCCAGATCGGTCGAGGCGCCAATCACGGCAATGCTGCGAGGGTTGAACAGGCGCTCGAGGTTACGCCCGCGGATTGCTTCGAGTTCAGTGTTGGACAAGACCTTCTCCCGATTGAATCGGCCTGGAACTCAGGCCTTGAGCGGGTGCAAACCCATGATTTCGCGCGCTTCGGCCGGGGTCGCTGGCTCGTAGCCCATCTCTCGCACCAGGCGCACCAAGCGTTCGACCAGTTGCACATTGGAAGCCAGTTGGCCGGGGCCGTAATACAAGTTGTCCTCAAGACCGACGCGCACATGTCCGCCGAGTAACAGCGAGTTCATCGCCGCCGGCAATTGCGCCGCACCGATCGCGCTGACGTTGAACACCGAGTTCGCCGGCAGGTGGTCAACCATGGTCTGCAGCAGGCGCGGGGTATAGGGCAAGGCGCCCTGAAAGGCATTCACGCCGAGCACGATATTAATGAAGTAGGGCGCCACGTCGAGGCCCTCCTCCAGCGAGCGTTTGACGTCCTGCACGATGTCGGCCAGACCAAACACCTCCCATTCGGGCTTGATGCCGCGCGCCATCATCATTTCGGCAAGCTGGCGTATGCGCGAGGGCATCGTCGGCACCAGGATTTCGCGGCCGCCAAAGGAAGCCACGACGGTCTGCGCATCGAGCGTACACATCTCCACGCCTTCGCCCTGCATGCCCTTGAGCCGCTCTTCCCAGCGTATCTCCCAGTACTCGCTGTTGCCGACCTGATGCACCATGTCGCCGTTGATCCCGCCGCCAGTCGAGTTGTTGAGCACGATGTCGCACTTGTCGCGAATCAGCCGATTGATGCTCGAATAGATCTCCGGATTGCAGGTCGCCTGGTCATCCGGACGGCGCGCATGCACCGCCACCACGCTGGCCCCGGCGTTGTAGCAACGATAGGTGTCATCCGCGATCTCGTTGGGCTGAGTGGGCAGATTCGGGTTCTGGGCCTTGCTTGCCATCCCCCCAGTCGGGGCGACAGTAACGATCACCTTGCGTGCAGCCATGATTCCTCCTTGTTCTCTCTGTAGTCCGCGACGGCCTCATGCCGCGCCGGGCGATCCGTCAGCTGCATCGCCACGGACGCCTGGCCGGCGCCGAGCGGGTTGTGCGCCGACCATCACCGCCTCGCACTAGGAACGATCCGAAAGTGGTGTTGGCAAACGTTCAATAAATGATATACTGTTAGTTCTTGAAGTGTGAACAGAAGATTCGCTCACACCCTAAAACCGCAAATCATTGAATCTTGAAACGGGTCAGCCATGACATCGATGCACTGGGATCGGGAAATCGACGTTGTCGTCATCGGCACCGGCGCGGGCGGAATGGCGGCCGCACTGACGGCGCGCATCGAGGGCCTGTCCGTGCTGCTGGTCGAGAAAACCGATTGCATCGGCGGCTCGACCGCAGTATCCGGCGGGGTCGTGTGGGCACCCGCCAACCACCATGCCGCAGCGGTCGGCCAACCCGATTCGGTTGAAAAGGCACTGACCTACCTTGATTCCACCGTAGGCGATGCCACTCCGGCACCGCTCAAGCGCCGCTTTGTCGAGGCCTGCGGCGAGATGATCGAGTACTTCGCCCGCCACTCCGAAGTCCGCTTCGCCGCACGGGGCCAGGCACCCGACTACTACCCGGAGCGCCCGGGCGCGGCGCTGGGTGGGCGCGCGCTCGACCCGCTCGAATTCGATGGCAGATCTCTCGGCGCCCACTTTTCCAAGCTGCGCGTCCCGCTGTCTCCGTTCCTGGTGCTGGGCGGGATGATGGTCAACACCGCCGACGTCAAACATCTGCTCGCCGTGACCAAGTCGTTCGGGTCATGGAAACATGGCACACAACTGATACTTCGCTATTTTTGCGACCGCCTGCGGGGCTATTCGCGGGGCACCCGTCTGGTGCTCGGCAATGCGCTCGCCGGCCGGTTGCTGCGCAGTCTCCTCGATCGTGGGGTCGAGCCCTGGCTGTCGGCCTCGGTTAAGCAACTGCACACCAACGAGGACGGCGTTCAGGGCGTCACCATCGAGTATCAGGGACGCACGGCAAGTGTTCGCGCACGACACGGAGTGGTGGTGGCATGCGGCGGGTTCCCTTGGAATGCCGAGTTGCGCGAATCGTACTTCCCCAAGCCAAGCGGCCCGTGGTCGATGGCGCCCGAGGGCAACTGTGGCGACGGACTGCGATACGCACAAAATGCTGGCGCAGCGCTGGGTACAGGGCACGCCGGCCCAGCACTGTGGGCACCGGTATCGATCCACTCGCGCGCGGACGGCACAGAAGTGCGTTTCCCCCATCTTGTGTGGGACCGCGCGAAACCGGGTCTGATGGCCGTCAATGGGGCCGGCGAGCGCTTTGTAAATGAAGCCACGTCCTACCACGAGTTCGTGCTCGCGATGCGTCGCTCCCACCAACGCGTCCCGACCGTACCGGCTTATCTGGTGTGCGACCGCGACTTCCTGCGCAAGTGGGGCCTGGGCCTGGCCCTGCCCGGCAGGCGCCCACGCGGCCAACTGATCCGCGACGGGTATCTGCACCGCGGGGACACCCTTCGCGAGCTCGCAACCCGGCTGAACATCAACCCCGATCAGTTCGAAGCCTCGGTAGGCCGCTTCAATGTGGCAGCAGCCCGCGGCGAGGACCCGGATTTCGGCAAAGGTGGCGATGCCTACAACCGCTATCTGGGCGACCCCGGGCATGAACCCAATCCCTGCCTTGCGCCTTTGGCCAGGGCGCCGTTTTATGCGGTTGCCGTCTATCCCGGCGATATCGGCACGGCGCTCGGCATCCGCTGCGACGAAGACGCGCGCGCACTCGACGCAACCGGTCAGGTCATCCGCGGGCTTTACGTCGCCGGCAACGACATGCACTCAGTCATGGGCGGGCACTACCCCGGCGCCGGCATCACCCTCGGACCGGCACTCACCTTCGGATGGCTGGCAGGAAGGCACCTCGCACGCTCGACTGAAAGCGCCAGCACCCCCGAGAAAGCGATCTGGCTGACCCGAAAGGAGTCCGACCCGAACCGGGACGCCGCCACTTGCACTTCCCACTCAGAAGGCTGACATCATGAATGCTTCCCCCATCCGGCGCTGCGCCCTGATCACCGGCGGCGCGAGCGGCATCGGCGCGGCGCTCGCCACCCGCCTTGCAGCTGACGGTTGCCGCATCGTCGTCGCAGACATCAACGCCGACCAGGCGCGGGTGGTGGTGGCTGAACTGCCCGGCACCGGGCACCTTGCGCTGGCAATGGATGTGTCATCGCCCGAGAGCGTGGAGCAGGCTTTCGAGAATGCCGAAATAGAGGCTGGCCCGGTGGGCATCCTGGTCAATGCCGCCGGTGTGATGCTCACCGAACGGGATGGCACACCGCTACGCTTCTGGGAATCCGGCCTGGCACGCTGGGAAACGAACATGGCGATCAACGCGCGCGGTTGTCTGCTGACCGCTGCTGCCTATGTGCGAAAACGCCTGATCCAACCGGTCGCCCACGGCCGTATCGTCCTGTTCTCTTCAGTCGCGGCGCAGACCGGAGGGTCGAAAGCGACCTTCGCCGACTATGCGGCGTCCAAGGCCGCAGTGCTCGGCTTCATGCGCGCTGCAGCGCGCGAGTGCGCGGCGTTGGGCATCACCGTGAACGCGGTGTCGCCCGGACAGATCGACACCCCGATGCTGCGCAAGAACATTCCAGCCGGCACCCCGGTCGATGCGGGAGTCATTCCCCTCGCACGTTTCGGTGAGCCTGCGGATGTCGCCGCGACTATCGCCTTCATTGTCTCGGCCGACGCCGACTTCATCACCGGCGCGACCTTCGACGTTAATGGCGGTCAGCGCATGCAATGACCCCGCCCCCGGCGACCGCAATTGCACCATCCCGCTGCACCAGACTCGTTTCAACACCAATGACATTCACGACCAGGAGATTTTAATTGAGCGCCCAACCCACCGACGACCCTATTCTCGAACTACGCCTCTACAGTGTCGCCCCGGGGCGCCTTCAGGACATGGAGGATCGCGTCCAGAAAGATCTACGTACCATCTTTCCGCGCCATGGCGTAAGACCGCATGGATCATGGAGCATGATCGCTGGCCCGGCGTCACCGCTGTTCGTGTATCTGACCCCGTGGCGCCACATGATGGAGCGCAGCAAGTGCTGGGCAGGTTTCTACTCCGATCCGGCGTGGGCCGAGGCGCGTACGCGCACCAATGCTGGCAGCGAGCTGGTCGAAAGCTACGAAATCATGTTTCTGCGCGCTGTCCGTGACTGGGCGCCAACCCCGACCGCCGACTGCCCGATCGTGGAAATGGTCATCCAGTCGGTCACCATCGGTCAGGCACCAGCGGTCAGGGAGGAAGTCCTGCACACCACCGTCCCGACCCTCGAAGCCGCTGGCGCCACCGTACTGGGCGCGTACGACATCCTGAGTGGGCGTCCGCTACCGAGCATGGTGTTCTTCATTGGCTGGCAAGATATGGAACAGCGCGCCGCGGCACTGAGCCAACTCGACCAACGCCTCAACGCGCCCCGCGCGGGCGGCAAAACTCAGCTGCTCGGTCGCGCCGAGCAGTATCTGATGCGCTCGGTGCCGGTCGACTGGGCCTGAGCCCGCCAGTAACGGGAGAACTGATCCATGACTGAAGCCTCGATCCGGCTCGACATCGCCGATGGCATTGCGTGTATCACCCTCGACCGTCCTGCCGCACGCAACAGCATAGACCTTCCGCTCGCGCGGGGATTGCTCGCAGCGGTAAACGCGGTGGCCCAGGACGAAAGCGTGCGTGCAGTGATCGTGAGCAGCAGCAGCGCCCATTTCACTGTCGGTGGCGACGTTCGCCGCTTTGGCGCCCTGCTCGACCAGTCACCCGCGATCTGCCAGGCCGAACTCGATGCACTAGTCGCGACCGCAAACGCGGCGACGCTCGGCCTCACCCGCCTCGCCTGTCCCGTGGTTGGCCTGGTGCAAGGCGCCGTTGCCGGTTTCGGTTGCGCGCTGGCGATGGCCTGTGATCTGGTCATCGCGGCCGACGATACCCGATTCACGCTGGCCTACAGTGCTATCGGCGCAACCCCTGATGGTGGCGCAAGCTGGCACCTGCCACGCATTGTTGGCTTGCAGCGGGCGTTGTCGATTGCGCTGTTGAATACGCCGGTCGATGCGCGCGCCGCACTCGCAATGGGTCTGGTCAGCGAGGTGGTCGCGGTGGGCGAACTGGCCGATGCAGGCGAGTTACTCGCCCGCCGCCTCGCCGCCGGCCCCGCCCAAACCCAAGCGCGGATCAAGTCGATGCTGCACGGCGCCTTCGAGACCGACCTCGAAAGCGCCCTCGCGACCGAGAAAACGAACTTCCTGGCAATGGCCGCCACTGCCGATTTTGCCGAGGGCGTGCATGCCTTTCTGGCCCGCCGGGCGGCCAATTTCGGCAACCGCCAGGCCGAATGAACACAACGACTCGCCCACAGCGCACGTGCGTCTCGCATCTTCACTTCAACGGTACCCCGATTAGCAATGCTTGACGAAAAACCTTTGTGGACCCCGTCCGCCGCGCGTATCGAATCCGCCAACGTGACCGCCTTCAGGCGTGAGGCGGAACGGCGTTGGGGGGTGGCGCTGCCCGACTATGCGGCGCTGTACGACTGGTCGGTGGCCAACCCCGAGCAGTTCTGGGTCAGTGTGTGGGAAGACGGTCAGGTGATCGGCGAGCGCGGTGCGCGCGTACTGGTCGATGGCCAACGCATGCCCGGCGCGCAGTGGTTTCCGGACGCGCGCCTGAACTTCGCGCAGAACCTGCTGCGCAGTCGGGATAGCCATGACGCACTGGTATTCTGGGGCGAGGACAAGGTCCAGAACCGGATGTCGCATGGCGAGCTTTACCGCGCGGTGGCGCGTTTTGCCGCGGCGCTGCGCGAGCAGGGGGTGGCCCGGGGCGACCGCGTTGCCGCATTCATGCCCAACCTGCCCGAGACCGTGATCGCGATGCTGGCCGCCGCGAGCATCGGCGCGATCTTCACCTCGGCTTCGCCCGATTTCGGCGTGCAGGGCGTGCTCGACCGCTTCGGCCAGAGCGCCCCCAAGGTGCTGATCGCCTGCGACGGCTATTTTTACGGCGGCAAGACCATCGACTGCCTCGACAAGCTCGCCGAGATCGCGCGCCAGTTGCCGTCGGTGCGCCGCGTGGTGGTGGTGCCCTATGTGCATCAGGCGCATGAGCTGGCGTCGATCCCGCATGCGCGCATGCTCGCCGACTTCGTCGCCGACCATCAGCATGTGACCGAGATCGCGTTCGAGCCGCTGCCCTTCGATCACCCGCTCTACATCATGTATTCCTCAGGCACCACCGGGGTGCCCAAGTGCATCGTGCATTGCGCCGGCGGCGCGCTGCTGCAGCACCTCAAGGAGCACCGCCTGCACAGCGACGTGAAGCCGGGCGACCGGGTGTTCTACTTCACTACCTGCGGCTGGATGATGTGGAACTGGCTGGTGTCGGGCCTGGCGGCCGGGGCCACGCTGCTGCTCTACGACGGCTCGCCCTTCGCCAGCAACAACCAGATTCTCTTCGACTACGCCGACGCCGAGGGCATGACCCACTTCGGCACCTCGGCCAAGTTCATCGACGCGGCGGCCAAGTTCGCGCTGAAACCACGTGAAACCCACAGCCTCACCACCGTGCGCGCCATGATGAGCACCGGTAGCCCGCTGGTGGCCGAAGGCTTCGACTACGTCTATCGCGAGATCAAGGCCGACCTGCAGCTGTCGTCGATCTCGGGCGGCACCGACATCATCTCCTGCTTCGTGCTCGGCTCGCCGGTGCTGCCGGTGTGGCGCGGCGAGATCCAGTGCCGCGGGCTGGGCATGGCGGTGGACGTATGGGACGACGACGGCCGCCCGGTGCGCGGCGAGAAGGGTGAGTTGGTGTGCTCGAAACCCTTCCCGGTGATGCCGCTCGGCTTCTGGGGCGACGAGGACGGCAGCAAGTACCACGCGGCCTACTTCGACCGCTTCCCCGATGTGTGGTGCCACGGCGACTTCTGCGAGATCACCGCGCACGGCGGGCTGGTGATCTACGGCCGCTCGGACGCGACCCTGAACCCGGGCGGGGTGCGCATCGGCACCGCCGAGATCTACCGTCAGGTCGAGAAGTTGCACGAGGTGGTCGAGTCGCTGGTGATCGGCCAGGACTGGCCGCCGCAGAACCCGAACGACGTCCGAGTGGTGCTGTTCGTCAAGCTGCGCGACGGGCTCGCGCTCGACGAGGACCTGGTCAAGCGCATCAAGCAGACCATTCGCGATCACACCACGCCGCGCCATGTGCCGGCCAAGGTGTTGCAGGTGGCGGACATTCCGCGCACCAAGAGCGGCAAGATCGTGGAACTGGCGGTGCGCAACGTGGTGCACGGGCGTGCAGTGAAGAATCAGGAGGCGCTGGCCAATCCGGAAGCGCTCAGGCTGTTCCGCGACCGGCCGGAACTACGGGCCTGAACTGCGCACCAGGCCTATTTTCCGCTCCCTCTCCGGCGAGACACCTCTCCCTCATCCATGCTCGCCGGTTTTTTGCCCGTTCGCGAATTGACGCGAACGGGCTTTTTCTTTCCTCACGTAAGGACAGCAACCCAGCCGTGAAGTGAAATCCGATATCCAGCTTTGCGCGTTTTGGGAAAGCCCAAGACCTCATGCACCCGCAGCGAGAAAGCCACCATCGACCGGCAGAACGACGCCGGTGATGTAGGACGCTGCCGGCGAGCACAGAAAGACAATGCTCGCCGCAACTTCATCCGGTCGTCCCCAGCGCTTCAACGGCGTACGCCCCATCACTTTCTCGTTGCCGGCCGAATCGCCCTGCAGGCGCGCGGTCATCGGCGTGACAATGAAACCCGGCGCTACCGCGTTCACGCGTATGCCTGCATCGGCCCAAGCCACAGCAAGACTGCGGGTCAGTTGCAGCACGCCGCCCTTGCTTGACGCATAGCCGGGCGCAGGCGCACAACCGAGGAAACCCATCACCGACGAAATGGTGACGATGGCACCACCGCGCTGGGCAAGCAGCGGCCTGGCCGCAGTGCACACCCTGAGCGAACCGGTAAGATTGATGTCGATGATCCGGGCAAAAGCATCCGCCTCGTACTCCACCGGTCCCTGACCACCGATACCAGCTGCATTGACCAGGATATCGAGACTGTGCAGCGAGGCGCACAGATCGGCGACCGCCTTGCCGTCGGTCACGTCGAGTACGCGGGTATCGATGCCAACGAACTCGGCGTCCGCGCGTGCAGCCTCAATCTCGGCAGCCGCTACGCCGGTCGCGATCACGCGCACGCCGGCCGCGTTCAGCGCAATCGCCGTCGCACGACCGATCCCGCTCGTGCCACCCGTCACCAGCGCATGTTTATCTTTCATCGCCAAGCTCGCTCCCGGCGACCCTGTCGCCATCATCACGCACGTCAGGCCCTGCAGACCCGGCATCGACCTGAATCATCGAGGCGCTTTGCGCACCGCTCGATCAGCTCAACCCCACGACCGGGATCACGGCCCCATGCACTGCATGGGCCCGTGGCGAGGCGAGGAAGTCGATCACCGCGGCCAAATCAGCAAGTGCAACCCATTTGCCCGGATCCGCATCAGGCATCGCGGCGCGGTTGGCAGGGGTATCGAGAATGCTCGGTGCAACTGCGTTTACGTTGATGCCCGCATCGCGCAGTTCGGCTGCCATCGATTCGGTAAGGCGCGCCACCGCACTTTTAGATGCGCAATACGCTCCCATTGCCCCCTTGCCGGTGGTTGCCGAAGCCGCCGCCACATTCACGACCTTACCCCGCCCTGCTGCCTGCATGCCCGGCACCACGGCGCGACATACATTGATGACGGTCGCAACGTTCATGTCCATCATCCGCCGCCACATTGCGTCGTCGGTTTCATGGACGGTCGGGCCCATGTCGAAGCCGCCAGCAATATTGCACAACACCGCCGCCGGGCCGGTTTGGTTCAGCACAGCAGTCAGCATTTCCTGCGTATTTATTGCATCGGTCAGGTTGACAGGTACCCGGCGGACATGCTCCTGATCACCATAAACCCGACTCAATGCGCCTTCGTCGACATCGACGGCAAGCACCGTCGCCCCTTGCGCCAGGAAAATGTCGGTCACTGCCTTACCGAGGGCGCCTGCAGCGCCAGTCACTACTACCACGGGAGAGGACATTGCTCGTTCCTTTGTCTGATGAAGACCATAAACTAACATTTAGTTAGCTTTATATCAACCTGCGCTTTATTAGTAGTTGACGCCTCTTTTTAACTGACATATCATCAGTTTTAAGAAGCTGAACGCTCCCATCAACACACATAGCGAGACTGACGATGACCGCGCTGGACTACCCGATCTACGACGCCGACCGCCACTTTTACGAGCCGCCGGAAGCCTTTCTCCGCCACTTGCCGAAGAAGTTCCGCAACGAATTTCAGTATGTAGAAGTGCGCGGCCGCACCAAACTCGCCGTCGGCGGGATCCTTTCCGACTACATCCCCAATCCCACCTTCGATAAGGTCGCGGCACCGGGCGTACACGAGAAGTGGTATCGCGCGCAGAACCCCGATGGACTAACCCTGCGTGAAATGACCGGCGAGCCGGTTCCCTCCAGCCCGGCGTTCAACAACGGCGACGCGCATCTGAAAATCATGGATGAACAGCACATTCATGGCGGCCTCTTCATTCCGACGCTGGCTTCGGTAATCGAGGAGCGCCTTTCGCAGCGCCCCGAAGTGATCCAGGCACTGCTGCACAGCGTGAATGAGTGGACCGCAGAAGAATGCGGTTTTGCGCGCGCTAATCGCCTGTTCCCGGTGCCAATGATCAACCTCTCGGACGTCGACGTGGCCTGCAAGGAACTGGAATTCGTGCTCTCCAAGGGCGCGCGCGTGATCGGTATCCGCCCTGCTCCGGTAACCGGCCTAAAGGGCGGGCGCTCGATGGGCTTCGAGGAATTCGATCCGTTCTGGGCACGTGTGAACGAAGCGAAGATTTTTGTCGTACTGCACGTTTCCGACTCCGGTTACGACAAGATCTTTCAGTGGTGGACTGCAGGCGGCAAGGGTGAATTCCGCCCATTCGAGAAGGATCCTTTCGCCGAAGTGCTGGACTGGATGGGTCGTCCGATTGCTGACACCCTGGCCGCTTTCATCTGCCACGGCACTTTCGACCGCTTCCCCAACCTGCGCGTCGCCTCGCTGGAAAACGGCTCGTCCTGGCTGCGTCCCTTGCTGCAGCGTCTGGACACCACGAATCACAAGATGCCGAAGTCGTTCAAGCGCGATCCGATCGAAACCTTCCGCGAGCATGTGTATGTGTCACCGTTCTACGAAGATTCGGTCGAAGACGTGATCAAGATGGTCGGTGAGGACCGGGTGCTGTTCGGCAGCGACTGGCCGCACCCCGAAGGCCTCGGCAATCCGATGGACTTCCTCAAGGACATCCAGAGCCTGAGCCCTGCACAAACGCAGAAGATCATGAGCACCAACCTCAAGAACCTCCTCGAAGGCGTGCGCTGAACATATCGGCAGCGCGGTCACGACCTGTGAGCGCTGCCGGGTAACCGAGTCTCCTCCATCTGGGATAGGTGGATTAACCCATTCACCCGGTTGCGGGTGAATGGGTTCTTTTTTGACCCGGGCCTGCAAAATCGGACGCGATCGCGACCGGCCTACCTATCGATCATGCAGGAAGCAGACCAGTGGCGATCTTCAGTGAGCACGACTCATCCGCCAGCGCATGTGCCGACAAAGACGTTCCACCCTCTGCAATCAGGCGTTTCGTGTGCATGAAATCAGCGGGCCGGTTGACCGCATCGGCCGCGATCACACGACCGCCCTGAAGGTAGAAGCAGATGAACGATTCCGACTCGAAGGTTCCGCGCAGCACCATCTCCTGATAGCCATGGGAAAGTCCCGCCATCTGGAGCTTCAAATGGTACTGATCGGACCAGAACCAGGGGATGACTCGATAAGGGCGAACCTTGCCGCATAGCGTAGCGGCTGCCGTACGGGCCAGCTCGATTGCATTCTGGACCGACTCGAGGCGCATGCGCCGCCCGGCAAACTCATTGAAGTGGTTGGCGCAGTCTCCGATCGCCAGGATCTTCGGATCGGAACTGCGTGCAAACTCATCGACCACGATGCCGTTGTCGACGTCGAGGCCGGCCGCCTCCGCCAGTTCGGTATTAGGCACAAGGCCGATACCGACCAGGACAAGATCTGCACCCAGTGCGGTGCCATCGCTGCAACGTAGGTTGAGAAGGCCCAACGTGCCCACGGTCTCCGCATCGATCGAGACAACCTCGGTACCCGTGCGAATCTCGACACCGGCACGACGATGCACCTGCTCGTAGAACGCCGACAACTGCGGTGCGACGACGCGGGCGAGGACCCGCTCCGCCGCCTCGAGCACAGTGACGTGCAATCCACACTGGATTGCCACTGCAGCCACTTCCAGCCCGACATATCCGGCGCCGATGATTACCAATCTTCGCCCGGGCTTGAACTCGCGCCTGATTCTCAGGACATCGTCGATGGTCCTCAGCGAGAACACCCCACGCCCGTTCCAGCCCGGCACCGTCAACTGCCGCGCTCGCCCGCCGGTTGCCAGTACCAGCCTGTCATAGGGAATTTCCTCGCCATTGGCGCTCACCGCGAAGCTGCCCGCCCGGTCGATCCGCACAATCTTGGTCGACAAGCTCAGATCAATAGCGGCCTTTTCGTAACTTACCGCTGGGCGGATCGCCAGACCCTCCTGTGCGACCTTGCCCGAGAGGAATGCCTTCGAGAGCGGTGGCCGTTGATACGGCAAATGTGACTCCGCCCCAACAATCAGAATCCGCCCCGTATACCCTTCCTGGCGCAGGCTGACCGCAAGTTCACCGGCAGCGTGCCCCCCACCGACGACCACAACTGCCCCTGACATGGTCACGCCCTCAGCATTGACTGGCCGGGAGGTGGAAAACCGCCCCGTCCAGCTGCCCGGTTGTCATGACCTGGCAGGTCAGCCGACTGTTGGAGCGCTGCTCAAGCGCGCCTTCGAGCATCATCTGCTCGTCTTCCGAAGGTAGCGGAAGGCGCCTGAACCAGACCTCATCGACATAGGCATGGCAGGTCGCGCAACTGCAGGTTCCCCCGCAGTCGGCGAGAACACCGGGAACCAAGTTGTTGACGGCAACCTGCATGATGGACAGCCCAACTTCGGCCTCCACCTCGTGCCGGCTTCCATTGTGTTCAACAAAAACAATCTTCGGCATGGATATCCTCTTTATGGCTAGGTTTGCAAGGTGGTGTCGTACAGACGATCTGGAACGAGGACAGGCACGACGAAGCTGCGAACGCGACGGGCAAGGTGCTGCTCATTCCACGGACGGGCTGCGATCAGTGACACCAGTTCGCGCATGAACCAGTCGAGCGCGTCCTCTAAATCCAGCCCCGGGCGAACCTCTCCGGATTGCAGAATCAGGTGCAGAACAGCCTTGATGCGCTGCCGATAGGTTGCGTGAAACAAGGTGTAGCCCAGCGACGGCACCGCATTGGCAAATGCATCCTCAAGCCAGCGCTGTCGGGGCAGCGTGGTCACCCCGCAGATCAGCGCGCGCTCGATGCGTACCGCGATGTTTCCTGGCCCCATCAGTATCCCGATCGCCTCGCTGACGAATGGTCCCGCCTGCTGTCCGATCAGTGCATTGAGAATTCCCTCCTTGCTGCCGAACTTGCGGTAGAGCGTCGCTCGCGAAATGCCCGCTTCGTTGGCGATATCCTCTACGGTCGCGCCCTCAAGCCCGAGCCGCTCGACACAGGCACCTGCGGCCTGGATCACGCGTTCAAGCATGAGTTCTTCGCGCCGTAGAACTGCGGGGCTGCGCCTGTGCGGACTTACCGGCACCGTCTCTTCGGGGTTGGTCGGGTTCATGTGCTCACCTCATGGGTCAATGCGATACAGGGCAGACACCGGCAGTTGCGGTGTTGGGTTCGACCGTGCAGACTTCATTCTCGGTCGCATAGAGTCGGCCGCTGCCGCTCTGCCCGATCACGCGGCCTGGCGTAAATCTAATCGGCATCTCTTTGATGCCGTTGGCAAAATTCGAACGCAGGCGAACCACAGGCCCAGCAAGCTCGATATCAGGCATGCGGGAGAGCATCTCGTTGAACACGGCATGTACTTCGGTCCGTGCCAGCATGGATCCCAGGCACTGGTGAATGCCGCCCTTGGCGCCGAACGCCTGGTGCTCCCTTGCATTCCGGCGCTCGATGTCGAACACGTCTGGGTTTTCGAACACCTCTTCGTCGCGACTGCCGGAGCAGTACCACAGTACTACCTGCTGACCGGCCTTGATCAGCTGTCCGCTGACCACGACATCCTTGGTTGCCTTGCGTCCGAAGCACAGTACAGGGGTCGTCCATCGCAGCATCTCTTCAACCGCATTGGATAACAAGGTGCGGTCAGCCCGCAACCGCTCCATCTGCTCGGGATGCTGGAGCAACGTGAGCACGCCCTGCAGGATCAGGGTGCGCGTGGTCTCGTTACCCGCAGTCGCAAGTAGCAGGAAGAAGCTGCCAAGGTCGACATCGCTCAACATTTCACCGTCCTCGCGGGCGGTAGCGATCGTACTGAAGATGTCATCCTGAGGGGCTGAGCGACGTTTCAGGCCGAGTTCCCGAGCGTAGGCGAACATCTGCCCGGCGGCCTTCTTGCTGTCCATCACCTTCACCACCCCAGGATCCGAGCTTCCGAGCGTCGCATTCGCCCAGGTAAACAGTTGCGCCCGGTCCTCCCGCGGCAGCCCAACCATGTCGGCCACCACCTCGATCGGCACATAAGCGGCCAGATCGACTAGATTGCACGTTCCCCGCTCAATCACCGCGTCCACAACCTCCCTCGCCAGCACCTGGATACGCTCGCCCAAGCGGGCCACCGCCTTTGGCGTGAAGGCGCTCATGATGATCCGGCGCAGAAACGTGTGCCGAGGAGGATCAGTGAGCACCAGAACGTGATCGATGTCGCGCGCCAGCGTTTCCTCCGGAATGGGCAGGGGCAGCAGATTGGTACGGGAGGTAAACACCTCCACGTTTCGTTCGATGGCCTGGATGTCGGCATACCGGGTCACAGCCCAGAAACCATCGTCTCCTGCCCGCGGCACCCACGAAATGGGCGCCTCGCGGCGCAGCATGGCGAAGTAGGCATGGGGAACCCCAATACTGAATGCGTCCGGGTCGGCCAGATTGATGTCTCCAATGTTCATGTGGTGTGTCCTGCGAAAGTTGAACGGAACGTACGAGCTCGCACGCTAAGTTGAGACGTTTATTAACTTTTGTCTCAATATTGTACTTATAGCATCGTGAGACGCAAGTTATATTTTGTCTCATCGTTATCATATTTCCGCTCCACGCAACTACCACTACAGCGTTTCGCCCTCGCCACCTGGGACGCAAAAACGGCCGCAGCATCCTCGTCGAAGCAAGGGTGCGGCGGCCGCGAATGCGCCTGCGTGAATCAGGGAGAAAGGATCAGTCCCGCACGCCTTCGAGCAAACCCTTTAGATTGGACGACATGACCATTTTCTGATGTTCGGGCGAAATATCCTCGATGTCCTTAAAGAAGTCACGCGGATGGGCAAGCCCTTCGGGATGGGGCCAGTCGCTGCCGAAAAGCACGCGATTGGGGCCAAGGAGCTCGATCACCTTGTCGACCGGATCCTCGTAGAACGGCGCCAGGAACACATGTTTGCGAAACGTTTCGACCGGATCGCGGGTGAAATTCTTCGGCATCTTTTTGTAGGTGGTCTCCATCCGCTTGAGCAAAGGCTCGAGCCACGAGGAGCCATTCTCGAGCACTGCCACGCGCACGTCGGGGAAGCGGTCGAACACGCCGTGGCAGATCAGTGCAGCGAGTGAATCGGAGATTGGACGCCCCATCCAGTCAAGAATTTCGCCAAACGGGTCCTTCTCGAACGGACGGAATTCGCCCTGCCCCCCCGCTGTCCACCATTGATAGATTCGGTTGTAACCGGAGTCGGACACATGGTGGATGACGAAGGTCTTCGATTCATTGATGCGCGCCCAGAACGGATCGAATTCTTTGAACCCATGCGATCGACTGCCGCGCAGGCCAGCGACCGGCGCCGGACGGATGAGCACGCAGCGTGCCCCGGCCTCGAGCAGGAAATCAAGCTCTTTGCAGGCTACATCGACATCGGACAGGTTGATCGCGCCGGCCGGAAACTGGCGGCCATTGCCAAAACCGTATTCATCGGCCACCCAGAGGTTGAGCGCGTGCATCAAGGCCTGCACCGTCTCGGGCTTGTCACCCAGGCGTTCCTCAATGATTGACGCCATCGTCGGCAGCACAATCGCGCCATGGATTCCCTCTCGATCCATCAACGCCAAGTGGGCGCGTCCCGAATGGAAGGCCGGCTGCGAAGGCACCGGCTCACCGGCGAACTCGCGCAGGGTTAGCCCTTGTGGATTGTCGGCGCGATACCACTTTTCCTGCGAACCGGGGCCGGCAACCACGTTGAAGGTCGGATTCGGGATGTAGTCGGAGAGGACGCCGCCGACAATCAGCTTGGTGCGGCCGTTGATCTCCGCATACTGAAAATCGGCCTTGAACCTCTTCGGCAGGTAGCGGAGAAAGGCCTCCGGCGGCTCATAGTAATGGTGATCGGCATCGTAGATCGGGTAATCGGCCATGGTTGTAGCGCTCATTTTTCAGTCCTTTAGCGTTCTCTGTCGAGTATCTGCACCGCCTGAAGCGTGCACACCCGTAGCGGGTGCTCCGCCAGACTCAATCAACGTCAGGTTGCGACGTCTTGCTGCGGTTCTGATTAGAACAAATGGGCTGAGAGCCGATGTTGACCTGGATCAACTAACTGATCATTCGTTAGCTTTTTGCACACGAACAATTATGGATATCAGCAAACATAGCTAATCCAAGTAAAATCAAATTTCACTTCTGACATTAGTTCCGTTTTAAACGACACCAGACGCGCAACATCCACTACCTCGCACTGAAGTGCGGCGCCCCACCATGCGCACAAATAAAAAAAGCGATGAACGCACCACGTATCCGTGGGCATTCATCGCTTTCCGCACTGCCAGCCGCCGCGCGCCGGCGGCGGCTGATCAAAGTTGCTGGACCAGGTGTGGCACTTCCTCGAACAGATCGCCGACCAGACCATAGTCTGCAATCTGGAAAATCGGCGCATCCGGATCCTTGTTGATCGCCACGATCACCTTCGAGTCCTTCATGCCGGCCAGGTGCTGGATCGCGCCCGAGATACCGATTGCGATGTAAAGATCCGGGGCCACGATCTTCCCGGTCTGGCCAACCTGGAAATCGTTAGGCACAAAACCGGCATCGACCGCCGCCCGAGAAGCACCCAGTGCGGCGCCGAGCTTGTCGGCGAGTGGTTCGAGCAGCGCGCAATAACGCTCGCTACTCCCGAGGCCGCGTCCGCCGGAGACGATAATCCTTGCTGCAGCAAGTTCAGGACGGTCCGACTTGGTGATGTCACGGGAAACAAACGCTGCCTTGCCGGTGTCGGGGATCGCCTCGACCGCCACCACCGGGGCAGCGCTTCCACTGGCAGGCGCGGCATCGAACGCGGTGGTGCGAACGGTGATCACTCTGATGTGATCAATGCTCTGCACGGTCGCGATCGCGTTTCCGGCATAGATCGGACGTTCAAATGTTTCCGTTGTGACCACCCGGGTTATTTCGGAGATCTGCGCCACGTCCAGTTGCGCAGCAACACGAGGCATTACGCTCTTGCCGACTGCAGTGGCGGGCGCAGCAATGCAGCTGTAGCCCCCTGCCAGCGCAAGAATCTGCGCCGCAAGGTTCTCAGCCAGACTGGCCCCAAGATGTGCCGCATCTGCCACGAGGACTTTCGAGACTCCTGAAACCACAGCGACCTGTGCCGCCACCGCGCTGCAGTTCGATCCAGCCACCAGGACGTGAACCTCGCGGTCGCATGCAAGTGCTGCGGTCACGGTGTTCAGGGTCGCATTCTTCAACGACACGTTGTCGTGTTCGGCAATGACGAGTGCAGTCATGGTCAGATCACCTTTGCTTCAGTTTTGAGTTTGTCGATCAGGGTCGCAACGTCCTTGACCATTTCACCGGCCTTGCGTCCAGCAGGCTCGACCACCTTCAACACCCGCAGACGCGGTGCCACATCAACACCCAGCGCATCCGGGGTCAGGGTCTCGAGCAGCTTTTTCTTTGCCTTCATGATGTTGGGCAAGGTGACGTAGCGCGGTGAATTGAGGCGCAGGTCGGTGGTGACAACGGCCGGCAGACTCAGCGCAAGTGTCTCCAAACCACCATCAACCTCGCGGGTAACCGTTACACTCCCGTCGCCGACCACCAATTTTGAAGCGAAGGTCGCCTGCCCCCACCCGGCCAGGGATGCGAGCATCTGCCCGACCTGGTTCGCATCGTCATCGATAGCCTGTTTGCCGAGGATGGCCAACTGTGGCTGTTCGCGATCACAAACAGCCTTCAGCAACTTCGCGACCGCCAGCGGCTGAAGATCGACATCGGTTTCGATCAGAATCGCCCGGTCGGCACCGATTGCGAGTCCGTTGCGCAGAGTGTCCTGGCAGGCCGCCGAACCTGCCGAAACAACGATGACCTCGTCGACCAGGCCAGCTTCCTTGAGGCGCACGGCCTCTTCCACCGCAATTTCGTCAAATGGATTCATCGACATCTTCACATTGGAGATATCGACACCCGAACCGTCGGACTTGGCCCGAACCTTGACGTTGTAATCAACAACACGTTTGACCGCTACAAGCGCTTTCACTTCACACCTCTCATTCGAGACTAAGGGTTCCCCGGCGCAGACCCCGCATCCAGCCACTTATGCGGTGGATCGCCAGGCAGGTGAAGGCCACCAGCCTGGCGATTGCGGACGTCCCGCCAACTATTAACTGACATTTTGTCAGTTTTAAAAGCGAAGCACAACCCGCTTTTCAAGTGCGCGGCGAATACTGCCGCTAACAGCTGATCATCACCACTAAATGAATGCGCCTCTGCAGGGAGTCGAACCAAGATCGTGCGCCAGAGCGCGCCACCTACAAACAGAAACTGGCGCAGGTTCAGACTGCCGAAAGGACTGCCAGTGCGTCGGTAGTTCGAGCAACCGGGCGACCAACCTGGTTCGCCAGATCGATGACTGCCTGGATCATCTCGACACTCGTCAGATCCACCTTCTTGAGCGGATCTTCGATACCCACGCGCAGATGCCCCCCGCGCTCGAGGATATAGCGCGGCAGGTCGGTGTCGAGGATGCTACCGCCGAGAATCGAAACCACCCATGGAACACCCGAACCTTCGAGCAGCGAAAGGTACATTTCCAGCGCCGCCTTGCTCGGAGGCAGCCCGAAAGTCGAGGGTGCACCGCTCGCACCCCAGGCGTTATTGCCGGGGAAGTAGAGCTTGACCACCGTTCCGGGCACGAACTTGCTCGCGGCACCGAACGAACGAACCCAGCGCAGCGCGCCCGGTTCAAAAATGCCCAGTGAAGATGGTGCGCCATAGCGATGTCCACGTTCGACCATGGTGGTCGCCTCTTCAAAGGTTGCGCCATTGCTGACCGAGCGCGTCATAAGGCCCTGCTCATCAGCACGACCGTGCAGCGACAGACCCGGATCAAAGGCGAACATGGTCAGCACCCCGGCCTCGTACATCGGTTCGAGGTGCCCCATGCGCTCGTCGAAGGTCGAACCCGGCAGGAACCCCGGATAGATCAGCGTTTTCGGATGTTCCTGCAGGATGCCTTTATTAATCGCAATGCACTGGGCAATCGAATCGGCGCGACTCAGCGCAAAGTCGTGGTGACAGTGGATGATTCCCGCGCCTGCGGCGATGCAGGCCTTGGCGTCATTGACGATGTTCTCGGTGGTTGGCTCCTTGCCGCCAGTATTGGCGACGACCGCAGAGATCGCCACTTCGATGACGACTGGCTTTTCCTTGAGATTGATGACATTTGCAGACATAACAGTTTCCTCGCATTGGTAACTCTGGGTAAATTCTCGCGGACTTCGAACAAGCTGATCTGGCGTACTTACTTGGCGTTCTCCTTGTGGACGTGCTCATGAAATCAGGCAATCAATCCGCCTCTGCACCGCAGGCGCATGACCCAATGCCCGCAACTCGCATTCTCATGCCGGCAACACATCCACGCCGACGTCGATTTTGGTGCGCTCGATGCGGGCAGACGTTACGCTGGCGCGAGCAAAATCTCTTTGAAGATGTCGACGTTCGCCATCAAGGTTTCTATCGGATCGAGACTACGGTCGAGACTGAAAGCCTGCCAAGCCATGCGAAAAGCAGTGACGACGGCTGCCCCGGCGAACATCGCCTGGCGTGAATGGGCATCGATCCCCAGTCGTCTCGCGATCGCCTCGGCCCACAGAAGCTCGCTATCAATCACGACCTGCAGTCGCACCGCTCGATAACTGTCCTGGCTCTCCAGAATATGGAAAAGGAGCCTGCTGGCCTCTGCATCCTGCACCGGCCATGCGTCCGACCAAACCGCCCGCAGCGAATCGAGAATCGACTCATACTCTGGTCGGGCATTGAAATTGGTCACGATCCGGCGCAGTCCGCTCTGAAAAAAAGGCCTGACGACATCCTCCTTGCGCGGAAAGTATCGATAGAAAGTACGCTCTGAGATGCCTGCATGGGCAGCCATCTCCTTGATCGAGAGATCGCTCGTTCGGTGCTGGATGAGCAGTTCCACCGTCGCTCGCGAGGCATCGAGCATTGGTGGTGTCGGCGATTTATCCGATTTGGCTGATGTACTGAGGGTTGAGTCCATGACTCTAGCCTTTGGCCGGCGTCGGCCAGTTATCTGTCGGCAGCCAGCAGCGACACGAACTGGCAGTTTCTGCCATATTGCATCAAATGGCAGAAACTGTCAATTTCTCGTGCTCCAGATGCGCTCTCTGGCTCCAGCAACGGCAGCGCGAATGGCCCGCACCAGTGATCACGCCCGAAGGCATAACCGTCAAACTCAAACCGGTGCCAACAGCCGGGAATGCTTTTAGAAGAAATCGGAATCTTGCTTTGGCGGCGCGACGCAGCGAGCAAGGTATTACCGGTCGAGGTCGCGGCGATGGCGGTCAGCTAGCCCGGTTGTGCAGGAACAAGCCTGCGCACACGCCGCGCAGCCAGCGATTGCCCGCATCGTGGTGGTAACGGGTATGTCAGTACTGCGTCACGCTGAATGAATGAATCGAAAATGGACACAGAAAGACCGGCAGGTCTGCCGAGTGTCCGTGCGTTTCCGCGGTGTGGCGCGGCAACGTCACGATGAGATCGGTCATCGAGAGGGTGGCGGCCAGCCCGAGGAACCCCGACAGTTCCGGCACAGTGCGACGGTTGATACCGGGCTCCACCAGTGCTGACGCGAGGATGCGGCTGGCTTCGAGACACACACGCCCAATGCGATCGAGCACACGTGGGCGAGAAGCTGGGGCAGCAGCGTGGCATGGCTCGCGTCGGCCATGCAGGTGCAGAAGCGTCGGCGGCGCTGGCGGCGATGGGCCTAATTGTGTCCGATGTCTTCCGCATCATGTGCACTCGCGCTGCCCGCGAGAAAGCATTGCCGTTTGCTCCGTTGATCCCGAACGAAACCACCATCGCAGCCATGCGCGAGGCTCGCGCGGCAACCTCAAGAGCTTCGAGGATCCCGACAAATAGGTAGCTGCGGTAGCCCTGGTAGCCCAACCTGACGTACCAAAATAACAGCGGCTTAGCGTGCTTTAAGCTCCGCATTCCGAGACGCCTGCACCGTTGCCAGTGGCAGGAAAAGCGTAGACGGCGATTCGGACAGAGCAATGAAGCCATGATGCTGGTAGAAGGCTGCTGCTGCCTCGTCCTTGGCATCCACCATCAAGGCATAGGCGGCAATCTCGGAGCGGACGGCACGGTCGAGCGCATCGGCCAGCAGCGCACCCCCTAGCCCTTGCCCCTTGAAAGCCTGATCGACGGCCAGGCGGCCCATGCGCACCGCTGGCACGGTCGGATAGCGTGGCAGCTTCTTCCCGGTGCTGGCCGGAAGATCTGCCAACAGCACACTTGCCGACGCCAGGGTGTAGTAGCCCGCGATGCGCTGCCCGTCAGCCAGCGCCACGAAGCAGGCGGTCACACGGCGACGAACGTCCTGGGTGACTTGTTCCCGAAAGTAGCGATCGAGCGGTCCGGAACCACTATTGAACGCAACGCGCTCATGCGCGGTATCGAGGGGCGCAAGCCAAAACGGCGCGCTGCTCATTCAGCGCGCAGCAGCTTGCGGCGACGCGAGAAAGCGCGCTCCAAGGCCGGTGCCGGTTGCGGAGGCGACAGCAGCGCCTGTGCAAAGCGCTCCTGATCGCCCAGCGACAAGCGGATAACTTCGGCTTGCTCGATGGCGCGTTGCGCGGCGTCCTGGACGGCGGCGACCACGAAATCGGTCATGGTGCGCCCCTGAAGTTCAGCGGCGCGTTTGAGCATCGAATGCAGATCGGTGCTGATCCGAGCTTCGAGGCGGGCGGTAGAAATAGCTGCGGGCATAGTGCTGTCCTCCTGACGCAATAGTACGGCAAATTGCCGTACAAATCCACCCCACTACCGTACGATTTCCCCGTCTCTTGAGCTGACCTCGTAAGCGACCGTGGGTGCGGAAAACGCATATACCCTCAGTTGTGGATTGCACAATCCACACTGGTCCCATCCGAGTGATCGACGCGCGGCACTTTCATTCAGGTTAATTCTGCACGGTAGAATGGCGAACGCAGTTGGGAAATTGTACGCACGACTCACCTGCCCGTCGGCGGCAGACGGCAATAACTCACCAAGGGTCAAGGGCTAGCCGGAAGTGGTGGCTGACAAGTCCGCTCCGACGTCCGAGAGGAATCTGTTTTTGGAAGGTGGGCGTGACAAGACAGTGGGCACCGTCGCCATGAGCGGGTTCATGTGTCACAGATCGGCGTGCCGGAAACCCAATAATAGCGCGAGATTGCCCGTTTAGGACCGCATTACCGACAATCAATTGCTCTGCACGCCGATCATTATTATTAGCTTCATAACCCGCCATCCGTAGCACGCGTTCTACCTGCTCGGGCCTACGCGGAGGATGTTCGGTGACCGTGAAGCCATCGCACGGAGGTCGTCTGCTTTCTCCAAGTCTACGCATTCCGCATGCCCGGATGAGCACGGCCGGATTGAATCCCCATAGCCCTGACGCCCGTGCCGGCGGTTCAGTCCAGCCGGCTTTTTAGCCTACCGAACGCGGTCCGGGCATCGCACTGCCGGATCTGCTCCTGCGCGCCGCGTTCGCCAGGCTAAAAACCCTCTGCACTATGCATAGGGGTCGATTGCCGCCGTTGGCTCAATCACACTGACGGATTTACTGATCAAGATGAATCGGACTGGGTGGTCAGGTGAGCGATCAAAATCCGCATGCTCGCCGCCCAGTTCGATAAGCATCCTTCCGGGAGACGGGGCCAAGCCCTGGATGGAGGTGCTTGCCGCGCCGGATACATCCCGACGTGGCGCCTTCCCGACGTTGTGCGGATGCCAGTCGTTCAGGCCGACCTCAACTGCTGCGGGGCCACTCGCTCTCCTTCACGGTCGTGCTCACCGCCATGATGAGCTTGTCGAGGTTGGTGGCCGTGGCGCTTTCCAGAGCTGAGCGGCCGCGAAGCATTGCGCGGGGCCGCAGGAGCGCGTGGTAGATCTGCCAGGGGTCTGAGCCCCGGGCCAGCTTGAGAACGGCCTGAATCAGGGCATGCTTGACCGGATCGAGATGCCAATCCGGTACGCGCTGGCCACGGTTGCCAAGGTTCAGTGCCAGCAGGTTGCCCGCCTTGATCTCGTAGCTGATCCACCGGCGGGACTTGCCCGCCATCTTCGCGTACTCGGCGACCGGCAGATTGTGCGGTGCCTCGAAGACATCGACCAGTTCCATCCGCTCGCGCTGAATGTCGGAAAGCGGCGGCTCTATCACCGACCGTGGCGACGTGACCGCGGGCAACCGGTGCGTCGCGGACGATACCAGGGCCATTGCGTCCTCGGGCTTCGTCACGATCAGCAGTGGCGCCGCTGCAGGCTTGGGCGGCGAGCTGGCAGCTTCCGCGTCCGAAATGACGGGCACGCCTTCCAGATGCACGGTGAGCGGCGTGCTCGCCAGTTCAACCAGGTTCTGCTCAAACAGGTCGAGCCGGTCGGCCCAGTCCTGCATCATGCGCCGCCGCTGCTCCACGTACTCAGCGTGGTTGTACGTGGCACTGACCTTGTTGGGATCCACGTGAGAGAGCTGCGCATCCACCCACACCTTCGGATAGCCGATCTCATTGAGCGCGGTGGACATCGTGGCCCGGATTCCATGTCCAGTCAGCAGGTCGCGATAGCCCATGCGCTTGAGGGCACTGTTGAGGGTGTTCTCGCTCATGCGCTTCTTCATTTCGCTGTCGTGCCGGAAGAGGTAGTGCTGGGCCGGTTTGAATTGCTCCAGCATGTGGCGAACGATCTCGATGGCCTGCGCCGACAGCGGCACGATGTAGGGGGGAATGTCCTTGGCCAACTGGCGCTTCTTGCGCATGCCCATCTGGAGTTGCTTCACGACATCCGGCGGGATGATCCAGAGGCCCCGATCGAGATCGAACTGATCCGGCGTCGCCAAGCGCAGCTCGCCGGTTCGCACACCGGTCAGTAGCAACAGCCGCAGACCGAGCTGAGTCTGCAACCGGCCACGATACTTGCGCAGACGCTGCAACAGCTTCGGCAGATCGCCCATACGCAGGAACGGGTTGTGGTTGACGGGGGGCAGCGGCAACGCCACCACGTCGAGATCGGAGGCCGGGTTCTGTTCCAGGCCCGGCACGATCACCAACGCGTAGCGGAACATCTGGTTGAACCAGGTCCGGAGCTTCTCGGCGACGGAGAGCGCCTTGCGCCGCTCGATCCTGGCGATCACCTCCAGCAGGTCAGGACGCTTGATCTCGTAGATCGAACGCTTGCCCAGAATCGGCAACACATCCTTGGTGAAGACGCGGGGGAGGATCGAGAGGGTGGTCTGGCGGCCCTTCTTGAGGCTGAGTTCGCGGTGGGCCAGCCACTTGGTGTAGATCGCCTCGAAGGTGTTCTCACCTGTGACCTTGACCGCGCCGCGCTTCTGCTTGCGATGGGTGTGCGGGTTGATGTCCTTGGCCACCAAGGCCCGCGCATCGTCGCGCAGGGTGCGCGCGTCGCGAAGGGACACTTGAGGGTAGCCGCCCAGCGACATCCGCTTCTGTTTGCCCAACCAGTAGTAGCGGAAATGCCAGCTCTTGTTCCCTGCAGCTGTCACGGCCAAGCAAAGGCCGTCCATGTCGGGAAGGGTGTATGCCTTGCCGGTGGCCTTGGCTTGTCGGACCACCAGATCTGAGAGTGCCATGCTCTTGCTCCTGAACATGAGTCAGGAAGCAGATGCTGGTCACCTTAGCGACGCTCCGCCATCAACAATCCGGAATCCGCAGCGCCCGCAAAATGGACTTAATAATGGACTTAAAAATCCTGGCTGTCGGTGGATCACAGTGGGCTACAGCAGACCATAGAGATGCTGAAAAATCGTTTTCTGATAACGACTTACAGACTATCTTGGATTTCCGCAGAAGTCCTCAGAATGATGCAGTGGAGCGGGCGAAGGGAGTCGAACCCTCGTCATGAGCTTGGGAAGCTCAGGTAATGCCGTTATACGACGCCCGCTCGATGGCAGCCGCCGAAAGGCGCTGCAGGACAGGGCGCCATTCTAATGGCGGACCGGGCAGCGTGCAATGGCGGCGACGGATCGCCGCTATTTCGGAAGCCCTGAGGCGAACCGTGGGGCGGAAGTCGTACGGCACATCGTGTCGAACCGTGTGCTGCCGACCTTCAGCTTTCCGGTCCGTGGACCACGGCGCAGCCTGCGTGCGGCGGATGCGGCGCTTCCACATCTGCCTTCGGTTTGAACCACGCCAGCTGCGGATACAGCCCGACCACCCCGCCGACGATCGTCAGCGCCGGCGGGCGGATACCCGCCTCATGCACCCGCTCGGTCAGTGTCGCCAGATCGGCTGCCACCACGCGCTGGGCGTCGGTGGTGCCGCGCTCGATCACGCCGGCCGGAGTTGTGGGCGGCAGGCCGTGGGCGACCAGTTGGCTGCAGATCTCTGACAGGCGCGAAATTCCCATGTAGATCACCAGGGTCTGCCCCGCTCGCGCCAGCATCGACCAATCGAGATCGAGTGCGCCATCCTTGAGAAAGCCGGTGGTGAACACCACCGATTGCGCATGGTCGCGATGGGTCAACGGGATGCCCGCATAGGCGGCGATGCCCGCTGCCGCAGTCACGCCGGGCACCACCTCGACGGTGACGCCGGCGCTCACCAGCACCTCCATCTCCTCACCGCCGCGACCAAAGATGAAGGGGTCGCCACCCTTGAGCCGCACTACCCGCTTGCCCTCGCGTGCCAGACGCACCAACAGCTGATTGATTTCGTCCTGCGGCAGGGTGTGGTCGGCGGCCTTCTTGCCGACATAGATGCGCTCCGCAGCAGCCGGCGCGAGGCTGACGATCGCCGGACTGACCAGATTGTCATACACCACCGCATCGGCCCCCTCCACCAGGCGCGCGCCACGCAGGGTCAACAGCTCGGGGTCACCCGGGCCGGCACCGACCAGATAAACGCAACCGGGCTGCGGCCCCGGACGCGCACCGGGGACAGCGGGCACAACGGGCACACTCATGTCACCACTCCATGCCGGCCATCGCCTTGATGCCGGCGGCAAACGCATGCTTGACCGGCGTCATGTCGGTCACGGTATCGGCAGCCTCGACCAGTTCCGGCGGCGCTGCACGGCCGGTCACGACCACATGCTGGGCCAGCGGACGCGCCAGCAGATCGGCCACTACCTGGTTAACCTCAAGATAGCGGTACTTGAGCGCAATGTTGAGTTCGTCGAGTACCACCAGACCGATTTCGGGGTCGCGCAGGAACATGCAGGCCTGCACCCAGGCGGCCTCGGCGGTCGCCACGTCGCGCGCGCGATCCTGGGTGTCCCAGGTAAAGCCCTCACCCATCACATGCCAGCTCACCCCGGGCTGACGCCGGAAAAAAGCCTCCTCGCCGGTGTCGGAGCGGCCCTTGATGAACTGAACCACGCCCACCTTCATGCCATGCCCGAGCGCCCGCGCGACCAGGCCAAAGCCGGCACTGGACTTGCCCTTGCCGTTGCCCGTATTGACCAGCAACACGCCGCGCTCGGTGTTCGCGGCCGCGACCTTCTGTTCGATCACTTCTTTCTTGCGTGCCATGCGGGCGTTGTGACGCTCGTCTCTTTCAGTGCTTTCGGTCATTGCGTTCTCTCTGTAAAACGCGATCCGGATCGGTAGCGAACCTATCGCAGGTCGCAATTGTGGGGGACTTTGTGGGCTCAGTCGGGCAAGAAGGTAACCCGCCCGTCAAAATCGAAACGGCGCAGCGGATGGCCGAAGGCATGGCTGAGGCGGTCCGCCTGCAACACTGTGTCGCGGTCGCCGGCCATCACCCCGCCGCGTCCATCGAGCAGGATGATGTGGTCCGCGTAGCGCGCGGCCAGGTTGATGTCGTGCAGCACCATGACCACCCCGCGGCCCTGATCGGCGAGCGTACGAAAGAGGTCGAGCACTGCGATCTGGTAACGCAGGTCGAGATGATTGAGCGGTTCGTCGAGCAGGAACAGACGTGGCGCCTGGGCCAGCAGCGTCGCCACCGCCACCCGCTGACGCTCTCCGCCCGACAGGGTGAGGATGTCGCGCTGCTCGAAGCCGGCCAGGCCGACATCGGCAAGCGCGGCCCGGGCGATGGCTTCGTCATCGGCGCCCTCCCAGCCCCAGCGTCCGAGGTGGGGGTGACGGCCGATCAGCACCGTCTCGAGCGCCGAGGCGGCGAAGTGGTCGGGTTGCTGTTGTGGCAGCACGCCGCGAAAGCGCGCCGCATCGAGCGCCGACCACCCTGCATACGGCAAGCCGCCCAGGCGCACCGCACCTACGCTCGGTTCACGCAATCCGCCAAGGGTATGCAGCAAGGTGGTCTTGCCCGCCCCGTTGGGACCCAGCAGGACCAGGCACTCGCCCGCTGCCAGCGTCAGGCTGAACTCGCAACACAACCAGCGCTCGCCAACCTGCAAGGCCAGGCGCTCGGCTTCGAGCAGACAGTCCCGGGGGCTCATATCGATCACCTCGGATGCCGTGCAAGCAGGAACAGGAACACCGGCACCCCGATCAGCGCGGTGAGCACCCCCACCGGCAACTGCTGCGGGGACATCACCGTGCGCGCCAGGGTATCGGCCACTGTGAGCAGGATGCCGCCGGCCAGCGCCGCCGCCGGCAGCAGGATGCGCTGGTCGTTGCCCAGCGCGAGCCGCACCAGATGTGGCACGATCAGGCCGACGAAACCCACCGAGCCGACCAGCGTCACCGCCACCGCGGTCAGCAGCGAGGCCAATACGTACAGCACCCGGCGCAGGCGCTGCACGCTGACGCCGAGCGCACGCGCCGTCATCTCGCCGCGCGCAAGCACATTGAGATCACGCGCAAACGGCAGGATCGCCACCAGCCCGAGCAGCAACACCACGAGTGCCGGCCACGGCCTGGATGCGCCGCTGGCGTCCCCCATCAGCCAGAACAGCATCGACTGCACTCGGGTATCGGGCGCCAGCGCGAGCATCAGCATGATCGCCGCACCGCAGCCGGCGGCGACGATGACGCCGGTCAGCAGCAGCCGCGTCTGGGTCCAGCTGCCATCGCCATGCGCCAGTCCGAACACCAGCGCCATCGCCGCCAGCGCACCGGCAAAGGCGCCTGCATCGACCCAGAACGCCGCCATCCCGAGCGAGATCGCCGACAGCGCGCCTACCGCGGCCCCACCGGAAATACCAAGGATGTAAGGGTCAGCCAGCGGATTGCGCAACAGCACCTGCATCAGCGCCCCGGCAATCGCCAGCAGACCACCGCAAACGAAAGTGGCGACTGCGCGCGGCAGGCGCAGTTCGCGCACAACGTTGGCGGACATGCCGGTATCACCGCCAAACAGGGCGCCCAGCACCTCGGCCGACGTGATCGACAGACTCCCGGCGGACAAGGCCCACGCAAAAACCACCGCGCCGGTCAGGACCAGCGCGGTGATCACGACAGAGGCTTGCCCGCTGCGGCTCATCATGCGCCGACGATTATCCGCAGGAGGAGCCAGCGCTCAGCGCGGCGCATAACGAACGCCGACAAAGAGGCTTGCGCCCGGCGTGCGATAGCCGCGCGCGAGTTCGTAGTCCTTGTCGAGGATGTTGTTGGCGCGCATCTCAAGCCGCCAGTCCGGGGCGAAACGATAGTGTGCATAGGCATTGAGCAGACCATAGCCGTGAAGCTCGACGGTATTCGCGGCATCGTCGTAGCGGCGACCGGACGCGTTGAGCTCCACCCCCCAGTTCAGCTTGTCGGCGGCATGATCGAGCCGCACAAAGCCGGCCGTCCGCGCCCGTCGGGGCAGGCGCAGGTCGTTGTTCTCGTCCTTGGCCTCGAGAAAATCCACACCCGTTGCAAAGCTGAAGCGACCAAGCGTCAGAAAATAGCCGAACTCGATCCCTTCAAGACTGGCCTCGCCGATGTTGACCTGCTGTCCACGGAGTGCACGAACGGGATTGCTCGCAATCAGATCCTTCACCCGGTTGTTGAAATAGTTCAGTTCGAGCAAGTGCGCACCCTCGCTCCAGCGCACCCCAAGCTCTCGATTGAGTGCCTGTTCCGGCTTGAGATCGGGATTGCCGTGGTAGCTGGTCAGCGAGGTCATCGGCCAGTACAGCTGGTTGAAGGTCGGCGCATTGAACGCCGTGGCCACGCTGCCGCGCACGCGCCAGGCGCGGGTCAGATCATACCCGTAGGCGAGCATGCCGGTCGTCTTACCACCGAATTGCGAGTTGTCGTCGTGGCGGGCATTGAGCTGCAGGTGATGGGCATCGATCTTCGCCGACCATCCCAGGACTGCGGAATTCACCCTGCGGCTGTCCTTGCGGTAGACCGACGTACTGTCGAGCGAGCTTTCAACGTATTCGTAAGCGAGCATCAGGCTGCCGAGCGGCAGGCCGACATCATGCTGCCAGACCAGCTGGTCCTGCCGGGTGTCGAAACGGCTCGGCAAGGCCGTGCTCGCCTTGTTCCGCGAGCGCTCCTCGCTCTGGCCGACACGCAGGGTGCTGGTCCATTGCGCGGACAGGGCATTGCGCAGGAATACGCTGGCCGTGCTTGACCACTTGTCGAGATAGGAGTCGAAGTAGCTCGGCGCCGAAGCGTCGTACCAGTTGCGCGCGTCCGCCTGGGTGAAGCTGACGCCGACTTCGTCACGCTCGCGGAAGCCGAGCGACAGCGAACCGCTGAGGTGGTCGCTATGGAAACCGTCATCGTCGTCCCAGTAGGACGTGCGCGGCGGCGTGCCCGCCCACACGGCCGGATCGCGCTTCGAATTGAAACCTTCGGTGCGCTCCTGGCCGGCGGTAAGGCTGTAGCGGATGCGATCGACCCCACCGGAGAGGCTGAGCTGACCCTGGAAGCTGTCGTAGGTGCCATAGCCGACGAACACCTCCGGGCGAAAGCCCGGCTCGCCCCTGCGGGTGAAGACCTGAATCACCCCACCGATCGCTTCCGAACCGTAAAGAGCACTGGCCGGGCCGCGCAGAATCTCGATCCGCTCGATCATGCCGAGCGGCAGGTTCTCCAGCGCCGGCGCGCCGGAACTGGCCGAGCCGACCCGGATACCGTCGATCAGCAACAGGGTATGGCGCGATTCGGCGCCACGGATGTAGACGTTCGCGTTCGACCCAGGGCCACCGTTGGCGCTGACCTGCAGCCCCGGCAGCGCACGCAGGACCTCGATCAGGGTCGAATGCCCGGCCCGCTCGATGTCCTCACGTTCGAGCACCTGCACGCTGGCCAGGCTGTCTTCTGCACGTTGACGCTGACGGGTGGCGGTCACGACCACCGGCTCGAGCGCGGATTCGTCCTGCGCCGAGACGGCGGGAAGGGATACGGACAACAGCGGAGCACCAAGCGCCGCGATACCGACAAATCGAAGATACATCATCTTTGCATTCCATAGTTTCGCGTCGGGCGCGGGGGCCAAGCAGGCCTCGCGACGCACCCGGGGGCGAAGAAGAGGGGATCCGGCAAGGGTCGGTCGCGGACGTAAGACTTACGCACCGAACACGCCGACCTTCCGGCTCGGTCTGGATCCGGACAGGCTCAGAACGACAGGCGCGCGCCGAGCTTCCAGGTGCGTTCGAAGTCGACCGGATAGATCGCGTCGTCACGCACCCAGACACCGTTCTTGTGCTCGAACAGGTTGCTCACCCCCCCGAACAGCTCCAGCTTGCGATGCACGCGGTGGCGGTACGCAAGGTCGGTCGACTGATACTCACGTTGTTTCTGTGCATTGTTGTTATCGAAGTCGTCTGCAGCCCAGGTCTTGCTACGCCAGGTATGCGAGATGTTGAAGTTGCCATGGTCGCCGACTGCGACGTTCAGACCGAGCACCAGGTTGTGGCGGGGCACGCCGGGTAGCTCCTTACCTTCGAAAGCCCCGCCTCCGTCGGCTTCGCGGTCGATGATGGCGCGGGTCCAGGCGTAGTTGAGCAAGCCAGTCACCGTGCGGGTGATGCGCCAACTGTCCTGCACCTCGACGCCGTACTTGTGCGAGCGGTCGATATTGGTGTTCACAAAGGTGAACGGCTCGAGATAAATCTCGTTCCTGAGGCGCGCATGAAACACGGTGAGCTTGAACCGGTTCAAGTCAGTGACGTGGTTCAGCCCGAGGTTCACCGTGCGCACGCGGGCAGGCTCGATAAAGCCGTTGAAGCTCGTGGTTCCGGTCATCCAGTCGAAGCTGAAGAAACGGTCGATGTCCGGCGCCTGGTACGCGCTGTTGTAGTTGCCGAACACAGTCAGGGCATCGGAGGCGCGATAGTTGGCCCCGATGTCCCACGACCCGAGGCGCTCCTCGTCCTTAAGCACAGCGCCAACATCCGGCTTGTAGCGATACTTCACCTGCTCGGTACGTGCGCCGGCCGACAGCGTCAGGCGGTCGAAACGATATTGGCCTTGCACGTACCAGGCCGCATTATCCTTCCGGGTTTCGCTCGCGCTTCCCGTGCGCACACCGTCGAAGGTCTGCAAACCGGTGGTGACGGCAAGCGCCTCACCGACGTATTGCAGCGATGCCTCGTCGGACACATAACGGTAGTCCGACACGGAGTTGAACTGTACAAAGTCGGCCGTCTTGTCCTCGTCATGATGACGGGCCGACAAGCGCCAGCCGGCAGTGAGTTCGTAGTCGGCGCCCACGCCCCAGTAAGCGGTGTCAAATTTCTGGTGCGTATAGTCGACACCGGAATTCTGCGTGGGATCGTCCTTGAAGCGCGCCAGCGTCAGCGAATTCGGGTAGCGCGCTTCGATACGCGACTCACCGGCATCCAGGCTCAGTTTCAGGCCGTCGACCGGCTTGCCGGTCGCACCGACATGCCAGGTATCGGCACGCGACTCGTCGCGATGGCCCGACGGATCCTTGTCGCCAAAACCGTCTGTCACACTGTGCTCGGCCGTTGCCGACAAGGAAAAGCGCTCGCGGACCAGCCCGGCACTTAAGGTTCCGCCGCCGGTGCCGTGACTGCCCCCGAAGACTTCGATGCGGCCGCCGTCGCGCGGTTTCGTGTAGATCTGGATCGAGCCGGCCATCGCGCCATCGCCGAACATCACCGAGCCGCTGCCCTTGGTGATCTCGATACGGTCGATATCGACCAGAGCAATGGCCCCCAGCAGTTGCGGGACCATGTCGATGTTGTTCAGGCGGCGGCCATCGACGGAAATGACTACATTCTGATGACCGTCACCGCTACCGTAACCCCGCATGTTGATCGAGGGGGTGAAGCGGTTGCCGAAATTCGGCGCTACCTGAACCGAGGTGTAGCGCGCCAGGTAGTCGACCAGCGTGCTTGCGCCCGAACGCTCGATCTCCTCTCTACGATGAACCTCGGATGCATAAGTGGCCTCGGTATCGGATATGTCGATGCCGGTGGCGCTGACGATGGTCGCTGCAAGCTGGTGATAGCCGGCGGCAGTCTGAGCCATGCCAAACGCGGGATACACCAGCGCACACGCCGACGCGAGCACTGAGAAATGGATTTTCATTGGGAACACTCCCTGCGCCACGGCTCGCGTCCCCGCAGTCCGTGGCCAATTCACACAAGGACATGCCGGGAGAAACCGAAAGGAGCACTGCTGCCGCACCCGCCGCTGCCACCCCGCAGCACATCCGCCATTTCGCATTCGGGCCGGTATCCGGGCTCATGAGCTGTGCCGGTCTGACATCGACCGGACTCGACGCATCGCCTTCCCGGGCAAACAACACCCAGTGGCCTCTTGATGCGCTTTACGCTCACTTACCGTTGCGGGGGCAGCACAGGCATTGCGCGCTGAAAGCGACGCTCACCTGTTTCCCGTTTAACCCTCGGGCGAGATACGCCTCCGGGCACCACGAACGCGCTACCCCTTTCGGGGCAGTGGGGGCGGATGATACCGTGTCCGGCTTTACCGTGCACTGCAAAAAATCGAACCCAAGCAATGACCTGCGAACTCATACTCGGCGGCGCCCGTTCCGGCAAGAGCCGCCACGCCGAACAGCGTGCCCTCGATTCCGGCCTTGCCGTCACCGTGATCGCCACCGCCGAGGCCGGCGACGAGGAGATGATCGAGCGCATCCGCCGCCATCGGGCAGACCGCCCCTTGCACTGGCGGACCGTGGAGGCGCCGGTCGCCCTGGCCGACACCTTGCGCTGCGAGGCGGCAGCAGACCGCTGCCTGATCGTCGACTGCCTCACGCTGTGGCTGTGCAATCTGCTTGCCGGGGCAGAAAACCTGCCACCTGCAGCAAGCGCCGACGCGTTGCCCCTGTTTCGCCGCGAGCGCGACGCCCTGCTCGCCACCCTGGCCGCGCCACTGGCCGCATTGCCCGGCCGGATCCTGTTCGTGGCCAATGAGATCGGACTCGGACTGGTGCCCGAAACCCCGCTCGGGCGCCTGTTCCGCGATGAGGCCGGGCGTCTCAACCAGGCCGTGGCGGCCGCCTGCCCGCATGTGGTCTTCGTCGCCGCCGGGCTGCCGCTGGTGCTCAAGCAGGGCTAAACTTCGCCCTTATGCAAACCGAAGGAAACCGTCATGGGCCTGCCTGCCGAGAAACACGCGATGAGCCTGGAGGAATTCCTCGCCTGGGAAGCCGAACAGCCAGAACGCTGGGAGTTCATCGGCGGCGAGGCGTTTGCGATGGCAGGAGGCTCGGACGTTCACAATACGATCGCCGGCAATACCTATATTGCGTTGCGCGCGGGTTTGAACAACACGCGCTGCAACGTATTCATGACCGATATGCGCCTGCGCCTGGGTGAAGACGATGTGGTGTTCTATCCGGACATTTTCGTCACCTGCGCCGAAGCCGACCGTGCCCGCCGTCAGCTCAAGGAAGAGCCCGCCCTGATCGCCGAGGTGCTGTCGCCCTCCACCGAAGCCTATGACCGCGGCCAGAAGTTCGCCGCTTATCGCCGCTTTCCCGGCTTGAAGACGGTGCTGTTCCTGTCCCAGGATCAGGCTCACGTCGAATGCTTCACCCGTAGCGCCGAGGGTGGCTGGCTGCTCACCGAGGCGTCCGGCGACACCGCATCGATCCACATTCCGGCGCTCGGTTTCGACCTGGCGCTGGCCGAACTCTACCGCGACCTGCCCGACAACGAGACTGCATGACTTTCGACCCCGCACTCCAGCTCACTTTCCAAATCACTGCCCCCGACGTCCTGCTCGCCCCGTCCCTGCAGCACAAGATCGACCAGAAAACAAAACCGCCCGGCGCCCTCGGTCGCCTGGAGGCACTGGCGCTGCAGATCGGCCTGATCCAGCACACGCTCACGCCCGAACTACTGCAGCCGCACATCATGGTGTTCGCCGGTGACCACGGCGCAGCACGCGTCGGGGTGTCTGCGTTTCCGCAGGACGTGACCTGGCAGATGGTGGAGAACTTTCTTGCCGGCGGCGCCGCGATCAATGTGTTCAGCCGCCAGTTGGGGCTCGGGCTCACCGTGATCGACGCCGGGGTCAATCACGACTTCGGCCGGCGCCCGGGGCTGATCGACGCGAAAATGGGGCCGGGCACGGCCAACTACCTTGAACAGGCTGCGATGACGGCCGAAGTACGCGACGCCGCGCTCGCCCGCGGCCGCGAGCTGGCCCATGCGCTGGCGGCGAACGGCTGCAACTGCGTCGGCTTTGGCGAGATGGGAATAGGCAATACCGCGTCCGCCTCGCTGCTGACCCATTGCCTGATCGGCAGCGCGGCCGGCGCCGACCTGGCCACCGTCACCGGCCGTGGCACCGGGCTGGACGATGCGGGCCTGGTGCGCAAACGGGCGCTGCTGGAACAGGCACTGGTGCGCGGAGGCAAGCCTGCCGATCCGCTGTCCGCGCTCGCCGAGTACGGCGGCTTCGAGATCGCGATGATGGCCGGCGCCATGCTTGGTGCGGCGGAAAAACGCGTGACCCTTTTGATCGACGGTTTCATCGTCACCGCCGCCCTGCTCGTTGCACAGCGCATCGCGCCGCAGATCCTGCCCTACTGCGTGTTCGCCCATCGCTCGAAGGAGCCCGGGCACACGCTGCAGCTCACCCACCTCGGTGTCGAACCGCTGATGGAGCTCGACCTGCGCCTGGGCGAAGGCACTGGCGCGGCGCTCGCTTTTCCGCTGGTGCAGGCCGCGGTCAACTTCCTCAACGACATGGCGAGCTTCGAGTCAGCCGGGGTCAGTGGCAAGGCCTGAGCACTGATGCGCTACCAGCTCGAACTCTTCTTCACCGCGCTCGGTTTTTTCACCCGCCTGCCGGTGCCGGCCTGGGTGCCGTGGTCGCCGGAACGGCTCAACCACGCCGCACGCTATTTTCCGCTGGTGGGCTGGGTGGTGGGTGCGATCGGGGCGCTGAGCTACCTTGTGCTCGCACTGATCCTGCCGCCGTCGCTGGCAGTGATCCTGTCGATGGCGGTCACGATCCGTGCCACCGGTGCCTTTCATGAGGACGGCTGGGCCGACAGCTGCGACGGGCTCGGCGGCGGATGGGAGAAGGCCCAGGTACTGACGATCATGAAGGACTCGCGCATCGGCAGCTACGGCACCGTCGGCATGGTGCTGATGCTGCTGGCCAAGGCGGCGGCGCTGATCGAACTGGGTGCGGACGGCGATCTGGCCGTGGCCTTTGCGCTGCTCGTGGCGCATCCACTGTCGCGACTCGCCTCGACCAGCCTGATCCACCTGCTGCCCTATGTGCGTGAAGACGAAACGTCCAAGTCCAAACCTCTCGCCCGTCGCCTGAGCGGCACCGAGCTCGCCATCGCCTGCGCCTTCGGCCTGTTGCCACTGGCACTGCTCGCACCGCTGGAGGCGCTGGGTGCCGTGACCGCGACGATTGCCGCCACCGTGTGGGCCGCGCGCATGTTTGTGCGCCGGCTCGGCGGCTACACGGGCGACCTGCTCGGCGCCACCCAGCAAGTCACCGAACTTGCCTGTTACCTCGGGATCCTGGTCGCGTGGAACTTCATCTGATTCGCCACCCCAAACCGGACGTGTCGCCCGGCGTGTGCTACGGCCAGTCCGATATCGGCCTCGCCGAGTCCGCCACCGAGGTTGCCAGGCGCCTCCGTCCGCTGCTGCCGGAGAGCTACGCACTGCACGCCAGCCCGCTCAGCCGTGCCCGCCTCCTTGCCGAGGCACTGGGCACGCCGCAGCTGGACCGGCGGCTGATGGAGATCAGCTTCGGCGCATGGGAAGGCCTCCGCTTCGACGATATCGGCAGTGCAATCGACGACTGGGCCAGCGATCCGCTCGGCTTCTGCGCCCCGGGTGGGGAATCCGTGCGCGACATGTCGGCGCGGGTGCTGCACTGGCTTGACGAACTACGCGCAAGCGCCCCCGATGTGCCGGTGGTGATCGTCGCCCATGGCGGGCCGCTGCGCGTGCTCGCCGGCCACCTCCTCGGGCTGCCGTCCGAGCGCTGGCTGGGACTGGCCTTCGCCTGCGGCGAAGTCACCCGGCTCGATGTGGAGGAATGGGGAGTGACGCTGAAGTGGTTCAACCGCTGAGTAGGGCATGAACCGGAAGGCATGAACAGAAGCGCTGTCCTCGTTCCACGGCCTTCGTGGGATAATCGCGGCCTTTCCAATGCTTTGCCGCGACTTCATGCCGAAATCCCTGCCTGACTTCTCTGCCGGTCGCCTCGTCATCGTTGGCGATGTCATGCTCGATCGCTACTGGCATGGCTCGACCACCCGGATCTCGCCCGAAGCGCCGGTGCCGGTGGTCAAGGTGGAAAACGACGAATACCGTGCCGGCGGCGCGGGCAACGTGGCCCTCAACGCCGCGTCGCTGGGTGCCGGCGTCGAACTGGTCGGACTGGTGGGACGTGACGAGCAGGCGCGCTTGCTGCGTGAGCAACTGGAAGCCGGCAAGGTGAGCTGCCGGCTGCTCGAAGCCCCGCAGCATCCGACCATCACCAAGCTGCGCATCATCAGCCGTCACCAGCAACTGATCCGGCTCGACTTCGAGGACAACTTTGCGGTGCTGGAGTCGGCCGGCATCGAACAGGCGTTCGAGGCGGCACTTCCGGGCACCGGCGCGATCGTGCTGTCGGATTACGGCAAGGGCACCCTGTCCCAGGTCGGTAGCCTGATCCGGGTGGGCCGCGAACGCGCGCTGCCGATCGTGGTCGACCCCAAGGGCACCGACTTCGGCCGCTATTGCGGGGCGACCGTGATCACCCCGAACATGACCGAATTCGAGGCGGTGGTGGGTCACTGTGGCGACGAGGCCATGGTTCGTGCCCGCGGCGAAGCCCTGCGCAAGGCGCTCGACCTCGATGCACTGCTGATCACGCGCTCGGAACGCGGCATGACCCTGCTGCAGAAAGGCCAGCCGGCGCTGGATCTGCCTACCCGTGCGCGCGACGTGTTCGACGTGACTGGTGCGGGCGACACCGTGGTTGCTGTGCTCGGCGCCGGACTTGCCTGCGGTCTGACCATGGCAGACGCCACCGCGCTGGCCAACCTGGCCGCGGGCATCGTCGTGGGCAAACTTGGCACCGCCACGGTCAGCCTCGCGGAACTCGCGACGGCCCTGGCGGCCACTCACTGAATGAACAAGGAGTTCGCATGATCATCGTCACCGGCGGCGCCGGCTTCATCGGCAGCAACATCGTGCACGGGCTCAACGCCCGTGGTTACACCGACATTCTGGTGGTGGACGACCTCACCGATGGGCGCAAGTGCCTGAACCTGGCCGATGTCGACATCCACGACTACATGGACAAGGACGACTTCCTCGCCCGCCTTCAGGCCGGCGAGGATTTCGGCAAGGTCGAAGCCGTGTTCCACGAGGGCGCCTGCTCCTCCACCACAGAGTGGGACGGCCGCTTCGTGATGAAGGTGAACTACGAGTACACCAAGGCCCTGCTGGCCTGGTGTCTCGAGCGCAGGATTGCGCTGATCTACGCCTCGTCGGCCTCGGTATATGGCATGGGCCCGAACTTTCGCGAAGAGCGCCAGTTCGAGAAGCCACTCAACATGTACGCCTACTCCAAGTTCCTGTTCGACTGCCATCTGCGCCCGCAACTGGCCGGGCTGAACAGCCAGGTGGTCGGCCTGCGCTACTTCAACGTCTATGGCCCACGCGAACAGCACAAAGGCAGCATGGCGAGCGTCGCCTTCCACTTCAACAAGCAACTGGACGAATCCGGCCGGGTGCGGCTGTTCGAAGGCTCCGACGGCTACGGCCCGGGCGAGCAACGGCGCGACTTCATACACATTGACGACATCGTTGCGGTCAATCTGTGGCTGCTCGACAACCCGCAGGTTTCAGGTATCTACAACCTTGGCACCGGACGCGCGCAGAGCTTCAACGAAGTCGCCCGCGCAGCGATCAAGTGGTATCGGGCGCAGGGCGAAGAAGGTGGTGGCATCGACTACATCCCCTTCCCCGACCATCTGAAGGGCCGTTACCAGAGCTTCACCGAGGCCGACATCGGCGCCCTGCGTGCCGCCGGCTACGAGCGCCCGTTCATGGATGTGGAAGCCGGCGTGCCACGCTACCTGGACTGGCTCTCCAGCCAGGACTGACGCGGTGGCAGCCAATCCGATGCGCAAGATCCTGGTGGTCGGCCCTTCGTGGGTGGGCGACATGGTCATGGCCCAGAGCCTGTTCATGACGCTCAAGCGTGGAGGCGAGTGCGCGATCGACGTGCTCGCACCCGCCTGGTCGCTCCCCATCCTCGCGCGCATGCCCGAGGTCCGGCGCGGGGTGGTAATGCCGCTCGGCCATGGGGAATTCGGTCTGGCTGCGCGCTGGAAGCTGGGACGCGCACTGGCGGCAGAGGCTTACGATCAGGCCATCGTGCTGCCCGGCTCACTGAAATCCGCGCTTGCGCCACTTTTCGCCGGCATTGCGCGCCGCACCGGCTTCCGCGGCGAGATGCGCTACGGCCTGCTCAACGACCTGCGCACGCTCGACGAGCTCGCCTTGCCAATGACGGTGCAGCGCTTTGTTGCGCTCGGCCGCCCGGCCGGCGCTCCGCTGCCCGAGCCCTTCCCCTACCCGCGCCTGCACGCCGACCCGGACAATCAGACCGACCTGCGCCAGCGGCTCGGCCTCGCCGCCGATCGCCCGGCCGTCGCCTTCATGCCCGGCGCCGAATATGGTCCGGCCAAACAATGGCCCTTGCCGCACTTCGCCGCCCTCGGCCGCGAACTGACCGGGCGCGGCTACCAGGTGTGGGTGATGGGTGGCCCCAAGGATCACGAGGCCGCCGAGACGATCGCAGCCGACAACCCCGGTGTGCATAACCTCGCCGGCCGCACCCAGCTGGGTGACGCGGTGGACCTGCTCGCACTGGCCGCCGCTGCGGTGAGCAACGACTCCGGCCTGATGCATGTCGCCGCCGCGCTCGATGTGCCGCTGGTGGCGATCTACGGCTCGTCCAGCCCGGAGCACACGCCGCCGCTGTCGCAGAAGGTGGCTATCCGCAGCCTGCGGCTCGAGTGCTCGCCCTGCTTCGAACGCACCTGCCCGCTGGGCCATACGCGCTGCCTGGTCGACATCACCCCGGCCAGTGTCGTGCACGCCCTGGACACCCTTGGTGTGGACGCGCGACGCATCGCGGCCGGAACCGGAGCCTGAGCGCCCCATGCGGGTACTGATCATCAAGACCTCGTCGCTGGGCGACGTCATCCACACCCTGCCGGCGCTCACCGACGCGGCCAGGGTGTTTCCGGGCATTCGCTTCGACTGGGTGGTGGAAGAGGCCTTCGCCGAGATTCCATCGTGGCATCCGGCGGTTCAGCGGGTGATTCCGGTCTCGGTCCGGCGCTGGCGCAAGCACCCGCTCAAGGCGCTCGATAGCGGCGAGTGGCGGGCATTCCGCCAAGCCGTGTCGACCACCGAATACGACGTGGTGATCGACGCCCAGGGCCTGCTCAAGAGTGCCTGGCTCGGCCGCTATGCCCGCAGCCCGGTGAGTGGGCTGGACTGGCAATCGGCACGCGAGCCGCTCGCCAGCCTGTTTTACAGCCATCGCCATGCGGTGCCGTGGGGCCGTCACGCGGTGTTACGCGTCCGCGAACTGTTCGCTCAGGCACTCGGCTATTCGCTCCCCGCCGAGGCCGGCGGCGAACGCGACGGAGCCACGGACGCCGGCGCCGGCGCCTACGGCCTGGATCATGCGCGGGTACTGGCCACCGCCACCCATCAGCCCGACACCCACGCGCCCTACCTCGTATTCCTGCACGGCACCACCTGGGCCACCAAGCACTGGCCTGCAAGCTACTGGCGCCAACTCGCCGAACGGGCCAGCGCACACGGCTGGCAGGTTCGCCTGCCGTGGGGCAGCCTGACCGAGGAGGAACGCGCAAAACGTATCGTAGCCGGCATTCCCGGTGCCAGCGTGCTGCCACGCCTGACGCTGACCGATCTCGCCGCCGAACTCGCCGAAGCCAGCGCCTGCGTCGCGGTCGACACCGGCCTGGGCCACCTTGCCGCAGCGCTGGATGTCCCCACGCTCTCGCTGTTTGGCCCCACCAACCCCGGCTTTACCGGTGCGTGGGGACGCAGGCAGGTGCACCTCGCTGCCGATTTCGGCTGTGCTCCTTGCCTGAAGAAGATCTGTGACCACACCCCCACAGACGACGAGCGCACACGCTTCGACCTCGTCACCGAGCAGCCGCTGTGCTTCACCCGGCTCGCCCCGCCGCGGGTCTGGGCCGAGCTCGAAGCCCTGCTCACGCAGCACGACACCCATCCGAGGACACCCGCCTGATGCAACTTGCGTTCTGCCTGTACAAGTACTTTCCCTTCGGTGGCCTGCAACGCGACTTCCTGCGCATCGCCCTGACCTGCCAGGCTCGGGGCCATGCCATCCGGGTGTACGCCCTCGAATGGGAGGGCGAGGTTCCGGCAGGCTTCGATCTGATCAAGGTACCGGTGCAATCGATGTTCAATCATCGTCGTTACGCAAAATTCACCGCCTGGGTCAGGGCCGATCTCGCCCGTCGCCCGGCCGATCGCGTCGTCGGTTTCAACAAGATGCCGGGGCTGGATGTCTATTACGCCGCCGACCCCTGTTTCGAGGAAAAGGCGCGCACCCTGCGCAAGCCGCTGTACCGTTACAGTCCGCGCTATCGCCACTTCGCCGCCTACGAACAGGCCGTGTTCGGGCCCGAGAGCCACACCGAGATCCTGATGATCTCGAGCACCCAGCAAGCCCTGTTCAAGCGCCACTACGGCACCCCTGCGCGCCGCTTCCATCCGCTACCACCAGGCATTGCACCCGACCGCAGGGCGCCACCCAACGCTGCCGAACTGCGTACCGCGGCACGCGGGCGCTTCGCAACCGAATTCGGCCTGCACAGCGGCGACCTGCTGCTGGTACAGATCGGCTCGGACTTTCCGCGCAAGGGGCTGGACCGCAGCATCGAAGCGATGGCCGCATTGCCCGAGCCACTCAAGCGCCGTACCCGCCTGGTTGCGATCGGCGCCGACAATCCCGATCCGTTCATTGCCCAGGCCGGCAGACTGGGAGTTGGCGAGCGCGTGTTCTTTCCCGGCGGACGCAAGGACGTGCCCGACTTCCTGCTCGGTGCCGACCTCCTGCTGCACCCCGCCCGCCATGAAAACACCGGCACGGTGCTGCTCGAAGCGCTTGTTGCCGGCCTGCCGGTGCTGGCCTCGGCCGCCTGCGGCTATGCCCACTACATTACCGACGCCGACGCTGGCGACATCGTCGCCGAACCCTTCCACCAGGCAGCAATGAACGATGCCCTCGCCGCCATGCTTGCCAACCCCGAAGCGCGCGCATGCTGGCAACGCAACGCACTTAGCTTTGCCGCCAGCACCGACCTCTACAGCCTGCCCGAACACGCCGCCGATGTGATCGTGGGACAGCGCGGATGAGGCAGCTCGAACTCGGACCTCCGCTGGCGACGATGTGGGCCGGGCGCGACCCGTTCGCCGCCGCGGCGGAACTTGCGAACCGTGCGGCTGCGGGCGAACTCGTGCGTGACGTTGAAGGCCGGCGCACGCTGCGCTTCGATATCGACGGCCGCGGCTACTACCTCAAACTGCAGAATGGCGTGAGCTGGGCGCGTATTGCGGAGGAGCTCATCCACCTGCGCCTGCCCGTGCTCGGCGCAGGCAACGAATGGCGGGCAATCCGCGCCTGCCATGCGATCGGGGTGCCGACCATGACCGCCGTCGCCTACGGCGAGCGCGGCAGCGGGCCGGCCGGTCGTCTGTCCTTTCTCGTCACCGAAGCGATCGAACCTGCGGTCGATCTGGACGTGTTCACCCGCGACTGGCGCGAGCAGCCACCACCGATCGCGCTCAAACGCGCACTGATTGCAGAGGTCGCCTCGATCACGCGGCGCATGCACGAAGGCGGTATCAACCACCGCGATTTCTACCTGTGCCACTTCCTGCTGCGGCAATCCCCTGAACCGGCACCTGACACGCTCCAGCTGGCGCTGATCGACCTGCACCGCGCACAGCTGCGGACGCGCACGCCCAAGCGCTGGCGCGACAAGGATCTCGCCGCGCTTTACTTCTCGGCGCTCGGCATCGGCCTCACCCGGCGCGACAAACTGCGCTTTCTGCGCATCTATTTTCCCGGCCCGCTGCGCGACACCCTGCTGCATGAGGCACGCCTGCTCGCCCACCTCGAGCGCGAGGCCGCGCGGCTCAAGCTGCGCTTCGAACGCAAGTTCGCCCACCGCCCCGCGCTGCAACGATGAGCAACTGGACCCTGAACGAAGCGGCCCTGGACGATGCCGCACGACGCGCCTTCTCCTCGCTCGAGTCTGTCTTTGCCCTTGAAGGCGAGCCGATCGCACGCGACCCGCTCAGTCAGGTGCTGCGGGTTACGGTCGGCGACCGCCGCTACTACCTCAAGCGCTACCATGGCGCGGGCAAGAACCCCTTGCGCCGCTGGCTCGGACGTCCGCGGGTCCAGGCCGAGTGGGAAAACCTGCAGCACTTTGCGGCGTGGGGCATTCCCACCGCCACCCTGGTCGGCTGGGGCCTGCAGCGCAAGGGCGGCGAGTTCCTGCGCGGCGCCCTGATCACCGCCGAACTGGCCGGCACCACCGACCTCAACCAGCTCGCCCTGCAAAACGACCCACGCCTTGCCGACGCGCACTGGGTTGTCGCGGTATCGCACCAGTTAGCCCGGATCACCCGCACGATGCATGCCCACCGCTTCACCCACAACGATCTGAAGTGGCGCAACCTGCTGGTCGACGAAGGTCCGACGCCCACCCTCTACCTGATCGACTGCCCCTCGGGCGAGTTCTGGTGGGGGCCCTTCCTGCGCTATCGAGTGATCAAGGATCTGGCCTGCCTCGACAAGGTGGCCAAGTACCACCTCAGCCGCACCCAGCGCCTGCGCTTCTACCTGGACTACGCACAAAGACCGCGGCTCTGCGCCGACGACAAACAGCGGATCCGCAACATCCTTGCCTTCTTCGAAGGGCGCGAGTGAGGTCGGCATGAAAGACTACATTGCCGCCGACTTCAGCCCCCTGCTCGCCCAGCACGGGCTGGCGGCGTTCAGCGCCCTGTGGGCCCTCGAGCTCGAGTCTGTCGACCTGCCCAATACCGGCCGTGGCGGCTGGAGCAGCGTCAGCCGGCTCGAACTGGCAGACGAGCGCGGGCAGGTCCACGCCTTCTACCTCAAGCGCCAGATCGGCCACCTCAGCCGCAGCCTGCGCCACCCGCTGGGCGAAGCCACCTTCGCGCGCGAGTTTCGCAACATACGGCAGTACCAACAGCGTGGCATTCCGGCGCTGGAAGCCGCCTACTTCGGCCAGCGCCGGATCGCGGGCAAGGCCTGCGCCATGCTCGTCACCCGCGCGCTCGACGACTATCGCCCGCTCGACGCCTGGCTGCACGACTGGGCGCTTCTTCCACGCAACACCCGCCGCTACCTGATAGCCCAGGCTGCGGGCCTGATCCGCAAATTGCATGCTGCGGGCCAGCTGCACAACTGCCTCTACCCCAAACACATCTTCATCCGCCCCCCGGACTCGTCCGCCGAAGGCCCCGCGGCCTGCCTGATCGACCTGGAAAAGACCCGCAGGCTGGGCTTTGCCGGCGACGAGCGGGTGCGCGACCTCGACACCCTGAACCGTCACAGTCACGGCCCCAGTGCCGTGGAGCGCCTGCGCTTTCTGCTCGGCTACGCTGCCCGGCCGAAAATGGATGACGCGACCAGGCAGCTTGCGCGCGCGGTGATCAAACGCGAAGCGCGGAAATCAGCACGTCGATGAGCGCCCTCCCCTCACCCCCGGCGGCCACCGTCGTGCCACAGGAAGCCCCCCTGCTCGACCCTGCCGCACTGCGTGCGGCCGGACGCACCCCGCCGGTGCCGTTTCGCGTACGCCTGGACGCCGGAGGCGAGTTGCTCGTGCGACGCCTGCTGCGGGTACTGCCGGGCAAACGCATCGTGGGCGAAGGCCTGCTCGACGGCGAAGCAGTGCTGGCCAAGCTCTTTATCGACCGTAACAGCGCCCGCCACTGGGCGCGCGAGCATCGCGGCATCATGGCGCTCGAAAAGGCCGGGGTGCCGACCCCAGCCCTGCTGCTGGCCGCATCCCTGCCCACCGACGGCCACGTCCTGCTGACCCGTTTCCTCAATGACGCGACCACAGTGCTGGAAGACTGGCGCGCGCTGGCCCACCCGGAACAGCCGGGCAACCCGGACGGCATCATCCTGCTCGCACCGGCATTCGCTCTGCTCGGCCGGCTACACGCCACCGGCCTCAGCCACGACGACCTGCATCTGGGCAACTTCCTGCATCACGACCACACGCTACTGCTGATCGACGGCGATGCGGTGCACGATCACGGACCAGGCCCGCTGCCGGAAAAACCCGCGGCACGCGACCTCGCGATGCTGATCGCCCAGCTGCCGCGAACCTGGGACGGACACCTTCAACCGCTGCTTGACGCCTATCGAAAATCAATGGGGTCAGACACCATTGATTTCCCTTCCGCTACCCTTACCGAGGCACTGAAGGCCGAGCGTGCGTGGCGTTTGCGCGACTATCTGGACAAGACCGGCCGCGACTGCACCTTGTTCAGGGTGAAGAAGCGCTTCAACCGATTCGAGGCGGTCGTCCGTGCAGAGGCCGCAGCGCTGGCCCCGCTGCTCGACGCGCCCGACTACTGGATGGAGGCCGGCACCACGCTCAAACGCGGCAACACCTGCACCGTGGCTCGGGTGGATATCGACGGCCGTGCCACGGTGGTGAAGCGCTACAACCTGAAGAACTTGCGTCACAGCCTGTCCCGCCTGTGGCGTCCGAGCCGCGGCTGGCACTCATGGCGCGAGGCGCACCGCTTGCGTCTGTTCGGCATTTCCACACCGGCGCCGCTGGCCCTGATCGAGGAGCGCTGGGGGCCGCTGCGCGGACGTGCCTGGCTGATTACCGAACACTGTCCCGGCCGTGACCTGCTTACCCACCTCGACCCCGGGAACGAGCCCCCAGCCGCCGAAGCCGCCGCGCTGCAAACCCTGTTCGCCACCCTGTACCGCGAACGGATCAGTCACGGCGACCTGAAGGCAAGCAACCTGCTGTGGGACGGCGACGAAGTCAAAGTGATCGACCTCGACGCCATGCGTCAGCACCGCAACGCCGCCATGCACGCACGCGCCTGGCAGCGCGATCGTAAGCGTCTGTTACGCAACTGGCCGGCGGACAGCAAGCTGCATCGCTGGCTGGACGCACACCTGCCGCCGGCCTGAACCACGCAATTCACGATTTGGCGCATCTGTCCGCGCCGAAGGCGTGTCGATACCACCCCAAAACAGACATGCCGAAAAGCGGGGGCAGCCGAAAGCAGACATGCTCTGATCTCGACATGGCCCCGATTGGGCTCGATACCCCATTAACTCGGCTGTCGATTCCGGTTATTCTCATGCGCTTACCCTTTGTGTACAAGGCTGTTGCATGACCTGGCTGCATTCTCGCCGCATCCGTTTTCTCGGCGCCGGCGTCGTACTCTTCTTCGCCCTCTTTGCCACGCTACGCATCGCCTTCCTGATTGGTTTCGCCGACCATGCGGCCCTGGCCGCCGAACGTACCGGCACCATTCTGCAGACGCTGTCGATCGGCCTGCGTTTCGATCTGCGGCTCGCACTGCTGCTGATGCTGCCGGTCGCGCTCGCCGCCGCCCTGCCTCGAATCAACCTGCTGCGGTGCAAGCTCACGCGGGTATTCACCAGCGTCTACCTGGCCATCGCGACGCTCGCGGTGCTACTCGTCTACGTGCTTGACTTCGGGCATTACTCCTATCTTGGCCAGCGCCTGAGTGCCACCGCTTTCCGCTTCGTCGGCAACGTCGACATCTCCACCCGGATGGTTTGGGAGAGCTATCCGGTGGTGTGGATCACGCTGGGTTGGCTTGCGGTATCGGCCGCCTTCATCACGCTGCTGTTCAAAGTCGCAAGCGCGACGCTGGACCGCCCACAATACCGGCCGATCCGCTTTGCGTCGGCGGCCACCGGCATTGCCGTGGCAACGGTGCTGGGCCTGCTCGGCATGCTCGGCCGGGTGGACAACATCAACATCGAGAATCCGGTGCCGCTGCGCTGGAGTGACGCGTTCTTCTCCGGGAATTCCGCGGTCGGCGCACTCGGTCTCAACCCCGTGATATTCATCTACGACACCCACCGCATCCCGACCGATCAGTACGACCTGGCCGAGCTCGGACGTCACTACGACACCATCGCCAACTACCTGTCGGTAACGCAGCCCGACCCCACCACACTGTCGATGGCACGCACGGTAGGACCGCAGCCCCATCGCCTGAATACTTCGCGTCCGCCCAACGTCGTCTTCATCATGCTGGAATCCCTGGGCGCCAGCCGCTCGGCCATCCACGGCAATCCACTCGACCCCACACCGCAGCTCGACGCGCTGGCGCGCGAGGGCTGGCTGTTCCGCAATCTGCATGTTCCGGTTTCAGGTACGGCGAAAACGGTGTGGGCCAGCATCACCGGTATCCCGGATGCCGCACGCAGCGAAAGCGCCACCCGCAACCCCTTCATCAGCAAGCAGCGCACGGTGATCAACGCCCTCAAGGGCTACGAGAAAATCTACACCATAGGCGGCAGCGCCGGCTGGGCCAACATGAACGCGCTGATCCTGGGCAGCATCGACGGCGTCACGCTGTATGAGGAAGACCACTGGACCGCGCCCAACGACGACGTATGGGGCATCTCCGACCTCAACCTGTTCCGCGAGACCGATGCCATCCTGCGCGAACAGGCAAAGAAGGGGCCGTTCTTCGCCTATATACAGACAGCGGGCAACCACCGCCCCTTCACCATCCCGGAAGACAACGAAGGCTTCGTCACCAGCACGATTCCGGAAGCCGACGCCGAAGCCGCAGGCTTCCAGAGCACCGCGCAGTTCAACGCTGTCCGCCTGCTCGACCACAATGTCGGGCGCTTCATCGAAATGGCACGCGCGAGCGGCTACTACGACAACACCATTTTCGTGCTCTTCGGCGACCATAACGGCCGCATCTCTACCCTGCCCTTCATGCCGCCGGCGTTCGAACAACTCAACCTCGAGAGCACCCACGTGCACGCACTCATCCACGCACCGAAACTGCTCCAGCCCAGGGAAATCGACGAAGCGGCCAGCCTGACTGACCTGATGCCGACCGTGGCCGGCATGCTCGGTCTGAGCTACGAGACCTCCGCCATGGGGCGCGACCTGCAACTGCCCGCCCCCGAGGGCGAACGTGCGGTACCGGTGATCATGCGCGAAGGCCCGTTCCCGCTGATCGGCGCAGTCACCCGCGCACACTTTGTGCGGATGAACGCGGACGGCAGCCAGGCAACAATGCATGACCTGGCGGCAAGGGATCCGTTGACGGATATATCAGCCGCCAACCCGGACGAATTCACCCGCTTGTCGGAGCTCACCCGTGGCCTGCATGAGGCGGCCCGATTCATGATGCACGACAACACCCGGAAGGAATGACCGACGGTCGCAGCGGATCCGGGTTAACATTTCGCCCCATGAAAGTCCGGACGCCGCCTCGCACGCTGGAACACGCCGATTACCTCGACATGCGCAAGGGTGCCTGCGTCATCGAGCAGGACGAACACGGCGACAAGGTCCTGCTGTTGGCCGACGGCACCTACCTCAAGCTGTTCCGCCGCAAGCGCATTGTGACCTCCGCCGCATGGAAACCTTATGCCAGCCGCTTTGTGGACAATGCGGCAGCGCTGGCAAGAGTCGGCATCCCGTGCCCCGTCGTGATCTCGCATTACCGCATTCCGTCGATTGTCCGCGATGCGGTGCACTACCACCCGCTGGAGGGCCGCACGATCAGGCAGGTGATCGCCTCCGGCATGCCCGAGACCCGGGCAACGCAGCTCAGGGAACGGCTGCTCAAGTTCATCCACCTACTGCATTCACTGGGCATCTTCTTCCGCTCGGCTCATCTGGGCAACATCGTGCTCACCCCGGACGATCAACTCGGGCTGATCGACATCTCCGACCTGACGATCACCTGGTTTCGGCTAGGCCCCTTTCGCCGGCGCCGAAACATGAAGCATGTATTGCGCTATCGCGAGGATCGCGAATGGCTGATGCAGAGCCCGGAATGGGCCCGGCTCGACACATGAAAACAGCGCCGCTCCACGAAACGAAAGATCTGGAGGATGACCTTCCCTTGCCTGCGACAGCTGCTGGCTGGCAAGCCCGAACCGTAGAGCAGCTCACCGACAAGGTCCTGCCGTTGGGCTTGTTATGCCTGCTTACCGGCATGATGTGGGCCGGAGATCGGCAGCTTTTTCACCAGCTTTTTTACCTGCTGGTGGCACTGCCGGCGTTCATGCTGGCACTGACCTCTTCACCGCTTCGGACTGAACTGGTCCGCAACCCGGTTTTCATCGCCTTTCTATGTTTCGCAGCCTATGTTTCGGCAAGTATCGCGTGGTCCGGCGCCGACGACAGCGCGCTATCCCTGCTGAAGCGGCCACTCTATGTGGTGCTTCTGTTCATCGCGATGGCGGGCGTTGCTTTCCATCGCCCGGATCGATTCACACAGGTTCTGCGTGTATCTGCGGTGATTGCGGTCGCTGCCGGCGGCATCCTGCTGGTGCTGTTTCACCTGTCCGACGACGGCGGGCGCCTGACGGGATATGGTGCGCTTTACAACCCGCTGCTCACATCGCATGTATTCGGGTTCTTCCTCGTATTGTGGATTGCCTACTGGATCCAGGAGCGGCGTCTCCTGCTACCGCAGGCGATGGTGGCGGTTGCGATACTGGGTGCAGTGCTACTCGCCACCGGCTCTCGTACCCCGCTACTTGCCCTTTCCGGGGCCATCTTCTGGCTAGGGCTGATGTCGGGCGGCCGCCGAGGAGCCGGTGCGTGTGGACTATTCACCCTTGCCATTGGCGTCATAGTTATGCTGTGGCCGGAGTCGGTTACGCAACGAGGTCTTTCTTACCGGCCGGAAATTTGGGCTGAAGCGTTCAGGCAAGCACGGGAGTTCCCGCTGTTTGGCCACGGCTACGACCATCCTTTGAGCATTCATGTGAATGGCATCGACTTCGTGTTCTTGGATCCACATAACATGACGCTGTCGGTGTTCTACCAGGGCGGACTGGCAGGACTGCTGTTGTGGCTGGCGCTTTACCTCACCGCACTGATCACGTGCTGGAAGTACCGGAGGAACCCCGTTGTACTAGGCCTCTCCGCCACAGTCGTTTATGGCTTCGCCGCCGCGATGACTGAAGGGGGGTCATTTCTTTCGCGTCCCAAGGAGCACTGGTTTCTGATCTGGGTTCCCATGGCGCTGGTCGCAGCAGCCACTACTTTGAGGCAGCCTAAGGATGAGCGCTGAACATGTGCTCCTTGCGGCCCTGAAGGTGCGCCTCCGAAAGAAGAAAACACCCCTACCGCCGTTTTATTGACAAAGGTGCTCATATTCCTCACTTCAGCGGCACTCGTGGCGATGTCTTCATCGGCAACGACGTCTGGCTGGGCATAGACTGTACCAGCTTGTCCGGTGTCCGAATCGACGATGGCGCATTGCTGGGCGCGCATGCAGTGGTCAGCCGTAATGTCGAGCCCTACTCCATCGTCGCGGGCAACCCGGCACGATTGTTCGCTGGCGATTTGACGAGGCTACTCGCACAGCTCTGCTGACAAGCCTGTGGTGGACTTGGCAAGAGGATGAGATCCGACGCATCTCACACCTGCTGTGCTCTGACCGCTTAAGCGAGTTCCTTGCCTACGCGAGCGCACGCGTTCAACGTACCGATAAAAACAGGTAACGCAACAGCCCACGCACCGTTTTGCCATTCCAGCCTCGCAACGGCAACTTGCCCAGCAGTTCACGCGCAAGCGCTTTATCGCGGTCGGCCGCCTTGACGAATAACGAGTTCAGCAGGCGGTTGCGCACTTGATTGTAGGCTGGATGGTCTGCGTAGTCCGCATACGTACGCAGCAGGCTGTCGGCCATGAAACGCAGGTTTTTGTAAGTATTGGTGGGGTGTTTCCGATAACGCGCCATAAGCGCATCGATGCGATCGATGTAGTAGCCAGCGTGGGTGATTTTAAGCCAGATGTAAACATCTTCGAGGCGGATCTCGGGATTAAAGCAGCCTACTTTTTCCAACGCCTCTTTGCGGAACATCAGTGTTGCAGTGGGCGGGATCGATTTCCGCTGCAGAAAGACATCGTCGAAATTGATGCGCTGCGCCGGCACGTCACGCTGCTTCTGCTCCTCATCCGGATAGAGCGTACCGTCGGCCTGAATGAACTCGATGTTGCCGCCGCAAATACCGACTTCAGGCTTGTCTGCCAGGTGAGCGACCTGGACCGCAATTCGTTCGGGCAACATGATGTCGTCCGAACCAAAGGGTGCAATCAAACTGCCACGTGCCCGTACGATGGACTCGTTCAGCGTGCGCGTCAGACCCTGGTTCTGCTGCTCGCGGAAATCGAAGCCATATTTCTGCTGCAGATGGCGGATACGTTGCACGCTATCGTCGGTCGATCCATCATCAATGACCAGCAGTTCGATATTCGGCCAGGTTTGCGCTAACACGCTCTCGATCGAAGCCTCAATGTAGGGTGCGTGGTTGTAAGAGGCAATAATGACCGTCACCAGTGCTTGAGCATCTTCCTTATGCATGTTCATGACTCAGAGTTCAAAAGCGAAGCTTCAGGCGAATGCCTTCCCACACACCGGGAGGCTTGGCTGGACGCAGGGGTGGCACCAGCGCTGCAGCAATGCGCTCACCGATGCGGCTGAAGGCATATTCACGTTCGACCAGCGACTGTCCGGCTGCCGCAATACGCTTGGCGAGTGCGGGATCTGCGCGCAAGCGGTAAAGCTTAATCTGAAGATCGTCCGCAGAACGGTAGAGCACCAGATTTTCCATATCGATGAAGCCAAGCGCATGATTCTCTTGCTCACCCTGATCGTAGGCGAACAGCACGCAACCGCAGGCCATCGCCTCGAAGTTCTTGATCATGTACTCACCCATCCCGACATCTGCACTTACGAAGAAGCGGATGCGGTTGAGCATGGCGAGGTATTCACCGCCGGATTGAGTTCGCATCGTCATCAGCGGCTCGCGGCGCGCGACCTCGTCCAGCATCGCCTTACGCTCGCTGTAGATACCACTCTTCGTGCTACCGACAAATCCAAGCTCAATGTCACGCTCACCGCCAAGATTGCGCAGCTGGGTCTGATCATACCCCTTGGGTACGAACACAACGTCGGCCCCTTCGCCCCTCAACCGATCAGCGACCTGGAAGCCCGAACACAACACCCGCGCAGCTGGCAAGCGCTGATAATGCTGACTGAATTTCCCCTGATACTTGCATGGAAAGTAGTTCTGCCAGGCGTCATGTTCGAGAATGACCAAATTGGGTATGCTGCGAATGAAGGCGACTTGGCGAATCTCCTTCTTGAAGCGCAGGAAGCACACGATCCGCTCGTAACGGGCCGTATCGACATGGTCGCGGAAGTAGCGCGGCAGATCGGCCTGCTCAGCGTCCGAGAGCCAACGCAGGTCGCAATCGGTGTGCGCAGCGACCCCGTCATAAAGACGATCGAGGATTACACGCTGGACTTTCTGTACCAAGAAAAGGATCTTCATAGCGGCCCCATCAAGGCTCACCCTCCGGCAGCAACGCAAATCCGTCCGCCGACACCTGCCAGGCGGGCTCGCCTGCGAGCTGTGGATAGTCCGCGAACGCTTCCGGCGGCAGGCGTTTCCAGGCGAGCCCCTTCCAGGCCAGAAAATGAACATAAGGGAAGGCGCGCTCACCGCAGCGGTCGTTAGTCAGCACGCCATTTCGCCAGAACCAGCGCGACGGGAAGTTGCGACTGCCGTCCACCCAGGCAACCTTCGCGTCCGGCGTGCTGTAGGCTTCAATGAATTCTGCGCGGCGGTACCACGGGTTGAGCTGCCACGATAGTCGCGCGAGTGCATGCGGCCAGTTCTTGCGCCGAATGAAGATGCGGCTGAAGGCACCCTCATCCAGCCCTTCGTGGCTCGGCTCCGCCAGCCGCTGACGCCAATTCTCCATGCGGAAAAACAACTCACGTAACTCACGGGTATTACGCAGCAGGCAGCAGTGGCCGGAGATTCGCCGCGCGTGAGTGGAGAAGATATCCTTCCGCGCCAATCGCGCGGCGGTAAAGTAGGCTCGCAGGTCACCAAATACCAGATCGAGATCACCAAAGGCCCAGAAATCATAACCGGCCAACTCCTGCTCATGGATATAGCCGAGCGCCGGTTTCAGGTCACAGAGTTTGTAGGGATTGGCGGGGTGGAAATCGATCCCCAGCCGATCAGAAACACGGTTGCAGTACGCGGCATAGTCGGTATCGATGATGCGTACGTTGGGCGGGCACCCTGCAATCTGGCCACAGTCTGAAAACAGTAGCCATTCGACACTCGAATTCGCCCGACAGCCCGCAAGGAAGAACGGCATCCAAAACGGCCACTTACCAAAATACGGGATGACGAAGCAAAGGCTTGGCTGCAGGCCTGTGCCACTCATCGAACAACCTCCGATCCCAGCACGGACCGCACCATCGGCAACGCAAAGAAACGTCTGCGCGCCGCATCATCGGAGAAACCCGAATAAAGACGCGCAAGGCCATTCTCGGCTGCGGTACATCGTGCTGCCACGGACCAGCCGGCGCGGTCCACAAGCAAGTGCGCCAGCGCCACGTCGTCCCCAAGCGGAAACAACTCACCGACATCCCCCACCACCTCCGGCGCCCCACCGCAGTCAGTCGCAATCACCGGCACACCGGCAGCCATTGCCTCGAGCAGCACCATACCGAAGGGTTCGTGATCGGAGCTGAGCGCGAACACGTCGAATGCGGAAAAAGCCTGCCAGGCCTCGGGAATCTGGCCGAGAAAGCGCACCTTCGATGCAATGCCCAACTCGGCGGCCAATGCGCGAAGCGACGACTCCAGCCTGCCCTTGCCCAGAATGACGAGCAGCGCGCCGGCCGGCAGTCCGGGAAGCGCCTGCGCGAAGGCGCGCAGCAGCGTTGCCTGATCCTTGTCCGGATGCAATCGGCCCACATTGCCGACGACGAAAGCGTCCGCCGGCAAGCCTAGCCGCTGGCGCGCCGCCGCGCGTGGCAACACGCCGGCCCGCACCGCATCGACGTCGATCCGGTTATGCAGGGTCTCGATCCGGTCGGCCGGCCACGACGGCACCCCCTTGCGGATGTCATCTCGAATCGCATCCGACACCCCAAGGAGCCCCAGACGTTTGCCGAACCAGCGCGCAAACAGCTTGTGGGTCAGGCGCTCGTAGTCGCCAAAAGCATGGTGCACGCCAATCACCGGCAGATTGGTCGCCCAACAGGAGATATGGATAGGCTTGAACCGATGCGCGATGATCAGGCGAAAATCGCGCCCGGCCACGATCTCGCGCAGCCGGCGCATGGCATCGAGCTTGAGTCCGCGTACGTCCTTGCCGTCGTAGTCGAGGAAGATCACCTCGTCCGACGCAGACTTGTCCGCCACCTCCTTGCTCGGCGGATCGGTAAGGTACACCGTCGTCACCTTGAACGGTGTATCCCGGAACAGCACGGCATACTGCCGGGCCACATCCAGGAAGGGGCCGTAGTGACAATGGCAAAACTGCAGGATGCGGGGTTCGGACAACGAAGACTCCATCAGGACATCACGATACGACCGGCATCATCTGGCCGGAGCCCCAAGACGGGCCGCACCGGCAGAAACATCAGACCGCCCGGGATTATATCCGCCCTCCTCGCTAGTCAGACCAAAGACAGCCGCTGCAGGAGCGGCGCCTATCAAACCCGGGAGCAGGTCCTTCATCTTCGTACCAAGCCAGCGTGCACCGTCGAGCGACAGGTGATCGTCATCGCGGTAGAGCAGCACGCCGTCACGCTTTCCGCGACAGACCGCGTCTGAACACATCAGCAGATGGGGATCGAACACCCGCACGCCAGGATGAGCCCCGAGCACCTGCTCGATCGCCGGCCTGAACTCCAGATTGCGCTTCCGGATCAACTCGCGACTTACCGAGCAGTCCGGCCGCGGCGTGCGGTTGACGAATCGGTTGGGATGCCAGTCAATACACTCCCTCGCATTGAAGTCGAGTTCCGGCACCATGTGCATCAGCACCACGCGCTTGCCGGCCGCCTCCAGTCGCTGCAAGGTTTGATCCAGGCCACGGCCAAATGCAGCTTCACCCTCGACACCGTCGATCCGCTGGCCCTTGTCGAACAGGGCCAGTTCGATGTCATCGCGCTCGCCG
>JAUSOD010000078.1 GCA_030656215.1 Azoarcus sp.
GAGATGGTCATGCCGGGTGACAACGTGTCGATCACGGTCAAGCTCATTGCCCCGATCGCCATGGAAGAAGGTCTGCGCTTCGCGATTCGCGAAGGCGGCCGTACCGTTGGCGCCGGCGTCGTCGCCAAGATCATCGAGTAAATCGCCAAAAGCGATTGATCGATCTGGAGCGCACCTGAAGGGGTGCGCTTTGTAGTCTCTGCTGCAGGGGTATAGCTCAACTGGCAGAGCGTCGGTCTCCAAAACCGAAGGTTGGGGGTTCGATTCCCTCTGCCCCTGCCACATTTTTCCGGAAGTCATTACCTAGATGGCCGATAAGTTGAAGTTCGCGCTGGCCCTGGCACTGGTTGCGGCCGGCGTGGTCGGCTTTTACCTGCTGTCCGAGCAGGCGCTGGTGCTACGTGTGCTGAGCGTGCTGGCCGGGCTGGGTGCCGGTATTGCGGTTTCCTGGTATTCCGAAGCAGGTCGCCGTTTTGTCGGGTTCGCTCGCGAGTCGGTTACCGAAACGAAGAAGGTTGTGTGGCCGAGCCGCAAGGAAACGGTCCAGACAACCGGCATGGTGTTTGCATTCGTGGTGGTAATGGCGATTTTTCTCTGGCTGACCGACAAGAGTCTGGAATGGGTGTTGTATGACCTTGTTCTGGGCTGGAGATGATCATGACAAAGCGTTGGTATGTTGTGCACGCTTATTCGGGCTTCGAAAAGTCCGTGCAGCGCGCCCTGGTTGATCGCGTTAATCGCGCCGGCATGCAGGATGCCTTCGGGCAGATCCTGGTTCCGGTCGAGGAAGTGATCGAGATGAAGGGTGGGCAAAAGAGCATCACTGAGCGCAAGTTTTTCCCCGGTTACGTGCTCGTCGAGATGGAAATGAACGACGAGTCGTGGCACCTGGTCAAGTCGACGCCCAAGGTCACCGGCTTTGTCGGCGGCACTGCGACCAAGCCCTCCCCGATTTCCGAGAAGGAAGTCGAGAAGATCATGCAGCAGATGCAGGAAGGGGTCGAAAAGCCTCGTCCCAAGGTGCTGTTTGAACCGGGTGAGGTTGTTCGGGTCAAGGAAGGTCCGTTTACCGACTTCCATGGTGCGGTGGAAGACGTCAATTATGAAAAGAGCAAGCTGCGGGTTGCGGTGACGATTTTTGGTCGCGCCACGCCGGTAGAGCTGGATTTCGCTCAGGTCGAAAAGGTCTGAGCGACAAACGGCGGGCGCTGTACGCCCGCCACTGCCCGTTCACGCGGGCGGAGCGAGGAGCGTCGGTTGTTCCGGCGCGCTAGCACTCAACACAGGAGCAAGCCGCAATGGCAAAGAAGATTATTGGTTACATCAAGCTGCAGGTTCCGGCCGGCAAGGCCAACCCCAGTCCCCCGATTGGTCCCGCGCTCGGTCAGCGCGGCCTGAACATTATGGAGTTCTGCAAGGCCTTCAATGCCAAGACCCAGGGTCTTGAGCCGGGCCTGCCGATTCCGGTGGTGATCACCGCCTTCGCGGACAAGAGCTTCACCTTCATCATGAAGACGCCGCCGGCCACCGTTCTGCTCAAGAAGGCCGCCGGTATCCAGAAGGGTTCGCCCAAGCCCCATACCGACAAGGTCGGTTCGGTGACGCGCGCCCAGGTCGAAGAGATTGCCAAGTCCAAGATGAGCGATCTGACGGCAGCGAACCTTGAAGCCGCCGTGCGTACCATCGCCGGCTCCGCACGCAGCATGGGCGTTACCGTGGAGGGTCTGTAATCATGGCCAAGATTTCCAAGCGTGTTCAGGCGCTGCGCGCCAAGGTCGATCGTAACAAGGTTTACCCGGTTGCCGAAGGGCTGACCCTGGTAAAGGATTGTGCGACGGCCAAGTTTGACGAATCCATCGATGTTGCGATCAACCTCGGTGTCGATGCACGCAAGTCGGATCAGGTTGTTCGTGGCTCGGTCGTGCTGCCTGCCGGTACCGGCAAGTCGGTGCGTGTGGCTGTGTTTGCGCAGGGCGAGAAGGCTGAAGCTGCGCGTGCAGCGGGTGCCGACGTGGTCGGCTTCGAAGACCTCGCCGAACAGGTCAAGGGCGGCAACATCGATTTCGACCTTTGCATCGCGACCCCGGATGCCATGCGCGTCGTTGGTCAGCTCGGTCAGATCCTTGGCCCCCGCGGCCTGATGCCGAACCCGAAGGTTGGCACCGTGACCATGGACGTGACCACCGCGGTGAAGAACGCCAAGGCCGGTCAGGTTCAGTACCGTACCGACAAGGGTGGTCTGGTGCACGCCACCATTGGCCGCGCATCGTTCGCGGTCGAGTCGCTGCAGCAGAATCTGAACGCATTGGTCGATGCGCTGGTCAAGGCCCGCCCGGCTGCAGCCAAGGGTGTCTATCTGCGTCGTATCGCGCTGTCGAGCACCATGGGTGCGGGCGTGCGTATCGAAACGAATACTTCCGCCAGCTGATCGGCGGAGCAAGAACTTTGGGACGTTCCGGCGCCACGGTGCCGGACGGATCGTCAAAGACCGCAGGTGCGTTTGCTTCTGCAAGCGTTTAATTGTCTTCGGACTGCCTGCGCAGATGGTGTGCCCAGAACAGGATTCTGGCCGGCTAGCCGGCTGTGCTCCTGATCCAGGTCGCCGTGGGTGCGGATCGCAGTTTGCGGTTCGCGTGTTGACTTGAAAGGAGTAAAGGCCTGTGAGTCTCAATCTCGATGACAAGAAAGCCGTAGTGGCTGAGGTGGCGGCGCAAGTTGCCACCGCCCAGACTATCGCGGTGGCCGAGTATCGCGGTATTGCAGTGGGTGATCTCACTGCGTTGCGTGCCAAGGCCCGCGAAGCTGGCGTTTACCTTCGTGTGCTCAAGAACACCCTGGTGCGTCGTGCGATCGCCGAAACCCAGTTTGCCGGTTTGTCGGATCAGTTGGTCGGTCCGTTGATCTATGGCATCTCTGAAGATCCGGTCGCTGCAGCCAAGGTGCTCAACGATTTCGCCAAGGGTAATGACAAGCTTCAGCTGAAGGCGGCTTCCTATGCGGGCAATACGCTCGACAAGGCTGCTGTCCAGGCGTTGGCTTCGATCCCGAGTCGCGAAGAGTTGCTCGCCAGACTGCTGGGCGTCATGCAGGCGCCGGTTACCGGCTTTGCATGCACCCTTGCTGCCCTCGCCAAGAAGCGCGAAGAAGAAGTGGCAGCCTGACCGTTTTCTGAAAAGTTTCGATTTTGGAGTGATTTGAAATGGCAATCAGCAAAGATGACATCCTCGAAGCCGTAGGCTCGATGACCGTGATGGAACTGAACGACCTGGTCAAGGCGTTCGAAGAGAAGTTTGGTGTGTCCGCCGCCTCGATGGCAGTGGCTGCTCCGGGCGCTGTCGCTGCAGTGGTTGAAGAAAAGACCGAATTCGACGTGATTCTGCTCGCCTGCGGCGAGAAGAAGGTCGAAGTCATCAAGGTCGTTCGTGCAGCCACCGGCCTCGGCCTGAAGGAAGCCAAGGACGTCGTCGACGGCGCACCGAAGGCTGTGAAGGAAGCAGTGTCCAAGGCTGACGCCGAAGCACTGAAGAAGCAACTGGAAGATGCTGGCGCCAAGGTCGAGGTCAAGTAATTCTCGCTTTCGCTGCTGGGCTGGCGCTCTTTGGAGCGCCGGCCCTTTCGTGCTTTCTGAAGAAGCAAGAAGCCAGACCAAAGCGTCCCCGAATTTTTCCCCCGCCGATGTGTCTATTGGATTTGGGGTGTGGGCGCTGTGTTCTGTCTTCCCGACGTTCGACCTCTAGCTGGAGCATTCATGGCGTATTCCTACACTGAGAAAAAGCGTATCCGCAAGAGCTTCGCCAAGCGCGCGGCCGTGCTCGATGCGCCTTTCCTGCTCGCCACCCAGATCGAGTCGTTTGCTGCGTTCCTGCAGGCGGATACTCCGCCCGGCTCGCGGCTGAATGATGGCCTGCAAGCGGCCTTTACCTCGATCTTCCCAATTTCGAGCCATAGTGGCAATGCCCGGCTCGAATTCGTCCAGTTCATGCTGGGCGAGCCCGCCTTCGATGTGAAGGAATGTCAGCAACGGGGCCTGACCTTTGCGTCGCCGCTGCGTGCCCGCGTCCGGCTCGTGATCATGGATCGCGAGGCGCCGAAGGAAACCATCAAGGAAGTGAAGGAGCAGGAAGTCTACATGGGCGAGATTCCGCTCATGACCGTGACCGGCTCTTTCGTCATCAACGGTACCGAACGCGTCATCGTGTCGCAGTTGCACCGTTCGCCGGGGGTGTTCTTCGAGCATGACCGGGGCAAGACCCACTCGTCGGGCAAGCTGCTGTTCTCGGCGCGGATCATTCCCTATCGCGGGTCGTGGCTCGATTTCGAGTTCGACCCCAAGGATTACCTGTATTTCCGTGTTGACCGTCGTCGCAAGATGCCGGTCACCATCCTGTTGCGCGCGATCGGCATGACCCCGGAAGAGATTCTCGAAACCTTCCATGATTTCGACGCGCTCCACCTGTCCGCCGAAGGTGCCCATTTCGAACTGGTGCCTGACCGTCTGCGCGGTGAAGTGGCCCGTTTTGACATTACCGACCCGGATGGCAAGCTCATCGTGGCGCGCGACAAGCGTATCACCGCGAAGCACATTCGCGAGCTGGATCAGGCTGGCGTCAAGACCATGTCGGTGCCGGACGACTTCATTCTCGGTCGCGTGATCGCAAGGAACGTGGTTGATCCGGAAACCGGCGAGATGGTCGCGCGGGCGAACGACGAAATCACCGAGGATTTGCTCGACAAGCTTCGCGATGCCGGTATTCGCGACCTGCAGACGCTGTACGTGAATGACCTCGATCGCGGGGCCTACATCTCGTCCACGTTGCGCATCGACGAAACCGCCGACCAGTGGGCTGCACGCGTTGCCATCTACCGCATGATGCGTCCGGGCGAGCCGCCCACCGAGGATGCGGTCGAGGCACTGTTCAACGGCCTGTTTTACGCCGAAGAACGCTACGACCTGTCCACCGTGGGGCGGATGAAGTTCAACCGTCGCGCCTATCCGGAGAAGATCGACGAGCGTACCCCGGGTTGGCTCAAGCGCTTCTACGAAGCGGTGGGTCCGCATGGCGAGGAAGGCAGCGGCGTGCTGGCGAACGAGGACATCCTCGCCGTCGTCGGTGTGCTGGTCGAACTGCGCAACGGTCGGGGCGAGATCGACGACATCGATCACCTTGGTAACCGTCGGGTGCGTTCGGTTGGTGAGCTGGCGGAAAACCAGTTCCGCGCTGGCCTGGTGCGGGTCGAGCGCGCGGTCAAGGAGCGCCTGTCGCAGGCTGAGTCCGACAACCTGATGCCGCATGACCTGATCAATGCCAAGCCGATCTCGGCCGCGATCAAGGAGTTTTTCGGTTCCAGCCAGTTGTCGCAGTTCATGGACCAGACCAACCCGCTGTCCGAGATCACCCACAAGCGTCGCGTCTCGGCGCTCGGGCCGGGCGGTTTGACGCGTGAGCGTGCCGGCTTCGAGGTTCGCGACGTGCACCCGACGCACTACGGTCGTGTGTGCCCGATCGAGACCCCGGAAGGTCCGAACATTGGTCTGATCAACTCGCTGGCCGTGTATGCACGTACCAATCGTCACGGTTTCCTGGAGACGCCTTACCGCAAGGTTGAGGACAGCCAGGTGACGGACCAGATCGACTATCTATCCGCGATCGAGGAAGGTCAGTACGTCATCGCTCAGGCCAACGCCGAAATGAACGACGACGGTCGCCTGGTGGGTGACCTCGTATCTTGCCGGCACAAGGGTGAATTTGCGCTGGTGACTGCGGATCAGGTTCAGTACATGGACGTGGCTCCGGGGCAGATCGTTTCGGTTGCAGCTTCGCTGATTCCCTTCCTTGAGCATGATGATGCGAACCGCGCCCTGATGGGTGCGAACATGCAGCGTCAGGCGGTGCCTTGCCTGCGTCCGGAAAAGCCGCTGGTCGGCACGGGGATCGAGCGTACGGTGGCGGTCGACTCGGGGACGGCGGTTCAGGCCACTCGTGGCGGTACGGTCGACTATGTGGATGCGCAACGGATCGTGGTCCGCGCGAACGACGCCGAGGCCCTGGCCGGCGACGTTGGTGTCGATATCTACAATCTGATCAAGTACACCCGTTCCAACCAGAACACCAACATCAACCAGCGTCCGGTAGTGAAAGTGGGCGATCGCATCGTCCGTGGCGACGTGATCGCCGACGGTGCATCCACTGACTTGGGCGAACTGGCGCTGGGCCAGAACATGCTGGTCGCGTTCATGCCGTGGAACGGCTACAACTTTGAAGACTCGATCCTGATCTCCGAGCGCGTGGTGGCCGATGACCGCTTCACCTCGATTCACGTCGAGGAACTCACCGTCGTCGCCCGTGACACCAAGCTCGGCCCTGAGGAAATCACCCGTGACATCGCGTCGCTGGGCGAGGCTCAACTCGGGCGCCTGGATGAATCCGGCATCGTGTACATCGGCGCCGAAGTCGAGGCCGGCGACGTGCTGGTAGGCAAGGTCACGCCCAAGGGCGAGACCCAGCTGACGCCTGAAGAGAAACTGCTGCGCGCCATTTTCGGCGAGAAGGCTTCCGACGTTAAGGACACCTCGCTGCGCGTGCCGTCGGGCATGGTCGGCACGGTGATCGACGTCCAGGTGTTTACCCGTGAAGGGATCGAGCGCGACAAGCGCGCCCAGTCGATCATCGATGATCAGCTGCGCAGCTTCAAGATGGATCTGGCCGACCAGATGCGTATCGTCGAGCGCGATGCGTTTGCCCGTATGCAGCGCATGATCGTTGGCCAAAAGGCCAATGGCGGTCCGCGCAAGCTGGCCAAGGGTGCCGACATCACGGTCGAGTACCTCGAGTCGCTCGAGCACTACCACTGGTTCGACATCCGTTTGGCGGACGAAGCTCTGGCCACGCAGCTGGAAGCCATCCGCGAAGGTCTTGAAACCACCCGCAAGGATTTCGACCAGGCCTTTGAGGTCAAGAAGCGCAAGCTGACCCAGGGCGACGAGCTGCCGCCGGGCGTGCAGAAGATGGTCAAGGTCTACCTGGCGGTCAAGCGTCGTCTGCAGCCGGGCGACAAGATGGCCGGTCGGCACGGTAACAAGGGCGTTGTGTCCAAGATCGTTCCGGTCGAAGACATGCCCTACATGGCCGACGGTACTTCGGTCGACATCGTGCTCAACCCGCTGGGCGTGCCCTCGCGGATGAACATTGGTCAGATTCTCGAGACCCACCTCGGCTGGGCTGCGAAGGGCCTCGGTCAGAAGATCGACAAGATGTTGCGCGCCAATGCGGCGGCAGCCGAAGTGCGTGGTTTCCTCGAGGAGATCTACAACGGTAGCGGAAAGCCCGAGAAGCTCGACGAGTTCGACGACAAGGAAATCGTCGAGTTGGCGTCGAACCTGGTCAAGGGTGTTCCGTTCGCCACCCCGGTGTTCGACGGCGCCAAGGAAGAAGAGATCCGGAAGATGCTCGAACTGGCCGATCTGCCGGTTGGCGGTCAGGTCACCCTGTTCGACGGGCGGACTGGCGAGGCATTCGAGCGTCAGGTTACCGTTGGCTACAAGCACGTGTTGAAGCTGCACCACCTGGTGGACGACAAGATGCACGCGCGTTCCACTGGTCCGTACTCGCTCGTTACCCAGCAACCGCTGGGCGGCAAGGCGCAGTTCGGTGGCCAGCGCTTCGGCGAAATGGAAGTGTGGGCGCTGGAAGCCTATGGCGCCGCCTACACCCTGCAGGAAATGCTGACGGTCAAGTCGGATGACGTAACCGGCCGGACCAAGGTGTACGAGAACATCGTCAAGGGTGAGCACAAGATCGACTCCGGCATGCCGGAATCCTTCAACGTGCTGGTGAAGGAAATTCGTTCCCTGGCGATCGACATCGATCTGGACCGTGGTTGAACCGGAGACATCGCGTAACCCGCGTGTCCTGGATGGAGTGATACATGAAGAGCCTGCTCGCTGATCTGTTCAAGCAAACCCTGCCGCACGAGGAAGAGTTCGAAGCCATTACCATTGGCCTCGCCTCTCCGGACAAGATCCGGTCGTGGTCCTATGGCGAGGTGAAGAAGCCCGAGACCATCAACTACCGTACGTTCAAGCCTGAGCGTGATGGCTTGTTCTGCGCCAAGATCTTTGGCCCGGTCAAGGATTACGAGTGCCTGTGCGGCAAGTACAAGCGTCTCAAGCATCGCGGCGTGATCTGCGAGAAATGCGGCGTGGAAGTCACGCTGTCGAAGGTGCGCCGTGAGCGCATGGGCCATATCGAACTGGCCAGCGTCGTCGCCCACATCTGGTTCCTGAAGAGCCTGCCCAGCCGTCTAGGCATGGTGCTCGACATGACCCTGCGTGACATCGAACGCGTGCTGTACTTCGAAGCCTTCGTCGTGGTCGAGCCGGGCATGACCCCGCTCAACCGTGCGCAGCTGCTGACCGAGGACGACTACCTCGCCAAGACCGAGGAGTACGGTGATGATTTTGACGCCGTGATGGGCGCCGAAGGCATCCGTGAGTTGCTGCGCACGCTCGATGTTAGCCGCGAGATCGAGAAGCTGCGCTCCGACCTCGAGACCACCGGCTCGGAAGCCAAGATCAAGAAGTACTCCAAGCGCCTCAAGGTGCTCGAGGCCTTCCAGCAGTCCGGCATCAAGCCGGAATGGATGATCCTCGAAGTGCTGCCGGTGCTGCCGCCGGATCTGCGCCCGCTGGTGCCGCTCGACGGTGGCCGCTTCGCGACCTCCGACCTGAACGATCTGTACCGTCGCGTGATCAACCGTAACAACCGCCTCAAGCGCTTGCTCGAGCTGAAGGCGCCGGACATCATCGTCCGCAATGAAAAGCGCATGCTGCAGGAGTCGGTTGACTCCCTGCTCGACAATGGTCGCCGCGGCAAGGCGATGACCGGTGCCAACAAGCGCCCGCTGAAGTCGCTGGCCGACATGATCAAGGGCAAGGGCGGTCGTTTCCGTCAGAACCTGCTCGGCAAGCGCGTCGACTATTCGGGTCGTTCGGTCATTACCGTCGGTCCGCAGCTCAAGCTGCACCAGTGCGGTCTGCCCAAGCTGATGGCGCTCGAGTTGTTCAAGCCCTTCATCTTCAACAAGCTTGAACTGCTCGGTCTCGCGACCACCATCAAGCAGGCGAAGAAGATGGTCGAGGCGCAGGAGCCGGTGGTGTGGGACATCCTCGAAGATGTCATCCGCGAACATCCGGTGATGCTCAACCGTGCGCCGACACTGCACCGCCTGGGTATCCAGGCGTTCGAGCCAGTGCTGATCGAAGGCAAGGCGATCCAGCTGCATCCGCTGGTCTGCGTCGCGTTCAACGCCGACTTCGACGGCGACCAGATGGCCGTACACGTTCCGCTGTCGCTCGAAGCGCAGATGGAAGCCCGCACCCTGATGCTGGCATCGAACAACGTGCTGTCGCCGGCCAACGGTGAGCCCATCATCGTGCCGTCGCAGGATATCGTGCTGGGCCTGTACTACGCGACCCGCGAGGGGATCAACGTGCCGGGCGAAGGCATGTTCATGGCCGACGTCAGCGAAGTGAAGCGGGCTTACGAGTCCGGTCAGATCTCGCTCCACGCCAAGATCACGGTGCGTCTGAAAGAGGCCGATCTCGGTCCCGACGGCGAGCGTATCGAGAAGATCAACCGCTACGAGACCACCGCGGGTCGGGCCATCCTGTCCGAGATCCTGCCTGCCGGTCTGCCCTTCAGCGCAATCGATCGTCCGCTGAAGAAGAAGGAAATCTCGAAGCTGATCAACGCCTCGTTCCGCCGCTGCGGCCTGCGTGCAACGGTGATCTTCGCCGATCACCTGATGCAGTTCGGTTATCGCCTCGCGACCCGCGCCGGGATCTCGATCGCGGTCAAGGACATGCTGGTCCCGAAGGCCAAGGAAGAGCTGATCCGCGCGGCTGAGTCCGAAGTCAAGGAAATCGCCCAGCAGTACACCTCGGGTCTGGTGACCGATGGCGAGCGCTACAACAAGGTGGTGGACATCTGGGGTCGTTGTGGCGACCAGGTGGCCAAGGCGATGATGGAGCAGCTCGGTTCCGAGCTGGTCGTCGATCGGCATGGCAACACGGTCAAGCAGGAAGCGTTCAATTCGATCTACATGATGGCCGACTCGGGTGCCCGCGGTTCTGCGGCACAGATTCGACAGCTCGCCGGTATGCGTGGCCTGATGGCCAAGCCGGATGGCTCGATCATCGAAACGCCGATCACGACCAACTTCCGTGAAGGCCTGAACGTTCTGCAGTACTTCATCTCCACGCACGGCGCCCGTAAGGGTCTGGCCGATACGGCACTGAAGACCGCGAACTCGGGTTACCTGACCCGTCGTCTGGTTGATGTGACGCAGGATCTGGTGGTCATCGAGGACGATTGCGGAACCCGTGAAGGCTTCTCGATGAAGGCCCTGATCGAGGGTGGCGAGGTTGTCGAGCCGCTGCGCGACCGGATCCTCGGACGCGTCTGCGTTGAAGACGTGATCAACCCCGACACCCAGGAAACGGCAATCGAGGAAGGTTCGCTGCTCGACGAAGACGCGGTCGACCTGATCGAATTGCTGGGTGTGGATGAAGTCAAGGTTCGTACGCCGCTGACCTGCGAGACGCGCTATGGTCTGTGCGCCAAGTGCTACGGTCGCGATCTGGGCCGGGGCTACATGGTGAATGCGGGCGAGGCGGTCGGTGTGATCGCGGCCCAGTCCATCGGTGAGCCTGGTACCCAGCTGACCATGCGTACCTTCCACGTCGGCGGTGCTGCGTCACGGGCAGCGTCGGCCAGTGGCGTCGAGGCAAAGTCGAGCGGGACCATCCGTTTCGCCGGCAACATGCGTTACGTGTCCAGCGCCAAGGGCGAGAAAGTGGTCATCGCGCGTTCGGCCGAAGTGGTCGTGGCCGACGAGATGGGTCGCGAGCGTGAGCGTCACAAGCTGCCGTATGGCGCGATGCTGCTGGTCGACGATGGTGCACCGGTCAAAGCCGGCGCCAAGCTGGCCACGTGGGATCCGCACACCCGCCCGATCGTCACCGAGTACTCCGGTACGGTGAAGTTCGAGAACGTCGAGGAAGGCGGCACGGTCGCAAAGCAGATCGACGAGGTCACCGGTCTGTCAACGCTGGTGGTCATCGACTCCAAACGGCGCACCGCGTCGGGTACGGCCAAGGGCGTGCGCCCGCAGGTCAAGATGCTCGACGAGATGGGCGAGGAGGTGAAGATCGCGGGTACCGATCACGCGGTGACCATCACCTTCCAGGTCGGTTCGCTGATCACGGTGAAGGACGGTCAACAGGTCAGCGTTGGTGACGTACTGGCGCGTATCCCGCAGGAGTCGGCCAAGACGCGCGACATCACCGGCGGTCTGCCGCGGGTGGCCGAGTTGTTCGAAGCGCGTTCGCCGAAAGATGCCGGTCTGCTGGCGGAATACACCGGTACGGTTTCGTTCGGCAAGGACACCAAGGGTAAACAGCGGCTGGTGATCACCGAGCCCGATGGCACGGTGCACGAGTTCCTGATCCCGAAGGACAAGCATCTGATGGTGCACGACGGTCAGGTGGTGAACAAGGGCGAGCTGATCGTGGACGGCCCGGCCGATCCGCACGATATCCTGCGCCTGCAGGGCATCAACGCACTTGCACGCTACATCATCGACGAAGTTCAGGACGTCTATCGCCTGCAGGGCGTGAAGATCAATGACAAGCACATCGAAGTGATCGTGCGTCAGATGTTGAGACGTGTGGTCATCCACGATTCGGGCGACAGCCGCTTCATTCGTGAAGAGCAAGTCGAACGTTCCGAGGTGTTGGACGAGAATGACCGCCTGGAGGCCGAAGGCAAGTTGCCGGCGCAGTACCAGAACGTATTGCTCGGTATTACCAAAGCATCGCTTTCTACCGATTCGTTCATCTCCGCGGCTTCCTTCCAGGAAACCACCCGGGTGCTGACCGAAGCCGCAATCATGGGCAAACGTGACGAACTCCGCGGTTTGAAGGAGAACGTCATCGTCGGTCGATTGATTCCGGCCGGTACCGGCCTTGCATATCATCGCAGCCGTTCAGCGCAAGTCGCGGGGGAGGATCTCGGATCAGGCCATGCCTGGCTGCCGAATGAACCTGTCGCGGAAGAGCATCACGACAGTCAAGCCAGTTGACTTCTTTCTAAGTCTCGGACTAAACTCCGGCCTCTTTTTGTGGACCGACCAATCGTAGTCGGTCGCAGCCGGAATAAACCGCCCGAGGCGGCCCGTGGTGGGCTGCCTCGGTTTTTTGGGAATTCTCAAGCTATGCCAACAATCAATCAGCTTGTCCGCAAGCCGCGTCAGCTGGAAGTGACCAAGAGCAAAGTGCCTGCGCTCGAGGCCTGCCCGCAAAAGCGTGGGGTATGTACCCGCGTTTATACGACCACTCCGAAGAAGCCGAACTCAGCGCTGCGTAAAGTTGCGAAGGTTCGACTCACCAACGGTTTCGAGGTCATTTCCTACATCGGTGGGGAAGGTCACAATCTTCAGGAGCACTCGGTGGTCCTGATTCGTGGTGGCCGCGTAAAGGATCTGCCGGGTGTGCGTTATCACATCGTTCGCGGCTCCCTCGACCTCCAGGGTGTCAAGGGTCGGAAGCAGTCGCGCTCCAAGTACGGCGCGAAGCGTCCGAAGAAAGCCTGATAGTCGACACCAGAATATTATCGAGGGGTTGTAATGCCGCGTCGTCGTGAAGTACCAAAACGGGAAATCCTGCCGGATCCCAAGTTTGCATCCCAGGATGTTTCGAAATTCATCAATGTGATCATGCAGTCGGGCAAGAAGTCCGTTGCTGAGCGCATCGTCTACGGTGCTTTTGAGCACATCACCACCAAGGCCGGAAAAGATCCGCTCGAGGTTTTTGCCGCAGCTGTGACCAATGTCAAGCCTGTGGTTGAAGTCAAGAGCCGTCGGGTTGGTGGTGCGAACTACCAGGTTCCGGTTGAAGTGCGTCCGTCGCGTCGGATGGCACTGTCGATGCGCTGGCTGCGCGAGGCTGCTCGCAAGCGCGCCGAGAAGTCCATGGCCCAGCGTCTGGCTGGCGAGCTTCTTGAAGCTGCTGAAGGTCGCGGATCCGCGATGAAGAAGCGCGAGGAAGTTCACCGCATGGCTGAGGCCAACAAGGCATTCTCGCACTACCGCTTCTGATTCTGATCGGTGGCGGTATCTCGGGCCCTGTATAGGGCTCGATTGTTTTTAACGAAACGAACGGTTCATCGCGCCATGAGCGCGACTAACGTAAGGCAGGTATAACGTGGCTCGCAAGACTCCTATTGAGCGCTACCGCAACATCGGTATTTCAGCGCACATCGACGCCGGCAAGACGACAACGACCGAGCGCATCCTTTTCTACACCGGTGTAAGTCATAAAATTGGCGAGGTGCATGACGGTGCTGCCACGACAGACTGGATGGCGCAGGAGCAAGAGCGCGGCATTACGATTACGTCTGCGGCCGTAACCTGCTTTTGGAAGGGGATGGATCTGTCCTACCCCGAGCATCGTTTCAACATCATCGATACCCCGGGTCACGTCGACTTCACCATTGAAGTCGAGCGCTCGATGCGCGTGCTCGACGGTGCGTGCATGGTTTACTGCGCGGTCGGCGGTGTGCAGCCGCAGTCCGAAACCGTGTGGCGTCAGGCGACCAAGTACAAGGTGCCGCGCCTTGCGTTCGTGAACAAGATGGACCGCTCGGGCGCCAACTTCTTCAAGGTCGTCGAGCAGATGAAGACCCGTTTGAAGGCTTCTCCGGTGCCGGTCGTGATTCCGATCGGTGCAGAAGAGTCCTTCGTGGGTGTGGTTGATCTGGTCAAAATGAAGGCGATCTACTGGGATGAAGCATCCCAGGGCATGAAGTTCGATTTCCGCGAGATCCCGTCTGAACTCGAAGGGCTCGCAGCGCAGTGGCGCGAGAACATGATCGAGGCTGCCGCCGAGGCCTCCGAAGAGTTGATGAACAAGTACCTCGAGGAAGGTGATCTTTCCGAGGCCGAGATCATTGCCGGTTTGCGCGCGCGCACCCTCGCTTGCGAAATTCAGCCGATGCTGTGCGGCACCGCATTCAAGAACAAGGGCGTGCAGCGCATGCTCGACGCGGTGATCATGTATCTGCCGTCGCCGGTGGATATTCCCCCGGTTTCCGGTATCGATGACGATGAGCTGCCGGTTGTTCGTCATGCGCTGGATAGCGAAAAGTTCTCGGCGCTCGCATTCAAGTTGATGACGGATCCGTTCGTTGGTCAGCTGACCTTCATTCGTGTGTACTCCGGTACGCTCGAGTCCGGCTCCACGGTGTTGAACTCGGTCAAGGGCAAGAAAGAGCGTATTGGTCGTATGCTGCAGATGCATGCAAACGATCGTGAAGAGATCAAGGAAGTGCTCGCTGGCGACATCGCCGCAGTGGTCGGTCTGAAAGACGTGACTACGGGTGAGACCCTGTGTGATCCGTCTGCGCCTATCATCCTCGAACGCATGATCTTCCCGGACCCGGTGATTCATATCGCGGTTGAGCCCAAGACCAAGAGCGACCAGGAAAGAATGGGTATCGCGCTCGGTCGCCTGGCGGCCGAAGATCCGTCCTTCCGCGTCCGTACCGATGAAGAGTCGGGTCAGACGATCATCTCCGGCATGGGTGAGTTGCACCTCGAGATCATCGTCGACCGCATGAAACGTGAGTTCAACGTCGAAGCCAACGTCGGTGCGCCGCAGGTGGCTTACCGCGAAGCGATTCGGAAGTCGGTCGAGCAGGAAGGCAAGTTCGTCAAACAGTCCGGTGGTCGCGGTCAGTATGGTCACGTCTGGATCAAGCTCGAGCCGAACGAAACCGGCAAGGGTTACGAGTTCATTGATGCGATCAAGGGTGGCGTGGTTCCGCGCGAATACATCCCGGCGGTCGACAAGGGCCTGCAGGACACCCTGCCGAACGGCGTGCTCGCCGGGTTCCCGGTGGTGGATGTCAAGGTCACCCTGTTCGACGGTTCGTATCACGATGTGGACTCGAACGAAAACGCGTTCAAGATGGCCGCCTCAATGGCGTTCAAGGACGCCATGCGCAAGGCAAGTCCGGTATTGCTCGAGCCGATGATGGCAGTCGTGGTCGAGACGCCTGAAGACTACATGGGCAACGTCATGGGTGACCTTTCGGGTCGGCGTGGCATCGTTCAGGGCATGGAAGATCTGCCCGGCGGTATCAAGGAAATCAAGGCCGAAGTTCCGCTTGCCGAAATGTTCGGTTACGCCACTCAGATGCGTTCGCTGACCCAGGGTCGTGCGACGTACTCGATGGAATTCAAGCACTATGCCGAAGCGCCCAAGAGCGTGGCCGAGGCAGTGATCAACAATCGCAAGTAATTAACGATCTGAAGCGAGGATTTAGTAATGGCTAAGAGCAAGTTCGAGCGTAACAAGCCGCACGTTAACGTTGGCACGATTGGCCACGTCGACCATGGCAAGACCACGCTGACGGCAGCAATCACGACGATTCTGTCGAAGAAGTTCGGTGGCGAGGCCAAGGCCTAC
>JAUSOD010000080.1 GCA_030656215.1 Azoarcus sp.
TCAGCGACACGGTCGGCTTCATCAAGAATCTGCCGCACGGGCTGGTCGCCTCATTCAAGTCAACGCTCGACGAGGCGCTCGATGCATCCCTGCTGCTCCACGTCATCGATGCGAGCGATCCCGGGTTCGAGCGCCAGCTCGATGTCACCGATCACGTGCTTGCCGAGATCGGTGCGGATGTGGTGCCGCGTATCCGAGTGTTCAACAAGATCGACCACGTTGGCGACGCGGCGGCGCAGGCCGAACGCGAAGCGGCGCTGCGCGAGCAGTACCCGGATTGTGTGGTGATGAGCGCCCGCCGCCCGGACGATGTCGTGAAGCTGCGTCAGACGGTGGTGGCGTTTTTCCAGCGCGATCTTGTCCAGGCCGAGCTCTTCCTGCCGTGGTCGGCACAGCAACTGCGCGGGGAAATCTACGCAAGGTGCGAGGTGCTGGCAGAGCGTGCGGACGGCGAGGGTGCTTTCTTCGACGTTCGTGGTGAGCGCGATGTACTGGAGAGCCTGCGCGAGCAGTTCGAGCAGGTGTAATGAAGCATGTCGTTTGCTTCCATCGATGACCGGAGCTAGGGTGTGTCGCGACTGCGCTGGCTGATCATCGAACTCGGGCGCCGGTTGTGGGTGCGGGCGACGCTCTTTGCTGTGGCGGGCATCCTGACCGCAGTCGCCGGCATCGCGCTGGCACCGCTTATTCCGGCCGACTGGTCGGGCAGGATCGGCGCCGCGTCGATCGGCAATGTGCTTCAGATTCTGGCATCGAGCATGCTCGCGGTGGCGACGTTTTCGCTGGCGACCATGGTCTCGGCCTATGCCGCGGCGTCGAGCGCCACTACACCACGGGTTGCCGAACTGCTGATTCAGGACAGCAGCGCACAGAATGCGCTGGCCACCTTTGTCGGCAGCTTTCTGTTCAGCCTGGTCGGCATCATCGCCCTTAACGCGGGGGTGTATGGCGATAGCGGCCGGGTCGTCCTGTTTGTCGCCACACTCGGTGTCATCGGCCTCATCGTGTTCACCCTGCTGCGCTGGATCGATCTTCTGTCGCGCTTTGGCCGGGTCGGTGACGCCATCGACCGGGTCGAGGCGGCGGCCGCGCATGCGATGCGTGCGCGCTGGAAACACCCCTGCATCGGTGGGCGGATGCGGGTCGGGGCGCCGCCTTCCACCGCCTCGGTCAGTAGTGTGAAAATTGGCTATGTGCAGCATATCGACGTGGAAGCGCTGGAGCGCATTGCGTGCATGGGCGGTGGCGAGATCCATGTCGATGCGCTCCCCGGATCCTTTGTCGATTCGACCCGGCCAATTGTATGGATGAGTTTCGTGCCCGACGAGGGGATTCAGGAGGCGGTGCGGGATGCGTTCAACGTGACCCAATGGCGCTCGTTCGATCAGGATCCGCGTTTCGGTGTGGTGGTGTTGTCCGAAATTGCGTCGAAGGCGCTGTCACCCGCGGTCAACGATCCGGGCACCGCGATTGCAACGCTTGCCGCGCTGGTGCGGGTGCTGGCCATCCTGACCGAAGCCCGCGAGGAAGAAAGCGAGATCTTCTATCCGCATGTTTTCGTTCCTGCGCTGGTGATCGAGGAGCTTTTCAATGACGCGTTCTCGCCGATCTCCGAGTGCGGTGCGGCGACGCTGGCGGTGGGTATCCGGCTGCAGAAGACCTTGTTGTCCCTGTCCCGTCTCGGCCATCCGACCTTTCGCGCTGCCGCCCGGCAGCAGTCGCAACTGGCGCTTGGCCGTGCGCGGCATCGCTTGCCGCTGGCGGAGGATGTCGCCTGTCTCGAAAGTGTGGCGGCTGAGCTGGGCTGATTTTCTCGTGTCCCGGGGGAGCACATCTGCGATGGGCTGGATTCGGGGTCGGGCAGGCACTTGCGGTTGACCGCAAGCAAAGAGTTCTTTGTTGCAATGCAGCAAAATGCTAGTCTCTCGTCTACGGAACAATGGATCTGAGCGAGAAACAGCATGAGTGAAACTGATCTGAAACGGTTTTTCCTTGAACAGGTACGCCTGTTCGAGCATTTCCCGGCCGACAAGGTCGAGGAGATCCTTTCCCGGTCCCGCCTTGCCACCTACGAGGGCAACGAGGCGATCCTGGAAACCGGAGACGAAGGCAAGTTCATCGGGGTGGTAATCAGTGGCCATGCCGAGATCTCGATCACCGACAACACCGGCACCCGCTCGGTAGTCAGCGAGCTTGGCGTGGGCGACGTGTTTGGCGTGATGTCGCTCCTCACCGGCGATCGCATCATCGCCGATGTCATCGCAGGCAATCGCTGCTTTGTGCTGATGATTCCGCAGGAGGTCTTCCATGCCTGCATCCTGACCAACCCCAAGGCGGTGGCCTACCTCTCGCGCCTGCTCGCCGAGCGCATCCGGGCCATGTCGGTGGATCTCGCGACCGCCCAGACCCGCGCCGTAGCCAAGTCGGACGACCCCTACGCGCTGTCGCTCGGCACCAACACGCAGGGCAAGGTCGTGGTGCTCAACGTCGGTATCAGCCAGATCCATTTCGGTATTTACGACACGCACGATCTCGGCTCCGACATTCACGGCATCATCGACAATACCGACGAGGCTACTGCCCATATCAGCGTGACCATCGGTCCGCAGACCCGGACCATGGAGCGTGCGCCGTTCCCGATGTCCGAACTGTTTGCGGTAATGCAGGAGTCGACCCGTCTGCTCGGGGACGCCTTCGTGCTCCACCTGCAGGATGTCACTGCGGTGGGCCATCGTGTGGTTCATGGCGGCAGCAAGTTCTCCAGTGCGGTGGTGATCACCCCGGCGGTCATCGCCGACATCGAGGCGCTTTCGGTATTCGCGCCGCTGCACAACCCGGTAAACGTCGAAGGCATCGTCGAGGCGATGAAGAAGTTGCCCGGCGTGCCGCATGTCGCCGTGTTCGACACTGCCTTCCATCAGACCCTGCCGCCCTACGCCTACCTGTACGGGCTGCCCTACTACTTGTATAAGCAGGACGGCATCCGCCGCTACGGCTTCCACGGCACCTCGCACCGCTATGTGTCGCTGAAGGCTGCAGAGGTGCTCAAGCGCCCGCTGGGCGAGCTGGAAATCGTCTCGTGTCACCTCGGTATCGGCGCCTCGCTGTGCGCGATCGACCACGGGCGCTCGGTGGACACCACGATGGGCATGACTCCCACTGACGGCCTGATCATGCCCAGCCGTTCCGGCAGCATCGACCCGGCGGTGATGATTCATCTGTTGCAGAATCACGGGATGTCGCCCGAGCAGCTCTCGAACGTGATCAACACCGAGAGCGGCATGAAGGGGATTTCCGGCATCTCGAGCGATATTCACGAGATCGAGGCTGCCGCTGCCGAAGGCCATCATCGGGCCTTGCTCGCGCACAAGGCGTTCTGTTATCAGGTGCGCAAGAACATCGGTGCCTACGTTGCGGCGATGGGGGGCATCGATGTGCTGACCTTCACCGGCGACATCGGTGAGACCAGTGCCACCGTGCGCAGCCTTGCCTGCCAGGGCCTGGGCTATATGGGTATCAAGCTGGATGAGGAGAAAAACCGCAACCTCGGCAAGGTAGGCTCGTGCAAGGTCATCTCGGCCGACGATTCGCCGGTGACCATCCTCGTGATCGCCAACGACGACGAGCGCCTGGTGGCTTGGGAAACCCTGCGCGCGATCGAGCGCAACGAGTTGATCGTGGCCATGAAGGAAGACCAGGCGGATGCGCCGATTCCGATCGAGATCTCGGCACACCATGTGCACCTGTCGCAAGCCGATGTGGAGGCGCTGTTCGGGCCGGGCCATCAGCTGACGCCGGAACACGAGTTGTCCCAGCCGGGCCAGTTTGCCTGTGCCGAGAAAGTGCATCTGGTCGGCCCCAAAGGGCGGATTGCGAACGTGCGCGTGCTTGGCCCGACGCGCAAGGAAACCCAGGTCGAAATTGCGATGACCGAGCAGTTCAAAGTCGGCATCCAGCCCCCGATCCGCCAGTCCGGCGATCTTGCCAACACCCCGGGCGTCACCCTCGAAGGGCCGTACGGCAGCACCGTGATCGAGCGCGGCGTGATCTGCGCGCAGCGCCACATCCACATGGCTCCGGAAGATGCCTTGCGCTTCAGGGTGCGTGACAACTACGTGGTCAGGGTGAGGGTCGAGGGCGAGCGCGAACTGATTTTCGGCGACGTCGTGGTTCGGGTGAATCCGGCTTTCCGCCTTGCGATGCACATCGATACCGATGAGGGTAACGCGGCGAATATCCGCACCGGCATGATTGGCTATATCGAGGAGATCCAGAGCAGGCACTGAGCGATGTGCGCATGTGACCGGCTACACGTGCCAAAACCCCGGTCCTCACAGACCAGGGTTTTGGCGGATCCTGCCGGGGATGAGCCCCCCGGATCTTGTATGGCCAAACCAGCCGAAGGGCCGGTTTTCGAGGGCTACCGAGCTAGGGGAGCAATGAACGACACTTACGGACGCAGTTCATCCGAGTACGGCTTGGTTCGGTAGTAGGTATGGATCTCGTCGCTCCAGGCCTGGTTGGCCATGTCGGGCCACTGGTCCTTGTCGAATCCGGGAGCATCCTTGAGACGGTCCGGATCGACGTTGAGCACGAAGCGTTTGTTCATCGTGTCGAGCGTCAAGGCGTCCCAGGGTACAGCGAACAGTTTTTCGCCCATGCCGAGGAAACCGCCGAAGGACAGTACCGCATAGCCGACCCGGCCACTGCGCATGTCGAGCATGATCTCCTTGATGTCACCGAGATCGTCGCCATTGCTGTTGTATACGTCGTTGCCGATGAGGGTGTCGGCGCCCATCAGATGAGGGCCGGGACCGTGCTTCGAGTCGGGGGCTGTGGTCTCGGCGGCGGTGGCTCGGTACATGCCAAAGGTGTCGCGTTCTTCATAGTTCATGTTTGTCTCCTGTCGAGAAATATTGCTTACTTGGATTTGTTGAGGTCGTCCTTGATGTCTTCCTTGAGATCACCGTAGCCAGCCTGAACCTTGCCTACTGTTTGCTGGACCTTGCCCTTCTGCTCCAGGGTCTGATTGCCGACGATCTTGCCGGCCACTTCCTTGACCTTGCCGCTAGCTTCCGAGGCGCGGCCCTTGATTTGATCCTTGTTCATGGCTTTCTCCTGAAAGTGCATTTTCATGATGGACCTGAGCGTCATGCAGTATCTGTGGCGCTCGGTAGGGCAAGAATGCAGACCCGGACAATTGGCGTCTGTGCGAAAGCGCACCTTACGGGAGGCCGGGCCGATGCTTCCGGTCATAAAGAAGAATGGTCCGTGGCGTAGCGAACAGACGGAATAGCCATTCAGTGTGATACTTAATCAGTTGTAAATATTCCACTCATGTGGACAGAACAAAGGAAACAAAAAATGAGATCCATCGGAAGCCCCGCCGTTTTTGCCAACCCCCTCCAGGACTGGACCGATCTGGCCATGAAGACCACCGAGATGATGATGGCGTCGGCGCAGGTGATCGGCCACCGCACGACTCGCATGGCTGCGGTGGGTGCAAACCCGAATGAGAGCGATTGCCGCGAGTTCAGCTTGATGGGACAGGAGAAGTTCGACGCCGCCACCGAGTCGGCCCAGGCGATGGCAGAGCAGATGATGACGATCAACCTGCATCTGTGGACGCGGGCATTCGGACTGATGCTCGCGGCGACGACGGACATGATGGCGCTTGCGACAAGTCGCAGCATGAGCCAGTCGGTGACACGCCACGCACGCCTGGTCCACACCATGACCCAGTCGGCCGATACCGCGTCCGAGATGTCGAGTTCGGTTGCCCGCCTGGCCCACAGTGGTCTCAGGCCGATACATTCGCGGGCAATGGACAATGGCCGGCGGCTCGCCAACGGCTGACCAAGCCGTGCGCCGCTGATGCGGCGAGCGATGAAGATGGGCGTTCTTGAGGCGCGCCCGGGTGGTTTGCGCCGTGCCGCTACTTGGGCCGTGGTCGATGCAGATTCGCGTCTGCCTCGGTTAGGCCTTCGGTGCGCATTTTCACTAATGCGTTTGCCACTGCCCTGACGACATTGCGTATTTCCACCTGGACCGCGGTATCACGGTCCAGCACCTCATGGCTCTCGGCATACGACTCGTAATAGCCGATATAGCGATCCAGGCGCGACAGGGTTCCGGCATCGATCATCCCCATCCAGTCGAGCCAGTCACACAGGCCTCGGCGAACGCCCTCGATGCCGGCCACATCGCCATGTACCACCACGCCGTAAGCGCGTCCCGCCAGATGCTTGGGGTAGTCCCAGCCCGCCAGTTCGAGCGCTTTCGCCTCCTTCGCCTTCTTGCCATGAGTGGTGGTGGGGTCGGGGTTGCCGCCATCGGCACAGACCAGCCGGTCTATCATCAGCTTGAGTACGCTAGGTGTCTGATACCAGTACACCGGGGTAAAGATGATTACTGCGTGCGCTGCGACCCACTTTTCGTAGATCTCCGCCATCCAGTCATTGGTCTGGCGCGTGGCATGGTTGGGATAGCAGGTGCACGGCCAGTGGCACAGCGGCATTGCCGTTGACACGCAGCCCTTGCATGGATGGATGTGCAGGTCGTAGCTCGAGGTCACCAGGCTGAGGTCGAGCAGATCAACCTCGACTCCGTCGGCCTCGAGTATCTCGCGCGCCCATTGCGTCATGCGAAAGCTCTTGGATATTTCGCTCGGGCAAGTTCCGTCGTTGCGCGCCGAGCCGCAGATGAGCAGCACCCGTGACCTGCTGGCAGGATCCTTCTGATGTTTCTCTGCAAGCAGCAGGCGGTCGCGCGTGGCGAGCCATTCCATCGACAGATCGTAGTCGGGATCGGCGAATCCGTGCCCGGCCTTGCGCGTTAGCGGAGCCTTGTTGCCCTTGGTGTAGTTGTCCCACGCCACTTCCTCGACTTTGGCGAGCGCGTCGCGGACTTCATCGAAAGCCGGGCCGACATAGGAGCCTGAAAATTGCTCATGGAACTCGTGGCGCCCGAGCTTTGCAGGCGCCTGACCTGCACGAAGTCGCGGTGCTTGCGGCATGCTGCCTCCGAAACGGTGGAAAAGTGGATGGCCGGACCACGTGCCCCGCCATTACTTACGTTTGCACGAACGGCAAGGGCGGTCTGTACGCTGACGAACAGAAGGTCCGGGCGAGTTGCGACATCATTCATGCACGACTCCCTCATCGGTTCGCTGTCTCGTGAGCAACAAGCGCAGCATCCATCGATCGTGTCAGAATCGCCACAGGCCGACGCTCCGGGTCGGGGCAGTGCGTTCACGGGAGGCGTGGTGACGATGAGACCGTTGCGGTGGGTGAAGTGGGTCGTGGCCTTGGGACTGGTGATGGCTTTGAGCGCCTGCAGCACCTTGCCGGTCATCGTGCCCGACATGGCGCCAGCCGCCTCGCCGGTGCAGATCGACGGCGCCCACGGACCTTTGTCGACCGCCCGCAGCCGCGAGATCCTTGCACGGCTGCAGCAAGGTAGCGCGGCCAGCAACATCTTCGAGCGCCATCTCGTGCTCGAACAGGCGGTCTCCGCCAGTCCACTGCTGGGCGGCAATCGTGTGCAACTACTCGAGGACGGTCCGGACACCTACCGTGCAATGTTCGCGGCAATCGAGGCGGCACGCGACCACATCAATATGGAGACCTACATCCTCGAGGACGACGAGGTCGGCCGACGCTTCGCCAATGCGCTGATCGGAAAGCAGCGCCAAGGGGTGGCGGTGAATCTGATTTACGACAGCGTGGGTACACTCGGCACGTCGGCTGAGTTTCTTCAGCACTTGCGCGACAGCGGCATCCGCACGCTCGAGTTCAATCCGGTCAATCCACTGGCGGCAAAGGCCGGATGGACGGTCAACCAGCGCGACCACCGCAAGTTGTTGATTGTTGACGGCCGCTCGGCGTTCGTCGGCGGCGTCAACATCAGTAGTGTGTACTCGGGCGGCTCGTTCAGTCGCCCCTCGGCGGTCCGTCCGGGCCGGGCATTGCCATGGCGGGACACCCATCTGCAGATCGATGGTCCGGTGGTTGCGGAGTTTCAGAAGCTGTTCCTCGATACGTGGCACAGGCAGAAAGGTGAACCGCTATCGCCGCGGGCGTTCTTTCCGCAGTTGCAGCCACAGGGCAGGGCGGTCGTGCGTGCCATCGGCAGTTCGCCCGATGATGCGTTCAGCGTGATCTACGTGACCTTGCTGTCCGCAATCAACAGCGCGGAAACCGAGGTCATGCTGACCAACGCCTACTTTGTTCCCGATCCGCAACTGCTGGAAGCACTCAAGGCGGCGGTGGCTCGCGGCGTCGATGTTCGCCTGATGTTGCCGGGTACGACCGATTCGGCGCTGGTGTTCCACGCCGGGCGGTCTCACTACGACGACTTGCTGCGTGGCGGGGTCAAGATTTTCGAGCGGCGCAATGCCTTGATGCATTCGAAAACGGCCCTCATCGACGGTGTGTGGTCGACCGTAGGCTCGACCAACCTCGACTGGCGCAGCTTCCTGCACAACGAAGAGGTGAACGCGGTCATACTCGGCATGGAGTTCGGCGAGCGAATGCGTGCTGCATTCGAGCGCGACGTAAGCCAATCCGAACAGATCACACTTGAACAATGGAAACGACGTTCGATCGACCTGAGGGTAATGGAGCTCTTCAGCCGCTTGTGGCAATACTGGCTTTAGCATGGAAGGACTGGGCCTGGACTCGATCAGTCCGGATTTGCCAGGAATGATTGCGAGTCCGACATCCTGAGCGTGCAGCTCGGCGTCATTGGCTGCCGCACGCGCGGCGCCGTGATTGAACCTTATCCGCTGTCGTTGCACGAACTGGAGCGCGATGACGCCATGCGGATGAAGCACAAGGAGCTTGTGCGGATGGCGCCGACACTGCAACCGGCAGTTCCGGTCAGGTGATGTAGCACAGGAGGTTTGATCAATGCAGACAAGGCTTTCGTTACAGAAGGACAAACTCAAGTTCGTCCTGCTCGAGGGCATCCACCGGTCGGCGGTCGATGTGCTGGTGGCGGACGGATATACGCAGATCGAGACCTTTCCTCGCGCGCTGGCCGGGGCGGAGCTGATTGGGGCCATCGGCGATGCGCATTTTGTCGGTATCCGCTCGGCCACCCAGCTCACCGCCGACGTGCTCGGGCAGGTGTCGAGGCTGGCTGCCATCGGCTGCTTCTGCATCGGCTCCAACCAGGTCGATCTCGACACCGCGGCACGGCTCGGCATCCCCGTGTTCAACGCACCGTTCTCCAACACGCGCAGCGTGGCCGAGTTGGTGCTGGCCGAAATCATCATGCTGATGCGGGGGATTCCGCAGAAAAACGCGCTGCAGCACCGCGGTGGCTGGCTCAAGAGCGCGGCCAATTCGTGGGAAGTGCGCGGCAAGACGCTGGGGGTGATCGGCTATGGCCACATCGGCACCCAGATCGGCGTGCTCGCAGAGCAACTCGGCATGGCGGTGCTGTTTCACGACATCGAGCCGCGCCTGCCGCTGGGCAATGCTCGCCAATCCGCGTCGCTCGAGGCCCTGCTGGCCGGCGCCGACGTGGTTACCTTGCACGTACCGGAAACCCCGGCGACGAAGAACATGATCGACGCGGTGGCGCTGGCGGCAATGAAGCCGGGCAGTTTCCTGATCAACGCCTCACGCGGGACGGTGGTGGATATCGATGCGCTGGTCGCGGCGCTCGACGCAAAACACCTGCTCGGTGCCGCGATCGACGTCTTCCCGGTCGAGCCCAAGGGAAACGACGACCCCTTCGTATCACCGCTCGCGCGTTTCGACAATGTGATCCTGACGCCGCACATCGGCGGCTCCACCGCGGAGGCGCAGGCCAACATCGGGCGCGAGGTTGCGGCCAAGCTGGTGCGCTACAGCAACAATGGCTCGACCATCTCGGCGGTGAATTTTCCCGAAGTGTCGCTACCCGAGCATGCCGGCATGTGCCGGATACTGCACATACACCACAATGTGCCGGGCATGCTGGCGCGCATCAACGAGCGATTTTCGGCGGCCGGGATCAACATCGTCGGCCAGTACCTGCAGACCAACCAGCACGTCGGCTACGTGGTGATCGACATCGACGCGGCGGCGAGTCAGGTGGCGTTCGACGAACTCAGCGCGATCGAGGGCACGATACGCTGCAGGATGCTGTATTGAGGTGGTCACTTGCTCGGAAGCAGGCGCTCATACTCGCTATGAACGACCTCATAGCATTCGCAAACGCGCTTTTCGAGCTCGGTGCGACTGAGCACGGTGATGCGTCCGCGGCCGCGCGCTATCAGGTGATCTTTCTCGAACTGGCCTAGAATCTGGCTCACGCTCTCGCGCCGAACACCCAATAAATTACCAATTGCCTCCTGCGTGATCGCCAATTCATCGCTCACGGTGCGGTCAAGCGTCATCAGCAACCACCGGCACATTTTCTGATCCAGTGAATGGTGCTGGTTGCAAACGGCAGTTTGCGATGTCTGGGCAATCAGCGCCTGAGTGAAAAGCAGCGCCAGGTGTTGCAGTTGTCCTCCGAGCGAGAATTCATGCTTCATGACCTTTCTGCTGAGTCGATAGGCTTGCCCTGCGTTCTGCACTTCTGTGCTGGACGGCATGCTCTCGCCACCCATGAAAACGGAAATACCGACCAAACCCTCGTTGCCGACCAGACCCGTTTCGCTAGAGGAGCCGTCTTCCAGCGAGTAAATCAGCGAAACAATTCCCGAGGTCGGGAAGTGCAGATAGTTCACATGATCACCGGACTCTGACATCGTCCATCCCAAAGGCATGTCAACGAGTTCAAGGTCGGGTAGCAGGCGTTCATAATCCTTGGTGGGAAGTGACGCCAGGATGCGGTTCAGCTTTGGATTGGGCGGCTCGCTGCCTGGCGTATCGTTCTTTGTCATGGTTGCTTTATCCAGCCTCATACTTTTGTGATTCGGGGTGGTCATCGCCATGACTGCGGCCTCCAGCAACGCTAAAGGAGAGGATGCGTCCTGGGGATAGGACGTAATGCCAATGCTGGCGGAAATCTGGACACGCTGCTGCGCGATTTGGCGGCCTGTTCAGATTCACTCGCATTTATTCAGGTCCCCAAGAACCTGATCGAGGTTACGTTGGGCTTGGTTGTCTGTCGGAGGTCATAGGTGCAAATCCATGCGAAGCTTGTCATTCATCGGTCCATGTCAGCATAGCAGGCCGCCGGCAGCTTTCAGCGGACGCGGCGGCGTAACAGCCGCCGCCCGATCGACAGCACGGTGCTCACGACTGTTGCGGCAGCGGCCGGGCTGAGGTTTCCTCGCCATGCCTCCGGCACCAGCGGCCAGCCCACCGCCGTCAGGCCGGCCCAAGGCAGGTCTGCGAGCCCGTCAACGTCGTGCCCTGCGACATTCGCCGGTACTTCGACGCTGACCAGTCGCGCTGGGTCCGGGCGGTGCGACCAGCGCCAGCCCAGCCACATCACCACGCCGACGCCCGCCACCGGTAACACCCAAGGCCTCGGCGTGACCGCGCGCTTTGCGCTTTGGGCGAGTGACTCGGCCGTGGAGCGAACCCAGGCTTCGCGGGCGACCAGTCGTTGCTCGAGCTGTTCGATTTGTGTGTCGAGGTCAGTATCGACCACCGCTGTGGGTGCGCTTGGAAGTATGGGCGGCGACGCCGGCAATTGGTTCAATGTCATGGTTTAGCTTCGGACGCGCTGGTGACGGGTTGGCGGTGCAGCGGGACACCACCCACTGCTGCAGCCTCGGCCCCGAATACCAGGTGGCGCCGGGTGGCAGGCAGGCCGAGTTTGGCCAGCAAACGACGAGCCCGTGACACGGCCGCCCAAGCCAGCGCGAGATTGAACAGCAGCACGGCCAGCAGCGCCAGAGGCCACGACAAGCCCAGGGCGACCAGCGTCAGTCCGAGGCCGCTGCAGAGCACCAGCCAGGCTGTCGTGCCCAGAATGGCGGTCGCCACGACCAGCGCCATGATCTGCACCATGCCGCGGGCAGCACGGTGCAGTTCGAGGGCCAGCAACTCCAGACGGTCGCTCACCAGACCGGGCAACGCTGCCATCAGGTCCTGAACGCTGCGAGCCCAGGACTGGCTGCGGAGGTCTTCGCTCACCGGGCGACTCAATGTCTGATGCGGGCGATCAATGCACCGACGGCCATTGCCACGGCCACTGCCGATAAGGGGTTGCGACGAACGGTGGCGCGCAGCTCGTCGACCCATTCATCACCCTTTTCGTGTAAGTGTCGGGCCTGGCCCTTCAACTGCTCGGTGGCGCCAGCCAATGCACCTTCCATGCGCTCGATGTGCGGGGCTGCGGTCTCGGCTAGCCGGTCGATGGTGTGGTGCGCGCCCTCGGCCATGCGATCGGTCAGCGGCTGCTGGTGAACGGCGGTGTCGGTGCCTCCGGACCCGGCAGGGCCGTTGGTGCCGGACGTCTGGGCAAGGTTGGAAGGGTAAGAGATGTCGGGCATGGCAGGCTCCTGCGTGTCAATGATGCGTTGGCGGCGGAAGATGGGGGTTCGCACTGATCGGGATGTGCTCGCCCGGTAAGTTGGGCTCACGGATTTCGGGCGGCACCTGGGGCGGTATGTCCATTGGCGGAGGAACGCCGTCGGGTGGGACTGGCGTCTGGGGCGGCAGCGTCGGCACGGGTTCGCTCCCGGGTAGAGGTTCCTGGGACTGAATTGACGCCAAGGCGAGCGAGGGGCGTTGGACTGGGAGAGCGGCACGGGAGTACATGGCAATTCCATTGAAGAAGTTCAGGTTGCGGTGACCCTGCGGCGCGTCGAGATCGCCTCGGCTCGGTATCCAAGGGTTGAGGGAATATCATTTCCCAAGACGGCTCCCGCAGTCTGTTCGGTTCCGCACACCCGCGCAGTCGCGCACACCAGCGTTCACATCAGGAGCGATCTCAAGCGGCCCCAACGAGGAAGGCCAGGATGGTCGGCGACCGACTGGCGACCGGCTGCAGGCTCTGGTGTCAGCGCGAATTGACGCTTCGACTTGTGGGCCTGGAAATGGCGCGAACGGGTCTCAGCTACAGGAAAATCGCGATCAAAATGATGATCGGGATGGGGATGCCGAGAAACAGAAGAAGAAGTGAACGCATGGTGGCCTCCGTTGAAGAGTGATCGGGACGAGAATCAGGCGTCGCGGAGCCGGCCACCGAAGGTGGCGGCCAGGCTGGCTACGAACGCACCGATGAGCAGTGACACGAAGAGCCACAGCGCACTGTATGCCGACGCCTTGCGGGCTTCGTCGGCGGTGGCACGCGTTGCCACTTCCGCATCGCGCACCTTGGCCTGGACCCTGGCGTAGACATCGGCGACCCGCTTCTCCGCATCCTGCTGCGCGAGTCCCGTACGTTGAGCCACGATCTGGCCGACGTAGCGAAGGTCTTCGGGCGGCAGCGGCTCAGAAAGGCTGACGTTCATGAAGATGCGGCTGACCTCGGCCGCTTCGTTGCTGGAAGCCCTGTCAACCGTGTTGGTAACTGCGGCTGTGCCTGCGATCCCGCCCGCCAGTGCCGATGCATCACGGCGGAAGAGCGAGTCGACGAAGTAGGCCATCGGCCCCCCCTCGGTGCCTTGCGTCATGCCTGCCGAGGCTGCGGCGCCGCCGACGGCAGACGTCGCCGTGCTGGCAACCCCGCCGACCAGGGCCGCGCCGGCCTGCACGCCACTGCCCAGGATCGATCCGATGACCGAGGTCAGTAGCGCAGCGGTGGCCAGCGAAGCCACGGCCCACGCCAGGAATCCATGCGCCGTATCGCGGAAGTAGACCTCGTCGGTTGGCACGTTGGTCCACCTCGTGCGCAGGCGTCCGGCGAGGTAACCGCCCATGCCGGAGGCGAGCAACTGGGTAAGCGTCAACCACAGGATCGTGGATACCCCGAAGGTTGTGGCGCTCACACCGTCTCTGGCCCACGGTGACACCGAGGACAGTCCGAGCCCGACACCGAGGATCAGCAAGATCAGCGAAAGCGAAGCGGCCGCAGCGGCACCCGCCAAAATGGCGCCCCACGAGACGGCACTCGTGAGCGGCCTGCTGTTGTCGCCGATGCTGCCAGGGAGGCCGCGTATGCGACCGAGATCTTCTGCGCTTGCTGTAGTTGGCATGACTGTCGGACCTCCATTCAGCGAAGGCGAGGCGAGCGCCGGAACTACCGACGGCTCGTGCCTTGCGCGATTGGCGGAACCTTAGGGGCGCAGGTGGGGTGGGTCTGTGCGGTAGCGTACGGCGGGTCGGACGCCTGGCACGCCGACAGGCGCTCTTTCGTACCGCCTTGAAGCCTGATCCTCCGAGCTACTGCCGGAGTGCCTCGAATTCCAGCATCAGCTCGACGTCGTCGCCCACCATGCCAGCTTCGACTGCATAGGTCATACCCCACTTGCTTCGCTGCAGGGTGGTGGTCGCGGACGCGCCGAGGGTGTGTTTGCGGTGGCCGAAGGGGTAGGGGGCGATTTTGTTGAGGGTGATGTCGAGGGTCACCGGGTGGGTCTGGCCCAAGATGGTCAGATTGCCTTCGAGCTTGCCCTTATTGTCTGCGCCGGGGGTGTAGCGGGTGGCTTCGAACACGATCTCGGGGTGGCGGTTGGCCTGCAGGAAGTCGCGGTCGCGCAGGTGGCCGTCGCGCTTCTTGTGATTGGTGAACACGCTGTCGGCGGCCACCACCACGCGGCCAGACGAGAGCTCGCGGGTTTCCTCGTCATACACGAACTGCCCGCTGCCCTTCAGGAACAGGCCGATTGTCTTCGCATAGCCCACATGCTCGACCTGGAAGCCGATCGAGAAATGCTCCGGGTCGATCTCGTAGGTGTGGGGCGCGGCGAGTGCAGGCTGGCTGAAGCCGGCAAGCGTCAGCATGGCGGCGAGCGTCAGTGCGGCGGCCAGTGGCGCGGGGGTGGCTGATGACTTGAGGTGACGAACAGAATTCATGATCGGACTCCTTGGTTGCGGTGATGCCGGGCGGCCTGCCCGGCGGCGTGAAGGAAGAGCCAGCGCACATCCTGTGCGAACGAAAGGGTCAGCGCGGCCAGGGCCAGCGCCAGGATGGCGGTGGCGAGTGACGGGGTGACGACGGGCAGCAGGCATAGCAGCAGCGCCGCCACCTGCACCACGCACACCAGCTTGCGCCGGAAGCTTTCCGGCAGCGTGGCCGAGAGCCAAGGCAGAAAGTGCATCGCGAGCACGAACAGGTAGCGCATGGCGCCGATCGCCAGTACCCACACACCGGCTTTGCCAAGTTGCACCAGCATCGCGCACAGCACGAGGATGAAGAAGGCGTCGAGCTCCATGTCGAAGCGCGCGCCGAACACGCTTGCGCTGCCGGTGCGGCGCGCCACCCAGCCGTCGACGCCGTCAAGTATTAATGCCAGGGTGCTCAGTACGGCGATCGGAAGGGCGCTGCCCTGCAGGGCCTGCGGAAACAGAACCGTACCGGCCACGACCGCGACCAGCGCGGCGCGCACAAGGGTGACCCGGTTGGCGGCGCCGAACGATTGCCGGATCGAAGTCCAGCGCCAGCCGAGGATCGCCGCCATCGCCGCATAGACCAGCGCGGCCGCCGGGATCAGTGCCTGTGGCAGGTCCTGACCTGCGATGAGTAGCGCACTCAGCGCAACAACGGCACCCAGTCCGACCGCCAGCTCGAGTATTGCGACGGGAACCCGGTGATGGTCTGATGACTCCGAGCCTGGCTGCATGCGCTTTCTCCAATTCACTTGGTCATACTGTACGGCTCATGCAGTTCTTGGTCCCGATTTTCGATACGGAGTTCAGCCCCCCGATGCTTACCCATGCTTTCTGGACCGTCGAACCCGGCCGCGGGGAGATTCGCGAACTCGAGCTGCTAGCGCCGGAAGTGGGCGAAGTGCGCGTCCGGGCGCTGTTCAGCGGCATCAGCCGGGGCACCGAGAGCCTGGTGTTCAGTGGTGAGGTGCCCGAAAGCGAGTTCGAGCGCATGCGCGCACCGTTTCAGCAAGGCGAGTTCCCGGCGCCGGTCAAGTACGGCTATGCCAGCGTGGGTGTGGTCGAAGCGGGGGAGGGCGATGCCGCCCACGCGCTGATCGGCCGCCCGGTGTTCTGCCTTTTTCCCCATCAGTGCCACTATGTGGTGCCGGCTGCGGCGGTGGTGCCGCTGCCGGACGGGTTGCCACCTGCGCGCGCGGTGCTGGCCGCCAACATGGAGACGGCGGTCAATTCCCTGTGGGATACCGCGCCTGCGGTGGGCGATCGCATCGCGGTGATCGGCGGCGGGGTGGTCGGCAGCCTGGTGGCCTGGCTGTGCAGCCGCATGCCGGGCACCCGGGTGGAGCTGATCGACATCAATCCGGCGCGGGCGGCGCTTGCTGACGCGCTCGGGGTGTCGTTCCGGCTGCCCGGCGAGGCCACGCCCGAATGCGACCTCGTGTTTCACGCCAGCGGCAACCCGGCCGGTCTGCGTCAGGCGCTCGGCCTCGCCGGGCAGGAGGCAACGGTGGTGGAGATGAGCTGGTTCGGTCGGCAGGAGGTCTGTCTGCCGCTGGGTGGAGCGTTTCATGCCCGCCGGCTTACGCTGCGTTCGAGCCAGGTCGGCCGTATTCCGCCGCCGCGGGCGCCGCGCTGGGCTTACCGGCAGCGCATGGAGCTGGCCCTGTCGCTGCTCGCCGATCCGTGCCTCGACGCACTGATCAGCGGTGAGAGCGATTTTCTCGATCTGCCCGCGCACATGCCGCAACTATTGGGCGCGCCCGGCTCGACCCTGTGCCATCGCATCCGCTACCCTTCGGTTTGAAAAAACCGGTTTGCCTGAAAGCCTGTTTGCCCCGTTTCTCCGTATTCCCGTTCAAGCCCTTGGCGCGGTCTGCCTGCGCGCCCATTCTCAAGGAATGATTCATGTACAGCCTGACCGTTCGCGACCACATCATGATCGCCCATAGTTTTCAGGGCGAGATCTTCGGCCCCGCCCAGCGCACCCACGGCGCGACCTACGTGATCGACGTGTGCTTCCAGCGCGTAGAGCTCGATGACGACGGGCTGGTGGTCGATATCGGCCTCGCCGGCACTGTCCTGCATGCGCTGCTGACTGAGCTGAACTTTCGCAATCTCGACGAAGAAGCTGCGTTCAAGGGGCGCAACACCACCACCGAATTCATGGCACGGGTGATCTTCGACCGCATGGCGCAGGCCGTGCGTGCAGGTCAGCTGGGGGAGGGCGGGCGCGGACTCTCCGCGCTCAAGGTCACGCTGCATGAGTCGCATATCGCGTGGGCGGCCTACGAAGGGACGCTGTGAGCGAACGCTCTGCCTTTCACTTTCGCCGCTGCACCTTCATCGTTGCCGGCGATCCGGCGCAGCTGACCGGCGGTTATGTTTACGACGCACGCATCGTCGACGGCTTGCGTGCGCGTGGGTGGTTGGTCGAGGTGATCGGGCTGGCCGGACAGTTTCCGGCGCCCGATGCGGTCGCGCGCGAGGCGTTTGCCGACGCACTCGCGGCCCTGCCTGGCGGCACACGGGTGGTGATCGACGGCCTGGTGATGGGCGGCTTGCCCGAGGTGGTCGGTGCACACTGCCGGCGTCTGCGCATGGTGGCGCTGGTGCATCATCTGCTGGGTGACGAGCATGGGGTGGACGCGGCGCAGCGTGCCGCCTTTCTCCGCAGCGAGGCGGCAGCGCTGGCGCAGGTCGACCGCATCATCGCGACCAGCGCCAACACGGCCCGCCGGCTGGCGGACTTCGTTCCACGCCCGATCCCGATCGACGTGGTCGAACCCGGTGTCGACGCCGTGCCGCTCGCGCCTGCCGAGGGCGAGCGGCCGCGCCTGCTGTGCGTGGCCAGCGTAACCCCGCGCAAGGGGCACGATGTGCTGCTGGCGGCGCTTGCCGGTGTGCGCGACCTGCGCTGGCAGTGCGATTGTGTTGGCAGCCTGAGCCGCGACCCCGCCCATGCTGCACGGGTGGCGGCGCTGATCGGCACGCACCAGCTCGAAGCGCGTGTCCGGCTGGTTGGCGAGCAGACGCCGGTCGAGCTGCAGCGCACCTATGCCGAGGCCGACGTGTTTGTGCTGGCCTCGCATTACGAGGGCTATGGGATGGTGATCAGCGAGGCGCTCGCGCGTGGTTTGCCGGTGGTCGCCACCCGCGGCGGCGCGCTGGCGGACACGGTGCCATCCGGCGCCGGTTTGCTGGTCCCGCCAGACGATGCTGCAGCGCTGGCCGCAGCCTTGCGCCGGGTATTGGTCGAGCCCGGCTTGAGAGACGAGCTGAGGGAGGGCGCACGCCGCGCACGCATGACGCTGCGCGACTGGGCGGACGCAGCGGCCGGCTTTGAAGCGGCACTGGATTCAACAGCGGACGCAGCAGCGGACGTCGCCCTGGACGTCGTACCTGAAACCGCTCCCAACGCCCCGGCGATCTCCGCGCACGCCCCTCAGGCGCAGGCCGCCCACGCTGATGCCATCTTCAGCGCCGACTGGCTCGCCTTGCGTGCCGCCCCTGATGCACGGGCGCGTGATGCCGGGCTGACAACGCTTGCGCACCAGTGGTTGAACGCCCGCCGGCAGGAGCGGACGTCCCTGCGGCTACTCGATCTTGGTACCGGCAGCGGGGCCAATCCGTGCTTTCTTGCTCCAAGGCTGCCCGGCCCGCAGGCGTGGACGCTGTTCGACCATGATGCCGCGCTGCTCGATCGTGCGGCGACACGGTCGGCGGCGCTGCGCGACCTCGACGGCCGGCCGGTCGACATCCATGTGGTGCGTGGCGATCTTGCCCGGCTTGGGGCCGGGGATCTGACCGGCGTCGATCTGCTGACGGCGTCCGCGCTGCTCGATCTGGTCGATGTCGGCTGGCTCGAGCGGCTCGCGCTCGCGTGTCGACAGGCTGCGTGCGCGGTGTTGATCACGCTGAGCGTGGATGGGTGTTGGCGACTGAGCGTAGGGAACGAAGAGGGTAGGGAAGACGAGGGTAAGGAAGACGAAGAGGATGCCTTCGTTCGTGCCGCGTTCAATGCCCATCAACGCGGCGACAAGGGGATGGGTGGCGCGCTCGGACCGGACGCGGCGCCGCTGCTGGCGCAACTGCTGAGCGCGCAGGGTTATGAGCTTCGGCTTGCGCCCAGCCCGTGGCGTTTGCGCATGTCCGACGCGGGCGAACAGGCACTGGCGAAGGCGCTGGTCGAGGGCTGGCGCGATGCGGCACGGGCGCAGTGCCCCGCAGCGGCGGGACGTATCGACGCCTGGTACGTGCGGCGCTGCGAGGATCTGCTTAATCCGGCGGTGGTGGTCGAGGTGGGGCATGTCGATCTCCTCGCGCTTCCGGCGCCTGAATTCGCGGCCGGCGGACTTGATGCGCCCTCAGCGTAATGAGGCAGGCACCGTTTCCTGAAGCGGGGGTGCGCCGCTTGCGTCGGGTGGGGCGCGTGTTGTTGCGACTTGCGTTCAGCGCCGGCTTGCTGGCATTGCTGTTGTGGTGGCTGAAGCCGGATGCGGTGTTCGCTGCGCTCGGTCCGCTGTCGCCCGGCTGGGTGTTGCCGGCGCTGGCGCTCGGGGTGCCGCAGGTGTTTGTGTCGGCCTGGCGCTGGCGCCTGACGGCGGCGTGTCTCGGCCTTGCGCTGCCGCTCGGTGTGGCCTTTCGCGAGTACTACCTGGCGAGCTTTCTCAATCAGGTGCTGCCGGGTGGCGTTGGTGGCGACCTGACGCGGGCATGGCGCCATGCGGGCGCGGTGGATGGCGGACGTGCGCCCTGGCATGCGGTGCTGATCGAGCGTGCCTCGGGGCAGCTGGCGCTGCTGCTGGTTGGGGGCGCGGCCCTGGCCCTTTCGCCGGCGCTGAGGGTGGGGATGGTCGATGCCATCGCTGCGCTGCCACTGCCGTCCGGGGTTTGGGCGCTGGGCGGGTTGGCGGTCGGCCTGCTTGCTTTCCGCCGTTTGCGTCCGGCCTTGGCCGTGCTGTGGCGCGACGCACGCCTGGCCTTGTTCGCGCGCACGGTGCTGCCCCTGCAACTGCTTGGATCGCTTGCCCTGGTGGCGAGCTACATCGCGGTCTACTTCTGCTGTGCGCGGGCGATCGGGATCGGCCGGCCGGCTGCCGAGTTGCTGCCGCTGATTCCGCCGGTGCTGCTGGCGATGGCGATACCGCTGTCGGTGGCGGGCTGGGGCGTGCGCGAGGGGGCTGCGGCGCTGGTGTGGCTGCTTGCCGGCTTGCCCCCCGCGGAAGGGGTGGCAATCTCGGTCGTGTATGGGGTGGTGGTGCTGGTGTCCAGCCTGCCTGGCGCTGCGGTGCTGCTGGCTGGCGGCGCCGGACATCGCCGCGGTGCCCAGCCTTCCTGATCGCCTGTGTCCGTCCGCCTCCTGTGGAGCGGGTCGATGTTCCGGGTCAGCGCAGCGTCAGCTCGAACAGGGTGTCCTCGCCGCAGGCGAAACGACGGGTGCGTGGCCGCAGGGCGGTGTCCAGGGTGTCGATCGGCGCCAGGCTGAGGCCGGGGCGGCCGGAGCCGATCACCATGGGGGCGATCAGCAGGTGCAATTGATCGAGCTGTCCGGCCTGCAGGAAGCGTGACACCGTGTCGCCGCCGCCCTCGATCAGCACCCGGTGCAGTCCCCGGCTGGCAAGCAGGGCGAGTATGGCTGCCGGATCGACCCCGTTGGCACCGTCTGCAATCGCGAGCGTGGGTACGTTGCGGGCTACGGTGCAGGGGTCGGCCGGGGCCGCGTTCGACAAATGCAGGGTGGTGGCATCGCCGTCGTGGAACAGGCGCGAGCCCTTGTGCGCCCTGCCTTTCGGGTCGAGCACGACCCTGACCGGGTTGGGACCGCACACATGGCGTACGGTGAGCTGGGGGTCGTCGGCATTGACCGTGCCCACGCCGACCACCACGGCATCCACCATCGCCCGCAGTCGGTGCAGATGGGTGCGTGCCGTCTCGCCGTTGATGTAGAACGAGGCGCCCGATTCGGTGGCGATGCGTCCGTCCAGGCTCTGCCCGAGCTGGCCCACGACGAAGGCGCCGGGACGCGCGGCAAGGGGGAGAAAGATCGACAACAGTTCGTCGGCTTCGCGACTGTGGGGCTGGTCGGCACGCCACTGTCCTCCCCGCTCGACTTCGAGCCGGAATGGCCCGTTGTTCAGGACTGCCTGCTGCTTGCCCTGCCAGTCGTGGTGGCGGGCGGCAAGGATCAGCTGCCAGGCCTGATCCAGGGTCAATTCCGGTGACGCCATTGGAGAACCTCGGTGCATGAGTTGTGGTCTGTGTTGGGTGGTCGTTGCCAGCGATTCATCGGCTCACCGTATGGCCTCTTGCGCGTACGTCGGGTGCGGCTCAATTGCAGTCCGGCGCCAGCCGCGCGAAGTCAAAATCATGCGTGTCGGTGATGATGCGGGCGAGGGCGGCGGCAAAGTGATCAACCAGTCTCGCGCCCAGTTCGGCGGTCGCGAGTCGGGCGTTACCGGTCACGCCGGCCGGGTTGAGGTCGGCGGCCATCCACGCAAAACCGGCCTCGCCCTCGGGCCCGAGCAGCTTGCCGTTCGCCGCCATCTCAAGACCGAGTGAGGGCCAGTCGGCAATGGCATGGTGACGGACCTTGTGCGGTGCCAGATGCATCATCATGGCCGTTTCCAGGGCGCCGCCATGCAGGCCATGACGCAGTTCGGACGCAGGCAGTGCATCGGGCGGCGGGGCAAAACGAAAGTAGTTTGCACGCACCACCAGCAGGCGATGGTTTGCGCGCAGCTTGAGCGCGGCCAGGTCAATCACCGACTTGTTGCCGCCATGACTATTGAACAACACCAGCCGGCGGAATCCGGCACGTGCCACACTGGCGCCGATTTCGGTCAGTGTGGCCAGGGCGGTTTCCGCTGACAGGCTCAGGGTGCCGGCCTGGTCCCGGTGCTCGAGGCTGAGGCCGATCGCCAGCGGCGGCAACAGACAGGCGGGCGTGGTAGCGGGAAGACGGGCAAAGGCGGCAGCGGCAAGCCCGATGCCGATATCGAGGTCGGTGGACAGGGGGAGGTGCGGCCCGTGCTGTTCGATCGCCGCCAGCGGCAGCACGGCCACCGCATCGTTGGCCGCGAGTGCACGGATTTCGTCCGGAGTCAGGTCCTGCCACAGGGGATGACTCAGTGGATGACACAAGGGATGACTCGGTGGGTGAAGGGGATCGGTCATATTGATTGATGTTTTTTGCATGAGGCCGTCGATGGGCGTTGGAAGCACGAATCCGGCACGAGTTCCGGGGAGCGCACATGAATAGCGTACAGGTACTTGAGCGACCTGAGTTTGCCGCTGCGAGCAGATCAGGCTGGTTGCGCGTGCTGCTGCCGCTGCTGATCCTCAATACCTTGTTGACCTTCGGTAACGACTGGCCAGGTCTCGGGGTCCGTTTCGATCTGTTGTTGTCGGTCGAACTCTGCCTTGGGGCGAGCGTGCTTCTGCTCTGGGTCGGCAGACGAGGTCAGCCCTCGGCACAGGTCCTGTCGGCGTTGTCGGTTGTATTTGTCATGCTGGTAATCGCGCGCTACGTCGAAGTAACGGTGCCTGCGGTCTTTGGCCGCCCGGTCAATCTGTACTGGGACGGACGCCACGCCTGGCAGGTGTTGCGGATGGCCGCGGGCGAGCTTGCTCCATGGCGGCTGGCCGGCGGCGGTCTGTTACTTGCGGGCGCAGCGGTACTGCTGTTCCTGCTTGTGCGCCGGATGTTCGGCATGCTGGCGCGGGGGTTTGGTACGTGCGCCGGGCACCGCTGGATGCTCGCCACAGGCTTCGGCGCGGTGCTGCTCCATATGGCTCAGCCATGGTTGGCGAAGGACGTTCGGGCCGCGTTTTCGACCCCGGTCAGTGCCGGCATTGTGAGTTCGGGCGGACAACTGCGCACGGCGCTGTCGCCACGCAGTGCCGAGCGGCTGGGTGAGAGCCCCGTGTTTTCGGGGGGTGTCGAGGCCTTGCGCGGTAGCGATGTACTGCTGATCTTTGCCGAGGCCTACGGTGCGGTCACTTTCGACGACCCGGAGATCGTGGCGGCGCTTGCCGATTCGCGTGCGGCTCTGGCGCACGCAGCGCAGGAAAGCGAGCGCGGGGTGGTGTCGGCACGGGTGCGCTCGCCGACTTTCGGCGGCGGCTCGTGGCTCGCACATGCGGCCTTGCTGTCCGGGGTGGATACGCGCGACCCGGGTGACTACGAGTTGCTGCTGACGACTGACCGGCCAACGCTGGTCAGTCACTTCGCGCGCAACGGCTACCGCACGGTGGCATGGATGCCGGGTTTGCAGCGGCCGTGGCCGGAGGGCTCTTTCTATGGCTTCGATCGCTATGGAGATGCGGACGGAATCGGTTATGCCGGGCCTGCCTTCGGCTACTGGCGCATCCCTGATCAGGCCTCGCTGGCGCTGCTGCAGGCGCAGGAGCTCGGGGTAGCACTTGCTGCGAGTGGGCCTGAACGCGGCATGCCCGACTCACGCGTGCCGCGTTTCGTCGTGTTTCCCACAGTCAGCTCGCACGCCCCGTTCAGACCGGTGGCGCCCTATGTGAGCGACTGGAGCCGGCTGTTGCGGGACGATGCCTATACACCCGCTCAGCTCGATGAGGCCTTGAATGAGCCGGTTTCCTGGGCCGAGCCGCTGCCCGGCTACCTGCAGTCGATGCGCTACACCTTCGAATGGCTGTCTGGTTATTTGCGCGCGCAGGCGCCGCCGGATCTGCTGACGATCGTGATCGGCGACCACCAGCCGGTGGCTGGCGTGAGCGGACGTGATGCGTCGTGGGAGGTGCCGGTGCATGTATTCAGCGCCGACCCGGCACTGCTTGCCCGCTTCGAGGCGGCCGGCTTCAGTGCCGGCCTGCGGGGCGATGTGCCCCTGCTCGGCGACATGCACGAGCTGACCGGCGTGCTGGTGGATGTTTTTGCGGTGCGCAACCAGGCCCGCTGACCTGCGCACGCCGCGGAATGCGGCGACTAGAGCAAAGACTCTGGCAGAAACTCCGGCAGAGGCTTGCAGCAGTCGCAGGTTATGCCGCGATTGTGGCCCTCAGGCTTCGATGTGGCGCAGCGACAGATCGAGTGCGCGCACGTCCTTGGTCAGGCTGCCAATCGAGATGCGGTTGACCCCGGTTTCGGCGATCGCACGCACCCGTTCGAGGTTGACCCCGCCGGATGCTTCGAGCTCGGCACGGCCGTTGTTGATGTACACCGCCTCACGCATTTCGGCTAGGCTCATGTTGTCGAGCAGGATCATGCTGACGCCGGCATCGAGCGCTTCGTGCAACTCCTCCAGGCTTTCCACCTCGACTTCGATGAAGACATTGGATGGCGCGATGTCGCGTGCATGTTCCACCACTTCGCGTATGCCACCGGCGGCGATGATGTGGTTCTCCTTTACCAGGATGCCGTCGTACAGACCGATGCGATGGTTGACCCCGCCACCCACCGCCACCGCGTATTTCTGCGCGAGGCGCAACCCGGGCAGGGTCTTGCGCGTATCGACGATCTTTGCGCCGGTGCCGGCTACGGCGTCGACAAAGCGACGGGTCACAGTCGCGGTGCCGGAAAGCAGTTGAAGGAAGTTAAGCGCGGTGCGCTCGGCGGTGAGCAGCACGCGGGCGCGGGCGAGTACCTCGCAAAGTTCCTGTCCGGCCTCGACGAGGTCGCCGTCCGCGACGTGCCACTTGACCTCGGCGGCGGGGCTGAGTGCGGCGAAGGCCGCATCGAACCAGGCGGTGCCGCAGATCACCGCGGCCTCACGGGTGATGACTCGGCCGCGGGCTTCGGACTGCTCGGGAACAAGGCGCGCGGTGAGGTCGCCGGTGCCGATGTCTTCTGCCAGCGAGGCGGCGACATTACGCTGGATTTCGACGCGAAGCTGTTCGGAGAGCATGATAAGAAACCGGTTTGAGTAAGCTGGATGGTGATTCTATCATTGCGCTCCGGTGGCTCGTTGCTCCCATTCCTGGACCGTCTTCACGTGAAATCCCGAGATCTGGCAGAACTCGTTTTGCTTGCTGCCATCTGGGGCGGTTCTTTTCTGTTGATGCGGATTGCGGCGCCGGATTTTGGTCCGTTTGCGCTGATCGAATTGCGTGTCGGGCTGGCGGCGCTGGTATTGCTGCCGATCCTCGGCATGCAGGGCGGCATGCGACTGTTGTTCCACAGGTGGATGGCACTGAGCGCCGTCGGCCTGACCGCGTCGGCGCTTCCCTTCGTGCTCTATGCCTGGGCCACCTTGTCGGTCACGGCCGGTTTTGCCTCGATCGTGAATGCCACCACCCCCATGTTTACTGCGCTGGTGGCGTGGGCGTGGCTCAGGGACAAGCTCACGCCGGCCACGATGGTGGGCATGCTGGTCGGTATCCTCGGGGTAGTAACCCTGGTGTGGGGCAAGGTTTCTTTCAAACCCGGGGGCAGCGGCTGGGCGGTGGCAGCCTGCCTGGGCGCCACCCTGTCCTACGGAGTGGCAGGTAGCCTGACCAAACGCTATCTGACCGGGGTGCCGCCCATGGTGACCGCAACTGGCAGCCAGCTGTATGCCGCAATCCTGCTGCTGCCGCTCGCGCTTGCCTACTGGCCGCAGCAGACGCCGCCAGCGTCCGTATGGGCGGCGGCGGCCCTGCTTGCGGTGGCCTGCAGCGGACTGGCTTACGTGCTTTTCTTCCGCCTGATGGCGCGGGTGGGACCAACCCGCGCGGTGACCGTCACCTTTCTGATTCCGGTGTTCGGCATGTTATGGGGGGCGCTGTTTCTCGACGAGCACATCACGCTGCGGATGATCGCCGGGTGCGTGGTGATTCTGCTCGGCACCGGCCTCGCAACCGGGGTGCTGAGCACGCTGCGCCCCGGGCCCCCCAGTCGCTGAGCGCCTGGCCCGGCCCACGCAGTCGCGAGCGACTGCTCAGGCCTTGTGGCGGGTGCTGGTCTGGCTGCGACGGCTGTCGATTGCAATCATCGCGCCGGCCACGGCGATGGTCAGGATGCCGCCGAGCGCGAATCCGTCCGGCAGGTGGCCGAACACGATCCAGCCCATCAGCGTGGCCCAGATCAGTTGTACGTAAAGGATGGGCGACAGCACCGAGGCGGGCGCTTCACGAAAGGCGCGGATCAACAGGAAGTGACCCAGTCCGCCAAACACACCCAGCGACGCGATCATCAGCGAATCGAGCACCCCGGGCATCGGCCCGCCCCAGATCCAGGGCAGGATCAGGGTCATGGCCACGGTGCCGATCAGTGCGGTGTAAAAGAGCATGGTCACCGGGTTCTCGGTGGGCGAGAGCTGGCGGGTGAGGATCTGGTAGATCGCGTAGGACAGGGCGCCGGCGAGCGCGAGCACGATGCCCTCGGTGACCAGACCGCTGCCGGGGCGGGCAATGAGCAGGACGCCGACGAAGCCGACAATCACTGCAGCCCAGCGCAGGACGCCAATGTGCTCGCCGAGCACTGGCCTTGCCAGCAGGGTGACGATGAGCGGGGCGGCAAACACGATGGCGGTAGTCTCGGCCAGCGGCATGCGTGCCAGCGCCGCCATGCCGAAAAAGGTGGTGCCGAGCAGGCAGATGGCGCGCACGACCTGCCGTCCGGGCCGGGTGGTGGTCACCAGCCGCAGGCGCATCGAGGGGGCGAGAAAGATCATCATCAGCAGGAAATGCCCCGCATAGCGGGCCCACACCAGCATGGGGACCGGATAGGTCTGGCCGAGATGCTTTGCGGTGGCGTCGAGGAACACAAAAAGGAACAGTGCACCGAGCAGCAGCAAGATGCCGCGGCCAAGCGCCGGGCTGGAATCAGGCATCGGGGGCGGGCTTTCCTGAGGTGGTGTGTGTTGTGGGTCGAGCGTGAGGCCGGCCGGGATCAGGGATGCACGCGCATTGCTTCGACCATCCAGCCGTTGAAGACGCCCCGTGCCGCATCGATGACTTCGCCGGCGGTCAGGCCGATCGGGCCAACCCCTTCGCGCGCGAGGCGATCGGCCGCGGCGCCATGCAGGTGAACTGCGGCAATCAGCGCAGACTCCGCCTGCCAACCCTGTGCGAGCAGGCTCAGGACGAGCCCGCTCAGTACATCGCCCATGCCCGCGGTCGCCATGCCCGGATGGCCGGTATTGTTGATGAACCAGCGTCCGTCCGGGGTGGTGACCAGACTGCCGCAACCCTTGAGCACGACCAGTGCGTTGAACGACTTTGCCAGCTTCAGGCCGGCTGCAAGGCGATCGTTCTGGACTTCGGCCGTGCTGATGCGCAGCAGCCGTCCGGCCTCGGCCGGATGGGGGGTGAGCAGGGTTGGCGCGGTACGGGTGCTCAGTGCCTGCTGCAGGGGACCATCGCCGGCCACGATGTTCAGCGCGTCGGCATCGAGCAGGAGCGCGACGTCGCGCCCGATGGCCGCCGCCAGCAACTGCCGGGCCGTACTACTGACCCCGAGGCCGGGGCCGACGGCCAGCGCGGTGAGTGTGCCGGGCAGTTGGGCAGCGGGGCGCAGCATCAGCTCCGGATGCTTGGTGTCTACGGTGGGTGCCGCCGGATCGAGCAGGCCTACGAACACCCGTCCGGCGCCAAGCCACAACGCGGCCCGTCCGGCCAGCAGTGCGGCACCGGCCATACCGCTGTCACCGCCGAGCACGGCGGCATCGCCATACAGCCCCTTGTGGGTGTTACGTGGTCGCTGCGTCAGGCACTGGCTGAACAGACTGGGACGGATGCTGTAACCCATTGCCGGCACCCAGGCGGGGGCGTCGATCTCGATCCGTTGTACCGAGATTTCACCGCAGTGGTCGGGGCCGTCCAGGGTCAGGAGACCGGGCTTGAGGGCGATGAAGGTGGTGGTATGGGTGGCGCAGAAGCAGGGGCCGAGCGGCCGCCCGGTATCCGCGTCGAGCCCGCTCGGCACGTCGAGCGCCATGCGTGGTACGCGCTGAGCGTTGAGGGTGCGGATCCAGGTCGCGTAGCGGCCTTCGATCGGGCGTTTCAGGCCGATGCCGAACAGCGCATCCACCACCAGCGCCCAGCCGTTGGCCGGTGCTGCCGGGAGGTCGGATACCGTGCCGCCGCCGGCCTGCAGAAAACCGGCGTAGGCCTTGGCCGCTTCGGCCGGCAGCACCTCGGGATCGTCGGCAAAGGCGACAATCACCTCGCGTCCAGCCTGCAGCAACTGGCGGGCCATGACAAAGCCGTCGCCACCGTTGTTGCCGGGCCCGCACACGACCAGTATCGGTCCGGGGCGGTCCATGATCAGGCGCACCGCATCTTCGGCGGCAGCACGGCCGGCGCGCTCCATGAGGGGCGGGCGGGCGCTGGGGATCAGCTTGCGCTCGATCTCCCGGATGCCGGAAACAGGGTAGATGGGCTGGACAGGTACGAACATGGGAAGGGCTTTTGCTGGCGAAGCCACGATTCTACGAGCAGGTGAGCAAATGCGCGTGTTTTTAACCGCGCGCCGGGCGGGTTACGCCTTATAGTCATCATTTCAATTCGGCGCGGCCTTGACCGGTTGCGATTGCCTTCAATACTTGCCACCAACGGATGATTCCATGGCCGGTGCCAGTTTGCTGACCCTGCTCGATGACATTGCCAGCGTCCTCGACGATGTCGCATTGATGACCAAGGTTGCCGCCAAGAAAACCGCAGGTGTGCTCGGCGACGACCTCGCGCTGAATGCGCAACAGGTGTCGGGCGTGCGGGCGGAGCGCGAGCTGCCGGTGGTGTGGGCGGTAGCCGTCGGTTCGCTGAAGAACAAGCTGATCCTGGTGCCGGCAGCGCTGGCGATCAGCGCCTTCATTCCGTGGGCAGTCACGCCGCTGCTGATGCTGGGCGGGCTCTACCTGTGCTTCGAGGGGGTCGAGAAGCTGGCGCACAAGTTCCTGCACCGCGCAGAGGAAGAGGCTGCCCGCCATGCGGAGCGGCTCGCGGTAGTGGCTGACGAGACCATCGACCTGGCGCTGTTCGAGGCCGACAAGATCAAGGGCGCAATCCGTACCGACTTCGTGCTGTCCGCCGAGATCATCGTGATCTCGCTGGGTACGGTGGCCGGCCAGCCGTTTGCCGCACAGTTGACCGTGCTGTCGGCGATTGGCTTGATCATGACAGTGGGCGTCTATGGGCTGGTCGCCGGTATTGTCAAAATGGACGATATCGGACAGCACTTGCTGGACAAGGCGAATGCGTTCGGGCGCGCGGTCGGACGCGGCCTGCTGCTCGCCGCGCCGCGGCTGATGAAGGCCCTGGCCGTGATCGGCACCGTGGCCATGTTCATGGTGGGCGGTGGCATCCTGACCCATGGCATTCCGATCGTGCACCATGGTATCGAGCAGGCAGCTGGCGTGACGGCTTCGGTGGCCGTCGTCGGGGGTGTGCTCGGGGTGCTCACGCCGCTGCTGCTCGACGTGCTGGTCGGTATCGTAGCCGGAACCGCAGCCTTGCTGGCGGTGACGCTGTTCGGGCGGGTTCGCTCGATGATCGGTAAGCCGCAGGGCAAGACTGGCGAGGCCTGAGCGCTTTAGCCGAAAGCGGTGGGGTCGGCAAGGTTTGGCCGGACCATTTGCATCAGGGCGCTCTGAGTGACCGGAATGCGACGACCTCAGATCGCGGGCTGATGCCGAGGTGCGATCGTGTGCGCCGATCGCACAACGGAAATTGACCGCGGTCATTTCCGTCCACACCTTCATCGGGTCCAATCGCAGTCCGGTCGTCCGGTGTGACCGCTCTGGCCGCGACGAACCGGATTTCGTTTCCATGTGAGGACTCCGGCCGTCATGCATGCCCGCACGTCGTTTGTCGATACCTGCTGTCGGCGGGACGCGCTGCCATGAGTGTGGAGCCGCGCTGGGCGGCCGCGCTTCGGGCGCGGTTGGCCGGCCTCATGCCCGATCAACAGCACGTCAATGGTCGCGAGCGTTTGCGTGCGGGTTTTGGCGCTCTGCTCGGTATTCTTGCCACGGTGATGCTGGGACGCTTGTTCGTGGACGGTGACGCCCTGCTGCCGTGGGTCATTGCGCCGATGGGCGCTTCTGCCGTCCTGCTGTTCGCCGTGCCAGCCAGCCCGCTTGCCCAGCCGTGGGCGATGCTCGGCGGCAACCTGCTGGCGGCTGCGATCGGGGTGACCTGTGCGCGCGGCTTGCCCGAGCCGATGATGGCTGCGGCGGTGGCGGTTTCAGCCGCAATCGGCCTGATGTTCGTGTTGCGCTGCATACACCCGCCAGCCGGGGCGGTGGCGCTGACTGCCGTAGTCGGCGGGCCTGCGATCGACAGTCTTGGCTATGGTTTCGTGGTCTATCCCGTGCTGGTGAATTCGGTTTGCCTGCTGGCCCTGGCAATCGTCTACAACCGTGCGACCGGGCGCGAGTACCCGCAACGCAGAGCGGTGATCGTCGCTGCATCCCCATCGGGGGCCGAGCCTGCCGCAGCCCGCGGGCTGGCGACCGAGGATCTGGATGCGGTGCTCGACGAGTACAACCAGGTACTCGACATCAGCCGCGAGGATCTGCGCGACCTTTTTCTGCGTGCTGAGGCCCATGCTTACCGCCGCCGTTTCGGCACCGTGTGTTGTGCCGAGGTGATGACGCGCGGGGTGATCGCGGTCCAGTTCGGAACTACGCTGGAAGAGGCCTGGGCGCTGATGCGCCAGCACCAGATCAAGGCCCTGCCGGTGGTGGATCGGGCACGGCGGGTGGTGGGGATCCTGTCCCGGGCGGACTTCATGCGCCGGGCCGATCTTGACGACCATCGCGGCTTGAGTGATCGCTTGCGCCGCTTCGTCGTGCGCAGCGGACGCACCCATGGCGACAAGGCCGAGGTCGTCGGCCAGATCATGAGCGCGCCTGCGCAGACGGCGACGGAGTCCACGCCGGTGGTGGACTTGATTGCCTTGCTTGGCGGGGCCGGGCACAGCCATATCCCGATCGTGGACGAGGATGGGCGCTTGAGCGGGATCGTCACCCCGCGCGATCTGATTGCAGCGCTTTATCGGGGCAGGCTGGCTGCAGTGGCGTGAGGCCACGCTTGCACATCAACCGACGCTGGCGGGTCAGTCTTCCTCGTGAGCGGATCGGGTGGCAGCATCGGCCAGCGCGGTGAGTGGCGCATGGGCGACAGTCGGATAAAGGAGATCGGCGAGAGTGTAGCCGTCGAGTACCCGGAACAGCGCGGCCAAGGCTTCGCCGAGGATCGGCTTGAGCTGGCAACCGGGTTCGATCTGGCAGCGCGAGCCTGGGCCGAAACACTCCACCAGCGCGAAGTCGGTTTCGGTGTGGCGCAGGACTTCACCCAGTGTGATCTCGCGCGGTGCGCGCGCAAGGCGCATTCCACCGCCCTTGCCGCGCAGGGTCTCGATGTAGCCGGCGCGGCCGAGTTGATGCACCACCTTGGTCAGGTGGTTTTCCGAGATGGCGTGCAAACGGGCAATCTCGCCGATCGTGGTGAGGCGATCGGTGTTGGCGCCCAGATGCATCAGGACGCGGAGGGAGTAGTCGGAGAAAGCGCTGAGGTGCATAAACGTTATAAGGTGTATCTGTAATATTGATTATGAGGCGGGGCGCTGTTAGGCTGAAGATGTATTGAATATAGACCTTAAGCCGGCGTTCGAGATCGGCCGCCGCCAACCCTCATGGTCGCCCGCAATGTCTGGTCCCCGCAAGCCTCAACGCATCATCCCGATCCAGCCGCTTTTCGCCTCCGACCCTAAGGTTTATCCGCGATCGGTCAGCGGTCTTTTTCAGCGCTGGCGCTGGGTGTTCGCGTGGCTCACCCAGATCGTGTTCTACGGTCTGTGCTGGCTGCCATGGAACGGCCGCCAGGCAGTGCTGTTCGATCTGGATGCGCGCCGCTTCTATGTGTTCGACTTCGTGCTGTGGCCGCAGGACATCATCTACCTCGCCGTTCTGCTGGTGCTGTCGGCCTTGGCGCTGTTTCTGTTTACCACGGTGGCGGGGCGGGTGTGGTGTGGCTACACCTGTCCGCAAACCGTTTATACCGAGATTTTCCTGTGGATCGAGCAGCGCATCGAGGGCGATCGCCCGCGGCGCATGAAGCTCGATGCGGCGCCCTGGTCTGCCCACAAGATCGGGCTCAAGACCGCCAAGCACAGCACCTGGCTGGTGCTTTCACTGTGGACCGGGTTTACCTTCGTCGGCTATTTCACCCCGATCCGGGACCTGGCCGCCGCGACCATGACGTTTTCGCTGAGCGGCTGGGAAACCTTCTGGGTCCTGTTCTACGGCGCTGCCACTTACGGTAACGCCGGTTTCATGCGTGAGCAGATGTGCAAGTACATCTGCCCCTACGCACAGTTCCAGTTCGTGATGTTCGACCCCGACACGCTGATCGTGGCCTACGACGAGGCGCGTGGCGAGCCACGGGGCAAGCGCTCGAAGAAGGCCGTGCCGGCCGAGCAGGGGCTGGGCGATTGCATCGACTGCAGTATCTGCGTGCAGGTGTGTCCGACCGGCATCGACATCCGCGATGGGCTGCAACTCGAGTGCATCGGCTGTGCAGCCTGTATCGACGCCTGCGATCAGGTCATGGATCAGATGGACTATCCGCGCGGGCTGATCCGCTACTCGACCGAGAACGCGTTGAAGAACAAGTCGTCGCGGGCCACGATCATCGGCCGCAGCCTGCGTCCGCGGGTGCTGATCTATTCGGCGGTGTTCCTCTCTATGCTGGTGGCCACGGTATGGTCGCTTGCGCTGCGGGTGCCGCTCAAGCTCGATATCGAGCGCGACCGTGCCGCGCTCGCGACCGAGACCACCGAGGGGCTGATCGAGAACGCCTTCCGGCTGCAGGTGATCAATGCCAGCGAGCAGCCGCGCACCTTTGCGATTACGGTGGGCGGTGTTGCCGGCATCCACCTGCCGCAAAACCTCGAGCTCACCGTCCCTGCGGCAGCGTCGGGCTCGGTCACGGCGCAGGTTCGCCTTGAGCCGGGTGCGGTGCGGGCGGGTTCGCATCCGATCCGGTTCACGGTGGTGGATACCGTCGATCCGCAGGTCGCGGTGACCGAAGAGACGCGGTTCTGGATGCCATAATCCTTACCTGGTCACGGCCGCCATCCCGGCCGCAGGCTGGCATCGTTGAGCAGCGAGACAGGCGAAAACCGGTGATGGAAAATAGTGAGCGATGAACTACCTTGCCCACCTGCAACTGGCGCGTGTCAGCGGCACCTCTCCGGCCGGAAATCTGTTGGGCGATTTCGTCAAGGGTGCGGTGCCGGACGATCTTGCCTGCGAGCTGGTCATCGGCATCCGCCTGCATCGGCGCATCGACGTCTTTACCGATGCGCATCCCGAGCATCGTGCGGTCGTTGCCAGCTTCCAGCCGCCCTGGCGGCGCTTTGGCGGCATCCTCGCGGACATGCTCTATGACCACTTTCTGAGCCTGCACTGGTCGCGCTTCGATTTGCAGCCGCTGCCCGAATTTCTCGATTCCAGCTATGCCGTGATTCTTGGCGGCGAGGTTCATCACCCGGCGCTTTTTCCGGACGGACTGCCCCGCCCGCTACGACGAATGGCCGAGCAGGACTGGTTGTCCACTTACGCCCGTATCGATGGCCTGCGTCAAGCGCTTGATGGCATAGGCCGTCGCTTGCGTCGGCCGATCCCGCTTGGCGACGGGCTCGATGCGCTCGATGGCAGGCAGTGGGCGGCCATCGAGGAGGGCTTTTTGCGCTTCTATCCGCAGTTGATCGCGTTCGCAGCGGCAGAGGCGATCACGATCAGCGCATCGCTGGCGCAGCAAAGAGTGCTTCCGGATCGGTTTCTGTAGAAATAATGGTGTGCTATTATTTCCATGGAAAGGAGGTGGATCATGCCTGCAGTTGCCCGTCAATCTGTTCAGAAACCCGAAGCAGCATCCGTCTTGAGCAAGGCGGTGGCGCGTGCCGCCGAGCGCCTGGAGGTGTCGCGTGTGCAGCTTGCACGGGTGCTTGGAGTCAGCCCGGCCACCGTGACGCGGCTCTACAGCGGCGACTACCAGCTTGATGAGCGGCGCAAGGAGTGGGAGTTCGCTTTGCTCTTCGTGCGTGCCTTTCGCGCGCTCGACTCCATTGTCGGCAACGAGTCTGGCGCACGGCAATGGCTCAACAGTGAAAACCGGGGGCTCAACGGGCGTCCGATCGAGCTCATTCGCAGCACGGAGGGGCTGGTACGTGTCGTTCAATACCTGGACGCTTCCCGCGGTCTCGTCTGAGGCGCGCGCCTGGCGCGGCCCGGTGTGGCGCATCGTGGAGGCACAGCATGTTGCGTCCACGATGAAGATCGTCGACAGCCGGGACGAGCAGGATGTACTCGAAGCCCTGCTCGAAGCCAGCAAGCCGGCGCTGGCTGCGGCTACCGACAAGCTCGATTACCTGCTTGCGTCACCTTTTCGCTATTCGCCGCGGCGGGGTGGCTCGCGCTTTCGCGCGGCGACCGATCCGGGCGTTTTCTATGGGGCTGGTGCGGTGCGTACCGCCTGCGCCGAGCTTGGCTACTGGCGTTGGCGCTTCCTGATTGACGCAGTGGATCTCGAGCGGATCGAACCGGTGGCGCATACGGCGTTCCGGGCCGAGATCGCCACCACGGTCGTGGATCTGCGCGCGCCTCCGTTCAACGAGAATGCCGCAGTATGGATGCACCCGCGCGACTATGCGCCGACCCAGGCCTTTGCCGGCGTGGTGCGCGAGGCCGGGCTGGGTGGCATTGTCTATCAGTCGGTTCGTGATCCGCAGCCGGGATGGTGCGTCGCGCTGCTGACGCCCGAGGGTTTCGCCCGGCGCAGCCCGTATCCGGGTGCGCAGACGTGGTGGCTCGCGGTCGGTCGGGATGAGCTCGTCTGGCGGCGCGAGCGCGAGTCGTTAACCTTTGCCACGGTTGCCTGGTAGGTAGGCGTGAGGCAGGTGTGCGCGATCGATGGAGGTGCATCCAATGAGTAGCGGCAGACCGCTTGTGGAAGAGGAGATCGTTTTCGAGTGGCTCAACGATGACGCGGGGTTTTTTTTCCGCAGCGGTCGATTGATCGAGCGCGGGCGCTCGGCGTGGCAGGATTACGAGGTGTGGGACTCGCCGCAGTTTGGCCGCCTGTACCGGCTGGATGGCTGCTTCATGAGTTCGGAGCGTGACGAATTTTACTGTCACGAGAACCTCATCCATGTGTCGGCCATCGCGCATCCCGGCCCGTGCAGTGCGCTGATCATCGGCGGCGGTGACGGCGGCTCGGCAGACGAGCTGTTCAAGCACCCGAGCATGGCGCGTGTGGTGCTGGTCGAGCTCGACGCGAAGGTCATCGATATCGCCCGCGCGCACCTGACGGCGGTGCATCACGGTGCGCTTGACGACCCGAGGCTCGATATCCGCATCGGCGACGGCTTCCGCTACGTGATGGAGGAGGGGCCCGCGGCGGGCGAGCGTTACGATCTGATCGTGCTCGACCTGACCGACCCGGTCGGGCCGGCCGAAGCGCTGTACGGCGAAGACTTTTTTCGTGCCTGCGCCGCCTTGCTCGCACCGGGTGGCGCGCTTGCGCTGCACACCGGGGCGCCGGTATTCCAGTCCGAGCGGGTGCGCGAACTGGTGCTGCGGCTGCGCAAGGTGTTCGCGGTGGTCCGGCCGTATTTTCTCCATGTTCCCCTGTATGGCAGTCTGTGGGGGATGGCCACCGCATCGGCCACGCTGGATCCGCGGGCACTTGATTCGGCCGCAGTCGACCGGCGCATCCTTGATCGCGGCATCGGCGAGTTGCAGCATTACAACGGCGAGGTGCATTGCGCCCAGTTTGCGCTACCCAATCACCTGCGCAAGCTGCTGCGCTGACGGTCCAGCCCTTATCCTTGGCGAATGGACTGGCGATCCCGAAGCCAGCCTCTGCCCGATGCAGCGCGATGCCTGTTACGCGATTGACGCCGGCCGTACTGACCACGGATACTTCGATCGCGGGCACGCCTTTTCGGCATGACTTAAGCAATAAGAAGAAGCAGGAACTCCCCAATGATGCGAGCATCAAGAAACCGGATTTTCCCGATTTCGACGGCTGTGGTGCAGGCGTGCACCTGCCCGTCGATTTCACCCGTGCCTGTTCCCAGCGCGCGCCGCTTGGATTGGTGGGCCGGATGCATGGTCGCTTTTCTGGGCTCGGTGTCGGCCGGCACGGCGGCGGCCACGAGCGACGATCTCTTTTTCAGCGAGCTGCCCATCGTGGCATCGGTCAGCCGTCTGCCACAGCGGCTATCGGATGCATCTGCCTCGGTTACCGTGATCGACCGCGACATGATCAAGGCCAGCGCTGCCCGCGACCTCAACGATATCTTCCGCCTGGTGCCGGGTTTTCAGACCTATCCGAACAACACTGACGCGGCGCGAGTGACCTATCACGGTCTCACCGACGAGGATTTTTCGCCCCGGGTCCAGGTGCTGATCGACGGCCGCTCGCAGTACTCGCCGCTGTTCCGCAATGGCGTGAACTGGGCGACCTTGCCGGTTGCGCTGGAGGATATCGAGCGGGTTGAAGTCGTACGTGGCTCGAACGCGGTGTCCTACGGCTCGAATGCCTTTCTCGGGGTGATCAACATCATCACTGTCGATCCGGCGCTGGCACATGGGGTCTCGGTCGGGGTCAATCGCGGCAATCAGGGGGTGCGCGATACCACCTTGCGTGCTGGCGGACGCCTTGGTGAGGCTGGGGATTTTCGTTTCACCTACCAGGGTAAGGATGACGATGGGCTCAAAAATCAGTTTGACTGGAAGGATGTCTTCCGCTCGCGCCTGGTCAATCTGAACGCGAATCTGTGGATGGGCGCGTCGGACCAGTTGCTGCTCAGTCTGGCGCACATCGACGCCCGAACGATGCAGGGGCGGCTTGATCAGGACGACGGCGTGCTGCTCGGCGGCGAGGATCCGGGCAATCCGTTCCGCGATTTCGACCAGGCTTCGACCCAGGTGCAGGCGGTGTGGCGACGGGTACTGAATGCGAATGCGGACTTCCAGCTGCGTTATGCCTATACGCAGGACAGGGGGTCGGAAGAGCACATCGAGGAAGATGGCGGCTTTTTGGTCGAGGTCGACCGCTTTGGTGGTATCGGTACCCGCCATGAGATCGAAGGTCAGCACATGTTTTCACCTTTCGATACGGCTAGGCTCGTCTGGGGCGCCGGTTACCGCGTCGATAGCCTGCGATCCGACACCTATCTGACCGACCGAGGTGAAGTCAGCCGCCGTGTCGCCCGCATGTTCGGCAATGCTGAATGGAAGCCGACCGCGTGGTTTACCGGTAACGCAGGTGCCGCGACCGAATACGATTCGATGGCCGGGAACAACGTGTCGCCGCGCATGAGCGGGAGTTTCCATCTTGCGCCAACACACACTGTCCGTATTGGTGCATCTCGCGCATTCCGCACAGCGAGTATCGTCGATTACCGCGGTGACTGGGTGGTGAGAGGGATCGCGCTGGCAGACGGAACGCCATTGGCGTCGCCGGTCGTCATCGGGCGCGAATACCGTGCCGACCCCGACCTTGACCAGGAACGGGTGGATACCGTGGAACTCGCCTATCTGGGCGAATGGAAACCCTGGCACGCAAGTCTCGATGTCCGTTTGTATCGGGAGCGGATCGACAATCGCCTGTTCAACGTCAGGGTGCGTCTCTGTGGTGTCGCACCGGTTGCGGGGTGCTCCAACACCTATACCACGATGCCGATTCAGGACCTTGTGATCGAAGGGGTCGAGTACCAGCTGCGCTGGCAGCCGTTCGATTCGACCCGGGTGGTGGTGAGCCAGGCATGGACCGAAATATCTTCCGATTATCTGCCCGAAGCCTTGGCCGCCTCCGCATGGCTAACGAGCCGGCAGCAACGGATCGATGAGCACACCGAACGCTCCGCGCCCCGGCGCAGCAGCTCGATCCTGTTCATGCAGCGCCTGCCAGGCGGTGTCGACCTGTCGCTCGCTGGTTACTGGATGGAGCACATGAAGTGGACCCAAAACACCTCGGTGAGCGCTTATCGCCGTTTTGACCTTCGACTGGGTTACCCCTTCGACATCGGGGGGCAGAAGGGTGAGGTTGCCTATACGGCGCAGTCGATCAACGGCGAGCACGGCGAGTTCAAGTCCAATGGCAGCCCGGCCGACCGCGTCGTCGACACCCGGCAGTGGGTTTCGCTGCGACTCGACTTCTGACTTCCGGCGTCATGCACGCCGCCTGCGCAGTTCGGCGCTCGTGACCGGATAGTCGCGTCCTGGCCGGGTAGTCATGGACGCATTCGGTCCCGCTTGTTCGATGCTGTCGGGAAGACGCACAAAGCCAGCTGATGTGATTCCTGTGTCCTATAGTGGAAACATTGCGCATAGGGGAGACGGCAATGGCACTGCTCAGGCGGGGAATGAAAGGGGCTGCGGTGAAGCGCCTGCAGCGCGAGCTCAAGCTGCGCGGCTTCGATCCGGGTCTGATCGATGGCGAGTTCGGTGGTGGCACCGAGGCGGCATTGATGGCTTTTCAGTGGAGTGAGAATCTGGTGCCCGATGGTATTGCAGGCCCGCGCTCGCTGGCTGCCCTCGAGCTTTCGAAGCCGGCCGATGTGTGGCCCGACGTTCTGCCGGGGGTGACGGTGCAGGCCGTGTCGGAGATGTTTCCCTTCACGCCGATTGGCAATATCCGCGAGAACCTGCCACCGGTGAGCACTGCGCTCACAGAATATGAGCTGACCGACAAGCCGATGGTGCTGATGGCGCTGGCGACAATCCGGGCAGAGACCGAGAGCTTCAAGCCGGTGGCGGAGGGGCTGTCGCGGTTCAACACCTCGCCGCGCGGACACGCCTTCGATCTTTACGACGGTCGTCGCGATCTGGGCAATCAGGGGGCGCCCGACGGCGAGCGTTTTCGCGGTCGCGGCTACATCCAGCTGACCGGGCGCTTCAACTACACCCGCTTCAGCGAGCAGCTGGGGCTGGGCGATCGCCTGATCCGGGAGCCTGAACTTGCCGCCGACCCATTGATAGCGGGCCGTTTGCTGGCGTCCTTTCTGAAGGACAAGGAGACCCGGGTCAAGCGTGCCCTGCTCGAGGGCGATCTGCGCCACGCGCGCCGGCTGGTGAATGGCGGCAGTCATGGTTTGGACCGATTTTCCGATGCCTACCGGCGCGGGGAACAGGCGATTGCCGATGTGGTGTGAAAGCTAGGGTCATGTCCGGAAATCGATCGTCTGGATCGGGGGGATCCAGACGATCGAAGGCAGCGCCGGGTGGATACATGTTAACCTTCGGCCGATTGGTTCGAGTACCGCTCGGTGAGCGGTAATAAGAAGAACAGGAAGTCCCCCCGATGCCCCTTACGGTCATGGAATCTTATTGCCCGATGCTCGCCTGTTGGGTCGGTGTGCGAGTACCCGCACCGACCCCACGCCGCGCTCCATCACGTCTTGGTAGCAGCAGCTTGGGCACATCCTTGTTGTTGGCTGCCCTTTGCGCGCTGCCATCCGATGCGCGCTCCATGTCCGACGAGGAGCTTTTTTTTAGCGAGCTACCGATCATCGCTTCGGTCAGCCGTCTTCCCCAGCGTCTCGAGGACGCATCCGCTTCGGTAACCGTGATTGATCGCGCCCTGATCAAGGCCAGTGGTGCGCGCGATCTCAATGATATCTTTCGCCTGGTGCCGGGATTCCAGACCTTTCCCAACAACACCGATGCGGCGCGGGTGACCTACCACGGGATGACTGACAACGATTTTTCGCCCCGGGTACAGGTCTTGATCGACGGGCGCTCGCAGTATTCGCCGCTGTTCCGCAATGGTGTGAACTGGGCGACGCTGCCAGTCGCACTGGAAGACATCGAGCGCATCGAGGTCGTACGCGGCTCGAACGCAGTGTCATATGGCTCCAACGCCTTCCTGGGCGTGATCAACATCATCACTGTCGATCCGGCTTTGGCGCAAGGGGTGTCGGCAGGCATCAACTATGGCAACCAGGGGGTGCGCGACATCACGCTGCGCGCCGGCGCACGCCTGGGTGAAGCGGGCGATTTTCGCTTTACCTATCAGGGGAAAGAGGATGACGGCCTTGATGACCGGTACGACTGGCAGGATTCGTTCCGGTCGAATCTGTTCGATCTGCGCGCCGATTTCTGGCTGACGCATCGTGACGAGCTGCAGCTCAGTGTCGGCCATGTCGATGCACTTACCCGGCGCGGTCTGCTCGCCAGCGGACCGGATGGCAAGCTGACTGGTGGTGAGGACCCATTCAACCCTTTTCGCGACTTCACCCAGTCAAGCACCCAGCTTCAGCTTTTTTGGCGCCGCTCACTCAGTGATAGCTCGGACTTCCAGTTGCGCTATGCGTATGGTGAAGACCGCGGATCGGAGGCGCACACGGTGCGTTTCGCGAATCAGCTGATCAGGGTCGATGCGTTCGGAGATCTGGGCACGCGGCACGAGATCGAGGGCCAGCATACTTTGTCGCCCTCCGCGACGACACGGCTGGTTTGGGGGGCGGGGTATCGGCTGGACAGTATGAGCTCGCAGATCAGTCTGTATGAGCAAGGTAGTGTGTACCGCCGGGTCGGGCGGGTTTTCGGCAATCTCGAGTGGCGCCCGTCTTCGTGGCTGACCGGTAACCTGGGGGCCGCGTCCGAGTACGATTCACTGGCCGGCAGAATGTTTACGCCGCGCGTCAGCACCGCTTTTCATCTGAGCCCGGAAAACACGTTGCGCGTAGGGGCATCGCGTGCCTATCGAACCGGCAGCACCCTGGACTATCGAGGCGATCACAGGCTCAAACCCTACGCTACAACGGATGGAACATCGGTGTTGCCGATACACCGTCGGGATTTCTACGGTAATGCCGACTTGAAGCCGGAGAAGATCTCCACCGTAGAGTTGGCTTATCTTGGCGAGTTCAAGTCCCTCAGAAGCAGTCTGGATGTGCGTTTTTTTCGGGAGCGGATTCCGAACCGTATCTACCAGGTGAGGCGATTGCTAACCGATCCGGCCCTGTGCGACTTCCCGCCGACCGCGGGTTGCAGCGCGCCAATTATGTCGGTGCCGATTCAGCGGGTAAAAATCAGCGGTGTCGAGTATCAATGGCGCTGGCAGCCCCTGGACGATACACGGTTGATGATCGGGCAGGCATTCGTGCGCATCGACTCGTCTTTTCTGCCGGGCGTGGACAAGGTCGAGCGCATTGAGCAGCACACCAACCAGTCCGCCCCGCGGCGCTCGACATCGCTGCTGGTCATGCAGAAGTTGCCCGGCGGCGTTGATCTGTCCGTGGCCGGCTACTGGATGGACGCCATGAAATGGACGCGCAATACGGCCGTCGATTTCTACCGGCGCTTCGATCTGCGTCTCGGCTACCCGTTCAATATTGGCGGACAGCGCGGCGAAGTGGCCTACACCGCGCAATCGGCAAACGGGGCGCATGGCGAGTTTCGCTCCGACGGCAGCCTGGACGATCGTGTTGTCGATACCCGGCAATGGGTCTCGCTACGGCTCGATTTCTGAGCCCGACTCACCAGGCCGACGCTGTCTCCGGGTGCTGATGGCTCATCCGGCCATCATCGCCTTTGCAACGGCCTCGGCCACCCGGATGCCATCAACGCCGGCTGACAGAATGCCGCCAGCGTACCCTGCGCCCTCGCCCGCAGGGTAGAGCCCCTTGACGTTGAGACTCTGGCAGTCCTCGCCGCGGGTGACGCGCACCGGCGACGAGGTACGGGTTTCCACCCCGGTCAGCACCGCATCGTGCATCGCGAAGCCGCGGATCTGACACTCGAAGGCGGGCAGGGCTTCACGCATGGCTTCGATCGCATAGGCGGGCAGCGCGGTGGACAGGTCGCCAATCTTCACCCCGGGTTTGTACGAAGGTTCGACCGTGCCCACCGCCGTCGATGGCCGGCCGGCAATGAAGTCGCCGACGAGTTGGGCCGGGGCCTCGTATGTGCCGCCGCCGAGCTCGAAGGCGCGCGATTCGAGCGCCCGCTGGAAGGCGATGCCGGCCAGCGGGCCGCCCGGGTAGTCGTCCGGCGTGATGCCGACGACGATGCCGGCATTGGCGTTGCGCTCGTTGCGCGAATACTGGCTCATGCCGTTGGTGACGACGCGGTTAAGCTCCGAGGTCGCGGCAACCACGGTGCCGCCGGGACACATGCAGAAGCTATACACCGCTCGGCCATTTTTCGCGTGGTGCACCAGCTTGTAGTCCGCGGCGCCGAGCAACGGATGGCCGGCGTGTTTGCCCAGTCGGGCCTTGTCGATCAGCGACTGCGGATGCTCGATGCGGAAACCCACCGAGAACGGCTTGGCCTCCATGAACACGCCGCGCTCATGGAGCATCTCGACCGTGTCGCGGGCGCTGTGGCCGAGCGCGAGGATGACGTGGTCACTGCGGATCTGCTCGCCACTGGCGAGCACCACGCCGCGCAGCTGACCGCCTTCGATCAGCACGTCGGTGACGCGTTGCTGGAAGCGGATCTCGCCCCCGAGTGCTTCGATCTCGGCACGCATGGTCTCCACCATGCCGACCAGGCGGAAGGTGCCGATGTGCGGCTTGCTCACATACAGGATCTCCTCCGGCGCGCCGGCCTTGACGAACTCGGTGAGCACCTTGCGCCCGTAATGCTTCGGGTCCTTGATCTGGCTGTAGAGCTTGCCGTCGGAGAAGGTGCCGGCGCCACCCTCGCCGAACTGCACGTTGGACTCCGGGTCGAGCACGTTCTTGCGCCACAGGCCCCAGGTATCCTTGGTCCGCTCGCGCACCGCCTTGCCGCGCTCGAGCACGATCGGCCGGAAACCCATCTGCGCCAGGATCAGCGCCGCAAAAATGCCGCACGGACCAAAGCCGACCACCACCGGCCGGTGTGCAGGCGTAGCCGGCGCCTGGCCGATGAAGTGGTAGGTGGTGTCGGGCGAAGGGCCGACATGGCGGTCGTCCGCGAAGCGATCGAGCACCGCAGCCTCGTTCCTTACCTCGAGGTCGATGGTATAGATGAAACTCAGCGTAACCGACTTGCGCGCATCGTAGCTGCGCTTGAACACGGTGAATTCGACCAGGTCGTTCGCGTCGATGCCAAGACGCGCGATGATGGCGGCCTTGAGCGCCTCAGGGGCATGTTCGAGGGGCAGGCGTAGTTCAGTGATGCGCAGCATGGAGGTTCCGTTCCCGAGAAATGGGCGATCGACTCGCCAGAGGCCGGATTCTAATCGGGATCAGGCGCCCGGTCCCTCACAGATGCCCAGGTTTGAGCACTTACTGCGCTTGCCCGGCGGTCGAATGATCCCGGTGGTGGTAGCATTCCACGCCTTCGCCCTCCAACTTCGCCCATGCTCAGCTACCGTCACGCGTTCCATGCCGGCAACCATGCCGACGTACTCAAGCACATCGTATTGATCGAACTGCTCGACTACTACAACCGCAAGGACAAACCCTGGACCTACATCGACACCCATGCCGGTGCGGGCTGCTACGCGCTCGACAGCGAACATGCGGAAAAAACCGCCGAATCGGTCGATGGCATCGGTCGGCTGTGGGAGCGCGATGACGTGCCGGTGCAGCTTGCAGCCTACATGAAGGCCGTGCGCCAGTTCAATCCGCACGGACGCCTGCTGTTCTACCCCGGCTCGCCCGCGCTGGCCATGACCCAGGCCCGCGCGCAGGACCGCCTGCGGCTGTTCGAACTGCACCCTGCCGACTACGTGTCGCTGCAGCAGACCTTTACGACCGAATCCGAGCGCGTCCAGGTACGCAAAGCCGATGGCTTTGCCGGCCTGCGCTCGCTGCTCCCCCCTCCATCACGCCGTGCCGTGGTGCTCATCGATCCGCCCTACGAGGTCAAGGACGACTATCGCCAGGCCGCCGACACCCTGCGCGATGCAATGCGCCGCTTCCCCAACGGAACTTACGCGCTATGGTACCCGCTGCTGGCGCGGCCCGAGGCACGCCTGCTGCCCGAGCGCCTGGCAGCATTGGGTGCCAGTAGTTGGCTGGACGTGCGGCTGGCGGTGAAGGGCGCGCCGCGAGACGGTTTCGGCATGTTCGGCAGTGGTCTCTTCGTGGTCAACCCACCCTGGGTGCTGCCCGAACGGCTGGAGGCGATCATGCCCTGGCTTTCCGATGTGCTGGCCGAGGATGGCGAAGCCGGTTTCGACCTGGAGCATCATATCGAATGAGCACTGACTCCCTGCATGAACTGCGTGACAGCCTGCGCGAGTTTGCCGATGCGCGCGACTGGGGCCCCTTTCATACCCCCAAGAACCTGGCGATGGCGCTGGCCGGTGAAGCGGGCGAGGTGATCGAGCACTTCCAGTGGCTGAGCGCGGAAGCGTCCGCCACGCTGCCAGACGAAACCCGCGATGCGGTGGCGCTGGAGCTGGCCGACGTGCTGCTCTACCTGGTGCGGCTGGCCGATGTGCTTGATGTCGATCTGGCCGATGCCGCCCGGCGCAAGCTGAGCATCAACGCAACGCGCTATCCGGTGGACAAGTCGCGAGGCAGGGCGGACAAGTACGACCGCCTCTGAAGTCCGAGGCGACCATCCATACAGGTTTCTCGGTGTGGTGCGAAAGCTGCGCAGGCCTCCGTGCACAAGCGTTACTTGTGCGCGAAAACATTGGGTGCCTGTAACTTTTCTGAAACAATACGGCCTCTGTCGTTTTCGGATACTTCCGCGTGGAACTGCAACACATCAGTGAAATCGAGCGTGCCACTAAAGGTGGTCGTGTCGAATTGTTCCGCTTTGGCATCGGCCTCATCTTCATCGTCGGCGTGATGCTTTATGCGTTGTCGCGCGGCCAGGGCGAAAGCAGCCTGATACTGGTGATCGCCGCCATGATCGGTGGCTACATGGCGATCAACATTGGCGCCAACGATGTGGCCAACAACGTCGGACCTGCGGTCGGGTCGCGCGCGCTGACCCTGGGTGGCGCGCTGGTGATCGCAGCGATCTTCGAGGCCGCGGGGGCACTGATTGCGGGCGGCGAGGTGGTCAGCACCATCCGCAGCGGCATCATCGATCCCGATCAACTCCGCGATTCCGCCGAAACCTTTGTCTGGGTCATGCTTTCCGCGCTGCTTGCCGGCGCCTTGTGGCTGAACATCGCGACCGCAGTCGGGGCGCCGGTGTCCACCACCCACTCCATTGTCGGTGCGGTGCTGGGGGCTGGCGTGGCGGCCAAGGGCTTCGGCATCGTCAACTGGAGCTCGATGAGTGCCATTGCGTCGAGTTGGGTGATCTCTCCGGTGATGGGCGGCCTGGTCGCGGCGGGCTTCCTCTATCTGATCAAGCGCAGCATCACCTATCAGGCGGATATGGCCCAGGCGGCACGCAAGATGGTGCCGGCGCTGGTTGCTTTGATGGCCTGGACATTCTCGACCTACTTGATGCTCAAGGGCTTGAGCAAGATATGGAAAGTCGACTTCCTCGAGGCGGTCCTGTACGGACTTGCGTTCTCGGTTCTGGTGTTCTTTCTGGTCAAACGCTACCTTGGACGCACCACGAGTGTCATTGCCAACACCAAGAGCGGGGTGAACAAGCTCTTTACCATGCCCCTGATCTTTGCCGCCGCGTTGCTCAGTTTTGCCCATGGTTCCAACGATGTGGCCAATGCGGTGGGGCCGCTGGCGGCGATCGTCGATGTGGTGACCAGTGGCGGGACGATCAACGACAAGGCGACGATCCCCGTGTGGGTGATGATGATCGGTGCGCTCGGCATTGCGCTGGGGCTGGCGCTGTTCGGGCCCAAGGTCATCCGGACGGTGGGTTCGGAAATCACCGAGCTCGACCAGATGCGTGCCTACTGCATCGCCATGGCGGCCACAATCACAGTGATCATCGCCAGTCAGCTCGGACTGCCGGTCAGTTCGACCCATATCGCGGTGGGCGGCGTGTTCGGAGTCGGCTTCCTGCGTGAATATCTCAAGAGCAACTACGATCGCATGGTGGCCGAGATCATGGCCCATCACCCCGAGGGTGATCAGGCGGCGATCCAGGCCTTCATGGTGAGTTTCGACAAGGCGTCGATCGAGGTAAAGGGCGAGATGCTCGCCGATCTCAAGCAGCGCTCCAAGAAAAGCGAAGATCCCGCCCACTTCTCGAAGGTCGAGCGCAAGGGTTTGCGCAAGGTCTACAAGCGGGAGTTGGTCAAGCGCTCGCAGCTGCTGCGAATTGCTGCGGCGTGGATCATCACCGTGCCGGCTTCGGCCTTGATGGCGGCGCTGCTCTTCTACATGATGCGTGGCATGATGATCAGCTGATCGGTCGCGCGCGGGTGCGCTACCGCTATTGCCCTGCTGACAGGACCCCATGTCTTTCGCCGAACTTGCTGCCCTTCTGTTGATTTGTCTTGTTGCGTGGTTCTGGTTTGATAGCCTGAAAGCACGTGAGGCGGGTATTGCCGCGGCGCGGACCGCGTGTGAGCGCGAGGGCGTGCAACTGCTCGACGATACGGTCGCCAGTCGATCGCTGCGTCTCGGACGGGATGAGAACGGTCGCCTGGCCGTACAGCGCGCCTACGACTTCGAGTACTCGGACTCCGGTTACGATCGCTACCGGGGGTCGGTCGTGCTGCTTGGACGCGAAGTGGTGATGCTGGACCTGGTCGCCCACGTCCATAACGTGCGCAAGCTCTTCTAGGCTTCAGATCATCCGGCTGTCGATCGCGCGCAGAAACTCGTTGCGCAGCTGGGGCGAGTGTTCGAAGCTACCCGCAAAGGCTTGGGTCACCACGCGCTCGTCGCCGCGGCGATCCTCTCCAAGCAGCAGACACAGCTGTTCGGCTTCGATCACGCAGGCCGCGCCCGCCGCTTGGCCGTGCTTGATCAGCGCCTCGGCAATATCCCGTGTCATCCATTCCTGGTAGGTGAAGCGGTGCCCGATGGCGTCCACCAGGCGTGCAATGCGGCCGAAACCGTGCAGCCGTCCTCCCGGCACGTAGGCCACGTGGGCAAAGCCGCGGAAGGGAACCAGGTGGTGAGGGCACACGCCATGCACCGCAATGCCGCGGATCACGACCATGTCCCGGCGCTCGTCCTCGAAGCCATCACCAAGCGCTTCGGCCGGGTCCATCTCGTAACCACCTAGCAGCCGGTGTTGCCACAGTTCACGCACGCGTTGGGCGCTGCGACCGGTATGGGGCGAGTCGGAGTCAATGCCGCAGGCACGTAGCAGATCGGTAATCGCCTGTTCAAAGGCTGGTGCGTCGAAATGGCCGCTGCGCGGAATGCCGATTCCATCAGGGCGGGGGGCGCTGCGGTGCTCGTGATCGAGGCTCATGAGATTTCTCCGTTGCCGGATATCCGATGATACGCCCCGCGTGTGTCGATGATCGCCGAAAGCTCAGGCGATGAACACCGGATCGGAAAACACCAGCGTGCCGTCCTTGCGCATCATCAGGTTGTTTGCGTTCAGGATGTCGGGCAGGACGTGGTACTCCTCGATGAAATCAGAGAGTGCCTTCAGTGCTTGCTGGACGCTGTCGCTGACTTCAAGCGGACTCACCGTCAGGTGGTAAAGGGCGATTCGCCCCATGTCCATCCCCAGTCGGCTCCATTGCTGACAGGCCGACCAGTAGAACTCCAGCAGGCGGGTTGCGAGTTGCTCTGCCGGGGTGTTGGCCTTGAGCGGGTATAGCCGCTCCATCTCCAGCAAGTGAAACGGGTAGCCTGACTGAGCGCGGCCGATGACGCCATAGTCGGCATATACCACCGGGAAATGCTCCCCGCGCGGACGGTCTTCTGCTGTGTACAGAAAGTAGTCCGCGGGGGAACTGACGACCTTGTATACGCGTTCGCCATCCTCCTTGTCGATCACGATCGAGTACTCGCCGCGGCCGAGCTCGGGTTTGCCGTCGAGCAGGGGATGAGCCGGTACCGGGTCCGGGAGTATTACTCCCCCCCGGCCCAGTCGCGCGCGCGCTTCAGACAGATCAATCAAGAAGGTGCCTCGTATCAGCCCATGATGTTGTAGCCAGCATCCACGAAGTGTACGCCACCACTGATCAGGCGACCAGCATCGGATACCAGGAAGGCGGTGAGGGCACCGATATCTTCCGGGGTCACCAGGCTGTGCATTGGTGAGCGCTCGACAGCGGCTGCCATCAGGCCGTCGAAACCGGCAATGCCGGAGGCTGCGCGGGTCATCAGCGGGCCGGGGGAAACTGCATTGACGCGGATGCCTTTCTCGCCCAGCTCGGCAGCCAGGTAGCGGGTTGCGGCCTCGAGCGCCGCCTTGCACAGACCCATCACACCGTAGTTGGGGATGACCTTTTCCGAGCCGAGGTAGGTCATGGTGACGAGCGAACCACCGCCGGCCTTGATCATCAACGGCTCGACCATCTTTGCCAGACGAACGAAAGAGTGGGTGGAGACGTCCATCGCCAGGGCGAAGCCGTCGGCCGAGGTGTCGACCACCCGACCGTGGAGGTCGTCACGCTTGGCAAAGGCCATACTGTGCAGGGCGAAGTCGAGCTTGCCGTAGCGCGCATCGATCTGGTCGAACACTTCGGTCATGGTTTCGGGCTTGGTGACGTCAAGCAGATAGGCATCCGCAACGCCGAGACGGCCGAGAATCGGCTCGATGAACGCGCGCGTCTTCTCGTTCTGATAGGTGATGATCAGCGTGGCACCGGCCTGGGCACATGCCTCGGCCACGCCAGTGGAGATCGACTTCTCGTTGGCGATACCGGTGATAAGCCCGACTTTGCCTTCCAGATTGATGATGGGGGTCATGATTTGCTCCGTGTGGGTAAAGTGTGAAGAAATTGGTTGCAGTGCACGATTCCAGAGGTCGAAGATAAGGTCGACATGGGCGCTTTGAAAAGAAACGCTTGTATGCTGCGCACAGGCCTCGATTTCCAGTATATATTGCATTGCAACATCAATGAACCTGCTGCCAAGTAAACTATTCGAGGCAGTGTCGCAAAGAGCGTGATCAATGAACCGGACTGCTTATATTTTCATGGACTTCGATGGGGTTACCCACCCGTGGGGCGAGGTGGAGGATTTCCGCTGCCTGCCGCTGATCGAGTCCGTGATCCGCGAGTTCGAAGAGGCGAAAATCGTCATTTCCTCGGACTGGCGCATGTTGTTCTCGCTGCAAAAGCTGGTCGCCCGCTTTTCGGATGACATCCGTCCGCGTGTGGCCGGGGTCACGCCGCACATGCTGCCCAAACAGGGTGCCGAGCTCCATGGTCTGCGTGAGCGCGAATCCATGCTGTGGCTGGCCCAGCACGAAGCCGACATGAGCACGGCCGCCTGGTGTGCGATCGATGATGCGCCGGGCAACTGGCTGAGTCGCTCGCGCCTGGTGCTGACCGATTTCAAGCGCGGCTTTACCGAAGAAGACGCGGGTGCGCTGCGCCGCATGCTTAATGGCTTCCGCTCGGGTGTCCCCGCGCTCGAGAAGCCGCGCTCCGGGTTTCGCTGGGCGTCCTGAACGTCGTTAAGGGCTGGAAACACGTTCCAGCTCCGCTCCGTCAGGCAGTACATTGCCCGATCGCGCTGCGATCGGCACAATGTGCGCCCGCCTTACGGATGATCTCCATGTCTTCTGCCCCCGCTGCCCCCGTAATTCCTGCCGACTCGCTGAGCACACTGGTCGTGGCCGACGTTCAGCGGCAGGCCGCGCGCATGGCGCAGGACGCTTTCGGCCGGGTGTTCCGGCTCACCATTGAGGCGACAGACGAAGCGCGTCGCAGCGGCGCGGGTGAGCTTTCGGTGGCGATGCACAATTGGGCCCGGGCGGGGGAGGGTGACGAAGCCCGTGCGCTGCGCCTGGCGCTATTGCTGTCCGGCCTGGATCAGTGGGGGCTGGCCTGGAGCCAGGCGTTTGGCCTGGCGGCGATCCCCGGTCTGAGCGAACTGGTGGGGGAGCTGCGCACCGGGTTGGATCCGCAGGCGGAAGCCCGCTTCCTGCAACAGTTCGAGGCCTTGAGTGCAGCGGAAGGAAATGCGATCGACTTCAAGGTCGAATTGCGTCGCGGCATTCATCTCGCCCTGTGGCACGCTTCGATTGCCTGCGAGGACCGTGACGAGGCCCTGCGCGTGGCCGGTCAGCTGGCCAGTTTGCTGCTGGTGCTGGTGCGCGAGATGCCGGTGCTGGGCTGGCGCCTGGTGGCCGATGCGCTGGCCTTTATCCAGATTCGCTGTCTGTCCGACGGCCTCGCAGCCGAAGGGGTGGCACAAGAGGCCACGCAGGCGCTGTTTGCCACCCTGTCGCGTGAACTGCCCGCCGAACACCGCGACGCGGTGATGGCCCATGCCGCGCAGGCAGTGGTCGCATGGCAACGCTCGAACCGGCCTTCGGGCACCGTACACTGAGGCGGAATGAATGGCCATCAAGGCAACGATATACAAGGCCGAACTGCAGATTGCAGATATGGATCGCAGTTACTACGGCGATCATGCCATGACGCTGGCTCGCCATCCGTCCGAAACCGACGAACGCATGATGGTTCGCCTGGTTGCCTTTGCGCTGTACGCAGATCCCGCGCTGAGCTTTGGCAAGGGCTTGTGCGTCGAGGATGAGCCTGATCTGTGGCAACGCGATCTGACCGGTTCGATCGAGCGCTGGATCGACGTCGGTCAGCCCGACGAGAAGTGGATCCGCAAGGCCTGCGGTCGAGCGGACAAGGTGGTGGTGATCAGTTTCGGACGTGCGGCTGCGATCTGGTGGGGCGGTGTGCGCGAAAAACTCGCCCGGCAGAGCAATCTGACCGTGATCAATCTGCCACCCGAGGTTGCGCCGGCGTTGGCGCGTCTGACCGACCGGGGCATGCGCCTCCAGTTCACGCTGCAGGACGGGCATGTGTGGGTGACCAACGGCCAGGAGACGGTCGAGTTCGAGCCCGAGCGATTGTTCGGGCCTGCGCGCTACTGAGAGGCGGGACGCGTCGCGCGAGACCTTCCGGTGCAGGGGTTTGGAGCTGTCAGGCCAGCATCGGTGCTTTGAGCCCGGCTTGTGCTTCGACGCTGGCGAGCAGGAATTGGCGTATGGCTTCGGCGCTGGTGGCGGGGTCCTCCTGCATGAAGCAGTGCCCGCCCTTCATCTCCTGCTGGCTGACGTTCGGGTTGCTCTCGCACCAGCGTGCGATGCCCTTGGTGGCGAAGGGGTAGGTGTTTTCGCCGCGCAGCACGAGGGTCGGGGTTCGGACCTTTTCCAGTGATGACCACAGCCGGCGCGGGTAGGAGCTGAAGATCTCGGCTTCGCGCGCAGGTCGGCACTTGAGTTCGACGCCGCCGTCGGCGGCGGGGCGTAGTGCGTGGTTGACGTAGGCCCACAGGGCTTCTTCCTTCCAGCCTTTGAACATGCCGCGCTCATGCAGGGCATGGAAGGCGTCCTGGCGATCGTTCCAGTGGCTGCGGCGTTGGCGGGTGCGGCTGGCCAGGGTGTTGCGCGAGTACAGCCCGACCACGTCGGACAGTGCCATGAGTCCGATCATCGCGGGCGGGAACAGTACCGGGTCAAGCAGCACCGCGCGCGAAAACACGCTGGGTGCGCGAGCCAGCATCAGGCTGCTGATGACACCGCCAAAGCTGTGGCCGACGGCGAACACCGGCACCTTGCCGAAGATCTTTCCGCGCGCGTGCCATGCCTCCAGACAGAGCTCGGCGCTGCGGTTCCAGCCGTGGAAGCGGCCACCGCCGTCGCTGTCGCCATGGCCCTGGATGTCGGACAGGAAAAGGTCGAAGTGGGGGGTGAGCTTGGCGAGCATGGGCTCGTAGGTGCGCCCGCAGTAGCCGTTGCCGTGGAGGAAGTGCAGCACCGGCTTGCCCGAGGGCAGCGAGTGTTCGCCACGCAGGGTGTAGCCGGCGGAGCAGGAGTGGTACCAGGCTTGGAGTTGCATGCTTTCGGGGGCTCGAGGGACGATTCGGACGATGCTCGAGTTTAGTCGCTATGACGGGATTTTGTGCACTGCGGTGCAGTGCCCCGGGGTGCTTGCATGAGGTGCTCGTTCCGGCGAGTCCCGGCAGCGGGCAAGCGTTCGCGGCCTTCGGCTTCCCCGCTGAAAAGGTATCATCGGGGCGGCGATGCAAACTCGGTCGCTGCGCTCCCTCAGACATGCATCGCCTTGTTTCAGTTGTGTGCGTCAAGTTGTGCAATTTGGGTGAGCACGGCATGGTTGATGTGATTTCGCTTTCAGCGCCGCGCAGGGCGTAGCCCGAAGCGGCGCTGAAAGCGGGTGGCGGCCTCACGCGGCCAGCCGCAGGGCCTCCTT
>JAUSOD010000083.1 GCA_030656215.1 Azoarcus sp.
CAACGCGAACAACAACAAGGTCGACCAGAGCAACAGCGGCGCCCGCGCCGAGCAGAAGGTCAAGATCGGCTTCATGGACGGCCCGCTGTTCGGCAGCGCCCGCGTCAATGCCAACAACAACAAGGTCACGCAGAGCAACAGTGGCGCGCGCGCCAAGCAGACGGTCGAGATCGGCGTCTATAAGTAAGCGCCCGCTAAAGGCAGGCCGCGGTCCGAACTTTCGGGCTGCGGCCTGCACATTGCGGCAGACGAATCAAGCGGCTCAAGGTCGAGCCGTTATCTACAATGGAAATCACGGAGGTGTTGTCATGACGCGCTTCAAACTGAGCCTGCTTCCGCTCGCTATGGCCAGCGTACTGTTCGTGGTCCAGCATGCTCACGCAGCGAGTTCGCAACCGATTCCGATCGAGGCCGAGGATCGCGCGAAACTCGCCCGGGTGAAGGCCAAGGGCAGTGCGCTGTCGCGCTCGGCAGCTTCGGGCAAACAATCCGGTGACGGTGAAAGCGACGAGTGCAGCCTCGAAATCGGCAACATCAACACCGGCGGCGGCGGTCGTGGTCGCGCCCCACGCGAGGTGAATATCTTCATCCCCGGTGACATTTTCCAGGTGAACAACCGCTGCCGCTGATCGCCAATCCTAACCAGGAGGTGCCCCGATGACCCCGAACGGAACCCGCCGCCGCGCCCGACTGCTCACCCCGCTGGTGGTGAGCCTGATGCTGGTCGGTTGCTCAGCGATGGACGTGAAGAAGCAGACCGTGACCGAGACCGAGGTGATCCGCAAGGGCCCCGAGGCGGCGCCGCGCCGCTCCATCACCGGTTTTTCCGACGCGCTGCGCTGCATGGACACGACGCTTGCAAACTACGGTGTGCGCGACGTGTCGGTGCTGGTCGAGGACATCCTCGACCAGACCAAGAAGGTCAACGCCGGCACCAAGGACATGCTGATCTCGGCCGTTTCCGAGATGAGTACGCGCAGCCGGGCGATCCGGCTGATCGCGTTCGGCCAGGACTCTGGCAACCTGATCACCTTCCTGCAACAGGCCCAGCGCATCAGCGCCTACGCGGTTACGCCCCAGTTCGACATCAAGGGTTCGATCACCCAGCTCGACGAGAACCTGATCCAGAGCCAGGCCGACGCGGGCCTTGGCTTCGACTCCGGCGGCAGTTTCGGCATTGGCATCGGCTATGCGAAGGATGCCGCATCCAACATTCTCGCGCTCGATCTGACCATGCTCGACACCGAGGACTTCTCCGTGCTGCCCGGGGTCACCTCGCGCAACGCGGTGGTGATCTTCAAGGAAGGCCAGGGGTTCGATGCGGATGCGACGATCAGCAAGTTCGGAATCAACTACAACATGAGCCTGTCGCGCTCCGAAGGGCAGTCCCAGGCGCTGCGCTCGCTGGTCGAGCTGGCCGCGGTGGAGCTCTTTGGCAAGCTCACGCGCACGCCGTACTGGATCTGTCTCGGGTCGACCGGAGTCGAGCCTGAAGTACAGCGCGAGCTCGAGGACTGGTACCACGGTTTCGAGGCCAACCCGCCGCAGCTCACCGCCTGGTTCCAGAACCAGTTGCGCCTGCGCGGGTACTACCGCGGCGAAGTCGACGGCGCGGACAGCCACGAACTGCGCACCGCCGCCGCAGGCTACCGCAGGGCACTGGGGCTGCCGGACGGGGATGCGCTGGATTTCGAATTCTTCTCCGCCTACCTCGCGGCCGACCATGCAAACGTGCTGGCGAAATTCCCCGCGCCGCCGGCGGGGGGAATCGCAGCGCTGGCGGCCACCCCGAGCTCAGCCTCGTCCTCCGCTCCGCCCGCCGCGCCATCCGGTCGCGAGCAAAGCGCCCGGCCCGCGCCCTTTGCGCTGGCGGTTTCGGCGCCGAACGGTCAGCAGCGCTTCAGCCGCGGCGAGCTGATCAACCTGAACATCGTGACCACCCGCGACGCGCATGTGTACTGCTACCTGCAGGACGAAGACCGCAAGATCCAGCGCTTCTTCCCCAACCGCTTCGCCCGCGACGCGTTCGTGAAGGCCGGCACCACGCTGCAGTTGCCAGGCGAGATGCGCTTCCAGTTCGTTGCCAACAGCAAGGGGGTGCGTGAGCAGGTGGCCTGTTTTGGCGCCGAGCGCGATCTGATGCCCGAGCTGCCGGGTGCGGTGGTCGGCACCGATTTCGAGAATCTGTCCGTGTCTTCGCTCGAGCGGATACGCGAAGCCTACCGGCGTGTTGCCGGCACCGATCTTGCGGAGGGAAATTTCAATGTTGATGTTCGATAAAGCCCCCAACCCCGGCCCCCATCAGGCCGCGGATCGATGGATGAAGATGGCGGCCATGCTCGGTGCGACGATCGCGCTCACCCTGCCAATAAGTACACTCGCTAATGCAAGCACAGACAACGGTGCCTTGGTGAAAACTGCCATGCAGCCAAAAGCGGAGACCGGGGTATCCGGGGCGGCCCGCTCGGGTTACGAGCTGCGCTGCTGGCAGGAGGGCCGCCTGATCCTGCAGGAGCACTTCCTGCGGGCTCCGCCCGAGTCCTCGGCCGATGCACTGCGCATGAACGACGGAGCTGGCCGACCGGTCCGTGTGCTCGAAACCGCAAACGCGACCTGCCTGCTCAAGGCGGTGCCAACGCCGCCCCGGACGTTACGCCCATGAGCCGGCGACAAGTCATCAAACGCCCGGCAAGCATCATCCCGGCGTGCCTGATCGGCTTGGTCGCGACGCTTGCCGGCCCCGCACAGGCGGCCGGCACGGTCGTCGAACAACGCCCGGTGGCCGGCATCCGGCACGTCGTGATGCGCGCCACAGGCGAACTGCTTGTCCGCCAGGGGCCGAGCGAATCGCTGCAAATCGAGGCTGAAGCGCACCTGCTGCCAAAAATCTCCAGCGAAGTGCGCAACGGAACCCTGCTTCTGGCGTTTAACGCCCCACAGATCACCACCAGCTACCCGATGGTGTTCCGCCTGACGGTGAAGCACCTTGAAAGTCTGGATTCGGTGGCGAGCGCCGACGTAAGCATCGGTGCGCTACGTGCCGATTCCTTTGTCCTCAAGCTCACCGGCAGTGGCGACATCGGCATCGAAGCGCTCGACGCCGGGCGCTTTGAGACGCAGTTGAGCGGCGCCGGGACGGTGCGGGTCGATGACGGCCAGGTCGGAGAACAGGCGCTGCGACTGCAGGGTTCGGGGGACTATGTCGCCGGCGCGCTGGAGAGCCGCAAGACCAGCGTGACAATCGACGGCAGCGGCAATGCGACGGTCCGTGCGAGCGAGCAGCTGGTGGTGCGCATCGCCGGGAGCGGTGACGTACGTTATTACGGTCACCCGCGTGTCGATCAGATCATCAGCGGCGCAGGCAGCGTGTCGCGCGCCGAGGCACCGTAAGTCCTCACGCACAGTCCATTGCACCGGGTTTGCCCGCAGCTTGCCCGCAGCTTGCCCGCATCGGCGACGCGGGGGGATGCGTAGTCGGCGGGTGCAGGCTTCCCGATGACTTTCAGTGCAGGACGGTTGCGGCGACTTCGGCTGCGGCCTCCTCGCGATTGAAGAAGCGCCCGCCACGTACAAAGCCCGAGACCACAGTGGACTTGACGCTGAGGACCCTGCCACCCGGATCGCGGGCGAGGACGACTTCCTCCGGCAGGCCATCAAGCAGATGGAATGGCGCCGGGCGGCCATCGCCAAAGCGCGACGGGTAGATGCACTGCGTTTGCGTATCGAAGAACGCGGGCCGGAAACCCTCGGCCCGGTTCTCGGCGCTGACACCGCCACTGCCCTGAAAAAGGTGGTTCTCCAGTTGAAGCCGTTGGGGGTTCATTGTCGGATTCATTACGGCGCTCCTTCGGTCGGTAAGCTGGCGACAATTGCCGCCCGCCTTGCGAAGTGAGTCGTCCGAGTGCGGACCTGCGGTTCAAACTTCCGCCAGCGATCCCGGTACTGCCCCGTCCGGCTGGCTCGAGCCCAGCCCTGCAAGCGCCAGGATCTGCGAATACACAGGCCTATCGCGTGCATCGTCGCTCCTGCCCATAGCGGAGCGAAGTAACATGGCGGAAACAATATCAATGCGGGGAAGCGCCTTGCCAACAAACGACTCATCGGCCGCGAGCGGACTCTCAGCCCGCCTGGTCGGTATGGTGTTGGCGCTCGCCTGGCTTGTGGCGGTGGGCACAAGCTATGTATGGAACCTGGGGCAACTCGATCAGCGGGTCGAGGCGCTGGCGCTGTCCCACGCACGGGTAGCCCATCAGAAACACGTGGATTACCGTGCCTGGGTGGCAAAGCGCGGCGGCGTTTATGTGGAGGCGTCGGAGCTGACCCCACCCAATCCACTGCTCGAGGGGCTGGTGAGCGAACGCGACATTCTTACCCCCAGCGGGCGGCACCTGACGCTGGTGAACCCGGCCTACATGTCGCGCCAGGTCATGGAGGAATCGGGCCGGGCAGACGGCATTCTGAGCCGGCTCACCAGCCTTGATCCTATCCGTGCCGAGAACAAACCCGACGCATGGGAAGCCGCCGCGCTGGAGTTGGTCGAGCGCCGCGGTGAGGCACACGCACAAAGTGTGAGCCTGATTGATGGCAAGGAATATCTGCGTTATCTCGAGGCCTTACCCGTAACCCAGGCCTGCATGCCCTGCCACGAGCAGCAAGGCTACAAGGTGGGTGATGTCCGTGGCGCAATCGCGGTTGCCGTGCCGATGCAAGCCCTGCGCGACGACCTTGCACCCGAGCGCACACAGCTGGTGTGGTCACATGCAGGCGCGGCGCTGGGCGGCCTTCTGCTGATCATGGTGCTCACCACCCTGCTGTCCCGGGCCGAGGCTCAGATTGCACGTCGCAATGCGGACCTGGCTACCGCACGGGATGCTGCGCTCGCAGACAAGCAGCGTATCGAGGATAGCCATGCCACTTTGGTGCAGACCCATCAGCAGCTGCTGCAAAGCGACAAACTGGCATCGATCGGCAAGCTGGCAGCGGGCGTGGCGCACGAGATCAACAACCCGCTCGCCTTCGTGACCTCCAACCTCGGCGCGCTCGAAGGCTACACTCGCCGACTGACCGAGCTGATTGCCACCTGCGAGTCGGCAGCGGACAAGCGTGACCCGGAGGCGCTGCTGGCCGCCATTGCCGATGCCGATCTGACCTACATCCGTGAGGACCTGCCGGGACTGCTGCAGGAGTCGCGCGAGGGCCTCGGGCGGGTGACCCGGATCGTGCATAGTCTGAAGGACTTCTCCGGGGTGGACCAGACCCCGCGCCAGCCGGCCGACCTGAACGCCGGCATGGAAAGCACGCTGGCGGTGGTGTGGAACGAGCTGAAGTACAAGGCCTGCGTCGTGCGCGAGCTTGGCGAGCTTCCGCTGGTGGACTGCTTGCCGGCGGAGATCAACCAGGTGTTCATGAACCTGTTGATCAATGCAGCCCAGGCAATCGAGGAGCACGGCACGATCCACGTCCGCTCGGGCTGCACCACGGGCGGGGTGTGGTTCGAGGTGGAGGACTCTGGCGTGGGCATGAGCGACGAGGTGAAGCGTCACGTGTTCGAGCCCTTCTTCACCACCAGGCCGGTGGGCAAGGGCACCGGGCTCGGGCTGTCAATTTCCTACGACATCGTGGTCAAGAAACACGGCGGTCGGATAGAAGTCACCAGCAAGCCGGGCAAGGGCTCGCTGTTCCGGATCTGGCTACCGGTGGGCTGAAGCGGGCACCCCCGTGGCTGCAGAAGGCAACTCGATTGCTCCAGTTCTTTTTTCTGTCGGCTGAGACCATCGCCCATACGAGGCGGCGCCCACTGCAATTTTTTGACATGCCTCTAAAGTCTTAGCCTTTCCGTGCCGAGAACAGCTACATGGGGCTTGCCACCCATTCCTTTTCACCCAATCGTCTTGCCAGCTGCATGCACCTCATGGATGATGCACGGCGTCTAACTGAAGCCCTACGATGAAACTCGATAAACCACACACTGGAAACCGCACGGCAGCGCTGTCTGGCGCACTTGCGGTTGCGGTTCTTTCTGTGTTGGCATCGATACTTTTGACCGAGGGCAGCGCGTCATCAACAGGCATGCTGATCGGGCAAGCCGTGATCATGATCGGACTGATTGCGTGGGCTGGCACCGCACAACCAGATGACACGGCGGCACATGCAGCCGAGGTAGTCGCCGACAAGGGCGAGCTTGAGCGCCTGATGGCTGACGCAGGCAAAATTCTGCCGCCATGCCTGCAACAGTCGAGCGCGGACATCGATCGCGTAGACCAGATCCTGCAGAGCGCAATCGCAGAACTGCTGCGAGCCTTCAACCTGCTCGAAACCCAGGCGTCGGCTCAAAGGGCACTGATTGGTCGGCTGATGACCGACTCCACAGACAGCGTGAACAAAGCCAGTTATGAGGACGAAACCTTCAAGCAGTTTGTTGCCCAGATCTCGGACACCCTCATGGTGTTTGTCGATGATTCGCTCAACAACAGCAAGCGTGCCATCGAACTGGTGGAACAGATGGATACCGTTGGCGAGAGCGTGGGGGCCGTCAACCGGATCCTGAGCGATATCGAGAAAATCGCCAAGCAAACCAATCTGCTGGCGCTGAACGCCGCCATCGAGGCCGCACGTGCAGGCGAGGCCGGTCGCGGGTTTGCGGTGGTCGCCGACGAAGTACGCACACTGTCCGAGCGCACCAATCTGTTCAGCAGCGAGATTCGCAAGGTCATTTCCAGGATCGATGCGGCACTCGGCTCGGTCAGCCATGCCGCCGACCAGCTTGCCACGACCGACATGACCAAGGCCCTTGAATCCAAGCATGGAATCGAAGGGATGATTGCGGTACTTGACCGCCTTGGCCGCGAGCGGGTGCAGATCGCGCACGAGGCCTCGGAGATTTCGGCTCAGGTCCAGACCGGCGTCCACCAGGCGGTGGTGGGATTGCAGTTTCAGGACATGACATCTCAGTTGCTGCAAATTACCGCGCAACGGGTGGAAGCAGTCGAGAACGTGATCCGGGCGCTCCCCGGATTCAAGCAGGGCCGTATCGGTGTCACACAGCCGGCTGAATTTGAAGCCCTGCACAAGGCCCTGGATGCCTTGGCCCAGAGCAGCGCCAGAAAACCGGTGGCGCAAAACTCGATGACCTCGGGTGACGTCGACCTGTTTTAGCAGGAACGTGAGCACCCTGCCCGGCGCGATGGCACGAGCTACCTCTCAATACGAATGAAGTGAGAAAACACGATGGCAAAGACGATTCTAGCGGTTGACGACTCGGCATCGATCCGTCAGATGGTGGCCTTTACCCTCAAGAGTCAGGGATACCAGGTGATTGAGGCAGTTGATGGGCAGGATGGTCTGAACAAGGCCAAGGCTCAGCAGGTACACCTGGTCCTGACGGACCAGAACATGCCGCGTATGGATGGCCTGACCATGGTGCGATCCCTTCGCGCCCTGCCCAACTACCGGACGGTGCCCATTCTGATCCTGACCACCGAGTCAAGCGATGCGATGAAGGCGCAGGGTCGGGCTGCAGGTGCGACCGGCTGGCTGGTCAAGCCCTTCGATCCCAACAAGCTGCTCGACGTGGTCAAGAAGGTCCTGCCCTGAAGCCATTGCGCTAGCGCCCCTCCATGACCATCGACATCGGCCAGTTCATACAGATCTTCCTTGAGGAGGCGACTGAGCACCTTGCTGCCATGGAGTCGGGCCTGCTCGGCATCGACCTTGCCGAGCCGGACCCCGAGCAGCTCAACGCAATATTTCGCGCAGCGCACTCGATCAAGGGCGGCGCCGGCACCTTCGGGTTCGGCGATATGGCCGACTTCACCCACACGCTCGAGACCTTGCTCGATCGGGTACGCCGGGGCGAGCTCGCACTCGACGACGAGCGCCTCGATGCCTGCCTGCGCGCAGTGGACGTACTACGCGAACTGCTCGACGGACACCGGAGCGGCGCCGCTGTCACCGTGTCGGGCGCTGACGCACTCACTGCCGAACTGGCGCTGCTGGGGTCCCCGAACAGCACGCCGCAGCCACTGAGGGCAAGGCCCCAGGTGGTACCGACCGGGCGTCAGCGCTACCAGATCACGATCGACGTTCCAGCCGACGCGGGTATCGAGGCCACGGCGATGGCCACATTGCTCGATGCACTCGCTCAGTTCGGCACCCTCGACCTCGGCCAACGCCCAGCCGATGGTGGCCCCGAAGGTAGCTGGAGCATCACGCTCGAATCCGACTTGGCAAGGAGCGAGATCGGCGATTTCATCAGCTACGTTCTGGCGCCAGAATGGCTGCGGATAGAAGCCCATCCGTGCCACGCGGAGCCGGTTAGCGACGACGGCTATGGTTTCTTCGACCCTGTGCCGGAAACAACCGAAACTGCGGACGAAGGCTTTGGTTTTTTTGATCCCCTGCCGGCAGCAGCCGAGACTGCCGACCAGGGCTTTGGTTTCTTTGAACCACTGCCAGCAACAGACCTTCCTGCGCAGGACGAAGGCTTCGGCTTTTTCGAGCCGCTACCGGTAAGCGCCCTCGCCGGGGGCGACGAAGGATTCGGCCTGTTCGAGCCCCTGCCGGCACCCGCCGACACACCCGATGCGGGTTTCGGTTTCTTTGAGCCCTTGCCGGCCACGGTCGCCACCGATGCGCAGGCTTACGGCTTTTTCGAGCCGCTGCCTGCAGAGACGGCGCCAGCCAGCTTGCTCAAGCCCGAGAGCGCGGAACCCGCCCCCGCGGTTGTTGAACGCCCCGCGCCAACAGTGCTGGGGCGACGGGCCACAGACAATGCGGCGCCACCCGCCGCCGCAGGCGACACCACGTCGATCCGGGTTGGCATCAACAAGGTGGATCAGCTGATCAATCTGGTCGGCGAACTCGTGATCACGCAATCGATGCTGCTGCAGTCGGCCGCCACGCTTGACCCGGTCATACACGAACGCCTGCTCGGCGGCCTTGCCCAGCTC
>JAUSOD010000088.1 GCA_030656215.1 Azoarcus sp.
CCGAGCACCCCGTTGCCGGCGCCAGACTCCTTCCTGGGTTAAACAACGCTAACACAAACGCCATCGGAGCGTTTGTGAGCGACAGGCTCACAAACGCTCCGATGGCGTTATCAAGAAGTGTCTATTCAGCGCGTGAGGAAATGCGGCACGCGTCCGAGCGCCACTCGGGCATGGGCGGCAGCCAGTTAGCGCGTGCCGTGCTGCACCTGGGCATGCATACCTGCATGCCGTCGTCGCGACACTCCTCGCACGGACACAGGGTATTTTGCCGATCCAGGCTCAGGCAGTAATGCCCGCGCGGGAAGGCGCGCAGGTCGGGGTCCGGTTCGCCGACTTCGGCATCATGGACTCGCACCATTTCCAGAAAACGCTCGACCGCAGGGCGCCCGCGGAAGGTGGTGAGCTGGCCATTGCTGGTACACACGCAGCGACCATCCATCGACAGGGTGTAGCACTCGTCCTTGCCTGCGCCGACCTGATGCACTCGAACGTGCACGGCCTGACGGTGCCATTCCGGGGCAACTGCGAGTTCCAGCCAAGTCGCCACGCGTCCGCTCATGTTCATGTCCGGTCTCCTCATTTTGTTATGACTACCTAAAGAAGCATAGAAGACGCGTGGGGCTATTTCCATCTACTTCCATGTTCAAGTGTTACTCGATTTATTGTCGCCAAGACATATGACGTGGAGCTTGAGGGAGTGTGGTGCTGCGCGAGGCGCGATGTTGCGCCGGCGTCGGTCCGATCGGGTGGCGCTGGCCCATGGAAAACGGGCGCACCCTTGTGGGGTGCGCCCGTTTTCCGCTTCCGGGTAGGGATGCGTTTACTTGAAGGTCGGGTCGAAGGGCAGGCCGACGTAGTTCTCGGCAATGGTGGTCTTGCCTGCGGTGGAGCTCATCAGGTAGTCGAGTTCGGCGAGCTGGATCTTGTGCTCGATCGGGTCTTCGTTGAACTTGTGCATGATCGAGGTGAACCACCATGAGAAACGCACTGCGGCCCACACGCGGCGCAGCGCGGTCTCGGAGTAGCGGTCGAGCAGGTCGGTGCGGCCGCCTTCGTTGTAGAAGGCGATCAGGGCAGTCGACAGGTAGTACATGTCGGACGCGGCAAGGTTAAGGCCCTTGGCACCGGTGGGCGGCACGATGTGGGCGGCGTCGCCGACCAGGAACATGTTGCCGAAGCGCATCGGTTCGGTGACGAAGCTGCGCAGCGGGGCGATGCTTTTCTCGATCGAGGGGCCGGTGACCATGTCCTTGGCGATGTGTTCGGGCAGGCGGCGACGGATTTCGTCCCAGAAGCGCTCGTCCGACCAGTCCTCGACCTTCTCATCGAGGCCGACCTGGAGGTAATAGCGGCTGCGGGTGTGCGAGCGCATCGAGCACAGCGCAAAGCCGCGCTTGTGGTTGGCGTAGATCAGTTCTTCATGCACTGGCGGGGTGTCGGACAGCAGGCCGAGCCAGCCGAAGGGGTAGATGCGCTCGAACTCGGTGATCTTTTCGCGCGGCACCGAGGCGCGCGATGCACCGTGGTAGCCGTCGCAGCCGGCGATGTAGTCGCAGTCGATGATGGTCTGCTTGCCGTCCTTGTGGAACTCGAGCTTGGGCTTGCCCTCGAGGTAGCCCACCGGGTGCACGTCGCGGGCCTGGAAGATGACGGTAATGTTGTCGTCCTTGAGCACCGCGTCGTAGAGATCCTTGGTGAGCTCGGTCTGGCCGTACACCATCACCTGCTTGCCGCCGGTGAGCGCGGCCATGTCGATGCGCTCTTCGCGACCGTTGAAGGTCAGCACGATGCCGTCGTGCACCAGGCCTTCCTTGTCCATGCGGGCGCCGACACCGGCCTTGCGCATCAGGTCGGCCATGCCCTGCTCGAGGATGCCGGCGCGGATGCGCGCTTCGACGTAGTCGCGGTCCTGACGCTCGAGGATGACGCTCTTGATACCGGCCTGGCTGAGCAGGCGGGCGAGGCACAGGCCGGAAGGGCCGCCACCGATGATGCCGACTTGGGTTTGCATTGTCTCTCTCCTGTTATTGAGGCTGTCTTGAAGGCAGGCTTGAACTATAGGCAGGCCGAGGCGCGGGCGCTTGAACTGGGAGGGCGTAATGCTTGTACTTTTCGAAAGTCGGGTTATGCTCCCGGTCAACTGTTTGACAAGTCAGGAGTACGACGCATGAAGGATGTACAGGTCCCGTCGTATAAGCTGTTTGGCGAGAAGGCGCTGTGGCCGACGCCCGAGCCGGTGCATTGCGAAACGATTGCGGCGCGCAGCGCTCTGTACGATTGGGAAATCACGCCGCACAGCCATGACAGCTTGCTGCACGTCGTTTTCTTGCAGGCGGGGGCGGCGGAGATGGTGCTCGAGACACAGTCGCAGGCGCTGGCCGTACCCTGTGTGCTGATGGTGCCGCCCAGGCGTATCCATGGCTTTCGGTTTTCACCCGACATGGTGGGGCGGATCGTCACCCTGCCACAGGCGCTGCTCGGGGAGCTGTTTGCTCTGTCCGGAGAGTTGCGTGGGGTGTTCGACAGCTTCCGCTATCTGCCGCTTGGCGATCGGCCCGACACCCTGGACTTGATCCGGCTTTATTTTGAGCAATTCGAGCGTGAGTATGGGGGGCATCTGCCCGGACGCCTGAGCGCGCTGATGGCCACGCTTGGTCTGGTGCTGGTGCAGCTTGCGCGGGCAGGGGGCGTGGCGTCCGAGCAGGTTGCTCACGATAGAATGCATGCCCGGGTAGAACGTTTTGCCGAGCTGATCGAACAACACTTCCGCGAGTGGCAGCCAATCGGTTTTTACGCCGGACGGCTCGGGGTGTCGACGGCCCAGCTCAACAACAGCTGTCGACGCGAGGCCGGCACCAGCGCGCAGGACATGATCCACGAGCGCTTGCTGCTCGAGGCTCGCCGTTTGCTGGCTTATTCCGATCTGGACGTAACCGGCATCGGCTATTCGCTGGGGTTCCAGGATCCGGCGTATTTTTCGCGCTTCTTCAGCCGCAGGCAGGGCATGTCGCCATCGGCATTCCGGCAGGCGCACCTTCGCCGGCCGGACCGCGCTGGCTGAGTCTGGTCAGCTGAGTTTGGTCAGCTGAGCCTGTTCAGTTGCGCGCCTTGCGCTTCTCGAGGCGGGTTTCATGGATCAGTTGCACCACGCCGGCGTCATTGACCGATTCCAGCCGAACCGGGAAGCCCCACAGGCGGGCGATGTGTTTCACCACCTCTTCGGCGCTACCGGAAAGCGGGCGGCTGCGCCAACTCTGGTGGCGCAGGGTGAGCGAGCGGTCGCCGCGCAGATCGACGTTCCAGACCTGGATATTGGGCTCTCGACTGCCGAGGTTGTAGTGCTCGGACAGGATCTCGCGCACACGGCGAAAACCGCGATCGTCATGAATGGCCGAGACCTGGAGGTTGCCCTGGTGCTCGTCGTCGAGGATGGCAAACATGCGGAAGTCGCGCATGACCTTGGGCGACAGGTACTGGGCAACGAAACTCTCGTCCTTGAAATTTCGCATCGCGAAGTCGAAGGTCTCGAGCCAGTTGCTGCCTGCGACCTCGGGAAACCATTGCCGATCTTCTTCGGTTGGGTTCTCGCACATGCGGCGAATGTCGGTCCACATGGCGAAACCCAGCGCATAGGGGTTGATGCCGTTGTACCAGCGTACGTTGTAGGGCGGCTGGTAGACCACGTTGGTATGGGATTGCAGAAACTCGAGCATGAAGCTGTCGCTGAGCAGGCCTTCGTCGTAGAGCGTGTTGAGCAGGGTGTAGTGCCAGTAGCTGGCCCAGCCCTCGTTCATGACCTGGGTCTGGCGCTGGGGGAAGAAGTATTGCGCGATCTTGCGCACGATGCGCACGACCTCGCGCTGCCAGGGTTCGAGCAGCGGCGCGCTTTTTTCAATGAAGTAGAGCAGGTTCTCTTCCGGCTCTTCGGGAAAGCGCCGCTCTCGCTTGGTGTCGCCTCGTGCCTCGTGCGTGGGCAGGGTGCGCCACAGATCGTTTACCTGGGTCTGCAGGTATTCCTCGCGCTCGTCCTGACGCAGCTTTTCCTTCGCCATCGACAGCTTGGGCGGACGCTTGTAGCGATCGACGCCGAGGTTCATCAGGGCGTGACAGGAATCGAGCAGCAGTTCGACTTCTTCCACCCCGTAGCGCTCTTCGCAGTGGGCGATGTAGTTTTTGGCAAAGACCAGGTAGTCGATGATTGCGTCCGCATTGGTCCAGGTGCGGAACATGTAGTTGCCCTTGAAGAAGCTGTTGTGACCGTAGGCCGCATGGGCGATCACCAGCCCCTGCATGGGCAGGGTGTTTTCTTCCATCAGATAGGCGATGCAGGGGTTGGAGTTGATCACGATCTCGTAGGCCAACCCCATCTGCCCGCGCCGGTAGCCTTTTTCGGTGGACAGGAACTGCTTGCCGAACGACCAGTGGTGATAGTTCACCGGCATGCCCACCGAGGCGTATGCGTCCATCATCTGCTCGGCGGTGATGATCTCGATCTGCACCGGGTAGGTGTCAAGACCATAGGCGGCGGCGACTCGAGCGATTTCGGTGTGATAGCGGTCGATGCTCTCGAACGACCACTCCGACCCGCCGGGCAGGGGCTGTTTCTTCAGGGCACGCTTCATACGAGGCTCTTCTTGAACAGTTCGCGGAAAACCGGGTAGATGTCTGCCGGCGACTCGATGCGCTGCATGGCGAAGTTTGCGCTGTGGCCCAGGATCTTCTCGTACTCGCGCCACAGGTTCTGCGGTTCGCCAGGGGTGATCTCGATGTAGGCGAAATACTGGCACCAGGGGAGGATTTCGTTGGCGAGCAGCTCGCGGCAGATGGGTGAGTCGTTGTCCCAGTTGTCGCCGTCGGATGCCTGTGCGCCGTATATGTTCCACTGACCGCCGGCATAGCGTTCGCGGATGATGTCGCGCATCAGTTCAAGCGCGCTCGACACCACGGTGCCGCCCGATTCGCGCGAATGGAAGAACTCGTCCTCGTCAGTCTCCTTGGCCACGGTGTGGTGGCGGATGAAGACGACCTCGATGTGCTCGTAGGTCCGGGTCAGGAACAGGTAGAGCAGCATGAAGAAGCGCTTGGCGGTGGCTTTCTTCTCTTCGTCCATCGAGCCGGAGACGTCCATCACGCAGAACATCACCGCCTGCGTGGTGGGCTGCGGAATCTTGACCCGATTGTTGTAACGCAGGTCGAAGCTGTCGATGAAGGGAATGGCTTCGATCTTCGCTCGCAGCCGGCCGATCTCGTCACGCAGCTCACGCACTTCTTCGCTGTCTTCGCCATATTGGGCGATGGCTTCGTCCAGTGCGTCCTTCAGCTCGCGCAGGCGGGCGCTGTAGGGTGAGCCCAGCGCCAGCCGGCGGCCGAGCGCGCCGCGCAGCGATCGAATGATATTGATATTGGCCGGCACCCCGGACGAGGTGAAGCCGGCGCGCTGGGTCTTGTAGTCGGTGACCCGGGCGAGCTGGGTGCGAATCAGGTTGGGCAGGGCGAGATCGTCGAAGAAAATATCGAGGAACTCCTCGCGCGACAGCTGAAAGACGAAATCGTCCTCACTCTCGCCATCCTTGCCCACTTTGCCACTGCCAGAACCGCCGGCGCCACCGCCTTGGGGGCGCTTGATCTGATCGCCGCTCGCGAATTGGTCGTTGCCGGTATAGACCTGTTCCCAGATCCCGCCCTTGCCATGCTGGAAATGGGGCTCGGACAGATCCTTGGACGGAATCGAGATGTGCTCGCCGTTATCGAGGTCGCGAATCGATCGCCCCTGGATGGCATCAGAAACCGCACGGCGGATCTGCTGCTTGAACCGGCGCACGAAGCGCTGCCGGTTCACTGCACTCTTGTTTCTGCTGTCGAAACGCCGATCGATGATGCGGATCATGCCTTCCTCCGTGGTGACCTGCGATGGTTTGCGCAGCCGGCCGTAACCGGCTGCGCATCCTTTTGCGGTGCAGCGCGTTCAGGCGTTCAGGACGACTTGCGTACGCGCAGATACCACTCGCAAAGCAGGCGCACCTGTTTCTCGGTGTAGCCCTTCTCGATCATGCGATTGACGAAGTTCTGATGCTTCTTCTGCTCGTCGCCACTGGCCTTGGCATTGAAGCTGATCACCGGTAGCAGGTCTTCGGTGTTGGAGAACATCTTCTTCTCGATGACGGCACGCAGTTTCTCGTACGAGGTCCAGCTCGGGTTGCGGCCTTCGTTCTTGGCCCGTGCGCGCAGCACGAAGTTGACCACCTCGTTGCGGAAGTCCTTCGGGTTGCTGATGCCGGCCGGCTTTTCGATTTTCTCGAGTTCTTCGTTGAGTGCCGAGCGGTCGAGGATCTCGCCGGTGTTCGGGTCGCGGAACTCCTGGTCCTGGATCCAGAAGTCGGCATAGATCACGTAGCGGTCGAAGATGTTCTGACCATACTCGGAGTAGCTCTCGAGGTAAGCGGTCTGGATCTCCTTGCCGATGAACTCGGCGTAGCGCGGGGCGAGGTATTCCTTGATGAAGCCAAGGTAGCGGGCCTCGGCCTCGGGCGGATACTGCTCCTGCGCGATCTGCTGCTCGAGCACATACATCAGGTGCACCGGGTTGGCCGCGACCTCGCGGTGATCGAAGTTGAACACCCGCGACAGCACCTTGAAGGCAAACCGGGTGGACAGGCCGGTCATGCCTTCATCCACGCCGGCGTAGTCGCGATACTCCTGGTAGCTCTTGGCCTTGGGATCGGTGTCCTTGAGGTTTTCGCCGTCATAGACCCGCATCTTGGAAAAGATGCTGGAGTTTTCCGGCTCCTTGAGGCGGGACAGCACGGTGAACTGGGCCAGCATCTTGAGCGTGTCGGGTGCGCAGGGGGCTTCGGAGAGCGAGCTGTTTACAAGCAGCTTCTCGTAGATCCGGATCTCGTCCGACATGCGCAGGCAGTAGGGCACCTTGACGGTGTAAATACGATCGAGGAAAGCCTCGTTGTTCTTGTTGTTCTTGAACGCCACCCACTCCGACTCGTTCGAGTGCGCCATCACGATGCCGTCGAACGGAATTGCACCAAAGCCTTCGGTGCCCTTGTAGTTGCCCTCCTGGGTGGCGGTCAGCAGCGGGTGGAGGACCTTGATCGGGGCCTTGAACATCTCGACAAATTCGAGCAGCCCGCGGTTGGCCAAGCACAGGCCGCCAGAGTAGCTATAGGCGTCGGGGTCGTTCTGCGAGTACTGCTCAAGCTTGCGAATGTCGATCTTGCCGACCAGGGAGGAGATGTCCTGGTTGTTCTCGTCGCCCGGCTCGGTCTTGGCGACCGCGATCTGGCGCAATACCGAGGGGCTGAGCTTGACCACCCTGAACTTGGTGATGTCGCCGCCGAATTCGTGCAGACGCTTGACCGCCCACGGGCTCATGATGCTGCCCAGATAGCGGCGGGGGATGCCGTAATCGTCTTCCAGGATGTGCCCGTCCTCGAGCGCATTGAAGAGCCCGAGGGGGGATTCGTTTACCGGTGAGCCCTTGATTGCATAGAACGGTACATGTTCGATCAAGCTCTTGAGCATCTCGGCGAGCGAGGATTTTCCTCCTCCGACGGGGCCGAGCAGGTAGAGGATCTGCTTCTTCTCCTCGAGACCCTGCGCAGCGTGGCGGAAGTAGGAGACGATGTGCTCGATCACCTCCTCCATGCCGTAGAAGTCCCGGAAGGCGGGGTAGAGCTTGAGCACCTTGTTCGAGAAGATGCGCGACAGGCGCGGATCGAGCCGGGTGTCGACCAGTTCGGGCTCCCCGATCGCCATCAGCATGCGCTCTGCTGCAGTGGCGTAAGCCGAACGGTCGCGGCCGCACAAAGCCAGGTAATCCTGGATCGACATTTCGTCTTCACGGGCCGCTTCAAACCGGGCCTGGTAAGCGTTGAATATGCTCATCGGGACGTCTCCTGGTCGCTTGAGCCGCTCGGGCTCTGTTCAGTTCTGTCAGTCGCCGCTACGTGCCACCCAACTGCCTTTCGGTGAAGGGCGTCACGCCTTATTCTCCTCCCTCAGAGGCGCTGGTGGTGTGCTAGTTCCTCTCCGTGCTGTGCATTTTTTCACCTCTTGTGCAGCATTTTCTCCCCTCGGCGGTGCTGGAGGGAAGACCCTGTCCCTGTGCTAGAATCAGGGTTTAATTCAAACGGCCGGTCAGGTCGAAGCCTTCCTGTGGGGCGGCTTCGTGGGTAATATTCTGTGCCGGCAGTATTTTTGACTTCTCAGGATCGATTGAATGCAGACCACCCAGGAAACCCCGAGCGCACTGGAGCGCCGCATCGACATGTCCGTCGAAATGACGGAAATCAACAAGGAAGTTGATGCTCGTCTCAGAAAGATGGCCCGCACGGTCAAGATGCCCGGTTTTCGGCCCGGCAAGGTGCCGATGAAAATCGTCGCGCAGACCTACGCGCCGCAAGCCCGCTCCGAAGCGATTGGAGCTGCGGTCGAAAAGGCGTTTGGTAATGCCGTGCGTGAGCAGAATCTGCGTGTTGCCGGTTATCCCCGCATCGAGCCCAAGGAAGCTTCCAACGCCGAAGTGCTGGAATTCAGCGCTGTGTTTGAAGTTTATCCGGAAGTGGTTCCCGGCGATCTGTCGGCCCAGCCGATCGAGCGTCCGGTGCTGGATGTGGGCGAAGCCGAAGTCGACAAGACTCTTGAAGTGCTGCGCAAGCAGCGCACGTCGTTCGAGCCCGCTGACCGTGTTGCTGCAGAGGGCGATCGGGTGTCGATCGACTTCACCGGGCGCAAGGACGGTGAGGTGTTCGAAGGTGGCCAGGCCGAGGACTTTCCGTTCGTGATCGGCGCAGGCTCCATGCTCAAGGATTTCGAAGCTGCGGTGACGGGTCTCAAGGCGGACGAGTCCAAGACCTTCGACATGACCTTCCCTGCGGACTACCACGCTCAGCATCTGGCCGGTCAGACCGTCCAGTTCGACGTGACGGTGAAGAAGGTCGAAGCTGCAGTGCTGCCGGCAGTCGATAGCGACTTCGCCAAGGCCCTGGGCGTGGCTGATGGTGACGTCAGCAAGCTGCGTGACGAGGTCAAAGCCAATCTGACGCGCGAAGTGAAGCGCCGGATTCAGGCCAAGATCAAGGAGCAGGTCATGGAAGCCCTGCTCGCGGCGACCCCGATCGAAGTGCCGAAGTCGCTGGTAGAAGCCGAATCACGCCAGTTGGCCGACAACGCAAAGCGTGATCTGGAAACCCGCGGCATGCAAACCAAGGATATTCCGGTGGAGCCGGCCTGGTTCACGGATCAAGCCGTGCGCCGGGTAAAGCTCGGGCTGATCATGGCCGAACTGGTCAAGTCCAAGGACTTGCACGCCAAGCCGGAGCAGATCCGTTCCCTGGTCGAAGAGATGGCCCAGAGTTACGAAGATCCGTCCGAACTGGTACGCTGGTATTACGCACAGCCCGAGCGGCTGGCGCAAGCCGAAGCCGTGGTGATCGAAGACAACGTGGTGGAATGGGTGGTTTCTCAGGCTCAGACCTCCGACAAGTCGGTCGCTTTTGACGAACTGATGGGTAACGCGGCCTGAGGTCGCGAGAGTACAGACAATGATGAACGGAATGCCCCCGCGCGGCGGAGAATGGAACCCGGTCGGTCTCGGCCTGGTCCCGATGGTAGTCGAGCAGAGTGGGCGCGGTGAGCGCGCCTATGATATCTATTCGCGCCTCCTGAAGGAGCGGGTGGTATTCCTCGTCGGCCCGGTCAATGACGTCACGGCCAATCTGATCGTGGCCCAGATGCTATTCCTTGAGTCGGAGAATCCGGACAAGGACATCAACTTCTACATCAACTCGCCAGGCGGTTCGGTTACGGCCGGCATGGCGATTTACGACACCATGCAGTTCGTCAAGCCGAATATCAGTACTTTGTGCATCGGGCAGGCCGCAAGTATGGGCGCCTTCCTGCTGGCTGCGGGCGAGAAGGGCAAGCGCTTCACGCTGCCCAATTCACGGGTGATGATTCATCAGCCGCTGGGTGGCTACCAGGGGCAGGCGTCGGATATCGAAATCCACGCACGCGAGATTCTGTTCCTGCGTGCCCGTCTCAACGAAATGCTGGCCAAGCACACCGGTCAAACGATCGAGCGTATCGAGAAGGACACCGATCGTGACAACTTCATGTCCGCAACCGCGGCCCTGGAGTACGGCATCGTGGATAAATTGCTGACAAGCCGCGCCGATACCTGAACGAGGAGAACCAGAACATGCCGGAAAAGAAGACGGGCGGCGACAAGCTGCTTTACTGCTCGTTTTGTGGCAAGAGTCAGCATGAAGTACGCAAGCTCATTGCCGGTCCCTCCGTCTTCATTTGCGACGAGTGCATCGAGTTGTGCAACGACATCATCCGTGAGGAAATCGCGGGCGATGCTGGTTCGGAGAGCGTCAAGGGGCAGCTGCCAACGCCGCAGGAGATCTGCGACATTCTCGATCAGTACGTGATCGGGCAATCCAAGGCCAAGCGCAACCTGTCTGTTGCGGTGTACAACCATTACAAGCGCCTTCGTCATCTGAGCGACAGCAAGGATGAAGTCGAGCTGTCCAAGAGCAACATCCTGCTGATCGGCCCCACGGGTTCGGGCAAGACACTGCTTGCGCAGACCTTGGCGCGCTTGCTCAATGTGCCTTTCGTGATGGCCGATGCCACCACGCTGACCGAAGCAGGTTACGTGGGTGAGGACGTCGAGAACATCATCCAGAAGCTGCTGCAGAAATGCGACTATGACGTCGAGAAAGCGCAGCGCGGCATCGTCTATATCGACGAGATCGACAAGATTTCGCGCAAGGCCGACAACCCTTCGATTACTCGTGACGTGTCGGGCGAAGGTGTCCAGCAGGCGCTGCTGAAGTTGGTGGAAGGTACGATTGCATCGATTCCGCCGCAAGGTGGGCGCAAGCACCCCAACCAGGATTTCATCCAGGTCGATACCACCAACGTGCTGTTCATCTGCGGCGGTGCGTTCGACGGGCTGGACAAGGTGATCCGCAACCGGACCGAGAAAGTCGGTATCGGTTTCGGCGCCGAAGTCAAAAGTAGTGAAAGCAAGAGTGTGACCGAAGCCTTCCGCCAGGTGGAGCCCGAGGATCTGATCAAGTTCGGCTTGATCCCGGAGCTCATCGGCCGGCTGCCGGTGGTGGCCACGCTGCAGGAACTGGATGAGGAGGCGCTGATCCAGATCCTGGTCGAGCCCAAGAATGCCCTGGTCAAGCAGTACCAGAAGCTCTTTTCGATGGAAGGCGTCGAGCTCGAAATTCGTGCTGCGGCGCTGCGTTCAGTTGCGCGCAAGGCAATCAAGCGCAAGACGGGTGCACGCGGACTGCGTTCGATACTCGAGGCCGCGCTGCTCGACATCATGTACGACTTGCCTACAATGGAAGGCGTCTCCAAGGTCGTGATCGATGAGAGCACTATTGAGGAAGGTGCCCGCCCGCTGTTGATCTATGCTGATCAACAGAAGGTTTCCGGCTCCAACTGAGTCGCTTCACCCGCCACTTGAATTCCCGGGTCACGCCCGCATATGGGTGTGACCCTTATCGGAAGGAAAAAGAAAATGTCGGGCCCTGCTGACCTCCCCAACGAGCAAATGGAACTGCCGCTGCTGCCACTGCGCGACGTGGTGGTGTTTCCGCACATGGTTATCCCGCTCTTCGTGGGCCGGCCCAAGTCGATCAAGGCGCTGGAAAATGCGATGGAAGCCGGCAAGAGCATCCTGCTTGTCGCGCAGAAATCTGCCGCCAAGGATGAGCCATCCATCGAGGATCTCTACGACATCGGTTGTGTGGCCAATATCCTGCAGATGTTGAAGCTGCCGGACGGCACGATCAAGGTGCTGGTCGAAGGCGTGCAACGCGCGCGCATCGATTCGGTCGACGATCTGCGTCACCTGTTTGTGGCCAAGGCTACGCCGGTGCCACTGGCAGACGTCGACAACACTGAAGTCGAGGCCATGCGTCGGGCGATCATCGCCCAGTTCGACCAGTACGTGAAACTGAACAAGAAGATTCCGCCCGAGATCCTGACCTCGCTGGCGGGCATCGAAGAGCCGGGTCGTCTGGCTGACACCATTGCAGCGCACTTGCCGCTCAAGCTCGAGCAGAAGCAGGAAGTGCTGGAGATGTTCGACGTCAATGAGCGTCTGGACAAACTGCTTTCCCAACTCGAAACCGAACTCGACATCCTGCAGGTGGAAAAGCGCATCCGTGGCCGCGTCAAGCGCCAGATGGAGAAGAGTCAGCGCGAGTACTACCTGAACGAGCAGGTCAAGGCGATCCAGAAGGAACTCGGAGAAGGCGAGGAAGGTGCCGATCTCGAGGAAATGGACAAGAAGATCAAGTCCGCCGGCATGCCCAAGGAAGCCTTGGCAAAGGCGCAGGCGGAGTTCAAGAAGCTGCGCCTGATGTCGCCGATGTCGGCCGAAGCCACCGTGGTACGCAACTACATCGACATTCTACTCGGCCTGCCGTGGAAGAAAAAGTCGCGGGTCAGCAAGGATCTGGCCGAAGCCGAGGTCGTGCTCGACAAGGACCACTACGGTCTTGAGCGGGTCAAGGAACGCATCCTCGAGTATCTTGCCGTGCAACAGCGTGTCGACAAGGTGAAGGCGCCGATCCTGTGTCTGGTTGGCCCCCCGGGTGTGGGCAAGACCTCGCTTGGGCAGTCGATTGCAAAGGCTACCAACCGCAAGTTCGTGCGGATGGCGCTTGGTGGGGTGCGGGACGAGGCCGAAATTCGCGGCCACCGTCGCACCTACATCGGATCGATGCCGGGCAAGATCTTGCAGAACATGACTAAGGTCGGGGTCAAGAACCCCCTGTTCCTGCTCGACGAGGTCGACAAACTGGGCATGGATTTCCGCGGCGACCCGTCATCGGCGCTGCTTGAAGTGCTTGATCCCGAACAGAATCACACTTTCCAGGACCATTACGTCGAGGTCGATTTCGACTTGTCTGATGTGATGTTCGTCGCCACCGCAAATACGCTGAACATTCCGGCTGCGCTGCTCGACCGTATGGAGGTGATTCGTCTGTCGGGTTACACCGAAGACGAGAAGGTGAATATCTCCTTGCGCTATCTGCTGCCCAAGCAGATGAAGAACAACGGCCTCAAGCCGGAAGAGCTTTCGGTTACCGAAGATGCGCTGCGTGACGTGTGTCGCTATTACACGCGTGAGGCTGGGGTGCGGAGCATGGAGCGTGAGATCTCCAAGATCTGCCGCAAGGTGGTCAAGTCGCTGGTGCTCAAGGCTCGCAATACAAAGATTGTGGTCAACGCCAAGAACCTCGACAAGTATCTGGGGGTGCGCAAGTACAGCTTCGGTATTGCCGAGAAGCAGAACCAGGTAGGCCAGGTTACTGGCCTTGCGTGGACGGAGGTTGGCGGTGAGTTGCTGACAGTCGAAGCGGTCGTGTTGCCTGGCAAGGGCAAGATCATGACCACCGGCAAGCTCGGCGAGGTGATGCAGGAGTCCATTCAGGCAGCGTTGTCGGTGGTGCGCAAGCGCGCCCGTTCGCTGGGTATCGAGGACGACTTCTACCAGAAGAGCGACATTCACATTCACTTGCCCGAGGGTGCGATTCCCAAGGACGGCCCCTCGGCGGGTGGCGCAATCACGACCGCTCTGGTGTCCGTGCTGACGGGAATCCCGGTGTGTTGCGATGTGGCGATGACGGGCGAGATCACCTTGCGTGGCGAAATTCTGCCCATTGGCGGACTGAAGGAAAAACTCTTGGCCGCTGTTCGTGGCGGGATTGCACGTGCACTGATTCCTGAAGAAAACGTCAAGGATCTGGCCGAAATCCCCGACAACATCAAGAATGCGATCGAGATCATTCCGGTTAAGTGGATCGATCAAGTCCTTGATCTTGCGCTGGAACGTAAGCCCGCTGCACTCCCCGATGTTGTCCCGGCAGTTGCGCCGGCGGCTGCTCCGGCCGAAGAGGCTGCTCCCAAGACAAAGAGTCTGCGCGCGCACTAAGCCTCGCTTCATTCTGGCAGCTTGTGAAAAAGCCACTGCAGCCGTGCGAAAGCACGCTGCAGTGCGCCTTGACACTCTGGATTTCCGCAAGCTATAAAGACCACGGTTTATGCAGGACGACAGAGATAGCCCGGAAGGTCGCGCTGTTTCTGAGCTTCGCCGGGTTATTTCTATTGCGATCCACACCAGAAGGGGGCTAGAAGTGAACAAATCCGAATTGATCGACGCCATTGCCAAGCAGGCTGATATTTCCAAGGCCGCTGCCGGAAAGGTGCTCGATGCGACCATTGAATCCGTCAAACAGGCGCTCAAGCAGGAGGACTCCGTGACCCTGGTCGGGTTCGGTACCTTTTACGTCGGCGATCGGGTTGCCCGGACAGGCCGTAATCCGCGCACGGGAAAGAACATCAAGATCAAGGCGGCCAAGGTGCCTAAATTCAGGGCTGGCAAAGGCCTGAAAGATGCAGTAAACTGAGCGGCTTCGTTGAGCTGAAGTTAGTATTTTGCTCAAGCATGGGTGCTTAGCTCAGTTGGTAGAGCGTCGCCCTTACAAGGCGAATGTCGGCGGTTCGACCCCGTCAGCACCCACCAGTTACTCGTGTCACCCAGTGTCAGGCAGTACCAGAAACCCGCACAGCTCAAGGCTTTGCGGGTTTTTTCTTGTGTCAGGCAGTGTCACCAAGGAGCATGCAATACCGTCAAATTTGGCGGTACACCTGACGGTATACGCTACCCTTGACGGTATACCGCCAGAACGGGCGCCGTGAGGATACCGCCATGCCACTGACCGACACCGCCATACGTAAGGCCCAGCCGGGAGAGAAGGCCCGCAAGCTGGCCGACGAGCGCGGGCTGTACCTGTTGATCCAGCCGACCGGCGGAAAGCTCTGGAGGCTGGATTACCGCTTCGACGGCAAGCGCAAGACGCTCGCACTGGGCGCATACCCTGATGTGACCCTTGCGGCCGCCCGTAGGGCTCGCGATCAGGCCCGCGAACAGATCGCATCCGGTGATGATCCCAGCGCGGTCCGCAAAATCGAAAAGCTCAACCGTGTGTGTGAGGTGGCGAACTCGTTCGAGGTCATTGCTCGCGAGTGGCACAAGATGAAATCCACGGCGTGGACCGAGTCGACCAGGCTCAAAACCCTGGCGGTGCTGCAGAACGATCTCTTTCCCTGGCTCGGAAGCCGCCCCATCGTCGAGATCAATGCCCCTGACCTGCTGGTAACCCTGCGCCGGATCGAGGCCCGCGGCGCCGTGGATAGCGCGCACCGGGCCAAGCAGATTGCCGGGCAGGTGTTCCGCTACGGCGTCGCCACCGGCAGGGCAGAGCGCAACCCGGCCGCCGATCTGCTTGGCGCGCTGGCGCCGGTAGCCAAGGTGCACTTTGCCGCGATCACCGAGCCGGGCGGTGTCGGCCCGCTGCTGCGCGCCATCGATGGCTACAAGGGCTCCTTCATCGTGCGCTGTGCCCTGCGCCTGGCACCGATGCTGTTCGTGCGCCCTGGCGAACTCAGGCAGGCGGAATGGTGCGAGATCGACCTTGACCAGGCGGAGTGGAGGATACCGGCGGAGAAGATGAAAAAGCGCCGTGACTTCATCGTTCCGCTCGCTACGCAGGCGGTGGCGATCCTGGCCGAGCTGCAGCCCTTCACCGGGCATGGGCGGTATGTTTTCCAAGGCGTGCACGATCACGGGCGCCCGATGTCGGATAACACCGTGAACAACGCACTCCGCCGGCTGGGCTACGACACCCGCACCGAGATTACCGGTCACGGCTTCAGGGCCATGGCGCGCACGATCCTGCATGAAAGCCTGGGTGTCGACGCTGCCGTGATCGAGCACCAGCTTGCGCACCGTGTGCCCGATACCCTGGGTGGCGCCTACAACCGGACGAAGTTCCTACCCCAGCGCAAGGCAATGATGCAGCAATGGGCGGACTGGCTAGACCAGGTGCGGAAGGGGGCCGATGTGATTCCTATGCAGCGATCACAGGTGAGGTGAAGCGATGGCGAATTACGATCCTCTATGGACGGCGGAACAGGCTCACGCCGCAAGCCTTGAAGAATCGGCCCGGCTTGGCCGCGATGGTGTAGAGGGACCTAATTCTGCTTTCTTCCAATGGTATGCCCACCACGTGTTGGTGGCTTACGGAAAACAGTACGCAGAAGGCGATAAGTTCGCCCTCATGGCTGCAATATCGGAGTGCGCGCGAGCGGATCTTCCCTTGCCGGAATGGGCTGCGCGTGCCTACTTGTCAGCCTTTCAAAGTGTCGTCGGAGCTAAGTCGAAGAGTTGGGATAAAGTGTTTGGAGAGCCTTACCCGAAGGGTACACAGCTCGCGCCGTTGGCAAAAAAGCGAAATATGAAATTTGCGGTTTGGATCCGGGTGAATGGAATTCTGGGAAGCGAGCCAGGCGTGGCAATCGATACTGGCCTTTTTGAAAGGGTGGGAAAAGAGTTCAATCTCGGAAAGACCTTGGCTTCCGAGTATTACTACGAGGCCAAAAGAATACTCTCTAGGTAATTTCCGCGAACTTTGAGAATTCTGCGGAAAGACTAGAAAGTGCTAAATCGATTTAATCGCTCCATGTCGCGCCACCAAGGCGCATCAAGGAGCGATCAATGCAACCACCTAGCAACACCATACCCGCAGCCCTGGCGAACTTCGATAGCTTGCCAGATTCGGCAATGGTCGACGTCAAGACCGTTGCCGCCATTCTAGGCAAATCCGAATCCTCAATCTGGCGTGATGCCAGAACCGGTAAGTTTCCGCGCCCGATCAAGACCGGCCCGGCCTGCACCAGGTGGAAAGTAGCCGCGGTCCGCGGCCACTTGGCATCACTTGAGGTGCCGGCATGATTCGCTTGACACGGTCGACCACCTCCCGGCACTATCCAGCCTGCCTGCAAACAACAGGCAACGGGATTGGCGTCCCGAACGACCAAGGCGGACATGTCCGCCACCCTGGCGGATTTTTTACGTCCACCGCATGTGCTGCTCCGTCTATGGCGGGCCGTGTGGGAGAGCCGCAAGGCTCGCCGGTTCCTTGGTCCCGGTACGCCAATCCCGCACGCGCCCGCCACCCCCGATTGGCGTCGGGGAGCGGGATTCAAGCCGCAGACCAAGGAGCATCAGCCATGCGAACTACCGCATCGGGCACGCCTGCCCACGCCGCTACCACCCCCAGCAACACCCCCTATCCCTTCATGGTCCAGCTCTGCCTGGACCGCGCTCGCCGCGATCTGCGCCGGGCGTCCGCTGACATGAATCTTGACCCCCACGCGGAAGGTGTCATCTATGCGCTGTGGTACACCAGCGCCATTTCAGACGAGGACCGCTCTGCGATCCTCAACGAGCGCAGCTTCCTGTTCAAGCGCGCGGTCGAGCGCTTTGCCGGGCGGGGTGCAGCATGAGCCAACCCACTAGCCCCGCATCCGCTCAAGGCGCCAGCCGTTGCGCAGCAGCTGACGCGGTCGACAACATCGGCATCAAACTCGAAAGCGCCTACGGCATCGTAGATTTGGTCGTAACCCTCGCGAATACCGGAGATATTGAATCTCTCTATGAGCACTCCCTGTCTTCGGCGCTCATCGAAGTGATGGATCGAATCAACGAAGCCCGCGCCCTGCTGGAAGCGGTCACTTTGACAGCGTACGCGGCCCCAAAGCTGCAGCAGGCGCTACAGGCCGCGCTTGTAGTGGTTGCTGGTTGCAATGCGGACGGCGCCTTCATCGAGCAAGATCAGATCATCCGTGCGGCGCTGGCCGAGGCCGAAGGGGTCGCAGCATGAACACTCCAAATTGCGCACCAGCTGATTACTTCGACTTCACGTCCGCCTCGATCAACGAGCTATGCAGGATTCGGGCGCAACTCCAAGGAGCGCTTGCACTGCTGAATGATGATGCCGAAGTGATCATCTATGCACAGACGCTCGTGCGAATTGCGGACGAGATGATCAAAGAGTTCGTTACCCGCCTGGATAGGAACGCCTACGCCTACGTGTTGAAAGACGAGGTAGATGGGGGAGGCGAACATGTCGCACGTTAATTTCCCCGGTGGGGCCGGGATGGGGCGCGATGCCAACCGCCGCCGGCCGGGCTTCGTCGACTATGGATGGACGGCCGAGAACGGATCTCGGGCACAGCGCCGGGAAGCCCTTCGGCTTTTGCGGGCTGCGGCCCAGCAAGGGCACCGCGATGCGGCTGCTGTGCTTGCTGATCTGCAGGCGTCTGCACAACCGCGAACCAGCATGATGTGGTTGGTGCATGTGCCTGGCCGCCCGCCCTTCCGGGTCATCTGCCCGCAGGCAGCAACGGCAGGCGAGATCCGCGCCCAGTGGCCCGATGCAATCGTGGAGGCCCTCGATGACTGAGGCCGACTTCATCGCCGCCATGGGGCTTGCCGGCCTGACACCGATCAAGCTGCCTGCCCTTCCGGAAGGCAAGCTCGTTCGTTTCCGAGTTGAAGGGGACAAGTCCGGTAGCCGGAACGGCTGGGCGGTGTTGCATCGCCACCCGATCTTGGCGGGCGTGTTCGGATCCTGGAGAACAGGCGAGCAACACACCTGGAAGGCCACCACCAATGAAACGATGACGCCTGCCGAGCTGGGCGCGCTGCGGCGCGGCCTGCAGGCAGCACAACAGGCGCGGGCCGATGAGGAAGCGCGCGTCAGGGCAACGGCAGCCGCTCGGGCGCTGAAGCTGTGGAGCGGGGCCAAGCCGGTGACAAACGATCATCCCTACCTGCGGGCCAAGGGCGTGCATGCCTTCGGTCTGCGGGCGCTGCGCGACCAGCTCATGGTGCCGGCGCGCGATGCAGAAGGGCGCCTCCATACGCTGCAGTTCATTGGCCCGGACGGGAGCAAGCGCTTCCTGACCGGCGGGCGCATCGCCGGCTGTTACTTCGCCATCGGGCGCCCGGATGACGCCTTGCTGCTGGCGGAAGGCTACAGTACCGGCGCCACCCTCTACCAGGCCACCGGAAAGGCGGTGGCGGTGTGCTTCAACTGCGGCAACCTGCTGGCCGTGGCGCGCTCACTGCGGGCCAAGTTTCCCCGCCTGCGCCTCGTGATCTGCGCCGACAACGATGAAGGCACACCAGGCAATCCCGGCCTGACCGCTGCTCATGCTGCCGCCAAGGCGGTCGGCGCCCGTGTCGCCTACCCGATCTTCACCGAGGTGTCCCATGGGTAAGCCGACCGACTTCAACGACCTGGCGCAGGCCGCCGGCACGGACGCGGTAAAGGCCGTGGTGGACAAGGCGCTGGCCGCCGTGGCGGGACAAACGCCTGTGACCGAGTGGCCGGATCCGGTTCTGCCGGGAATGATCAAGGTGCCGGAGATCCCGGCCGACATTCTCCCTGTGTGGCTGGGCGCGATGTGTGGGGCCGTGGCCGACTCAACGCAGACGCCGCCAGCCCTGGCCGTGATGGTGGGGCTGTCCGTCCTGGCTGCCGTGCTGCAACGGCGGTATGAGGTATCGCCCTTTGGTGACGACTACACCGAGCCGCTTGCCATCTGGACTCTAACGGCGCTGCCGAGCGGTGCGCGCAAATCGGCGGTGTTCAGCGCCATGACTGCGCCGTTGCTGCGCTGGGAGAAGCTGGAGTATGACCGAGGCCGGGCCGAGCGCGGGCGGGTGGCATCGGCGCGCAGGGTGGCGGAAAAGCGCATGGAGCGCCTTCTGTCCGATGCAGCGAAGGCCAAGGACGACGACGAACGAGAACGCATCCGGGCGGAGATCCAGCACGAGAAGGACACGATGCCGGCCGAGGTGCGGGCGCCGCGCCTCTTCACCGAGGACGTGACCGCCGAGCGCCTACAGGCAATGCTTGCCGAGTATGGCGAGCGGATGGCGCTGCTGTCGGATGAGGCCGGAATATTCCAGATCATGGCCGGCATCTACAACGGCGGATCTTCCAACCTGGATGCCTTTCTCAAGGGTCACGCCGGCACCGCGATGCGCGTGGATCGAGCGGGGCGCGAGGCGCACGTCGACAAACCCGCCCTGTCTTTCGGCCTGGCACTGCAGCCGGGCGTCCTGTCCGAGGTGGCCGCGTCGCGGCGCTTCCGGGATTCCGGCTTGCTGGCGCGCTTTCTCTTCGCCATGCCCATCAGCAACGTCGGCAAGCGCGATGTGCGCCGCCGGGTGGCGGTGCTCGACCAGGTGCGCGACGACTACGAGGCCGCGCTGTTCCGTCTGCTTGAGGATGTGCCGGCCGTGCCTGGCAAGCCGAGAGTACTGCCGATGACGGAACCCGCGCTCGAGCTGTGGGCGGACTTCGCGCAAGAGATCGAGGACCACCAGGGCGAGGGTGGGCGGTACGAATCGATCAGTGATTGGACGAGCAAGCTACCGGGCGCCGTGGCGCGTATCGCTGCCCTGCTGGAGCTGGCCGAGGTGGGGCGCCATGCCGAGGACGTGAGCGAGCTGGCCACCCGTCAGGCGGTGGCGCTGGGGCGTCTGCTGATCCCGCACGCACAGGCGGCATTCGGGCTGCTGGGTACCGATGGCATAGACACCGATGCGGGCGCCATCGTGAAGTGGATCCGAAGTAACGGGCTGGAAGAGTTCAGCCGCCGTGAGTGTCAGAAGGCCATGGAGGGCCGATTTCGCAACCTGGAGCGCCTGACCAAGGCGCTGCAACGGCTGGAGCAACAGGACGCGCTGCGGTCTTACACCAGGCGAAACAAGGGTGCGCCGTCGACAGAGGCGTGCATCGTCAATCCGAAGCTTCTGTCGACATAGTTGGGTTTGTCGCCATAAAGCTATTTTTAACTTTTTATTTATTTATTAAATACTTACGCTAGAGAAATAGAGGTACGTCGACAATGTCGACAAACTCGACAGACTGAAACCAAGCGTGAGCGTCTGTCGACATTGTCGACATTGTCGACGGGTGCCTGAATCGCTGGGCGAGGTGGGGGCGGGTCAAAACTCCGAAGCCTCCCCAGCGCAGGACCGAGCGCATAGCCAAACTTTTTTAGTCGCAAGTAATGGAGTTTTTTTCTTGAAGTTGGATGTATCAATTAGACTTGATAGATATAATGACAGCCATGTTTAGACTTTTTCCTTCTATCAAATGCCTTGCCAACCTACCACGGGAAGTGGGGGACTGGGTGGCGAAACGAATGCCGGCACGGGACGTGGAAGCATATCGAATCGCTGAAGCCAAACGAAAGATGGAGAGGGAGCTACGCGCAGCGGGTACGCCCAAGCAGCTAGCTCAAATCATCGTGTCCGAACACTTCGGCACGAACAACCATCATAGGAATCGACCATGAAACAGCATCTCCCCCGCCTCGCAGTCGGCGCCATCCTCGCCATCTTTGGCGCCCTGGCATACGCCGGTATTGTCACCATCACCCCCGATCACCTCATCGGCCTAGCCGCCCTGGGCTTCGTCGGAAACATTCAGCTCGTCACCTCTGCGCTTGACAACATCGAGCGCAAGTTCACCGAGGAAGTTGATCGAATGGACTGCAAGCAGCGCGAGCTGGCTGACGAGGTTCTGCAGCTCAAGCAGCGCGGCGCCCTGCCGGTCGGTGAGCTGCTGACTACCAGCGGAAGCCCTTCCGAGCGCATCGCACGGGCCATCGGTAGTGAAGCCGAGATCCTGAAGAAGAACCGGCAGATTGCCTTCGAAGTGAAATCCTTCATTGGATCCGCCGCGGTGGGCAACAGCGGGAACCTCTCCGGCATTGCTGCGCCTGTCGGCGTGCTTCACGGTGTCGGCACGGTGCTGCCGATGAAGCCCATCGGTGCAATGTCCAGCCTGAAATACACCCGCGAGAATATCTCCCTCGCGACGGGTAGCGCAGGGATACAAGCCGGTGAAGGCACCGCAAAGCCCTGGTATCAGCCGGGCTTCCAGCAAATCACACAAGAGCCGCTCACGGTTGCGGCGCTGACGAAAGTGTCGGAGCAGGCGATTCGTAACCAGTCCGAACTGGTCGCAACGGTCGAAGCCCTGATTAAACGTGACATCGCGCTCCAGATCGACCAGATGGTTCTGCTCGGTAGCACCACGCCGGCCTGGCCCGGCCTGATGGCGCTGGCCGTCGAAGATACGTCGGCGCTCTGGGGAGAACGGGCCGATGCGGCAATGGAATGCCAAGTCACGATGGAGATGCTGGGTTCAAACCCCACCGCCATCATGATGGCCGGTACCGACTGGCTGCAAACCGCGCTGATGGAGAACGGATTTGGCATGAACAAAGCCGGACACGAACGCTACCTGAAGGAGATCGAGCGGCGAATCGGATCCATGCGGGTCGGACTGTCGGCCAACGTCACAACCGGCAAGGCCCTGCTGATTGATCCGCTCTTTGTCGAAATCTACGTCAGTCAGGATGCAACCGTGTCCATGGCCTACGTTGAAGACGACTTCGAAAAGAACCTGATCAGCCTGCGGGTCGAGTGCGAGATCATCCCTGTACTGCGCAGCACCCGCGGGATTCGAGTCTCGAAGCCGAAGCCGGCATAAGCCACAAGCTGCGCCCTGGGGCAACCTGGGGCGCAGGGTGCTGCAGTTCGCACCAGTGCACACGTCTGGACGAGCCCCCGGCAGTGGATGACGGTATTTTTGACGGTATACCTGAATTCTGCACTGGTGAATGTCTTTCTGTTATTGGCATTCACGTTACTCCCTGAGGGAGTCAGCACCACCAGCACCTTAAAACCCGGATACGCTCCGGGTTTTTCTTTTGATGCCCGCAACGCCAGTAATGGCGCTGCTTGTGTTCTTTTCGCGGCATTCGTTCGGCGCCCCATTTCTTCCCGAATGGTATTTCGCCTGATTTCTAGGCAGAGAGTGGCTCTTGACTCTGGAAAATGCGCAAGACGACGTTCCCATCGCTTTCATACAAATCATAGTCTGCAATGGACTCGTATCCGGTGAGCCGGATGCACGATCCTGCTTTATCCCGCGCAGTTATCCTGCCTTTTCGTGACGGTGCTGATGCTGTCGATGTGCCGATCTCGACAATAGGGCTTTTGAGCCGGCTCAAGGGGATGGTGCCGCTCTCGTGTCGGGTGCTGTCGCTGCGCCCCTGTCGCAGGCTTCTCAGGCCTTGATGGCACCTTCGTGTGGCTGATCGATCTGGTGGCTCTTGGCAGTGGCTCTATCTGCTCGTGGTGCACTCGCCGCTGTTGTGTCGCCGCCTGCGGCAGGCCAGCTCAAAACCTGGCACCACTATCCTCACCGCCAGGCAGGAGCGCTTTCATTGTCCGTCGGAACTGCCAATGAACGGTTGTCTGCGTGTGCCGACGGTGAGTGCCGGCTAGTCAGTGCTGCGATTTACAAACGGGTAACCGTAGAGGCGCAGCAGGTCCTTGAATGCTTGGGCGCTGAGCGTGGGATCGTAGCGCGCGAAGATCGCTGCTTGTCTTAAGTGCTGCTCGCTGGGGAGCAGGGAGAGCAGCGTTTCGCGTTCGTCCAGGATGTCATCGCACATCCGTTCGCTGACGAACAGGAAGGCAATAGGGTGATACAGGCCGTCCTCGTTGAGGAGGTGGAACTGCGGGTGTGCGATCTGGATGCATTCAGCGGTGTGGCTTTTCATTGGGGTGCAGAAAAAAATGACTCGCGCAGCTTACGCGAAAAGTGTAACAGGCGTATTTCAGGCACGCATTATTCATGCAAATGCCATGCACGCAGTGCGCCCGTACTCAGTTCTCGCACTAGCCCGCGCATCACACATCGTCTGTTTCGGCGCCGATCAGCTTCGGTGGGTCGCCTGCCGACGCGATGGGCTCGTTTCGCACCCGCGGAGGTGTGTCCCAGAATAAAGTCACTCGCAACTTCAGCGCTCGCCCGGGGGGACATCCGGCAGCGCTGTCCAGCGAATCCAATAGCCACAAGCAGAGCGCACACGGCGAATGCTGCGGTGCCACGGCCCCTCAATGCAGACGCCCTTGACCGAGGAGGATTCGACCTCGACGGTGTCCGGTTCATCGCCAGGCCTGCGACGGCCATGCCAGCGTTCGCAACTGATGCAGCGCTTGTCGCCGACAGGTTGAACTAGAGGCATATTCGTAATCCCGGGTAAGAGAACCTCCGATCCCTGCGCATGCCGATGGTTCTGTTGCACCTTGTCCCAGGTTCTTGACGCTGGGAGATATTTTGATCGCCGGAGCGATTCGAGATGGTATCGCCCGCGCCGACCATGGCGTAAAGGTCCATGCCGACAGATGGAAAAACGGTGCCAGTGGCTGATGAAGTGATGCTTGACGATCTGTTGGCGACGATAGCCGGCCTCCGGACGTGACGATGGGGACCGAAGTCCCCACCGGCTGTCTTGAGTTACAAGGCTTCAGCGGCCCCGGCAATCTGCTTATGCAGCGATTGCGAAACGCTCATCGTTGGCGTTTAAGGATTTGCGCGGATTACGTCCGTCGCCTCTCGAGTTGCCTGCTCACCTTTGTCTGCCCTGTCGAAGCCGTGACACCCCCACCTAAACACACGTTCCGATGCGTTTAGGTGGAGGTGAGGGGAGTCGAACCCCTGTCCAGAACACCGCCAGATTGCCGGAATTACAACCATGTCCGAATGATGGGGGCAGAGCGGGACGATTGCAAGACGTCACGACCGGCATTTTGTAAGTGCCTGTCAAAGTCGGTCCGGACAGTTGCCGTCGAACTGCTGCCGGGACGCAACGCTCATTCTTGTTGCGGTTGTTCCTCACTGCGCTGGCCATCAGTGCTACAGGGGCTTGGTGACTCCGAAAAGCCGGAGGATGTCGTCAAACGCGTGAACGCTGATTCTTGGGTCGTAGCGATCAAGGAGCTTCTGTTGCTGCGCCAGACGCTCAGGCCGCGTGGCATCGAGGATCGTCCGGCGTTCCCGCTCAATGTCCTGGCACATGCTCTCACTGACGAAAACAAAGGGAATCGGCCGAAACAGCCCGTCGGCCTGACGCAGATGGAAACGCGGGTTAGCGGGCACGATGCTCTCGGAGGTATGGCTTTTCATCGCGTACCTTAGTGTGGTGAATTGTCTCGTTTACCTTCATAACCCATCGAGATGATGTTTGTATTGACGTTTGTCAGCTGTGCTGATTTCAGTACGCAATGGTGCGGATTATGTCGGCCAATACGTTGTCGGAAACCGTCTGCGGTAACATGATCAGCGTTGAGTCAAGCACGAGGAGGCGATCATGTTCAAACGCATTCTGCTGGGCATGGACGACAGCAATCCGAGCCAGATGGCGCTGGAGCGGGCCATTGAACTGGCGGCACTGGTTGGTGCCGAGTTGCGCGTACTGCATGTGCTCGATCTCACCGACTTGGTCCAGGAAGCGGAGTTCGTCAAGGGTTCCGAACAATCCGCAGGACGCATGAGCGAAGGCCAGGCGCTGGTCGACGAAGCTGTCAGGCGTGCCCAGGCGGCATCGGTCGAAGCTGGCGGTGTGCTGGCGCCGGTTCAAACCACGGACAAGAAGGTCGAGGACATCGTGGTGGAGCAGGCGGATGAATGGGCTGCCGATCTCATCGTACTTGGCACCCACGGCCGTGCCGGACTGACGCGCCTGCTGCGGGGCAGCGTTGCAGAGGCCGTGCTACGTGCAGCCGGTCGGCCGGTGTTGCTGTTTCCGCTTGAGTAACCATAGACGGCGCCGGGGCGGAGCGGTTCATGCCTCATCTTGCGGCGTCATGACGTGTCCGGTGGTGAACCGCCTTCATCCGATTCTTGTTTCGCCGTTCCGCACTTGTCTCACAGCGGCCAGACGATCAGCAGCATCGGCAGGCTCACTGCCACCACCAGCGCTTCGAGCGGCAAACCGAGTCGCCAGTAATCGCCAAACCGGAAGCCGCCCGGCTCTAGGATGAGGGTGTTGTTCTGATGGCCGATGGGCGTCAGGAAAGCACAGGACGCGCCGATTGCCACCGACATCAGGAAAGCGTCCGAACTCACGCCGAGTGCATTGGCGGTACCGATCGCGATCGGACACATGACTGCGGCCGTCGCGGCGTTGTTCATGACGTCGGACAGGAACATCGTTACCACGAGGATGAGCGCCAGCGCGACGACAGGTTGGCCCTGTGCCACCGTGTCCATCAGAACGCGTGCGATGAGGTCGGCCGTGCCGGTTGATTCCATTGCGCCGGCCACGGGAATCAGCGCTGCGAGCAGTACGATGATCGGCCAGTCGATTGCGGCGTAGATCGAGCGCGGTGGCACGGTGCGCAGTGCCATCGAAGCCAGCACCCCGATGGCGAAGGAGATGGTCGCAGGTAGCAAACCGAATGCAGCGGCGCCGACGGCCATGATCATGATCGTGCTCGCAATAAATGCCTGGCGTCGATCAGGAAGGCGCAGGTCGCGATTGGCCAATGGTACGCAGCCCGAATCCGAAGCAAACTCGGTGAGCGCTTCGGGAGGGCCCTGCATCAGCAGAAGGTCCCCCGCCTGAAAACGGAGCGTACGCAAGCGTGCTTTCGAGCGCGCACCCTCGCGCGACACCGCGAGCAGGTTCAGTCCGTAACGCATACGCAACAGGAGATCCTTGGCCGAACGACCTATGATCGCGGATTCCGGGCGCACCACGAGTTCCATCAGCGCGAGCTCGTCCGATGTTGGTGTGCGCTCAGGTTGATCTGCTGTGTCCGACTCGCTCCCGGTGAGTTTTTCAGCCTTGCCATCGCTTTTACTGCCTGCAGCTCGAGCCTTCGAGATGCCCTTTAGGTCCTGCCGTGGCTCCGCCTTGTCTGTCCCGCTAACGTCTTCCTCCTCTTTTGATGAGACCGCTTCCTCCAGCTTCAATCCGAGCTTGGATAACACCTCGGACAGCGTTTCAATGTCAGCCTCGATGACGAGAATATCGCCTGCAAGTACGATACGTCCCGCTTGTGGGGCGGACATCCGAACCTCGTTTCGGATCAGGCCGACGACCTGCGCATCACCTTCATCCAGCACGTTTTCGATGTCGCGCAGGCTCATGCCGGCGGCCTTGCCGTCGCCGGTGACCCTGACTTCGGTGAGATAGGCACCCGTCTCAAAGCCCTCGGTGTCGGCCCGCTGCCGGGCGGGCACCAGACGCCATCCGACCAGCGCGATGAAACCGACCCCGATCACCGCCACCGCCAGACCGATCGGGGTGAAGTCGAACATGGCGAAGGGCGGGGCCCCCGTCCGCACGCGAAAGCCGGACACGATGAGGTTGGGTGGAGTGCCGATCAAGGTGGTCATGCCACCAAGGATGGTGCCAAAGGCGACCGGCATCAGCACCTGACCCGGCGGCATCTTGAGGCGGTCTGCGAGCTGAATCGCCACCGGCATCAGCAGCGCCATCGCACCGACGTTGTTCATGAAGCCTGACAGCACCGCGCCCAGACCCACCAATGCGGCGAGGCTCGATAACGGACCTGCGTTCGCCGGCAGTGCGCGGCGAGCAATGAGGTCGACTGCACCGGAGGTCTGCAGTCCCCGACTCAGTACCAGCACACAGGCTACGGTGATCACGGCCGGATGACTGAATCCGGCAAAGGCTTCCTGCGGCGCGATCAATCCCGCCAGCACGCACGCCAGCAGCGCAGCCGTGGCGACCATGTCATGACGCCAGCGTCCCCACAGGAACATTGTCATGGTCACCAACAGGATTGCCAGGATCAGAATCTGGTCGTTCGTCATGGACGGATCGCGTGTTTCTCTCAGTCAGGATCGACGCCTGGCATTATCGAACCGATATTCGTCGCGTTCCATTGCTTTGCGTGTTCCCGATAAGCCCCGCGCAAGCTCGTCTGACACAGTGTTGCCCGGCTATCGGCGTGCCTGTACCAAAAAAAATGCCCGGGCACTTTCGGGCCCGGGCTTAATTCCACACCAAAGGAGGAGGGTGGAGGAGACAAATCCAGTGTAGGCCAATGGTTTGTGCAATGCAACAAGATGGCCAGCAAATGTTTTTATCCATCGATTAGAATCCCATCGAATTGTCCATCCCTGCGATCGACCGCGCTTGCGCGGGTATGTGTGCGGACGTGGCCGGATGCGCTCGTGAATCACCCATTGTCGTGCTCCATACCAAGCGGCTATTACGTTGCAGACCGGAATGCATTCGGGGCAGGCGCGGACAGATTCAGTTCGTTTCGAACCCTGCATCCTCGACCGCCTGTCGAATGTCACCCTCGGACACGAAGTTTCCGTGTTCCACGCTCGCTGCACCGCTCTCAAGCGAAATCTCCAGCCAGCCTATGCCCGGCAGATCCTGAATCGCGTTCATCACCGTGCGCAGGCATTGCTCGTCCTGCATGCCGAGAATCCTGAATTCGCAGATATTCATGTGTTTCGTCTCCGGAAGTTGGCGGTAAAGTGCCCTGACGGTGGCAAGATAGCAAGCCTTCCGAGCCAGATCGAGATGCCTGATTGACCAAGCCCCAGTCCCTGCCCCAACGCCATTGCGAGTCGCGCTCGGCAGTGCGTGCCGACCCGATCGCCTGCTGGGAGGCTTGGTTCGACGGCGCTGCGCTCCCTAATCCGGGAAAGCTCGGTCTGGGTGTGGTGCTACAGTCGCCCGCGGGGCAGCGGTTCGAGTATTCGATGCCCGGCGCGGGCACGGGTTGCAGCAATGAAGCCGAGTTGCAGGCATTGTGCGCCGCCTTGTCCTTCGCGCATCAGGCGGGTGTGCGCCGATTGATCCTGAGCGGCGACAGCGACTTTGCGGTCAGCCATGGAGCCGGCCGTGCGGCGACCGGGGTGGCCCGGTTGGTGGTGCTGATCGAGCAGGTGCAGGCCTGGGCGGTACGCTTCGAGTTGCTCGAACTGCGCTGGGTGCCGCGACATCGTAATGGCGATGCTGATCGACTCTCGCGTCAGGCACTGGGGCTGCCCCACAAGCCAGCACCCCACCCCGGAAAGCCGGTGCAGCCACGCCGGCGTCGTTCGCGGTGATTGGCTGACGGCATCGGCGGTGCCGTTTGATATAGTTTCACCCTTTGCTTTCGTGTGGCCTGCGCGCTTACGATGGGTTCGCCGCACCGGACAGGTGTTCGGAACAGGCGTCTACCGGGCCGATCTGTGGCAGCCCCCCTGGCCATACCCGAACGAACGTACGTGGTTGCAAGCTTGTCGACCACTGGTAACTTCCCGCAGGAGAACGATTCATGCGCCATGCAGAGCGCGCCGTTTTTGATTTACGCCGTGGCTTCCCGGTCTTGCTCCGGGGGGATCATGGCGACACCCTGATCGCGCCCATGGAAGGATTGAATGCCCAGGTGCTCGATGATGCCGTGTTGCTGACCCAGGCAAAGCCGGTGCTGGTGCTGTCGAAGCATCGCCTCGCCAGCCTCGGGTTGGCTGTGTCCGATCTGTCGGCCAGCCTGCAGTTCGAGCACACACCCGATTGCGTACAGCTGCTTCGCTTGTCGCTCGCGCGAGCGGAGGCCCTGTCGGCAGATCTGCCGCTCGCGCCGCTGGCTTCGTCGCCCGAGGAGCGCGCGGGGCTTCTGCTGATGCGCCGCGCCGAGTTGATCCCAGCGGCGTTGGCTTTTCCGGTAGCTGAGGGGCAGCGCGACGCGGTCGAACGGCATGTTGCCGAAGCTTCCATCCTTGCGGTGAACACCGCGGACGTGATCGCGTTGTGTGAAAGCGGGCCGGGTCGGCTGACCCGGGTCAGCGATGCACGGGTGCCGCTGGCCGATCTGGGCGACGCCCGCTTTGTGCTCTTTCGAGAGGAGGACGGCAGCCGCGAGCACGTTGCGGTATTGATCGGTGAGCGTCCACACTGGCCCGAGGCGGTGCCGGTCAGGGTGCATTCGGCCTGCCTGACGGGCGATCTGTTCGGTAGCCAGCGCTGTGATTGCGGCGCCCAGTTGCGCAACAGCCTTGCCATGATCAAGACGCTTGGTGGCGGCATCCTGCTCTACCTTGCCCAGGAAGGGCGGGGTATCGGGCTGGCCAACAAGCTGCGCGCCTACCGGCTGCAGGATGAAGGGCTGGATACGATTGATGCGGACCAGGTGATCGGGTTCGGCAAGGACGAGCGCGATTACCGGGTGGCGCACGAGATGCTCGATGCGCTCGACGTGCAGCGCATCGAACTGCTGACCAACAACCCGGAAAAGGTCAGCGCCTTGCGCGATGCCGGCATCGAGGTGGTCAGCAGGCGGGCGCTGTTCGGGCAACTCAACGACCACAATCATTTTTATCTTCGAACCAAGGCCGACCGTCACGGCCACCTGCTTGAAGAACTGCTGGCGCGCCCTGTCTGAGGCATCCACTCACGGCCGGTGGAGCAGTTCCTCGCACAGGGCTTGCAGCAGCTCGAGGGTGGATTGCTGGGTGCCGGTCGTGGGCCTGCGCGCACTGACGGCGAGGGCAAGACGACTACGCAGCCGGGGCTCGACGATGGGGCGGGTGGTGAAGGTTTCGGCCTTGCCCGATGTGGTGACTGCGTTCATTGACAGCACTGCACAGCCCGCACCGTCGGCCACGAGGTCGAGAATACCGTTGATGCCATCGACCTCGAGGACGGTCTTCGGATGAAAGCCGATGCTGGCGAGCTCGGCTTCGACCAGCATCCGGATCGAATGCGGGCGCCCCGGAATGATCAGCGGCAGGCTGGCCAGTTCGCGCAGCTCGACCGGGCCCAGATTGCTCTTCGGGTGGCGGCGTTCGACCAGGAAAAGATCCTCCTCGGCCAGGGGGATGGTGTCGATGTCTGGAGAAGGCGGTGTGTTGTAGAGCAGCGCGATGTCGAGCCGGCCGTTGACCAGCGACTCCTGCATCGTCACCGACAGGCCCTCACCGATCGAGAGTGAGGCTTCGGGCAGGCGCTCGCGAAACTTGCGTGCCAGCGGCACGGTGAGCACCTTGGACAGGCTGGGCGGCAGGCCGACCGCCACGCGGCCGGTGAGTGCGCCACGGATGCGTGACAACTCCTCCTTCGCACGCTCGATCTGGTGCAGCACGCCACGGCTGTGTTCGAGCAGCAACTTGCCCGCCTCGGTGGTGGTGACGCCACGGCCGTTGCGGATCAGCAGGTTCTGGCGCAACTCCACTTCGAGCAGGCGGATCTGGCGGCTGAGCGCGGGCTGCGCGATGTCGAGCGCGATCGATGCCCGGGTGAAGCTCCCCAGTTCGGCGACGCGGACGAAGTATTCGAGCTGTTTGAGGTCCATTGCACGAGTCTAATGAACTGGAGAATATCTCGTCCAGTGCTATCGCAAATTGACATAGCTGTTAGATCGACGCGGACCTGTCGGCGGGGAGGGTGGCTCACCATAATGAGTCCATGCAAAAAGCCATCCCTTCCCTCTTCATGCGCGGCGGTACCTCGCGCGGTCCGTTCTTCCGCGAATGCGACCTGCCGGCGGATATCGCGACCCGCGATTCAGTCCTGCTCGCCGTGATGGGGTCGCCCGACCGGCGCCAGATCGACGGCATGGGCGGCGCCAACCCGCTGACCAGCAAGGTCGGCATCGTGCGCCCGGGCAGCAAGCCGGGGGTCGATCTCGACTTCCTGTTCGCCCAGTTGCAGCCCGAGAAAGACACCGTCGACACCACGCCCAACTGCGGCAACATGCTCGCCGCGGTGGTGCCCTTCGCGCTCGAGACCGGCATGGTCCAGGCCCGGGGAGAAGCCTCCACCTTCCGCGTGCTGACGCTCAACACCGACATGCAGTGCGACATCACGGTGCAGACGCCGGGCGGGCAGGTGAGCTACGAGGGCGAGGCGCGCATTGATGGCGTGCCCGGCACCTCGGCGCCGATCAAGATCAACTTCCTCGATACCGCCGGCTCGGTGTGTTCCGGCCTGCTGCCCACCGGCCGTGTGCGCGACCTGATCGACGGCGTCGAGGTCACCTGCATCGACAACGGCATGCCGCTGGTGATCTTCAAGGCGGCGGATGTCGGCCGCAGTGGTTACGAAAGCGTGGCCGAGCTGAATGCCGACACTGAACTCAAAGCCCGCATCGAGCGTCTGCGCATCGCCTGCGGCCACGCGATGGGCCTGGGCGACGTCAGCGCGAAGAACTACCCCAAGATGACCCTGATTGCACCGCCGCGTGACGGTGGCAGTCTGAGCACCCGCAGCTTCATTCCGCACGTGTGCCACGACGCCATCGGCGTGCTCGCCGCGGTCACTGTCGGCACCGCCTGCGTGCTCGACGGCTCGGTGACCGAAGGCATCGCGGTGGTGCCCGAAGGCAACGCCAAGACGGTATCGGTGGAGCATCCCACCGGCGAGTTCTCGGTCGAGCTCGAACTCGACCCGGCCAACCCCCAGAACGTCACGCGGGCGGCGCTGCTGCGCACCGCGCGCCTCATCATGCGCGGCGAAGTCATGGTTCCCGCCGCGGTATGGAATAACTCAGGAGACACACAATGATCATCGATTGCCACGGCCATTACACCACCGCGCCCAAGGCGCTCGAAGAATGGCGCAATCGCCAGATCGCCGGGATCAAGGATCCGTCGGCGATGCCCAAGGTGTCCGAACTGAAGATCTCCGACGACGAGCTGCGCGAGACGATCGAGGCCAATCAGCTGCGCCTGATGAAGGAGCGCGGGTCGGATATGACCATCTTCTCGCCGCGCGCGAGCTTCATGGCCCACCACATCGGCGACTTCAACATCAGCTCGACCTGGGCGGCGATCTGCAATGAGCTGTGCCATCGCGTCGCCGGGTTGTTCCCGGATCATTTCATCGGCGCCGCAATGCTGCCACAATCGCCCGGTGTGGATCCCGCGACCTGCATCCCCGAGCTAGAGAAGTGCGTCAAGGAGTACGGATTCGTCGGCATCAACCTGAACCCGGATCCGTCCGGCGGCCACTGGACCAGCCCGCCGCTGTCCGACCGCCAGTGGTACCCGATCTACGAGAAGATGGTCGAGTACGACATTCCGGCGATGGTGCACGTGAGCACCAGCTGCAACGCCTGCTTCCATACCACCGGCGCGCACTACCTGAACGCGGATACCACCGCCTTCATGCAGTGCCTGACCTCAGACCTGTTCAAGGATTTCCCGACCCTGCGCTTCGTGATCCCGCACGGCGGCGGCGCGGTGCCCTACCACTGGGGCCGATTCCGCGGCCTGGCGCAGGAGATGAAGAAGCCGCTGCTGAAGGATCACCTGCTCAACAACATCTTCTTCGACACCTGCGTCTATCACCAGCCGGGCATCGACCTGCTGACCAAGGTAATCCCGGTCGAGAACGTGCTGTTCGCCTCCGAGATGATCGGTGCGGTGCGCGGCATCGACCCCGAAACCGGCCACTACTATGACGACACCAAGCGCTACATAGAAGCCGCCGCGATCAGCGCCGAAGACCGCTACAGCATCTACGAAGGCAACGCCCGTCGCGTCTATCCGCGCCTGGATGCCGCACTGAAGGCCAAGGGCCTGTAACCGGAGACAAGAGCATGAGCCTGAACAACCTCGGCATCGTCAAGCGCAACATTGTCCGCACCGACCCCGACGTGGTCGCCAAGCTGGCGCAGTTCGGCGTCGCCACCATCCACGAAGCCTTCGGCCGTGCCGGCCTGATGAAGCCCTATATGCGCCCGATCTACACCGGCGCCCACCTCTGCGGCACCGCGGTCACGGTGCTGCTGCAGCCCGGCGACAACTGGATGCTGCACGTTGCCGCCGAGCAGATCCAGCCCGGCGACGTCGTCGTGGCCGGGTGTACGGCCGACAGCACCGACGGCTTCTTCGGCGATCTGCTCGCCACCTCCTACAAGTCGCGCGGCGCAAAGGGGCTGATCATCGACGGTGGCGTGCGCGACGTGAAGGACCTCACCGCGATGGGCTTTCCGGTGTTCAGCCGCGCGATCCACGCCAAGGGCTGCACCCGCGCCACGCTCGGCTCGGTGAACGTGCCGGTCGTATGCGCCGGTGCGATCGTCAATCCGGGCGATGTGGTGGTGGCCGACGACGACGGCATCGTGGTAGTGCCGCGTGAAGTCGCCGCCCAGGTGGCAGAGGCAGCCGCGGCGCGGGAGGCCAACGAAGCCTCCAAGCGTGAGCGTTTTGCCGCCGGCGTACTGGGTCTGGACATGTATGCGCTGCGCGAGCCGCTCGCCAAGGCCGGGCTGAAGTACATCGACTGAGCGACTGCTACGAACAAGCCGGCCAGGCCGGTCGGCTGAAGGTCTGGCCCAGCCGGCGGCACGGTCGAAACGTTGCCAGGCCAGACCGCACAACAAGGCGCGGGCCCATGAGCCCGAACGCCCTCTACACACCGAGGACAAAGATGGAATTCACCAAGACCCCCGGCTGGCTCGACTGGTATGCCGGCCCCGCCAAACCCCGCTTCCAGGTGCCGGCCGGCGCGGTCGATGCACACTGCCACGTGTTCGGCCCCGGCGCCGAGTTCCCGTTTGCGCCGGAGCGCAAATACACCCCGTGCGATGCGAGCAAGCAGCAGCTCTACGCGCTGCGCGACCACCTCGGCTTTGCCCGCAACGTGGTGGTGCAGGCCACCTGCCACGGTGCCGACAATCGCGCCATGGTCGATGCGCTGATCCACTCCGGCGGCAAGGCGCGTGGCGTCGCCACCGTGCGCCGCACCATCACCGACCAGGAGCTGCACGACCTGCACGCGGCTGGCGTGCGCGGCGTGCGCTTCAATTTCGTCAAGCGCCTGGTCGACTTCACCCCCAAGGACGAGTTGCTCGAGATCGCCAGCCGCATCGCGCCGCTGGGCTGGCATGTGGTGATCTACTTCGAGGCGGTGGACCTGCCCGAACTGTGGGACTTCTTCACCGCGCTGCCGACCACGGTGGTGGTGGACCACATGGGACGCCCGGATGTGAGCAAGCCGATCGACGGGCCCGAGTTCGAGCTGTTCGTGAAGTTCATGCGCGACAACCCCAACGTGTGGTCCAAGGTCAGCTGCCCCGAGCGCCTGTCGGTGAGCGGGCCGAAGGCGCTCGACGGCGAGCAGGCGGCCTACCGCGACGTGGTGCCGTTCGCCCGGCGCATCGTCGAGGAATTCCCCGACCGCGTGCTGTGGGGCACCGACTGGCCGCACCCCAACCTCAAGGACCACATGCCCGATGACGGCCTGCTGGTCGATTTCATCCCGCACATCGCGGTCACGGCCGAGCTGCAGAAGAAGCTGCTGGTCGACAACCCGATGCGGCTGTACTGGCCGGAGGAATGCTGACATGGCACTGAACAAACCTTACCAGGACATCCCCGGCACGATCATTTTCGATGCAGAGCAGTCGCGCAAGGGCTACTGGCTCAACCAATTCTGCATGTCGCTGATGAAGGCCGAGAACCGCGCCCGGTTCAAGGCCGACGAGCGCGCCTACCTCGACGAATGGGCGATGACCGAGGAGCAGAAGCAGGCGGTGCTGGCGCGCGACCTCAACTGGTGCATGCGCACCGGCGGCAACATCTACTTCCTGGCCAAGATTGGCGCCACTGACGGGCTCAGTTTCCAGCAGATGGCCGGCTCCATGACCGGTATGACCGAAGCCGAGTACCGCGACATGATGATCAAGGGCGGCCGCTCGCCCGAAGGCAACCGCTACCTCGGCGAGGATGGCGACGCGCAGCCGCAGCACCAGCCGCAAGGCGCCGCCGGCAAGAACAAGGACCGCTGACATGGCCAAGATTTCCGCATCCGTATACACCTCGCACGTGCCCGCCATCGGCGCCGCGATCGACCTGAAGAAGACCGGCGAGGCTTACTGGCAGCCGCTGTTCGCCGGCTACGAGTACTCCAAGCAGTGGATGAAGGACAACACGCCCGACGTGATCTTCCTCGTCTTCAACGATCACGCCACCGCCTTCAGCCTGGACATAATCCCGACCTTCGCGATCGGTACCGCGGCCGAGTTCACCCCGGCCGACGAGGGCTGGGGCCCGCGCCCGGTGCCCAAGGTGATCGGCCACCCGGAGCTCGCCTCGCACATCGCGCAGAGCGTGATCCAGGACGATTTCGATCTCACCATCGTCAACAGGATGGACGTCGATCACGGCCTTACCGTGCCGCTGTCGCTGATGTGCGGCGAGCCACAGGCGTGGCCGTGCCCGGTGATCCCGTTCGCGGTCAACGTGGTGCAGTACCCGGTGCCGTCCGGCCGCCGCTGCTTCCAGCTTGGCCAGGCCATTCGCCGCGCGGTCGAATCCTTCGACCAGGACCTCAAGGTGCAGATCTGGGGTACCGGGGGCATGAGCCACCAGCTGCAGGGCGCGCGTGCCGGGCTGATCAACCGCGAGTGGGACAACGCCTTCCTCGACCGCCTGATCGCCGATCCGGCCGGGCAGGCCGAGGTATCGCATATCGACTACGTGCGCGAGGCCGGCTCGGAAGGCATCGAACTGGTGATGTGGCTGATCGCCCGCGGCGCCATGAGCGACATCGCAGGCGGCCCCGCGCCGACGCTCAAGCACCGCTTCTACCATGTCCCCGCGTCCAACACCGCGGTGGGCCATCTGATTCTGGAGAACAACTGATGAGCAAGACAATCAAGGTCGCGCTGGTGGGTGCCGGCGCATTCGGCATCAAGCACCTGGATGGCATCCGCAATATCGACGGGGTCGAGGTGGTTTCGGTCATCGGCCGTGAGCTGGAAAAGACCCGTGAGGTGGCGAAGCAGTACGGTATCGCCCACGTCGGCACCGACCTCGCCGAAAGCCTGGCGCTGCGCGAGCTCGATGCCGTGATCCTGTGTACCCCGACCCAGATGCATGCCGACCAGTCGATCGCCTGCCTCAAGGCGGGCAAGCACGTGCAGGTCGAGATCCCGCTCGCCGACACGCTCAAGGGCGCCGAGGAAGTGGCCGCGCTGCAGCAGTCCACCGGCCTGGTCGCGATGGTTGGCCACACCCGGCGCTTTAACCCCAGCCACCAGTGGGTGCACAACAAGATCGAGGCAGGCGAGTTCAACATCCAGCAGATGGATGTGCAGACCTACTTCTTCCGCCGCACCAACATGAATGCGCTCGGCCAGCCGCGCAGCTGGACCGACCACCTGCTGTGGCACCACGCCGCGCACACTGTGGACCTGTTTGCCTACCAGGCCGGCAGCCCGATCGTGCAGGCCAACGCCATCCAGGGCCCGATCCACCCGAACCTGGGCATCGCGATGGACATGAGCATCCAGCTCAGGGCGGCCAACGGCGCGATCTGCACGCTGTCGCTGTCGTTCAACAACGACGGCCCGCTCGGCACCTTCTTCCGCTACATCGGCGACACCGGCACCTACATCGCGCGTTACGACGACCTGTTCAACGGCAAGGAGGAGCAGATCGACGTCAGTCAGGTCGCGGTGTCGATGAACGGCATCGAACTTCAGGACCGCGAATTCTTCGCTGCGATCCGCGAAGACCGCGAGCCGAACTCCAGCGTGGCCAAGGTCCTGCCGTGCTACCAGGTGCTGCATCAACTGGAGCAGCAACTTAACGCCGCCTGATCCGGTCAACTACCATCATCCGGCTCCATCCTCACGGCTGGAGCCTTTTTTATTTCAAGGAATCCCGCATGCAAGAACGCGAGCTTGGGCCCTTCCAGGTTGGTGCAATCGGCCTGGGTTGCATGAATCTCAGCCACGCCTATGGCGTGCCACCATCACCGGACGTCCTGGAGGCGGTGTTGCTGCGGGCGCTGGATCTGGGCGTGACCCATTTCGATACCGCCTCGCTGTACGGGTTCGGCGCCAACGAAACCCTGGTGGGCCGCGTGCTGTCGCCCTATCGCTCGCGCTTCACCCTGGCGAGCAAGTGCGGCATGACCGGTGTGAATGGCACCCGGGTCATCGACGGCCGCCCCGAAACCCTGCGCCGCACCTGCGAGGAATCATTGCAACGGCTGCAGACCGATGTGATCGATCTGTACTACCTGCACCGCTGGGACAAGCAGGTACCGATCGAGGACAGCGTCGGCGCGCTCGCCGAACTGGTGCGCGAGGGCAAGATCCGCAGCATCGGCCTGTCGGAGGTGTCGGCAGATACCCTGCGCCGTGCGCATGCGGTTCATCCCGTTGCCGCGTTGCAGACCGAGTATTCCTTGTGGACGCGCAATCCCGAGATCGCCGTGCTCGATGCCTGCCGCGAACTCGGGATCAGCTTTGTGGCCTTCAGTCCGCTGGCGCGTGGCTTTCTGAGCGGCGCCCTTGCCGGTCCGGCCGATGTCGCCGCCTTCGACGCCAAGGACATCCGTCGCGCGATGCCGCGTTTCCAGGGCGATAACTTTGCGGCCAACCTGCGCCTGCTCGACGCCTACAGAACGCTGGCGAGCGAGGCCAACTGCACGCCGGCACAACTCGCGCTGGCGTGGTTGCTGGGTAAGGGCGAGCACATCCTGCCCATCCCGGGTACCACCAGTCGCGCCCATCTGGAAGAGAATGTCGCTGCGGCAAATGTGGTCCTGAGCGCCGATGTCGTCTCCCGGCTGGACGCACTGATCAACCAGCGCACCGTTGCCGGCCCGCGCTACAACGTGGCAACCCAGACCGAGATCGATACCGAGGAGTTCGGCGCATCGTGAGGGCTGCATCCCGTCCTTCGTCCGGGTGGCGGGTGGGGCGTATTCTGGCCGTCGTGGTGCTGGCCTTCCTGCTGCCGCTGGGCGGATCGGTCGTAAGCTATTACGCCGGTGAGGCGCAGGCCGCAGACTGGCGTACCGCGCGGCGCGACAGCAGCGGGCTAGCGCCCGATCCGGCGCAGACCCGCGAAGCGGTCATCCAAGTCTATGCCGCGCGCGCGGTGCGCTGGCGCGGAATCTTCGGCGTACACACCTGGATTGCGGTCAAGCCGCGCGATGCCGCGCACTACACCCGATTCGAGGTGATGGGTTTCGGTGTTTCCCAGGGCCGTCAGGCGGTACGGATCCACGGCGGCATTCCCGACGCCTACTGGTTCGGCAGCCAACCGACCCTGCTGCGCGACGTGCGCGGGGGCGAGGAGGTGGACCGTCTGATCGCGCGTCTGCACGACGCCGCCGCGCGCTATCCTCATCCCGACGAATACCGCATTTGGCCTGGCCCCAACAGCAACACCTTCATCGCCTACCTCGCACGCGAGGTACCGGAGTTGCGCCTCGAACTGCCATCCACCGCGATCGGCAAGGATTACCTGCCGGAGGGCGCCGCCTTCGGGTCCGCGCCCAGCGGCTCGGGCGTGCAGCTGTCGCTGTTCGGCCTGCTCGGTCTCACCCTGGCGGTGGAGGAGGGCGTCGAGTTGAACCTGCTCGGGCTCAGCCTCGGCGTGGATGCGTGGCCGCCGGCGCTCAAGCTGCCGGGCATCGGCCGGGTCGGTATGCCCGCGCACTCGCCGGACAGCGAGTACTGGGGGATCGTGCGCCTGGTGCCCTGAATCCGCGCCAGGCGCAGAGAACCGATCTGGCGCTGTTCCATCTAAACGGGTTCCATAACCCGAGAGAGGAGCATTCCATGTACGGCGCGACGAAGACGAAGACGTTGAAGGTCTTGGCCGGTTCCTTGTTTGTTTGGAGCCTGTCGGCAACGACCGCGGCGGGAGCCGAACTGTCGTTTTTCATCACCAGCGTCGGCGTTGGCGATGGGGCCAATCTCGGCGGCCTTGAGGGCGCCGATCGGCATTGTCAGTCTCTGGCTGCGGCTGTCGGTGCCGGGAGCCGAACCTGGCGTGCCTACCTGAGCACCCAGGGAACTGCACTCAACGACCCGAATGCGGTCCATGCCCGCGACCGAATCGGTAGCGGGCCCTGGCACAACGCCAAGGGCGAGCTGATCGCGAGGAACGTCGAGGAACTCCACTCGGCCGCTGCCAATATGACCAAGGAAACGGCATTGGACGAGAAAGGCAAGGTCGTGAATGGCCGCACCGAGAGTCCCAACCGACACGATATTCTTACTGGCTCCCGGCTCGACGGAACAGCGTTTCCGCCCAGCCCGCCGTATGCGGACATGACTTGCGGCAACTGGATGAAGGGCGGCGAAGAAGGCATGGCCATGACCGGGCATCATGATCGCGTCGGACCTGTCGAACACGCCTGGGCGACGTCCTGGAACTCCTCACATCCGAGCCGGGGTGGGTGTACCCAGGCTGCGTTGCGCAGCACCGGCGGGGACGGGCTGTTCTACTGCTTCGCCGAGAAATAGCGAGGCCGTCCACCATCGCGTAGAGCCTGGCCGCCCTCGACAAAATCCCACAGCGCACGGGAGGACGCTTCATAGCTGGTGGTGAAGAAGGGCAGTTCGAACACTTCGGTCAGTGTAAAGCGCCCCGGCGTATAACCCGGCAGCGTCCATGCAATGTCGGCCACGCCATCGCGCACTTGGTTGAGTAGCTGCGGAGGCGTGCCGCCCAACTGGTTGGCCGGGTAGATTTGACACTTCATCCGGCCCTGCGACTCGGCCGCGATCTTGTCGCACTACGGGGCGATGAACTGAGTGTGGGCCGGCGTGGTCGGCGTGAGGAAATGGGCGACCTTGAGGACGATGTCGTCGACATTGGCGAGCGAGGGAACAAGGGTGGCGGTGGCGACGGCCAGCCAAGACTGCGGAACTTCATTCTTCGTCTCCGTGTATGAATCGAGCCAGTCCGGTACGGGTCGGGTGCCAGTTTTCTTATCAGCTGGCCGGCGCGGAAATAGAACACCGAGTACTGCCGTGTGGCGCTGTCGCCACGGGTCACGACTTGGTCATAGCCGGCGGACAGCCCGACCATCTGCAGCTTGACCTCGTACTGGTCGGACCAGACCCGCGGGGCACGGGAGTCTGCCGACGACGGGTTCAGAGCGCGCGCAGGAAGGCGGTCAGGTCGGATTTCTCCTCAGCCGTCAGCCCGGTGCCGAGCACCAGATTGAAGTACTCGACGGTGTCCTCGATCGTCAGCAGGCGGCCGTCATGCAGATAGGGGGGCGATTCCTTCAGGCCGCGCAGTGGAAAGGTCTTGATCGGGCCATCCACTGCGGCCATGCGGCCGTTGATCTCGCGCGGTTTGAAGAAGCGCTCGGTCTGCAGGTCGTGCATCAAGTTGTCGGTGTAGTAGGGCGGCGCATGGCAGCCCGCACACTGGCCCTTGCCGAAGAACACCTCCTGCCCACGCAACTCGGCCTGGCTTGCCTTTATTGGGATCAGCTTGCCGAACACGTCCAGCTTCGGCGCCGGGGGAAAATCGAGCAGGGCCTGAAACTCGCCCATGAAATGAACCTGGCTGCCGCGTTCGAGGATGTTCACCCCCTTCTTCGTCGCGATGACCGGATCGCCATCGAAGTAGGCGGCGCGTTGCTCGAACTCGGTAAAATCCTCCACCGATTTCAGCGCACGCTGTGAGCCGAACAGGCGCTGGATGTTCACTCCGCGCAGCGAGGGGGTGTCCAGGCGGTGGCGGAAGGCCTGCGGGCGAATGTCGCCGACCAGGTGGGTGCTCGCGTTGGTGTGACCATTCACGTGGCAGTCGAAACAGGTCACCCCTTGTGATGGCTTGTCCGAGCGGCGGTCGGCGGTGGCATTGAACTGCTGCTGCGGGAACGGCGTCAGCAACAGGCGCAGGCCTTCGAGCTGCTTGGGATTGAGCACGCCGTCGAAGAGCTCGAAGTAGTTTGCCAGACTCACCACCTGGCCGCCGGACACATCGCCGAGGTCCTTTCTCGTGGTCAGGAAGATCGCGGGCGGAAACTCGGGCAGCAGGTGGTCGGGCAGGTCAAAGCTCAGGTCGAAGCGATTGAGGTCACGGCCGTCCTGCTCGAGCATTCGGTCGATGTGGAATTGCGGGAACAGCATTCCGCCTTCGGCGTGGTGGGGATGCGGGAGCGGCAGGAAGCCCGCCGGCCACAGATCGCCCTGGTGGATCTGCTCGGGGCTCATGCCGGCGAGTGCTTCCCACGACGAGGCGCCCTCAGGCAGTTTTACCCGGATACCGGTCTGCACCCTCTTGCCCCGCGTCATCGCCACATTGCCCGGGCGGTCGCTGAGGTCGTAGCGTTGCTCGAGCAGGGTTTGGTGACGGCGCTCGACTTCCGGCTTGAGGTCGACAAAACGTGCCCGGAGCGCGGAAAAGCTCTCGTCGCTCGCCACCGGTGCGTAGCTCTTGCCGCCGAGGGCACCGAAAGGCAGTAGCAGCGCGCAACTTGCCAGCGCTGCGGTGAGGAGGGGAATGTGGCGTCGTGAGGGTGTCCGGTCGTGCCGACGGAGCTTCCACGGCTGAGGTGCTGGATGTTGCATGTGCGTCTCCTCTATCGCCCACGGTGGTTCGCGTTGCGGAATGTGCCTCCCGCTTTCGATATCGACGACTTCCGTTCCAGCATGAAATCGCCTGCGGCCATCGCCTGCGTTCGTTGCGGATTGTGGGATTTGCACTTCTGCCACGTCTCTGATCTCACTTGGCATGTGCAGTCCAAGTAAAGTTCGGGATCCGCTCGAATGCCAATTGGAATTTCAAATCGGGCCGATAGGCCCCGCGACCCTATCGGATGGCCCGCTCGGGCCCTTTACCCCGACAGCGTGCACCACCGCCTCGAGCTCGGTCCTCAGCCACGTATGGGCGGGGTCATCGTGGTGGCGCAGGTGCCAGATCATGTACATCGGTATCGGCGGGGCGGCAAAGGGCAGGTCGCAGTGATCGAGTCCGTGCATGATCCCGGTGCGCAGCAGACTGGGCAGCGTGGCGAGCAGGGTGCTGCCGCGGATGAAGGCCGGAATGCCGGCGAAGCCGGGCACGGTGGCGACGAAGCGGCGGTGGATCGCACGGGTGGCGAGCTCGCGGTCCAGGTCCAGCGTGCGCCGCGGTACATACAGCACGGTGACGTGCTCCGCGGCCAGATACTCGTCCAGCGTTGCCGGCGGTGGTCGCCGGCTGCCGTCGTAGAACACGCGATAGCCATCCTCGAACAGGCGTTTGTGCAGAATGTCGCTGGTGTCGGGCGGGCGGGGCGAGATCACCAGCTGGCAGCGCTCTTCGCGCAGCATGTCGGCGTCGGGGATGTCCGATGGAATCACCCGCAGTGTGATGCCCGGGGCCTGGCTGCGTAAACGGGTGAGCAGCGGGGGCAGGAGCAGGTCGCGCTGAAAGTCGTTGGCCGCAATCGTCAGCGTTGTACGCAGGCTCGCCGCGTCGAATGCAGCCGAACTCGCGAAGCGGCGCATGGCGTCGAGCAGCACCCGGGCGTCCTTGGCCAGCGCTTCCGCACGGGCGGTGGCGACAATGCCGCGCCCGGACTTCACGAACAGCGGATCGCCGACGATCGCACGCAGCTTGTCGAGCAGATGCGAGACCGCCGACTGGGTGACGCCGAGGCGCTCTGCGGCATGGGTGATCGAGCCCTCTTCAACGACTGTGATCAGCAGTTGCAGCAGGCGGCCGTCGAGATGGGAATGATCGATTTTGCTCATGGATTTGATGAGTATTCTTGCATTTATCTTTGGAGTCTGCTTGGCAATACTGTCGCTTTCAGCACGACAAAGGCGAGGAGACTTGTATGAGTGGTACCACACAGAAGCGCGAAATCCCCGGTACGCGGGTTTTCGACGGTGACTTGGCGCAGAAGGGCTATGCGCTGAACAAGATGTGCTTTTCCTTCAACAGTGCCGAAAACCGCGAGGCTTTTAGCGCCGACGAGAAGGCCTACTGTACGAAGTACGGCCTCAACAAGGAGCAGTCCGAGGCGATCCGCACGCGCAATGTGCTCGGTCTGCTCGCCGCGGGCGGCAACGTCTATTACCTGGCCAAGTTCGCCGGGATACTCGGACTCGATGTGCAGGACCTGGGCGCAGCCCAGACCGGCATGACCAAGGAAGCGTTCAAGGCCATGCTCGTGGCCGCGGGGAAATAAACCATGGCGAAGATCGTAGGCGGCATCACTACTTCACACGTTCCTGCCATCGGCCGCGCCATTGCCGGCAGTCAGCAGGACGATCCGTACTGGAAACCCTTCTTCGACGGCTTTCCGCCGGTTCATGACTGGCTGCAGAAGGTCAAACCGGACGTGGCCGTGGTCATCTACAACGACCACGGGCTGAACTTCTTCCTCGACAAGATGCCGACCTTCGCCGTCGGTGCCGCGCCGGAATACCAGAACGCCGACGAAGGCTGGGGCATCCCCACACTGCCGCCGTACAAGGGCGACCCGGCGCTGTCGTGGCACATCATCAATGAGCTGGTCGGTAAGGAATTCGATCTCACCACCTGCCAGGAGATGCTGGTGGACCATGCCTTCTCGCTGCCGCTGAAACTGCTGTGGCCGAACGAGGAGCGCTGCCCGGTGCGCACCGTGCCGGTGTGCATCAACACCGTGCAGTACCCGCTGCCGTCGGCGAAGCGCTGCTACAAGATGGGCAAGGCGCTGGGCGAGGCGATCGCGTCGTGGGACGACGAGCTGCGCGTGGTCATCATCGGCACCGGCGGGCTGTCGCATCAGCTCGACGGCGAGCGTGCCGGCTTCGTAAACAAGGACTTTGACCTCGCCTTCATGGAGAGCCTGATCAACGATCCGGAGTGGGCGACGCAGTACTCCAATGAGGAGATCGTCGAGAAGACCGGCACCCAGGGCGTCGAGCTGCTGATGTGGCTGGCCACCCGCGCGGCGCTGCCGGGCGCGGTGCGCAAGGTGCATGCGAACTATCACATCCCGATCTCGAATACCGCTGCCGGACTGATGGTGATGGAGCCCATCGGCTGACCGCAACCGAAAACCTTCCAGATTCGGGCCGGTATTACGCGTCTTGCGGAGTACCGGCCCGTTCCCATTTTTTGGGCAGACCTCTTGGTGTTCCGATAGCAAAACGATATATCTGCTAGTGGGATGTAAGACTTCCGAATGGATGTGCATGGGCTCAGACTTGTAAAAGACAGAAAGCAGTCTTATCAAGCCGGCACTGTGATCGGCCAAACATCGTTTTTTCAAGAGGAGACTTTCATGCAGATTCGTCGTCTGGCCTTCGGCATCGCCGCCGCCGCCCTGATCCCCGCAAGCGCTTCAGCACAGGAAATCGTGCTCAAGGTTGCCCATTTTCTGCCGCCGGTCTCGCCGGCGCATACCAAGTTCATCAGCCCGTGGTGCGACAAGATCGCCGCCGAGTCGCAGGGCAAGATGAAGTGCCAGATCTACCCGGCGATGCAGCTGGGAGGCACCCCGCCGCAGCTGCTCAACCAGGTGCGTGATGGCGTGGCCGACATCGTGTGGACCCTGCCGGGTTACACGCCGGGCCGCTTCGCCATTTCCGAAGTGTTCGAGCTGCCCTTCTTCACCACCACGCACGAGCCGTCGTCGCGCGCGCTGTGGGACTTCGTGCAAGCCAACGCGATGAGCGAGTTCGCCGGCCTGAAGCCGATCGCGACCTGGGTCAATGGTCCCAACGTGCTCCACTTCCGCAGCAAGGAAGTAAAGACCCTCGACGACCTGAAGGGTATGAAGGTGCGCGCCCCGTCGCGCCTGGGTAACAAGCTTCTGGCCTCGCTCGGTGCCACGCCTGTGGGCATGCCGGTGCCGCAGATGGCCGAGAGCCTGTCCAAGGGCGTGATCGAAGGTGCGCTGATCCCGTGGGAAGTCGTGCCCGCCACCAAGACGCATGAGCTGACCAAGTTCCATGCCGAGTCCGGTGGCGAATACGCAATGACCACCGCGACCATGATTTTCGTGATGAACCAGAAGAAGTACGACAGCCTGTCGCCGGAACTGAAGAAAGTCATCGACGACAATAGCGGCCGCGAAACCTCGGCCTGGGTATCCGCCCAGTTCAAGGGTGCGGATGCAGGCGGCCGCGAGGCCGCCGTGGCGCGCGGTAATACGGTTTACCAGATTCCGGCTGAAGAAATGGCCAAGTGGCAGGCTGCCACCCAGCCCGTCACCGAGGAGTGGGTCAAGGAGATCTCGGCCAAGGGTGTCGACGGCAAGAAGCTGCACGACGACGCAGCTGCGCTGGTCAAGCAGTACTCCAAGTAATTGTGTCCCGTTGCTGGTCGTGGCGAAGTTGCCGCGGCCCGGAGCGGGATTTTTCATTCTGACGGGAGAATTGCATGGCTGAGTCCATCGACAGACCGATTGCCGCCCCTCGTGGTCCGATCGGTACGGTCATCGCCATCGCCTGCGCGTTTCTGGCCATCCTCGGTGGCGTGTTTTTTCTGATCGAAGCGCTGATGTCGGTCACCAGCGTGATCGGTCGCGCGCTGTTCAACCTGCCGGTGCCCGGTGACTACGAACTGGTGCAGATGCTCTCGGCAATGGGCATCGCAATGTGCCTGCCCTACTGCCAGTTGAAGCGCGGCCATGTGTTTGTCGACTTCTTCACCCTGTGGGCGCCGGCCTCGCTCAAGCGCGTGCTCGATGCGATCGCCTCGCTGCTGCTCGCGGGCGCCTCCTTCCTGCTGT
>JAUSOD010000097.1 GCA_030656215.1 Azoarcus sp.
TCACCACTTCGAGGTTGACCAGATGGCGCGCCACGCCAAACTCATCGCTGATGCCGTTGCCCCCCATCATGTCGCGCGCGACACGAGCAATATCCAGCGCCTTGCCGCATGAATTGCGCTTCATGATCGACGTCACCTCAACGGAGGCGCTGCCTTCGTCCTTCATCCGGCCCAGGCGCAAGCAACCCTGCAGTCCCAGGGAAATGTCGGTCAGCATGTCCGCCAGCTTCTTCTGGATCAGCTGGTTTGCGGCAAGCGGCCGCCCGAACTGCTTACGATCGAGCACGTACTGACGCGCGCGCTGGAAGCAATCCTCGGCGGCACCCAGCGCACCCCAGGCAATGCCGTAGCGTGCGCTGTTGAGGCAAGTGAAGGGGCCCTTGAGGCCGCGCACCTCGGGGAAGGCGTTTTCCTCCGGGCAGAACACCTCATCCATCACGATCTCGCCGGTGATCGAGGCACGCAGGCCGACCTTGCCGTGAATCGCCGGTGCGGTGAGGCCCTTCCAGCCCTTTTCGAGAATGAAGCCGCGGATCGCACCCTCGTCGTCCTTGGCCCAGACCACGAACACGTCGGCGATCGGCGAGTTGGTGATCCACATCTTGGCGCCAGAAATGCGGTAACCGCCATCGACCTTGCGCGCCCGGGTGATCATGCCGCCGGGGTCGGAGCCGTAATTCGGTTCGGTAAGCCCGAAGCAGCCGATCCACTGCCCCGTCGCCAGCCTGGGCAGATACTTCTGCTTCTGCGCTTCGGTACCGAACTCATTGATCGGGACCATCACCAGCGAACTCTGCACACTCATCATCGACCGGTAACCCGAATCCACCGCCTCGACCTCGCGCGCAACGAGCCCGTAGCACACGTAGTTCAAGCCGGCGCCGCCGTAGGCCTCGGGAATCGTGGCGCCCAGCAGGCCGAGCTCACCCATCTCGCGAAAGATTGCCGGATCGGTGTGCTCTCCGCGGAAGGCCTCGAGCACGCGCGGCATGAGTCGTTCCTGACAGTACGAACGCGCGGCGTCGCGCACCATGCGTTCCTCGTCGCTCAGCTGTTGGTTCAGCAGCAATGGATCATCCCACTGGAACGAGGCATACTTGTGCGAAGAACTCATGTCGTCCAACCATTCATAGTTAGTAGAGCGCACAATTTATGGGAGACAAACACACGGGACAAGCGATTTTATCGCACCAACCTGTGCTGTTTTAACACTTGACTCTACCGAAAAGCGCCCGGAGCAAAACCTATGCGGCGTAAAATCCCCTCGACCGGGACGCTGATGGCCTTCGAATCCGCTGCGCGCCATCAGAGTTTCACCAAGGCCGCGGACGAACTGGCAGTAACCCAAAGCGCGGTGTGCCGCCAGATTGCCGCACTGGAGGACTTTCTCGGGATCAAGCTGTTTCGCCGCAGCAAACGCGGCGTGGTCCTGACCGAAGCCGGGGCAAGCTACAGCCGTCACGTCACGACCCGCCTGGATGAGATTGAACGCGACACCCTCGAACTCATGGCCAGAGGCGGTCAAGGCGGGGTGCTGGAACTTGCCGTAGTGCCGACCTTCGCGGTGAAGTGGCTACTCCCCCGCATGCCCGCCTTCGCCGCGCTGCATCCCGACATCACCGTTAATCTGAGCGCGCGCACGCGCCCCTTTCTGTTCGACGAAACGCCCTTCGATGCGGCGATCCACGCGGGCGAAGCCACCTGGCCAGGAACGGTCGGATGCTTTCTGATGCACGAAAACCTGATCGCAGTATGCAACCCCCGACTCATCGCCCCTCACGCCACGCTCGGCCACGCCGACTGGGCGCAACACACCCTGTTGCAGGCAAGTACGCGCCCCTATGCCTGGCGCCAGTGGTTTGCCTCTCGCGGCATGGCGGTCGAGCGCGACATGTCCGGACCGCGCTTCGAGCTTTTCTCCATGGTCGCCGAGGCGGCCATCCGGTGCATGGGAATCGCGCTGATTCCGCGCTTCCTGGTCGAAGACGAACTTGAGCGGGGGCTGTTGATCCAGTTGGTGGAGCATGAGTATCCGAGCGACCGCTCCTACCACCTGCTCTATCCCGAACAAAAAGCAGAGAACCCCTCGCTTTCAGCCTTTCGTGACTGGCTCGATGCAGAGGCGGGAAGCTATCGTGAAGCACGCGGCCTCGGCTGAGAGGTCCGGGTAAGTCACCGCCGGATGTAAATTGACACAGGCTGCGGATTGAAAGCGGAGCACTTGCCACAAATTTACCTGTTCGCGCCGCCCCCCTTACGACGGCCATCCATGTGGTCCAGCGAACAGATACGTCGGCAGCCACAATCTAGAGTGGTCGCCCATGTGCAGGTGTGCCGCACGAGGCATGTTGAGCAATCGCCGATCACCGGTTCCACCAGGAACGCACTCATGGTGGGCGCAATCAATTCGTGTTCGAGCTAGATCAGGGTCTGCGCGTCGGTTTCAGCTGCTTCTACAGTGCTGGATCGAGTAACACTCTTCAGAGCGGAAAGAAATCCCGGAAAGGAGGCCCCATGGCTACGAATCAGCACGGCAAGACCGCGACCCTCTACCGGATGGTCATGCCCGACCATCTTTGCCCATTTGGGCTCAAGTCGAAGGATCTGCTCGAGCGGCAGGGTTTCACCGTCGAGGATCACCACCTTACGACACGGGACGAGACCGAGGCGTTCATGAAGAAGCATGGCGTCGAGACGACCCCGCAGACCTTCATCGATGGAGTTCGGATCGGCGGCCATGACGATCTTCGTGCCCATTTCGGCAAGGAGGTCAAGAACGCGGACGAGACCAGCTACACGCCGGTCATCGCGATTTTCTCGGTCGCCTTCCTGATGGCCGTGTCGGTCAGCTGGTATACGTTCGGCACCTTGTTCAGCATCAGGGCCACGGAGTGGTTCATCGCGATCAGCATGTGCATCCTCGCCATCCAGAAGCTCCAGGATATCGAGAGCTTCTCGACGATGTTCCTGAATTACGATCTGCTGGCGCGTCATTGGGTCCGCTACGGGTATGTCTATCCCTTCGGCGAGGCACTGGCCGGTATCCTGATGATCTCCGGCGTGCTGATCTGGATCGCGGCGCCCGTCGCGCTGTTCATCGGAACCGTCGGCGCAGCCTCGGTCGTCAAGGCAGTCTATATTGACAAGCGCGAGCTCAAGTGCGCTTGTGTTGGCGGATCGAGCAACGTACCGCTCGGTTTCGTCTCCCTGACCGAGAACCTGATGATGATCGCCATGGCCATCTGGATGCCGATTCGAATGCTTTGGCTGGGGTAGTGTGCTGGCAATTTTGGTGATATTCGCACCGTTTAAACGTCTTCAGACATGACTGAAAGGACTTCTTAATGACTTACACAATCAATCGATTGATTTCCGGCACGGGTATCGATGACGTCGACGCCCGTACCCGTACTGCGCTGGCTGAACATGGCTTCGGCGTGCTGACCGAGATCGACGTCAAGGCGACGTTGAAAAAGAAGCTTGACGTGGAGATGCCGGCCTACCGTATTCTTGGCGCTTGTAATCCAAAGATGGCGCATCAGGCGATCGGCATTGAGCCTCGCGTTGGTGCGATGCTGCCCTGCAACGTCATCCTGCGCGAAGTCGAGGGCGGTGTGGAGGTCTGCGCCATCGACCCGGTGGCATCGATGAAGGCGATCGAAAACGCCGCATTGACTGCCGTGGCGGGCGATGTCCGCGACCTTCTGGCGAAGGCCGTCAAGGCGATCTGAGATGAGCGTGGCTCTCTTGGACGCTCAGTTTCGAATTGTCCGTCTGGCATAGCCTTGGATTGCGATCTGCGTGACCGACGGACGTGAACAAGAGAGAATTTTCCGTGCCAACCGCAGAAAAATGACGTCAAGGTCACCCGTCGGCACCACTGAAAGCCCTTGAAAACCGCGCCAACACTGGCGTTTTTGGCAGAAATTACTGAGGCCAGAGCGAACTCTGGCCTCATGAAATGGTGGACCGAATGGCTATCGAACTGTTGCCTACAGACCACATACCTACAGGGCTTTCGCTTTCAAACTTTTTCCCATACCCCCAAAACTACCCCCAGCAGATGCACGTGCGCACACCAATGACTCCACCTGTCAAGTGACACGGACTGAGTATTCGGCAGAGAGCAGCAAACTTATCGTGACGCACATGTCGCGAAGACTATTGGTTTCAATCCGCTCGGGCAACGGGATTGTTTGATGGCTACGTCGTCGCGCACGGTCGCCACCGAGAACGTCATAATGAGCACGGCCAATCCCGCACGGGTTGCGGTCGACAGTCCAAACAGCAGGCGCGGCGCCTTCACCATCGCCGACGTAATGCTGATCATCCGCGCGAACAGCCACGGATGCATCCCGCCCACGACCGTCTGGAAGAGCAGAATCGCAGAAAACCTGTTGACCTCAACCGCGTGTAACCAAGTAGCACGACCCTATTTATCGGGCTGCCCTCGTAGGTACCTCGCCGTCCCTCTGTCTTGCCTTGGGCAAAGCTATACGCGTCTCCAGACTTCCACGTCCGTGCCCCAGAGCATCCCTCCCCTCCCTCTGGCACGCTGCGATCGACGCTGCGCTGGAAAGTGTCGTTGCCGACGCGGTGGTGCGCGAGCTATCCGTGCAGGCCTCCAACGCCACCAACAGAGCAATCCGTCGTCGCGACGCCGAGTGACATTCGGGGTCGGCGTGACGAAGCACAGATATATTAATGGCATGCAAGAGGCGCCAGATCCTCAAAGCCATTGCGCCATCATTACGCATATAGGATAATACGCGGCATTCGTTTTATAGAGTGACTTCACCCGAACAAGTCATACTCGCACGCGATTTCGATTGCACCGTCCGCCTTGAGACCCGCTCAGCCGCCCGAATGCACGCCGAGCGCGGCGACCACTGGCAACGTCTGCAACTGTTCGAGGAGCTTTCGGTGAACCTGCGCCAGCTACGCTGTTTCATCGTTGTCGCCGAAGAGCTTCACTTCAGCCGAGCCGCCGAACGTCTGCACATCGAACAATCTCCCCTGTCACGCATCATCAAGAAGCTCGAATCCGACCTGGGGGTGGTCCTACTCGAACGCACCACCCGTGGTACTCGCCTGACTTGGGCCGGGCAGGTCTTTCTCCAAGATGCGCGCCGGCTGATCCTCGCTTTTGAACAGGCGAAGTCCAACGCCAAGTCGGCTGCCACCGGATATCGCGGCACGCTACGCATCGCGCTGTCCGACGGAATCGCCCGAACTCACCTGAGCGCACTCCTCGCCCTGTGCAGAGAAGAGGAGCCAGAGGTCGAGATCCGACTGTTCGAAACATCGTTCGCGCAGCACTTGAAGGGCCTGCACGACGACCTGTACGACGCCGGCTTCGCGCTGGCAGACGAGGTCGACGATGGAATCGTTGCCGAGCCTGTCTGGCGGGACGCATTGGTAGTGGCCCTGCCAGCCCGGCACCCTTTGCTTGCGCACAAGCGTGTGCCCTTGCGCGAAGTTGTCACCCATCCCCTGGTGCTCTGCCACCCGGAGGTCTGCGAAGGCTGCAGCCGGCAGTTGGAGCGACTGCTGCGCTCGGTGGATGCGGAGCCCGTAGTGGTCGAGCGAGTGACCTCACATGAATTGATGCTCGCGTTGGTGGCTGCGGGCTACGGAATCGGTTTCTCCAGCACTGCGCATCTGGGGGCGTGCCGCGATGCGGACGTGGTTGCCCGTCCACTTGCCGGTAGTTCGTGCGTGCTCATCACCTACCTCCTGCGAACCGACGCTGAGCCGTCCGATCAGTTGAGTAACTTCATCGGTCGCGCCAACCGGGTCGGCGCCTGATCGCATCGCACGCCCGCGACACACGCCAGCACCGTCCACACTCGTCAGACCTGCACACTCTCGCAGGCGGAGGGGGTTGCTGGGCGGTACGCTCCGGCCAAGATGGGCACGGAACATGCGCCACCATGCTCACGAAACCGAGCAGGCGTCAGCTGCGCCTACCTGCCCCAATACCCAATCCCAGCCGAAGAGAACTCGTCTCTTTCGGTCTTGACCAAGACCCAAAGTGCATCCGTTGGCACAGGACACGCCATCGATCGGTCGGCGGAACTCATGCTGTTTCGCGCGGCCACACGCTCCGAAGCCGCGCCTTTGGTGCATTGCAGGAGCGTGAAGCATCGATCATCGACTGCCTCACTCCACCGCCCTGCACCACCGGCGTCGGAACGTTTCCGGTCTGACCCCGCGATCGACGACGTCGCCAGTCTTCGCTTAGACTCAGCCGGTCTTTGCTGCGATGCACAATGCATGAAGACTCCACGCGTTAGCGCATGCCGAAAGACGCGGCGTTCGTCATGCATGCCTCGTCCGTTGAGGCAGCGGGACGCCGGTGATAGCGGGAGCGCAATGGGATGTCACGGCGCTCCATATTCATCATGAACGCTGCGTCCAATCGGTATCAACCTGTCCGCCGCCCACCACAGGCGGCCAACGAGAGCGGCATGACGGCCTTGATGTCGATGAGGAGTTCGGGCGTTCAGACCGGCAAGCCGGAAGACTGGGAGCAGAAATGTCTAGGAGCGACTGCCTACACAACTGCAGGACATTCTATCGCCCCATCGAAGCAGCCATTCGATGGAGTGGTCTGGAGCGATTCGAGTCGCGCATCCTTGAAGTCGTCGGCGCGCGCAACATTCCTGGCTCCGAGGACTTTCCGCTATGGCCGACGCTGCGCCTGAACGTCGAGCGCATCTTCGATGCCATGCGAAACCGCGAACTGCCATACGGCCGGGGCGGGATCACCTGCAACGACGTATCCTTGCTCGACGATCCACAACTAACCGTACGGCATGTCGACCTCAGGACCTGGATGACGCGCTTCTATCCCAGTCAGAGGCCGGCGTTTCTCTTCGACGACATCGAGCGGCAGCTGCATCCGACGATCAACGCCGAATCCATTCAGGCTCTGCTCGTGGATCGGGAAGCGCTCAGGGCTCAACTGGCCACCCATCAGAGAGAAATCGAAGCCCTGCGCAAGGCGATCAAGCGCCAAGGCCCATCCGAGCGCGCACTCCACCCGAGGAGCGAGACCACTTACCTCAACATCGTCGGCGGACTGCTCACGCTCTTGCTGGGGAGATCACCGAGCGGCATGCCCTACTCGTCGTTCGAGACTCTGGAGTCAGTGATCAGCGCCTTGATTGCCCACTACGAAGGGCGACCGGGCATCAGCGAACGGACGCTCTGGGCGAAGTTCGCGGCCGCCAAGCGGCAGGTCAACGCCGCGTAGCCCCGACTGCAATTGCAGCCGCACACACTGCAGTTGCAGTGCATTTGCCCAACATGCGTTATTGAATACGAGGCACTTCCGTAACAACGCCACCGAGCGTCAAGGAGTGCCCATCATGTCTTCGCAGACTGCTCTCGACCTTCCCGTCGAACGCCGCATCCTGCGCCGCACCGAGGTCGAGACCAAGACCGGCTTCAAGCGCGCGCACATCTACAACCTGATGAAGGAAGGCAAGTTCCCCAAGGCCTTGCGCCTGGGCGTGCGCGCCGTCGGCTGGGACTCGGCCGAGATCGACCAGTGGATCGCCGACCGCCTGAAAGAGCGCGCCTGAGCCCCGCTCCTCCCGTCATTGCCATCAAGGAGCGACGCCATGCAGGTAGTCTCCATCATTTCGACCAAGGGCGGCGTCGGCAAGACCACGACCGCGGCCAATCTCGGCGGCTTCGTCGCCGACGCCGGGTTGCGCGTGCTGCTGGTGGATCTGGACGTCCAGCCAACGTTGTCGAGTTATTTCACCCTCGACAGACGGGCGCCGGGAGGCATTTACGAGCTGCTGGCCTTCAACGACCAACGCGATGCGCAACTGGTGTCCAGCACGAGTATCGCCGGCCTCGACCTGGTGCTCTCCAACGACGACAAGGGCCAGCTGAACACCTTGCTGCTGCACGCGCCGGACGGGCGCCTGCGGCTGCGCAACCTGCTGCCGGCCCTGGCGCCGTTCTATGACCTGGTCCTGATCGACACGCAGGGCGCGCGCAGCGTGCTGCTGGAAATGGCGGTGCTGGCCTCGGGTATCGCGCTGTCGCCGGTGACACCGGAGATCCTGGCGGCACGCGAACTGCGGCGCGGCACGCTGCAGTTGTTCGAGGACATCAGGCCGTACCGGCACCTGGGCATCGATCCTCCGCCGCTGCATCTGCTCATCAACCGGGTGCATCCGGTGTCGTCGAATGCACGCCTGATCCA
>JAUSOD010000086.1 GCA_030656215.1 Azoarcus sp.
TCCTGGATGTCGCCCATCATCTTCAGCGCGAACTCGGTGGAGAAGATGCAGGTGTTCTGGCCCTTATCCTCTTTCAGGATGTCGGCCTGAACCGTGCCGCGCACGGTCGACAGCGTCCACGCCTTGATCTTCTGCAGTTCGTCCTCGGTCGGCTCACGGCCGTTGTCGGCCTTGAACTTGACCACCTGCTGGTCGAGCGCGGTGTTGAAGTAGAAGGCGAGGATGATCGGCGCCGGGCCGTTGATCGTCATCGACACCGAGGTGGTGGGCGCGCACAGGTCGAAGCCGTCGTACAGCACCTTCATGTCGTCCAGGGTGGCGATGCTGACCCCGGAGTTGCCGATCTTGCCGTAGATGTCCGGACGCGGATCGGGGTCACAACCGTACAGGGTGACCGAGTCGAAGGCGGTCGACAGGCGGTGCGCCGGCATGCCTTCGGAGACGCGCTTGAAGCGGCGGTTGGTGCGGAAGGCATCGCCCTCGCCGGCGAACATCCGGGTGGGGTCCTCACCTTCGCGCTTGAACGCGAACACGCCGGCGGTAAAGGGGAAGGAACCGGGAACGTTCTCCTTCATCAGGAACTTGAGGCTCTCGCCATCGTCCTCGAACGCGGGCAAGGCCACCTTGCGGATCTTGCTGCCCGACAGCGACTGGCTGGTGAGCTGGGTGCGGATTTCCTTGTCGCGGATCTTCACCACGTATTCGTCGGCGGCGTAAAGCGCCTTGGTGGTCGGCCACTGCTCGAGCAGCTTTTTCGCGGCCGGGGTCAGCTCGCCGTCCTTCCAGTTGATCAGCTCGTCGAAGTGAGCCGGCGGCTTGCCGCACTGCTCGAACAGGCCCTTGGCGATCTTCAGCGACTGGCGCTCGCGGGCGACCCGTGCCTGCTGCTCAATGTGCTTATGGTAGCCGCGCACCGACTCGGCGATTTCGGCCAGGTAGCGGATACGCTCGGGCGGGACGATCGCGCGCCCCTGGCTCGAGGCCTTGGTGGTCGACAACGGCAACTTCCCGGGTTTTGCCTTCAAGCCCTTTTCCAGCAATGCCGGGAAGATTGCTTGATAAAGTGCCGTCACCCCGTCGTCGTTGAAGCGCGCGGCCATGGTGCCGAACACCGGCATCGCCTCGGTCGGGGTGGTGAATAATTCGCGATTGCGCTGGTACTGCTTGCGCACATCGCGCAGCGCGTCCTCGGAACCCTTGCGATCGAACTTGTTGATCGCGACGAAGTCGGCGAAGTCGAGCATGTCGATCTTCTCGAGCTGGCTGGCGGCACCGAACTCCGGCGTCATCACGTACAGCGACAGATCGACGAAGGGCACGATCGCGGCATTGCCCTGGCCGATGCCGGAGGTTTCGACGATGACCAGGTCAAAGCCTGCCAGCTTGCACGCGGCGATCACCTCGGGCAGTGCGGCGGAGACCTCGGAGCCGGTGTCGCGGGTGGCAAGCGAGCGCATGAAGATGTTCTCGTGCTCGATCGCGTTCATGCGGATGCGGTCGCCCAGCAGCGCACCACCGGTGCGCTTGCGCGAGGGGTCGATCGAAACGATGGCGAGCTTGATCTTGTCGTCCTGGTCGAGACGGAAACGACGCACCAACTCGTCGGTGAGCGAGGACTTGCCCGCGCCGCCGGTGCCGGTGATCCCCAGGGTCGGCACCGTCTTCTTCGCTGCGGCGTCGATGATCGCCTTGCGCACGTCGTCACCGTAGCCGCCGTTCTCGAGCGCGGTGATGATGCGCGCGAGCGCGCGGCGGTCACCACCGATCAGTGCCTTGAGCACCGCGTCGGCTTTCTTGGGCGCGGCGTCGGTCAGGTCGAAGTCGGAACGCTCGACCACACTGTTGATCATGCCCTGCAGACCAAACTTGGCGCCGTCTTCGGGCGAGAACACGTGGGTCACGCCGTAGTCGTGCAGCTCGCGGATTTCGGACGGAACGATCACGCCGCCCCCGCCGCCGAACACCTTGATGTTTTCGCCGCCGTTGGCGCGCAGCAGGTCGATCATGTACTTGAAAAACTCGACGTGACCACCCTGGTAGCTGGTGATGGCGATGCCCTGGACGTCTTCCTGCAGCGCGGCGTTGACGATCTCGCCCACCGAGCGGTTATGGCCGAGGTGGATCACCTCGGAGCCGGTCGACTGCAGGATGCGGCGCATGATGTTGATCGATGCATCGTGGCCGTCGAACAAGGCGGCCGCGGTCACGAAGCGCACCTTGTTTTTCGGCTTGTAGGGCGCCAGCTTGTGGGCAACGCTCAAATCGGTCATATCGGTCTCCCCCGAGGTTATTGGGTCTATACGGCATGTTAGAAGCCTGACGGCCCGATTGCCATTGCCGTTAGCGACGCCTATCGTGCAAAATCCGCCAAACGTACGCTCATGCCTGCAGGCAAGCTGTTCCAATGCCCGAATCCCCTTCACCGAATCCACCACCCGTCCGCCACACCAGCAGAATCAGCGCCACTGTTGCGATGGGCTTCGTCAGCGGCATGCTGTCGGGACTGCGCCAGCAGCAGCGCGATCCGGCGCCACTGCTCGCCGCAGCCGGCATCGACCTTGCAGACCCCGCCAGCCGGATAGCCGTGGATCGTTACGCCCTTCTGTACAACCTGACCGTTACTGAACTCGAAGATGAAGGCTTCGGCCTGTTCTCGCAGAAAATGCCGCCGGGCTCGTTCGAGTTCCTGTGCCGCGGCATGCTCGGTGCGCCCACGCTCATGGATGCGCTGTGCCGGGCAAGCCGCTTCCTGCGCATCGTGCTGCCCGACCTGGCCGTCGGCATCGGCCGCGACGGCCAGCGCGCCACCCTGAGCATCACCGAAACCCGGCCACTGACCCAACAACGCGACGATCCCGGCCGGGTGTTCGCGCTCGAATGGCTGCTGCGCCTGATCCATGGCGTGGCATGCTGGTTCGTCGGCCGTGGGCTTGCGCTCGATGCGGTGAGCTTCCCCTACCCTCGCCCGCCCCACGCCGACGACTATGCGCTGGTCTATACCGAACACTCCAGCTTCGACGCCGACACCCTGAGCGCACGATTCCAGGCCAACCTGCTCGATCTGCCGCTGCGCCGCGACGAGGCCGCACTTGGTGCCTTTCTCGAAGGGGCGCCGGGCAAGATCACCATGCTTTACCGCCGCGACCGGGAGATGGTGTTCCGGGTGCGCGACCTGCTGCGCGACGCCTTGCCCAACAACCTCTCCCTCGACGAGATCGCTATCCGCCTGCATGTTTCGCCACGCACCCTCGCACGCCGCCTGGGAGAAGAGGGCTCAAGCTTTCGCGCAATCAAGGATGCCACCCGGCGCGACATCGCCTATTCCCGCCTGACCAAGACGCGGCAAGCGATCGCGCTGCTCGCGGCCGACCTCGGCTACGCCGATCCGTCCGCGTTCTACCGCGCCTTCGTCAGCTGGTCGGGGATGTCGCCGGAGCGGTATCGGAACCGCCTCGCCGGCGAAATCCCTCCCCCTGCAAGAGATCCCGACCGCTAAGCGTGCCAGATCGGGCGGAAATCGCAGCCCTCAGGGAAATCGCAGCCCACACTCCCGACCGGCGGATATTTTTGGTTTCGGCTCCAAATACTGCAGGCTGGGCTCGGCAGGTTAACGTTAACGTCAACATCGGGCACACTATCGGGTGGTGGTGAAGGCAAGTCCGGATTTCAGCGGAGTGTCGAACCATGGCACCATTCATTCGACAACAACAATCCCGTAGCCCGGAGACAGCCTGCCCATGGCGCAACCCGCCGAACCCTCACTGACGCCGGAACAGCGGCGGCGCTACGACCTGCTGCTGGCCGGGCTCGACCTGCTCGACCAAGCCATTGCCGTGTTCGACGCCACCCCGAAGCTGGTGACCTGGAACAAGGCCATGTTGCGCCTGCTCGATTTCCCCGAGTCCATGGTCAGGGTCGGCACGCCGTTCGAGGACTTCGTCCGCTTCAATGCCGAACGCGGCGAGTATGGTCCGGGCGACATCGATACGCTGGTGCTCGAAAGGGTAGCCTCGGCACGGGCCTTCCAGCCGCACTACATCGAGCGCGCACGGCCCAACGGCAAGGTGCTGGCAATCCGCGGTGTACCTATCCCCAACCTCGGCTTCGTCTCGCTATGGACCGACATCACCGAGCAACGGCGCTACGAGGCCGTCATTCAGCAGCAGAATGCCCAGCTCGAGGCGCGGGTTCGTGAGCGGACCGCCGAACTGGAGCAAGCCAACGCCCGCCTCGAGCAGGCCAAGCGCGAGGTCGACCAGATTGCCAGCGCCCTGCGCCTGAGCGAGGAGCGCCTGCGCCTGATCCTCGACGCCATCCCCGCGCTGATCGCCCATGTGGATGCCGGCCAGCGCTACCGCTTTGCCAATCGCAGCTACGCCGAGTGGTTCGGACTGAGCAAGGAAAACATCGTCGGCCGCAGCATCGCGGAAGTGTTCGGCCCCGAAGCCTACGCAGCGGTGATGCCCCACCTCGAGGAAGCGACCAACGGCGAACGCGTCAGCTACGAGTATGCGCGCAAGAACGCAGAAGGACGCACGGTGCACGCGCGTAGCGTGGTGGTGCCGGACGTATCGGTGGAGGGCGGCTTCCAGGGCTATTTCGTGCTGTCGATCGACATCACCGAGCAGAAGGCCAACCAGGCGGCCTTGATCCAGGCGCAGAAGATGGAGGCGGTTGGTCAGCTCACCGGCGGGCTCGCCCACGACTTCAACAACCTGCTCACCATCATCATCGGCAACCTGTCCGCGCTGCAGGGTCAGCTTGGTGGCGGACCAGGAGCCAGCCATGTCGACCCGGCGCTACAGGCGGCGCGACGCGGCGCCGAGCTGATCCGGCGTCTGCTCACCTATTCACGCCGCCAGCCGCTGGAGCCGACCAGCGTCGAGGTCGGCGTGCTGGTGCACAACATGTCGCACCTGCTGGTGCGCTCGCTCACCGAGACGATCAAGGTTCGCCTGCGCCTGCCGGGCGAGCCCCTGTTTGCCCTGGTTGACCCGCACCAGCTCGAGAACGCCTTACTCAATCTTGCCCTCAACGCCCGCGACGCGATGCCCGAAGGCGGTGAGCTCACCATCGCCGTCAGCGAACGCGAACTCGACGAATACGTCGCCCGGCTGGTTCAGGTACCCCCTGGTGCTTACGTGCAGATCGACGTCACCGACACCGGTGCCGGCATCGAGGAAGATCTGCTGCAGCGGGTGTTCGAACCCTTCTTCACCACCAAACCCTTTGGCAGTGGCAGCGGGCTCGGGCTGTCGATGGTCTACGGTTTCGTGCGCCAGTCGGGGGGCAATATTCGCGTGGTCAGCTCCCCAGGAAAGGGCACCAACGTGCGCTTCGTCCTGCCCAGGGTGCACGCCCCGGATGAGGTCGCAGTTCAGATCGAGCGTACCACTACCGCGCCGCGTATCAGCCATGGACCGGTTTTGCTGGTCGAGGACGAACCTGAAGTGCGCAAAGTGATCCGACTGCAACTCACCGCGCTCGGCCATACTGTTATCGAAGCCGAGAACGGCATGGAGGCGCTGCCGCTGCTCGAGAACATCGAGGACATTGCCTTGCTGGTCAGTGATACCGTGATGCCTGGCGGCATCGGCGGACGCGAGCTTGCCGCGCGCGCGCGCGCCTTGCGCCCCGACCTGCCCATCCTGCTGATTACCGGCTACGCCAGCGCGGAGTCGGAAAATGACCCCACCGCAGCCGACATCCCCGTGCTGCGCAAACCTTTCGATCAGGCGGCCCTGGCTGCCGCCCTCAACGAGCTCGACCCGCCCGAGGAGACCCGCTGACATGCACAGCCTCAAGCCCGAGACCGGAACACCGAAAATATTCGTGGTCGAAGATGAGCCCGAAATCGGACGCCTGATCTGCAGCAGCCTCGAGGAGTACGGGTTCCGCTGCGAGCACCTGGCCACTGGCCGGCAACTGCTGGCGCGCGCCCGCCAGGTGGCCCCCGACCTGTGCATCGTCGACCTCGGCCTGCCCGACATGGACGGCATGCAGGTGGTGCGCGAACTGCAGGACGGCAGCCCGTGCGCGGTACTGATCCTTACCGGGCGCAACGACGTCACCGACCGCGTGCTCGGCCTCGAGCTCGGTGCCGACGATTACATCGTGAAGCCCTTCGAGCCTCGCGAGCTGGTCGCCCGGGTGCGCTCCATCCTGCGCCGTTACCAGCGTGCCGCCCCGGCAGAACCCGCCGAGCGGAGCATTGCGAGTTTCGCGAGCTGGCGCTTCGACAGCAACCAGCACACCCTGATTGCAGCCGACGGCAGCGAAACCAGCCTGTCGTCGGCCGAGGCAGGTCTGCTCACCGCCTTGCTGCGGCGCCCAAACAAGATCCTGTCGCGCGAGCAACTGCTCGGCGAACGCGATGTCGACCCCTTCGACCGCAGCATCGACGTGCGCATCTCGCGCCTGCGGCGCAAGCTCGACGACGACCCGCAGAACCCGAAACTGATCAAGACGGTGTATGGCGCGGGCTATTTGTTTTCATGTCAGGTCAGCTGGGAATAAGGGAAGACAGAGCGGTCCGCCCCCACCCCCGCCACTGGCCACACCGAGACCGACTTTCCCGCCCATCGGTGCTGAAGCCGCTGCGGGCAAGCAGGAAGATCTCGTTATAATTATGGATTCTTAATTCAGTTTCAGGAGCCTCGTCATGTCCCAGCGTCCGTTCAAGATCCTCGGCATCCAGCAAATCGCCATCGGCGGTCCGAGCAAGGAAAAACTGCGAACCCTCTGGGTGGACATGCTCGGACTCGAAGTCACCGGCAATTTCGTCTCCGAGCGCGAGAACGTGGACGAGGACATCTGCGCGATGGGCACCGGTCCGTTCAAGGTCGAAGTCGATCTGATGCAGCCGCTCGACCCGGAGAAGAAGCCCGCCGTTCACACCACCCCGCTCAACCACGTCGGTCTGTGGGTGGACGATCTGCCGCAAGCAGTGGAGTGGTTGAGCGCCAATGGCGTGCGCTTTGCACCGGGCGGCATCCGCCGCGGCGCTGCGGGCTTCGACATCACCTTTCTGCACCCGAAGGGCAACGAGGAGTTTCCGATTGGTGGCGAAGGCGTACTGGTGGAACTGGTACAGGCACCGGCCGAAGTGGTCGACGCCTTTGCCCGCCTGGCTTCCGCCTGAGCCCCCCGCCTGCCGCAATCAGCGCGCGGCGACGCTGAAGGTGTCGCACGCGCGCAGGCTGCCCATCTTCAGCCCGACCTGGAACCAATGCACCCGCTGCGCCGCGGTGCCGTGGGTAAAACTGTCGGGCACCGCGTAGCCCCGGGCCTGCTTCTGCATGCGGTCGTCACCGATCGCCGCGGCTGCACCGAGCGCCTCCTGCACGTCGCCCACCTCCAGCACCTGCCGCGATCGATCGGCGTGGTGGGCCCAGACCCCGGCAAGACAGTCGGCCTGCAATTCCAGTTTGATCGACATAAGATTGCCTTCGCGCTCCGACAGCCGCTGCCGCGCATCCTGCACCTTGCCCGAGATGCCCAGCAGGTTCTGCACGTGATGGCCGACTTCGTGGGCGATCACGTAGGCCTGGGCAAAGTCGCCTGGCGCACGGAAGCGATCGCGCAAGTCGTTAAAAAATGACAAATCAAGATAGACCTTGCCATCAGCCGGACAGTAGAAGGGCCCCATTTCCGCCTGCCCCAGGCCACATGCGCTGCGGGTGGCACCGGTGAACAGCACCAGACGCGGCTCCTGATACGGACGACCTGTCCCCTCGAAGAGCGCGCCCCACGTGTCCTCGGTATCGGCCAGAACCATGGACGCGAAACGGGCAAGCTCGTCTTCGGCCGGCGACCGGGCCGCCCCCTGACGGTCCGCCACCGCGGCGGGCGGCTGGCTCGGGCCGGCGGTATCGAGCACCACGGCCGGATCGATGCCGAAATACATCGCGACCAACGCCAGCACGATGGTTCCGATACCGATTCGGCCGCGACCGCCCAAGCCTTGGCGGCCCTGTCCACGCCGGTCCTCGACGTTGTTGCTTTCCCTGCCCTTGTCGAACCGCATGTCAGGCTCCTCAGCGTGCTGAAGCTCCCATCATCCCTTCTCGCGCAGCCGCGTCAACTGCAACGGGCCCGCCGAGGCGGGCCCGTTGCACCGATAAGGGCGAAATCAGGCAGCGACGAGGAGCTTGTCCTCGCGGATCGCCTCGTATTCGTCCTCCCAGAACCACTTCGCCTCGCCGAACGCGGGCTTCAACTGGTGCAGCCAGGTGGCCCTGTCATCATAGCGGGCGAAGAACGGACGCTGCACCCAGTCCGGGTTGCGCCCCTGAATGAAGCGCAGCACGAACACCTTTTCGCCGGCGACCTCGGCCACGCCCTGGACCTCGACCTTGCCCGGGCTCGCGCTCATGCTCGGACCACGCGCAGTACGCGCCAGACCCGACACCTGCTGGATCGCCTCGCGATAGATTTGCCACGCGCGCGCCAGCGGCACCTCGAAGTAGTTGCGTGCGCCGGTGTCGCGCTCGACAAAGAAATAGTAGGGCACGATGCCGAGGCTGACCTGGGTCTTCCACATCCTGGCCCAAACGGCCGGATCATCATTGATGTGCGCGACCAGCGGCCCCTGCGCGCGAATCACCGCACCTGTCTCGCGGATACGGCGGATTGCCGCACGCGCAGCCGGCGTTTCCATTTCGCGCCAGTGATTGTAGTGCGCCATCAGCGCGACATGCTTTCCCGCCCTGACCATGCGCGCGAGGAGCTCGATCAGTTCGTCCGCGTCCTCGGCGCCGAGGAAACGATGCGGCCAGAAGCTGAGCGCCTTGGTGCCGATACGGATGGTCTGAACATGATCGAAGGCCGGATCGAGCAGCGGCTCGAAGTAGCCCTGAAGATGCCGGGTCTTCATCACCATCGGGTCGCCGCCGGTGAACAACAGGTCGGTGACTTCGGTGTGATCACGCAGATAGCCATGCAACATCCGCGCTTCGGATGCGGCGATGCGCAGGGTCTTGTCACCGACAAACTGCGCCCAACGGAAGCAGAAGGTGCAGTAGCTGTGGCAGGTCTGACCCTGACTGGGGAAGAACAGCACCGTTTCGCGATACTTGTGCTGAATGCCCTCAAGCCGGTTGCCGGCCGCATCGCGTGGCATGTTCATTTCCATCTGGTCGGCCGGATGCGGATTCAGTTCGTGCCGGATCTCGTTCGCGGCAGCCTCGATCTCCGCCTTGTCCGCGTTACGCCGGTAAAGCGCGGCAATGCGCTCGAAATGCGCCTCGGTGAGCATGCCCCGTTGCGGAAACGTGAGCTGGTAGATCGGGTCGTCAGGCACGCGGCGCCAGTCGATCAGTTCATCGACAACATACTGATTCACCCGAAAAGGCAGCACGGTGGACACGACCTTCATCTCAAAGCGTGCCGCCTCCGGGAGGCGCGACAGGGGTTCGATGCGCTCAAGGTCGCGCTGGGTAAACACCTGGAAAGGGCGATGCGGAACGGCGTCGCTATCGTCAATCGGCCAGCTGCGTGCAAGCACTGCGGTTAGATCGTTCATTTGTGGTCTCCTCGTTGCGCCGGACACCGCCGCGCTCACCAAGGTCGAGTCGGGACGGTCGTGGTCGGAAACGGGTTACAACCGGCACGAGCACGATCCCTGTGGGCGAGGGCCCGATGCCGGTCTGGAGGCCACCGGTGCGATCAGCAGTCGTTTGCAAAAGACCGGACTGCTACACCGGCAGCAAGGTGCGCCATGCTATTCCATAAAGTTTATTTGCACAAATGCTCTGATCCAGAGGGCTGCGCAAAGTTCCCTGGCCGGCCGGGGTCGCGTCAGGCACCAGCGTGATCGCGGCGCCGCGCGCCCACAGGCATCCGATCCGGCATCAGTCCAGATCGAGATCGGCAGCCACGACCGGTCGACCGAACAGATAGCCCTGGCACGCCGCACAGCCCAGCCGGCTCAGAAATTCGAACTGTTCCGCGGTTTCAACCCCTTCGGCGATCACATTGAGCCGCATCTGCCGGGCCATTGCCACCACGGTGGCGACGATCATGCGGTCGTTCTCGTCGTCGGCGATATCCGCGACGAAGCTGCGGTCGATCTTCAGCGTATCCACCGGAAAGCGCTTGAGGTAAGCCAGCGAGGAATAGCCGGTACCGAAATCGTCGATCGACAGCTTCACCCCGGTCTCCTTGAGCCGGGTGAGGAGCTCGATGGCCTGATCGGGCTTGCTCATGATTGCGCTCTCGGTCAGCTCCAGGGTCAGCATGGAAGCTGGAAAGCCGGTTCGCTCGAGGACGCCGCGTACAGTTTCCACCAACATCCCGTCAGAGAACTGGCGTGACGAAATATTGACCGCGACCGACAGCAAACGTCCGGCATCGACCCACGCCCGGCCCTGTCGGCAGGCCGTCTCCATCACCCAGGCACCGAGCGGAACGATGAGTCCGGTATCTTCGGCCACCGGGATGAAGCGCACTGGCGACACCAGTCCTTCCCCGGGACGGTTCCATCGCACCAGCGCTTCGACACCGATGGTGTGCCCGGACGCAACTGACACCACGGGCTGATAGTGCAGCACCAGCTCTTCGCGCTCGAGCGCCCGCCGCAGCGCCGACTCCAGTTCCAGGCGTTCGTGTGCCGCAAGCGTGAGCGCCTCAGTGTAGAAGCGATAGACGTTGCGACCGGCTGCCTTTGCTTCGTACAGGGCTGCGTCGGCGTTACGGATCAGCTGGAGATGGTCATCGGTATCATTCGGATAGAGGCTGATACCGATGCTCGCCCCGACAAAGATCTCCTGTCCGCTGGCGAGGCGGAACGCCTGATTCAACTTCACGATCACCTCCTGCGCCAGACTGGCGACGTCTTCGAGGCGCTCGACACAATCGAGCAGGATCACGAACTCGTCTCCACCGAGCCGGGAGAGCGTGTCTTCCCCACGCATCCGCGCCCGAAGCCGATCTGCAATCTTGATCAGCAGTTCGTCACCTACCGGATGGCCAAGGCTGTCGTTGACGTTCTTGAAGCGATCGATGTCGATGAAGAGCACCGCCAGCATCTTGCCGCTACGTCTGACCCGCTCGATACCGTGCTCCAGCCTCAGGTTGAGCAGTACCCGGTTGGGGAGGTCGGTCAGTGCATCGTAGTGGGCGAGGTGCTGCAAGCGCGCCTCGGTCTGCTTCATCCGGCTGATGTCGGAGAACACACCGACAAAGTTGGTGATGAAACCTTCCGCGTCGCGGACCACCGAAAGCGTCAGCAGCTCCGGAAAGACTTCACCGTTCTTGCGCCGGCTCCAGACCTCACCTTGCCGGTGTCCGCTGGCGCCAACCTCGCGCCACAAACTCGCATGAAAGTCGTCACCCTGCGCTTCGGCGATGAGCATGCACGGTGTCTGCCCGATCGCATCCTCCTCCGTGTAGCCGGTAATACTTGAAAAGGCACTGTTGATCGCCACGATGCGCTGATCGACATCGGTGATCAGCACCCCCTCGGCGGTATTTTCGAACACCGCCGCCGCCTGCTTGAGGCGCTCTTCTGCCTGCTTTTGCTCGGTGATGTCCTGCACAGTACCAAGGCCTGCGATCAGGCGTCCGGACTCATCATGGCGAAACTCAGCCCGTTCATGCACCCAGCGCACGCAGCCCTCGACCACGACCCGATGCTGAAGATCATACGTCGCACCGGACAATGCAGCTCGCCAAGCCCCGTCGACCCGAATCCGGTCTTCGGGATGTACGGCATTGATGAACACCGCATAGCTCACGGGCGTCTCCGGCGCCACATCGAAGATGCGATAGGTTTCCGCCGACCATTCGAGTACGTTGTCGACCAGATCGAGTACCCAGCTTCCGGTGCGGGCAACCGCCTGAGCCCGCTCGAGCGACTCCTGACTGCTGCGCAGCGCCGCGTCGGCCCGTTTGAGCGCGGTGATGTCGCGACTGATGCCGATCAGCCCCCTACGTCCAGCGGCATCGGTAAAAGGCGTCTTCAACGTATCGAGCAGCGCCCGCCGACCATCGCGATAGACGATCCACTCTTCATTACGCTGTGGCTCGCCGGTTTCGAACACCCTGCGATCACGGACAACATAAGCCTCGGCAGTCGAGGCGTTGAACAGCTCCGCATCGGTGCGGCCAAGCAAGTCTGCTTCGGTCAGACCCGCATACTTCTCGAACGCGCGATTGCAACCCAGATAGCGTCCGTGCTCGTCCTTGAAGAACACGAGATCGGGAATCGCATCGACCAAGGTGCGCAGCAGTGTCCCTTCCCGATCGAGGAGGGACAGGCTCGCCGCCAGCTCGTTCAAGGATGAACGCATCGAAAGGAACTACCTCACAGACATACCTTCGTCATTCTGACGCATGATCGTACATCTGCGTGATCCGTTTGCAATGGTCCGTGCGGTTTGTCCGCGTCGACGAAAAAGGGCCCGCTTGCGCGGGCCCGCTCCCCCGACAGGCACTTCGCCGGACTGGCCGGCGAAGTCTCCCTCCCTATCGAACGAAAAAAACGATCGGAAAAAACCTCCCCCCGATCACTCGAACTCGATGATCACCTCGTCGACCGACAGGCTGGCGCCAGCTTTGACCACGATCTTCTTCACCGTGACATCGCTGTCGGCCTTGAGCACATTCTCCATCTTCATCGCCTCGATGACGGCAAGCTTCTCGCCCGCCTTCACTTCCTGACCCTCGACCACCGACACTTCGCGCAGCAGGCCGGGCATGGGCGACAACAGGAAACGCGACAGGTCGGGCGGCAGCTTCTCGGGCATCAGTGACAGCAGGTAGGCTGCATTGACCGTCATCACCATCGGCTCGACCTGCAACCCAAAGTGCGAAATTCGGTAGCGCAGGCCGCGCCGCTCGATCTGCAGGCAGATCGGCTTACCATTGACCGTACCCTTGAACAGCAGATCACCAAAGCACCAGTCGGAAACAATGCGGTAAGTCTTGTCCGCATGCGTGATCGCCATGCCGCCCTCGATGCGCTCGACCGCCATCGGATACTGCTTGCCCCCCATCACCACCACCCAGTTGCTTGCAACCTTGCGGCCGTGGCCGGCAAGTTGGCCTTCGATCTGCACCGCCCGGTCGACGTAGCGCAGACGGGCAAAGGCAGAAATCGCAGCCAGCAGGGCAGGATCATCGTGGGGGACCATCGAGGCGTCAAAACCCTGCGGGTACTCCTCGGCGATGAAGCCGGTGTTGAAGTTGCCCGAGCAGAAGCGCGGGTGCTGCAGCAACGCAGCCTGGAACGGAATGTTGGAGCTGATGCCGCGGATCACGAAGCCGTTGAGGGCGTCGCGCATACGCTCGATTGCCTGCTCACGATTGGCACCATGCACGATGAGCTTGGCGATCATCGAATCGTAGAACATCGAGATTTCGCCACCTTCATACACGCCGGTGTCGACCCGCACGCCATCGCCTTCGGCTGGCGGCTGGAACTTCACCAGGCGGCCGGTCGAAGGCAGGAAGCCGCGGAACGGGTCTTCGGCGTTGATCCGGCACTCCATCGACCAGCCGTTGATCTTGAGATCATCCTGGGTGAAGGAGAGCTTTTCGCCGGCGGCGACGCGGATCATCTGTTCGACCAGATCGAGGCCAGTAATCAGTTCGGTCACCGGATGCTCAACCTGCAGCCGGGTGTTCATCTCGAGGAAGTAGAACGACTTGTCGGCGCCGACGACAAATTCGACCGTGCCCGCTGACTGGTAATTCACCGCCTTGGCCAGGGCCACCGCCTGCTCGCCCATCGCCTTGCGGGTGGCCGGATCGAGGAAGGGACTCGGTGCCTCTTCGATGACTTTCTGGTGCCGACGCTGAATCGAGCACTCGCGCTCGTGCAGATAGACACAATTGCCGTGCGCATCACCGAGCACCTGGATTTCAATATGGCGCGGCTCGAGAACGTACTTCTCGATCAGGATGCGGTCGTCACCGAACGCGGTCTTGGCTTCGTTACGGCAGGAGGTGAAGCCCTCGAAGCACTCGGTGTCGTCAAAGGCCACGCGCAGACCCTTGCCACCACCGCCGGCCGAGGCCTTGATCATCACCGGGTAACCGATACCCTTGGCGATCTCGACTGCCTGCTCAGGCGTATCGATCGCATCGGCATAACCCGGGATGGTATTGACCTTGGCTTCCTTGGCGAGCTTCTTGGACGCGATCTTGTCGCCCATCTGCCCCACCGAGTAATGCTTGGGGCCAATGAAAATGATGCCGTCCTCTTCCAGCCGACGCGAGAACTCAGCGTTCTCGGACAGGAAGCCATAACCCGGATGCACCGCTTCGGCACCGGTCTGCTTGCATGCGGCGATGATCTTGTCGATCACCAGGTAGGACTCTTTCGACGCTGCCGGTCCGATGCACACGCCTTCGTCGGCCAGGTCGACGAACAACGCGTCGCGGTCGGCCTCCGAATAGACGGCGACGGTGGCAATGCCCATCTGGCGGGCAGTCTTGATGACGCGGCAAGCGATTTCACCGCGGTTTGCGATCAGTATCTTCTTGAACATTGTATTTATTCCTCGCGTGGCAATCAGAGCGGAATGTTGCCGTGCTTGCGCCACGGGTTTTCGAGTTCCTTGTCCTTGAGCATGGCCAGCGAACGGCACACGCGCTTGCGCGTCTCGTGCGGCATGATCACGTCGTCGATGAAGCCACGCGCACCGGCCACGAACGGATTGGCAAAACGGGTCTTGTACTCGGACTCGCGCTCGGCGATCTTGGCCGGGTCGTTCTTTTCTTCGCGGAAGATGATCTCCACCGCGCCCTTCGGACCCATCACCGCGATTTCGGCCGACGGCCAGGCAAAGTTGACGTCACCGCGCAGGTGTTTGGAGCTCATCACGTCATACGCGCCGCCATAGGCCTTGCGCGTGATCAGGGTAACCTTGGGCACGGTGCATTCGGCGTAGGCATACAGCAACTTGGCGCCGTGCTTGATGATGCCGCCGTATTCCTGGCTGGTGCCGGGCATGAAGCCGGGCACGTCGACCAGGGTCACGACCGGGATGTTGAACGCATCGCAGAAGCGTACGAAGCGCGCCGCCTTGATCGAGCTCTTGATGTCGAGGCAACCGGCCAGCACCAGCGGCTGGTTGGCGACGATGCCGACGGGCGAGCCTTCCATGCGCGCAAAGCCGATGATGATGTTCTTGGCGTAGTCGGGCTGCAGCTCGAAGAAGTCGCCGTCGTCCACCATCTTGACGATCAGCTCCTTCATGTCATAGGGCTGGTTGGCGTTGTTCGGCACCAGGGTGTCGAGCGAGTAGTCGAGGCGGTCGGCCGGATCGAGCGCCGGAATGGACGGCGGCTTCTGACGGTTGCTGGAAGGCAGGTAGCCCACCAGGCGACGGGTCATCATCAACGCTTCGACGTCGTTCTCGAACGCGAGGTCGGCGACGCCGGACTTGGTATTGTGGGTGACTGCACCACCGAGTTCTTCAGCCGTGACCTCCTCGTGGGTCACCGTCTTCACCACTTCGGGGCCGGTCACGAACATGTAGGACGAGTCCTTGACCATGAAGATGAAGTCGGTCATCGCCGGGCTATACACCGCGCCGCCGGCGCAGGGCCCCATGATCAGCGAGATCTGCGGCACCACCCCCGAGGCCAGCACGTTGCGCTGGAACACGTCGGCATAGCCGCCGAGCGAATCGACACCCTCCTGGATGCGGGCGCCGCCCGAGTCGTTGAGGCCGATCACCGGCGCGCCGACTTTCATCGCATGGTCCATGACCTTGCAGATCTTCTCGGCGTGGGTTTCGGACAGCGAACCGCCAAACACGGTGAAGTCCTGCGAGAACACGAACACCAGGCGGCCGTTTACGGTGCCGTAGCCGGTGACGACGCCGTCGCCCGGAACATGGTCGGCGTTCATGCCGAAGTCGTTGCAGCGGTGCTCCTTGAACATGTCCCACTCTTCGAAGCTGCCGTCGTCGAGGAACAGTTCGATCCGCTCGCGTGCGCTGAGCTTGCCCTTGGCATGCTGGGCGTCGATGCGCTTCTGACCGCCGCCCAATCGGGCCTTGGCGCGCTTCTCGTCCAGCTGGCGAATGATGTCATGCATTGATGAGCTCCTTTACGGTTTTCTGTGATCCCGCACCCTGCGACAGGACGGGCGGTCAATCTGGTGCTGCGTGATTCAGTTCAAATAGCCCAGCAGCCGCATTGCGGCCACCGAGGGCGTGGTCGTGCCCTGCTCCACCGCCGCGGCAAGTTGCGGCAAGGTTTGCTTCACTTGCGGATGATTGCGGAAACGGCTGCGCAGGCCAGCGTCGATCATGTCCCACATCCAGGCCAGCGCCTGATGTCGACGCTTGGCCTCGAATTCTCCCGTCCGGGTAAGGACGGTGCGATAGTTTGTGACCTGCTCCCAGAACTCGGCCACGCCATCCTGGTTCAAGGCCGAGAGGGTCAATACCGGCACCGTCCAGTTCTGACTCATCGGGCGCAGCATGTGCAGCGCCGTCTTGATCTGCGACTTGGCACGCATGGCGGCGGCGGGGTCGATGTCGGCCTTGTTGACCACAACCAGGTCGGCGATCTCCATGATGCCTTTCTTGATCGCCTGCAAATCGTCACCCGCGTTCGGCAACTGCAGCAGACAGAAGATGTCGGTCATGTTGGCCACGGCGGTCTCGGACTGGCCCACGCCGACGGTCTCGACAATGATCACATCGAAACCGGCCGCCTCGCACACGAGCATGGTCTCGCGCGTCTTTTCCGCCACCCCGCCAAGGCTGCAGGCCGAGGGGCTGGGGCGGATGAAGGCCTGCGGATGGTGGCTGAGGTGCTCCATCCGCGTTTTGTCGCCCAGAATCGACCCACCGGTGAGCGAGGACGAGGGGTCCACTGCCAGCACCGCCACCCGCAGTCCCTGCTCGATCAGGTACAGGCCGAGGCCCTCGATGAACGTGGACTTGCCCACCCCCGGCACGCCGGAAATCCCCACCCGCATCGCGCCGCCCGTATGCGGCAGCAAGGCTTCGATCACCGCCCGCGCGCGTAGCTTGTGGTCCTCACGTTGCGATTCGATCAAGGTGATGGTCTTGGCGAGCGGGCGCAACTGACGTGCAAGCACGCCATCGACCAGGGCATGGTCGATGGCGTCGAACTCGGACAGCGTTGCGGGCGAGGTCTCGGATACGTTCATTGGTCTCGGGACGAAGACGAAAACGATAGACGCGGGCGCAGGCCAAACGGCTGACCGCCGCCCGCCTGCGCCTGCCGCTTCAGGCCTTGGTGCGTGCGGCGCGAATTTGCTTGAGCACTTCGCGCGCGGACTTCTGGATCGGGGTACCCGGGCCAAAAATGCCCTTGGCGCCAGCAGCGTACAGCATGTCATAGTCCTGCGCCGGAATCACGCCGCCCACGAACACGATGATGTCGTCCGCTCCCTGCGCCTTGAGCCCATTGATCACCGCTGGCACCAGGGTCTTGTGGCCCGCAGCCAGGCTGGAGCAGCCCACCGCATGCACGTCGTTTTCCACCGCGTGGCGCGCGACTTCTTCCGGCGTCTGGAACAGGGGCCCGACGTCGATATCGAAGCCAAGGTCGGCAAAGGCGGAGGCCACCACCTTGGCGCCACGGTCATGACCATCCTGACCGAGCTTGGCGATCATGATGCGCGGCCGACGTCCTTCTTCGGCAACGAAGGCCTCGATGTCGGCCTTGAGTTCTTTCCAGTCGCTGTCGTTTTCCACCACGGCTCCATAGACGCCCGACACGGCCTGCGGGTTGGCGCGATAGCGTCCGAACACTTTCTCCAGCGCGTCGGAGATCTCGCCCACGGTGGCTCGCAGGCGTACGGCCTTCACCGCGAGATCGAGCAGGTTGCCCTGGCTGGTCTCGGCGCAGGCAGTCAGCGCATCGAGCGCAGCCTGCACCGCAGCCGTATCGCGGTTGGCGCGAATCTGCTTCAGACGCACGATCTGCGACTCACGCACCGCCACGTTGTCGATGTCGAGGATCTCGATCGGATCTTCCTTGTCGAGCTTGTACTTGTTAACGCCGACGATCACGTCCTTGCCCGAATCGATGCGCGCCTGCTTGTCGGCAGCACACTCCTCGACCTTCATCTTAGCCCAGCCGGACTCGACCGCCTTGGTCATGCCGCCCATGGACTCGATCTCTTCGATCAGCGCCCAGGCCTTGTCGGCCATGTCCTGGGTGAGCTTTTCCATCATGTAGGAGCCGGCCCAGGGATCGACCACGTTACAGATGTGGGTCTCTTCCTGGATGATGATCTGGGTGTTGCGTGCGATGCGCGACGAGAACTCGGTCGGCAGCGCGATTGCTTCGTCGAGTGCATTGGTGTGCAACGACTGGGTGCCGCCGAACACCGCAGCCATGGCCTCGATGGTCGTGCGCACGACGTTGTTGTACGGGTCCTGCTCGGTCAGCGACCAGCCCGAAGTCTGGCTGTGGGTGCGCAGCATCATCGACTTCGTGGTCTTCGGGTTGAAGCCCTTCATGATCCGCCACCACAGCAGGCGCGCCGCGCGCATCTTGGCGATCTCGAGATAGAAGTTCATCCCGACCGCCCAGAAGAAGGACAGGCGACCGGCAAAGGTGTCGACGTCCATGCCGCTGTTGATCCCGGTCCGCACGTACTCGAGGCCGTCGGCCAGCGTAAACGCCAGCTCGATGGCCTGGTTCGCACCGGCCTCTTGAATGTGATAGCCGGAGATCGAGATGCTGTTGAACTTCGGCATGTGCTGCGCGGTGTAGCCGAAGATGTCGGCGATGATCTTCATCGACGGTGTGGGCGGATAGATGTAGGTGTTCCGCACCATGAATTCTTTGAGGATGTCGTTCTGAATCGTGCCCGAGAGCTTCTCCTGCGGCACCCCCTGCTCTTCGGCAGCGACGATGTAGCCGGCGAGGATGGGCAGCACCGCGCCATTCATGGTCATCGACACCGACACCTTGTCGAGCGGGATCTGGTCGAACAGGATCTTCATGTCTTCGACCGAGTCGATCGCCACCCCGGCCTTGCCGACGTCACCGGTGACGCGCGGATGATCCGAGTCGTAACCGCGGTGGGTAGCCAGATCGAAGGCCACCGACACCCCCTGACCGCCTGCAGCCAGCGCCTTGCGGTAGAAGGCATTGGACGCTTCAGCGGTGGAGAAGCCGGCGTACTGCCGGATGGTCCACGGCTTGACCGCATACATGGTGGGCTGCGGGCCGCGCAGGAAGGGTTCGAAACCCGGCAGCGTATCGGCATGCGGCAGATCGGCGGTATCAGCGGCGGTGTAGAGCGGCTTGACCGTGAGCCCCTCGGGCGTGACCCAGTTGAGCTTGCCCAGATCGCCATCCGGCGCGTGCTTGGTCGCCGCTTTTTTCCAGACATCCAGATCGGGCTGGGAATAGGTGGGCTCGTTGGCGTTCGACATGAAAAACCCTCTCTGACACATTGGCCGCGCGTGCGGCATTGCGTTGTTGGTGGTATTGCCCGGCACTCGGCGCGACGACGAGACCGCCCGCAATAAATTACGGGCGGTCGCCGGCGCTCCACAGCGCGGCGTAGTCCCTCTCATGTTCTCCGGGTCAGAAACCCGAAGCCTCCCATGCTACGCCGCGCGAAGGAAGTTGACTTGTTGAAGTGGCAACATAATACTTTATCCATAATTATGAATGCAATGGGTACGGAGCAAATCGGAAAACCGGTTATGCTTTCTCACCCCGAAAGACCACACAGGCCATGACCGCGTCCCGCATTGCTCCGCTCGCGCTATATCAGGAAGTCGCAGAACGTCTGCGCCAACGCATCTTCTCCCACGAACTGCCTGCCGGCACCTGGGTGGATGAGCAGGCGTTGGCCCAGCACTACGGCATCTCGCGCACGCCGTTGCGCGAAGCGCTCAAGGTATTGGCCTCCGAAGGCCTGGTCACACTCAAGCCGCGCCGCGGCTGCTACGTGACCGAAATTTCGGAGCGCGACCTCGATGAGGTGTTCAAGGTCATGGCCATGCTCGAAGGCGAGTGCGCCCGTATCTCCGCAGGCCGCGCGAGTGATGCCGATCTGACGCAGCTCAAGGCGATCCACGCCGACCTCGAAAAGGCGGCAGCTGCGCGCGACATCAACCGATTTTTTGAAGGCAACCAGGCCTTCCATCACGAACTTCAGCGCATCGCCGACAACCGCTGGCTGCTGCACGTGATCGAAGACCTGCGCAAGGTGATCAAGCTGTCGCGCCATCACTCCCTGTTCTCCGAAGGACGGCTGGAGCAGTCCCTGAACGAACATCGCGCCATTCTCGATGCCTTGCTCGCGCGCGACGCCGATGGTGCCGAGCAACGCATGCGCGAACACATCCGCAGCGGCCGCGAAGCCCTCGCCCGCATGGCCCGCACCCCCAGCCGCGCGGCCTGAACCCTACGCAATCGGGCGCCAGCTGCGCGCTCGCCAGGTCAAACCGGCGCAACCGCCCCCCATTGCTCGCAGGGACCACCGGAGCTTCAGCCGAAACCGCTCAGCCCGCTTCCCGCGTCACCAGTACCTGGTCGATACGGTAGTTGTCGATATCCACCACCTCGAACTTGTAGCCCGCATACACCACAAAATCGGTGCGCTTGGGCACCTTGCGCAGGCGGTACATCAGGAAGCCGGCCACCGTCTCGTAATTCTCGAAGCCTTCAAACTCCGGGATGTCCAGCGCCTGCATGACATCCTCGATCGGAGTCACGCCATCGACCAGCCAGGAATGATCGTCGCGCCGCACGATGAGCTCTTCCTGGAAGGAGCTGCCGAGATCGCCCATGACCGTGTTCATCACGTCCTGCAAGGACAACAGCCCCACCACCAGCGCATATTCGTTGACGATCAGGGCGAAATCCTCCTTCGCGTCGCGAAAATGCTCCAGCGACTCGAACAGGGTCAATGTATCGGGCAACACCAGCACCTTGCGCACGATCGGCTCGGTGCGCAAGGACAAATCCTGGCCCTGCAGGATGCGCGGCAGGATGTCTTTCGAGTCCACATAGCCGATCACGCTGTCGATTGCGTTCTCGCACACCGGGAACTTGCCGTGGGGATGCTCGGCGATCTTGCGCCGGATGCTGTCTTCGGTTTCGCTCAGGGTGAGGAACACGATGCTCTCGCGCGAAGTCATCGCCGACGGCACGAAGCGCGAATCGAGTTCGAACACGTTCGAGATCAGGTGCTGCTCCTGGCGTAGCAAGCCGCCCGCCTGGGCGCCGGCATCGGCCATGGCGACGATGTCGGCGGCGGTGATCTCGTCGATCCGCGCGCTGGGCACCCCGAGCAGGCGAAAGATCCGGTTGGCCAGACCATTGAACACCCACACCAGGGGGGCAAAGACACTCATGCACAGTTGCATCGGCCCGACCACGGCCACTGCAATCCGCTCGGGCTCGACCATCGCCAGGCGCTTGGGCATGAGGTCAGCAAACAACACGAACAGCGAGGTCACAAACACGAAGGCGAATACGAAACTGAGCGTACCCAGCATCGGCCCCGAATAGAAGGGCTGCACTGCCGCCGCCACATGCGGCGACAGCGCCTGCTCGCCGACGATGCCGCCCAGGATGGCTACCGCATTGAGCCCGATCTGGACCACGGTGAAGTAGTTGCCCGGGCTGTCCTGCAACTGCAGCACCCGCTTCGCCCCCAAATCGCCGGCATCGGCCAGCATGCGCAGCTTGATCTTGCGGGAGGCTGCAAGGGCGATCTCGGACACCGAGAAAAAGGCACTGATCGCAATCAGCAGGAAAATGATAAACAGGTTGTTGAGCAAGGTCACGGTGACTCCGGATTCGACAGTCGCCGACCGCATGGCCGACTGGAGCGCGACGTCGACTCTATCACCGCGACGCGTTCAGCACGGCCCCACCCGCCTCCCCATCCACATCCAACTACTGCCCCACCTCCGCGTCGGGCCCGGTCATTGCCGCCGGAATCACCCAACGATCGTAGTCCTGCGCACTCAGGTAGCCGCTGGCGATCGCTGCCTCGCGCAAGCCGAGCCCCTGATGATGGGCACGCTTGGCGATCTCGGCCGCCCGGTCGTAGCCAATATGCCAGTTCAAAGCGGTCACCAGCATCAAGTTCGCTTCGAGATGCTGGCGGATGCCCTCGAGGTCGGGCTCGATCCCGCGCGCGCAATGCACATCGAAGGATGCGCAGGCATCGGCAAGCAACGCAATGCTCTCGAGCACGTTGTGCGCCATGACCGGCTTATAGACATTGAGCTGGAAGTTGCCCTGGGTGCCGGCAAATGCCACGCTCGCATCGTTGCCGAACACCTGAACACACACCATGGTCAGCGCCTCGCATTGGGTCGGGTTTACCTTGCCCGGCATGATCGACGAACCGGGCTCATTCTCGGGGATCTGCAGCTCGCCGATGCCACAGCGCGGTCCGCTGGCGAGCCAGCGCACGTCATTGGCCATCTTCATCAGGCCGCCCGCCAGCGTGCGCAGGGCCGCCGAGGTCTGCACCAGCGCATCATGCGCTGCCAGGGCAAAAAAACGGTCTGAAGCGCTGACAAAGGGGTAGCCGGTGAGCTGCGCAAGGCGCTCGGCTGCGGTTACCCCGAAGCGCGGATGGGCATTGAGCCCGGTACCGACCGCCGTGCCACCGATCGCGAGCGAGTGGAGGCCGGGCAGCACGGCACGAACGCCATCCAGACCAAAGTCGATCTGACTGACCCACGCACCGATCTCCTGCCCGAGGGTGATCGGCGTGGCATCCTGCAAATGGGTGCGCCCGGTCTTGACCACATCATGGAAGGCCGCGGCACGACCAGCGAGGGTGTCGCGCAGCCGGACCACCGCCGGCATCAGGCGCTCGTTCAGCTCGGCCACCACGGCAAGGTGCATCGCCGTGGGAAAGGTGTCGTTCGATGACTGTCCGCGATTCACGTGATCGTTCGGGTGCACCGGTAGCTTGCTGCCCAGGGTGCCGCCAGCGATCTCGATCGCACGATTGGCAATCACCTCGTTGGCGTTCATGTTCGACTGCGTACCCGAACCGGTCTGGAACACCACCAGCGGAAAATGCGCGTCAAGCTTGCCCGCGATCACCTCATCCGCTGCACGCACGACCAGCGCACCGACCACCGGATCAAGTTCGCCCAGCGCCATGTTCGCCTCGGCGGCTGCGCGCTTGAGCAGCCCCAGCGCACGAATCATCGGGCGCTGCCAACGGAAGCGGTCGGTACCAATGGCGAAGTGATGCAGCGAGCGCTCGGTCTGCGCGCCCCAGTAACGATCAGCGGCGACGTCAACCGCTCCCATGGAATCCGTTTCAACCCGTACTGCGCTCATATCGACCTCCTGTTGGCGATGCTTGCCTATTGGAACACCGGGCGCCGGATTCGATCCTGAGCAATGGAAAACCCCGCCGGACGACAAGCATCGGGCGGGGTCGGGTAAGGCACGGGGCAGATCAAGCCCCCGTCAGTCTGCAATCAGATCAGTGTGCAGCAGCGGTTTCCGCGCCCACGCCGGTCTGTGCCCGGACGTACTGATCTTCGAAGGCTTCGATCTCCTTCTTTGCTTCGGCGCTGTTGTCCAGCTTCGACACGATGATGGTCGCGAGGAAGGCCAGCGGCATCGAGAACAGTGCCGGCTGGGTGTAGGGGAAGATCGGCGAGGCAAAGCCCAGCACATCCACCCACACCGACTTCGACAGCACGACGAAAGCGACCGCGCTGAACAGCCCGAGGTAACCACCGGCAAGCGCACCGCGGGTGGTCAGGCCACGCCAGTACATCGACATGATCAGCACCGGGAAGTTGGCCGAAGCCGCCACCCCGAAGGCCAGCGCCACCATGAAGGCGACGTTCATCTTCTCGAACACGATACCGAGCAACACGGCAACGATACCGAGGCCGATGGTGGCAAACTTCGACACTCTCAGCTCGGCCGCCTGCGTGGCCTTGCCCTTCATGATCACGCGCGAGTATATGTCGTGCGAGATCGCTGCAGCACCTGCCAGCGCCAGACCGGCCACCACTGCGAGAATGGTCGCGAACGCCACCGCCGACAGGAAGCCGAGCAACAGATTGCCGCCGACTGCCTGCGCCAGGTGCATGGCGATCATGTTGCCGCCACCAATCACCTTGCCGCCAATCTCGCCGCCCTCGAAGTAGGCCGGGTCGGTGCCGACGATGATGATTGCACACAGCCCCATGATCGCGATCACGTTGAAGAAGTAGGCCACGATCCCGGACGCATAGAGCACCGACTTGCGCGCTTCCTTGGCGTCGGTCACGGTGAAGAAGCGCATCAGGATGTGCGGCAGACCGGCGGTACCGAACATCAGGCCAACACCGAGCGAGATCGCGGTCACCGGATCAGCCAGCAGGCTACCGGGTGCCAGCAGGCGGGTGCCCAGCTTGTGGATTTCCATCGCCCGTGTGGTCAGTTCATCGAAGCTGAAGCCGAACTGGCTGAACGCGAGCAGCATCACCGTGGTGCCGCCGATCAACAGCATGCAGGCCTTGATGATCTGCACCCAGGTGGTGGCGACCATGCCGCCGAAGGTCACATAGACCATCATCAGCGCGCCGACCACGAACAGGGCAACGGTGTAGTCCAGACCAAACAACAGCTTGATCAGCTGACCGGCACCGACCATCTGCGCCACCAGGTAGAAGCACACCACGGTCAGCGAACTGATCGCTGCCATGGTCCGCACCTTGCCCTGATTCAGGCGGTAGGAGGTGATGTCGGCAAAGGTGAACTTGCCCAGGTTGCGCAGGCGCTCAGCCATCAGGAACAGGATGATCGGCCAGCCGACGAAGAAAGCGATCATGTAAATGTAGGCATCGATGCCCTGCATGTACATCATCGCAGTCAGGCCGAGCAGCGTGGCCGCCGACATGTAGTCGCCGGCAATCGCGAGGCCGTTCTGGAAACCGGTAATGCCGCCGCCCGCCGTATAGAAGTCAGCCGTCGTCTTGGTGCGACTTGCCGCCCAGTAGGTGATGCCCAGCGTCAGCAGCACGAACACGAAGAACATTCCGATCGCGTGAAGATTGAGCGGCTGCTTCTCAACCTCGCCCATCACCGGTTTGGCCAGTGCAACGAGGGGCAGAGAGAATGCAAGCAGACCGGCGCCAAGGCGGGAAACAGTGGAGGTGCGCATCATTTCTCGGCCTTCCATGCTGATTTCACGATCTCGTTGTTGATGTCGTCGAACTCACCATTGGCGCGACGTACATACACCAGCGTCAGGATCCAGAACAGGATGAACTGGAACAGACCCAGCGCAATCCCCAGGGTCAGGTTGCTACCTTCGAACAGGCGCATCGCGATGACGTCCGGCGCAAAGGCCACCGTCAACACGAAACCATAAAAAATCACCAGCACGACCGCCGACAACCTGCCTGCAAAGCGGGTGCGCTTTTCCACCAACTCCACAAACCGCGGATTGGCCCTGATGTGTGCGTACATTGAAATAGACACTTCCATCCTCCTCGAGAAAACAACGAAAAACCCGTCGCTTCCTCCACCCTCCTCCTGAGTCGACCGTACCGTCTGCTGCGGACGTGTCGAGTGCGCGGATGATATATCATCTACAGGACTCCATACTACTGCGTATGGAAAAATCAAATTTATCTATGACGAACAGCACAAGTGTGGTTTTCCACAATCACGCAGTCGGCTTTCTCGCTGATAAATACATACGCCCCATTGACGAGGATCAAACACGACATGATTAGCCGGATCGTGGTCGATATTGCAGAGCGCATCGCCACCGTCACGCTCTCCAACCCGGACAAGCTCAATGCGGTCAATGCCGCGATGTGGCGCGACCTCCACTCAAGGATGACTGCACTCGGGAGCCATCCGGACGTCCGCTGCATCATCCTGCGCGGCGCCGGAGACAGGGCTTTTGCGGCCGGTGGCGACATCGAGGAGTTCCTGACCGTCCGGGCGACGGTGGATGACGCGCTGCACTATCATGAGGAACTCGTCGCTGCGGCACTGAACGCCATCCGCGACTGCCCACTCCCCACCGTGGCCGCGATCCAGGGTGCCTGTATCGGCGGCGGGCTCGAAATTGCCGGCTGCTGCGACATCCGCATCGCCGGTGCCTCGGCCCGATTCGGCGCCCCGATCAACAAGCTCGGTTTCTCGATGTATCCGGGCGAAATGGCCGGCCTGCTGGCCCTGGTCGGGCCCGCCGTGGTGCTGGAGATCCTGCTCGAAGGCCGCATCCTCGATGCGCACGAGGCGCTCGGCAAGGGGCTGCTGACGCGGGTGGTCGACGACGAGAAGGTCATCGACGAGGCAATCGCGGCGGCCACCCGCATCGCCGCAGGTGCGCCCCTGGTGGCACGCTGGCACAAGCAGTGGGTGCGCCGTCTGACGAGCGACGCCCCGTTGAGCGATGCGGAACGACGCGCCGCCTTCGACTTCCTGGCGACAGATGACTACCGCGAAGGCCTGGACGCCTTCCTCAACAAACGCAGCCCGCAGTTCAAGGGGCGCTGATTAGCGCTGCGCTACCGCGTCGCGGCAAGCAGCAGCGCATCAACGTCAATCGCCGCTTCCACGGCATCGGCCAACCGGTCGAGATCGGCTTCGCGACGGGCGGCCAGATCGACGCGGCTCATCTCGCCTTCGGCGCCCGCCCACCGCAGCAGCGCCATCAAGGCATCCGGCGAATCGAACAGCCCGTGCACATAGGAGCCGAGGACCTGCCCATCGTCGGATATGGCGCCGTCCGGGCGTCCATCGACGAAAGTCAGCGCCGGTGTGGCCAGCGCCGGGCCGGTCGAAATGCCCATGTGAATCTCGTAGCCGGATACGGTGGGCGTACCCGGCAGGCACAAGCGGCCTTCGACGTTGTGCAGCTGCTTCTCGCGCTCGAGCACCGTTTCCATTTCGAGCATACCCAGGCCCGCGACCGTGTCCGGCTTGCCTTCCACCCCGTGCGGATCGCCCACTTGCTGGCCCAGCATCTGAAAACCGCCGCAGATCCCGATCACCTTGCCGCCATAACGCAGGTGACGCCGGATCGCCGCCTCCCAGCCCTGCTCGCGCAACCACGCAAGGTCGGCGTGCACGCTCTTCGAGCCTGGCAACACGATCAGGTCGGCATGGGGAATGGTCTGCCCCGGGCCAACCCAGCGGAAGTCCACTTGCGGATGCAGGCGCAGCGCGTCGAGATCGGTGTGATTGGAGATACGCGGATACACCGGCGCCACCACTCGCAGCACCGGCGCATCGGTGCCGACATCGGCTGCCGCATCGGCGAGTCCGTCCTCGGCGTCGAGAAACAGCCCGTGCAGATAGGGCATGACCCCGAACACCGGCCGCCCGGTGCGCGCCGTCAGCCAGTCCAGGCCGGGCTGCAACAAGCCGATGTCGCCGCGAAAACGGTTGATCACGAAACCCTTGACCCGCGCCTGCTCCGAGGCCGACAACAGCTCCAGGGTACCCACCAGATGGGCGAACACGCCACCCCGGTCGATGTCGGCAACCAGAATCACCGGCACATCGGCGGCCTCGGCGAAGCCCATGTTGGCGATATCGCGGTCACGCAGGTTAATCTCGGCCGGACTGCCCGCACCCTCGATCAGCACCCACTCGTAACGTGCGATCAGACGCTGCCACGACGCCATGACCGCAGCCATCGCAGTCGGCTTGTAGTTGTGATAATCCCGTGCCGACAGATTAGCCACCGCATGGCCATGGATGATGACCTGCGCACCGATGTCCGACGAGGGCTTGAGCAACACCGGGTTGAAATCGGTATGTGGTGCCACCCGCGCCGCCACTGCCTGCAGCGCCTGCGCGCGGCCAATCTCGCCCCCATCGGCAGTCACTGCCGAATTGAGCGCCATGTTCTGCGGCTTGAACGGCGCCACCCGCAGCCCCCGCCGCACCAGTACGCGCGCCAGCCCGGCCACCAGGGTACTTTTGCCTGCATCGGAGGTGGTGCCTTGCACCATCAGAGCGGAGGCGAGAGTCATTTGCGCGGATTTCCTGGCTGGGTCGGGCCCGGATTATCGCTGATCTGCGGGAAAGGGGTGCCGTGCCTGTCGCCGACCATCGAATCCGCCGGGAACTGATCCACCCCTTAGCACTCTGATGCAACGAGTGCTAACATCCGGTTTGAGGAGGACTTGAATCCATGTCTCAAGCTTTATCGTTTCCCGTACCGTGCGCCACCGGCAGCATCGACCAGTACATCCAGTCGGTGAATCGCCTTCCCATGCTCACCGAGCAGGAAGAGGTCGATCTTGCCACCCGGCTGCACGACGATGGCGATGTCGAGGCGGCACGCCAGTTGGTGATGTCCCACCTGCGGGTGGTGGTTTCCATTGCTCGCGGCTACCTTGGCTACGGTCTGCCCCACGCCGACCTGATCCAGGAAGGCAACATCGGCCTGATGAAGGCGGTCAAGCGCTTCGATCCGTCACGCGGCGTGCGCTTGGTCTCGTTCGCGATCCACTGGATCAAGGCCGAGATCCACGAGTACATCGTCAAGAACTGGCGTCTGGTCAAGATCGCCACCACCAAGGCTCAGCGCAAGCTGTTCTTCAACCTGCGCAGCATGAAGCAGGACAGCAACACGCTGAACCCGGCAGAGGTGCGCGCCATCGCCACCAAGCTCGGGGTCAAGCCCGAGGAAGTGGTGGAGATGGAGACCCGTCTCGGCGGTCGCGAAGTGCAGCTCGACGGTGGCAACGACGACGATGACGACCGTTTCGCGCCGATCGCCTACCTGCCCGACCCGCACGCCGAACCTTCGGAAGTGCTCGAGCAGGCGCAGACGGCACGCCTGCAGGACGAAGGCCTGCGTGATGCGCTCGGCGCCCTCGATGACCGCAGCCGCGCCATCGTGCAACGGCGCTGGCTGACCGAAGGCGACAGTGCGACGCTGCACGAGCTGGCCGCCGAATACGGCGTATCGGCAGAACGTATTCGCCAGATCGAAGCCAAGGCCATGCAGAAGATGCGTGGCCTGCTCGCCGAGGCGGCATAAAGGCCACCTGAGCAATCGGGGGCAACCCACCACACGGCAGCGCCACGGACTTGTACCCTGACGCTGCCGTTTCTCATTGCTGCTCCACAGGTCGGCATACAGTGCCGACCCGCAGCGTCAAGCTCCGCAAAAACCCCTCGCCCGACTCAGCTGCCCGCAAGCAGCTGACGGATATCCGCCGCGATGTTATCGGCGGTTTCGCCATGCTTCACGTATAACCGCAGCTTGCCCGAAGGGTCAAACACATAGGTGCCGGCCGAGTGATCGATGGTGTAGTGCCCGCCTTCGACATCCCCGCTCTTGCGATAGAACACGCGAAAGTCCCTGGCCACCTCAGCCGTTTTATCGAGATCACCGATGAGGCCGAGAAAACGCGGGTCGAACACCGGCACATATTCCGACAGCAGCGCGGGGGTATCGCGCTCGGGGTCAACGGTCAGGAACAACACCTGCACCCGGTCGGCATCCGCCCCGAGCTGGCGCATCACTTCGCTCATCGTCGACAGGCTGGTCGGGCACACGTCCGGACACTGGGTATAACCGAAGAAGATCGTCACCACCTTGCCGCGAAAATCCGCCAGCGTTCGATGCTTGCCGGTGTGATCGTCGAGGGCGAGGCTCTTGCCATAGTCGGCGCCGGTGATGTCCGTGGCTCGAAATGCCGGCGGTGCATCGGAACAGGCTGCGGTCATCAACACGAGCGCAGCGAAAAACAGGGAACGGAGCATCAGGTCGGAGTCATCACAAAGTCAGAATCGCAGATAGTGGTCCGCCAGCAGGGCGGCGAACAGCAATGATAGATACAGGATGGAGAAGCGGAAAGTCCGGCGTGCAAGCGCATCGCTGTAATCACGGTACAGACGCCAAGCGTAATGGATGAAGCGCGCGCCCAGCACGACCGCCGCGCCGAGATAGATCAGCCCGCTCATCCGGGTGGCGAACGGCAGCAAAGTCACCCCGAACAGAATCAGGGTGTAGAGCAACACCGACAGCCGGGTGTACTCCGACCCATGGGTAACCGGCAGCATCGGCAGGCCGGCGCGAGCGTAGTCGGCGGTGCGATACAGTGCCAACGCCCAGAAGTGCGGCGGGGTCCACGCAAAAATGATCAGGAACAGCAACAGCGCATCGGCACTGACTTCGCCAGTGACCGCCGCCCAGCCCAGCACTGGCGGCATCGCCCCCGACGCCCCGCCAATGACGATATTCTGCGGGGTACGCGGCTTGAGGAAGATGGTGTAGACCACCGCATAGCCGACGAAGGTTGCCAGCGTGAGCCACATCGTCAGCGGGTTCACCGCCTGATGCAGCAACAGCAGGCCGCAGCCCCCGAGTACCGCGGCAAAGCCGGCCACCTCGCGTGGCGCCAGTTCCCCGCGCGGCAGCGGACGGCCGCGGGTGCGCGCCATGCGCGCATCGATACCCTGCTCGATCAGGCAGTTCATTGCGGCTGCCGCACCGGCCACGCAGGCGATGCCGAGGGTCGCGGCAAACACGGTTGCGGCGGCGGGCAGGCCATCGGGCACCGCAAGGAACATTCCGATTACCGCACAGAACACGATCAGCGCATTCACCCGCGGTTTGGTGAGGACATAGAAGGCGTGCAGGCGGCGGCTGGCGGAGACCTGACCGAGCGCAAGGGTTTTCATGGGGACACTCCTTCCTGTGATTGCACGATTCAGGCCCGGCCGCTAACTGGCACAGCCCGCCGCCGGCCAAGGCCGGCAGTCGCTGATGACGGTGCCGGAAAAGCCCGGGCCGACAAACGGTAATTGATCCACACCATGAGGCCGACCAGCAGCGCGGCACCGGCATTGTGCGCAGCAGCCAGAGGGAGCGGCAGTGACAGCACGACATTGGCAATGCCAAGGCCGATCTGCAGCAAAACGGCTGCAATCAGCGCCACACCGGCACCGGCGGACGGCATCCGCCGTGCCAGCGCCCACCCCAGCACCAGCAGAAAACCGCCAGCAATCACCGCGCCCATCCGGTGCGACCAGTGAATCGCGGTCAGCGCGGCGAGCGACAGCAGCTCGCCATCGGCGGTCATGCCAAGCTCGCGCACCACATGAAAGGCATTGGCATAGTCGGCGACCGGCCACAGGCTGCCATGGCATGCCGGAAAATCGGTGCAGGCAAGCGCCGCATAGTTGGTACTGGTCCAGCCCCCGAGCGCAATCTGCGCCACCAGCAACACCAGCCCGGCCCGCGCCGCCCAGAGCAGTCGCCTCGACACGCACTCACGCCTCACCCCCGCTGCACGCAGCGCAAGCCAGGTCAGCAAGGCCAGCGTAGTCAGCCCGCCCAGCAGATGCGCGCTGACGATGGCCGGCTTGAGCAGCAGGGTGACCGTCCATTTCCCCAGCAGCCCCTGGAAGATCACCACCCCGACCAGCAAGCTCGCCACCAAGGGCGCACTTTCGCTGCGCGCCCGATGGCGCCACGCGAGCACGGCAATGCCGATGATCAGCAGACCCAGGCTGGCGGCAAGGTAGCGGTGGATCATTTCCTTCCAGGCTTTGGGCAGACTCACCGGTCCGTGCGGATCAGCCGCGTGGGCATCGAGGATGACGTCCGCAGCGTGATGCGGGCTCAGCTTGCCATAACAGCCCGGCCAGTCGGGACAACCCAGGCCGGCATCGGCCAGGCGCACGTAGGCGCCAAACACCACGACAACGGCGGTCAGCGCCAGCGCGAGGACGATCAGCCGGCCATACAGTCTCATTCGCGGCCCCCACGGCCAAGTGCGGAATACTTCAGCAAGCGTTGCAGATCCTTGGTCACGTCGCGCGCGGCCCGGGTGGTATCGGCTTCGTCGGCAAAACGCATCATCACGTTGCCCAGCGGGTCGACCAGCCAGATCGATCCGGGCGCGGCCGAAGACAGCACGGCGAGCCAGCTCGCATCGGCACGTGCGAGACGCAACTCCTCGTGCTTCGCCAGGCGATCAGTTGCGGGATCAGCCTCACCGGTGATCAGCCACACCCGGCTCACGCGGTCCATCTCCTTCGCCTGCGCCAACCTCGCCTGCCGCGACACGTAAAGCGCACGCTCGCAGGCCTCCGCACAATCGGCTGGCGCCACCATCAGCAGGGTCCATTGGCCCTCGAACTCGGTCCGGGCCAGCGCCGCCTGCCCACCAAGGCCCGGAAGGATGGTCGAGGGAAGTGCAAGCGGGGCAATCAGCTCACCGTGATTGACCCGCCCCTGCGGCGGCCACACATAGAAGGTCAGATAGGACGCGACCACCGGCAGCACGCACACGAAGGCCAGCAGCAGCAGGGTGCGACGGCCTCGGCGCCGGTCCGCGATGCGCTTGGCCGCAGCCCGATCAGCAAGGGGCGAATCGGTCATGGAGGTATCGGTCACGGCCAGGTCAGCCACGGATGAGTCGAGATGCACGGTGGTCATGAGGTCTCCGGAAAATCAGCCGCCACAGGGCCCAGACACACAGTCCGGCGGCGAGGCAGGCAAGGGCGTACCACTGGAAGGCGTAGCCGCGGTGGCGATCGACACCCGCCACCGGCAGAGGCCAGTCGCGAATCAGGCCATCGTCGGCAGCCGAAGTCTGGTGTACGACCCAGACCGCGAGATGCGCCGGGGCCAGGAGTTGCCGATGGCGGACCGGGTCGACGTGCTGCCACACGGGCGCCGCCAGACCTGCGCTTTCTGCAGCCAGCATGAACGGCGCTGCTTCCGGCAGGCGCAACCAGCCTTCGACCCGCTGCACGCCGGTCGGCGTCGGTATCGCCGGCACATTGCGGCGGTCGCCTGCGGCCACCCACCCCCGGTTCACCAACACTGCGCCGGACCCATCGCTGAGCAGCAACGGCGTCAGCACGTGGTATCCGGCCTGGCCTTGATGGGTACGGTTATCGATCAGGCGCGTTGCCTGACCGAGCCATGTACCGGCAAGCTGCAGCGGCTGCCATTCGGGCAAGGCGGCTGCATCCGCCCTGGGTGCGAGCGGCGCGCCTTGGGCGAGGACGTCGATCCGGGCCTGAATGTCGAGCTTCTCCGCGGCACGCCGGGTCTGCCAGTTGCCCAGTTGCAACGCAATCGCGAACACCAGCAGGCCGGCGGCCAGAGGCAGGAGCTGAAGCAGGAGGCGCTTCATCGGGCACGCTCGGCAAAAACAGCGGACACGCGGACCATTTCGGAGAAAAATAACGCTTCTGCCCCAGCGCTCGCCCGGAGTCCTGACATGCGCCTCGTCGTGATCCTGTTTCTCGTGTTGATCGTCGCCAGCCTCGGCGCCGCACTGTCCTCAATGTTGCGCGAAAAAGGAAGCGGCACCCGCACCGCACGCGCGCTCGCCATCCGGGTCGGGCTGTCGATCACGCTGTTCGTGCTGCTGATGGCAGGTTTCGCCAGCGGGCTCATCGAGGGCAAGCTCTGATCAGACATCGAAACCGACACCGCCGGTCCACGGCCGGAGCGAATGAGCAGCGTTCATAGCCAGTAGACCACCACGAACAGGAACAGCCAGACCACGTCGACGAAGTGCCAGTACCACGCCGCCGCCTCGAAGGCGAAATGGTTGTCCGGCGTGAAGTGTCCCGCCATGGACCGGAACAGCATCACCGTCAACATGATGGCGCCCACCGTCACATGCAGCCCGTGAAAGCCGGTGAGCAGATAGAAGGTCGAACCGTAGATGCCGCTGTCGAGCCTGAGGTTGAGGTCGGAGTAGGCGTGGACATACTCGTAGGCCTGGAAGCCGATGAAGATCGCACCGAGCAGGATGGTTGCGAGCAGACCGAGCTTGAGCTGGGAGCGCTTGTTCTTGAGCAGGCCGTAATGGGCCCAGGTCAGGGTTGCACCCGAACTCAGCAGGATCAGGGTATTGAAGGCCGGAATGCCCCACGCGCCCATCGGCGTGAACGCCTCCTCGACCCGTGGGCCGGCACTGGGCCAGACGCCGGTGAAACCCTGCCACAGCAAGGCTTCGTTGTCGCCCGACGACAGCCACGGCACCGACAGCACCCGGGCATAGAACAGCACCCCGAAAAAGGCGGCAAAGAACATCACCTCGGAAAAGATGAACCAGCCCATCGACCAGCGGAAGGACTTGTCCACCTGCTTGCCGTACAGCCCGCCCTCGGACTCCCGCACCACCTGCCCGAACCATCCGAACAGCATGTAGACCAGGATCGCGATCCCGCCGAAGAACATCCACGGTCCCGCAACCACCTCGTTCAGCCACAGCGCAGCCCCGGCACCGAACAGCAGCAGCGCGGCAGACCCGAAGATCGGATAGGTCGACGGTTCCGGCACAAAATAGCGTTCCAGCGTTTCACTCATGACAGCCCCCTTGCGTTCATCTAGCTCACCACCCAGTTCACCACCGCCACGATGGTGAGCACGAAGATCAAACCGCCCAGCACACCTGCCACGATCACTGCCTTCGGATCAAGCGAGGAGGCGTCGTCGTGATAGTCCTTGCGTTTGCGAATGCCGACGAAGGACCACAACACCGCCTTTACCGTCGCCAGGAATCCGGCGCGCGGCGCATCGCCGCTCATGACTCGTCCGCCTTGGTGGCCGCTGCAGTCGATGTGGCCGTTGCGGCACGCCGCCCCTGGAGCTCGAAGAAGGTGTAGGACAGCGTGATCGTGGTGACATCGGCCGGCAGCGCCGGATCGAGCACGAACACCACCGGCATCGTCCGCCGCTCGCCGGGTGCCAGTGTCTGCTGGGTGAAGCAGAAACAATCCATCTTGCGAAAATACTGGCCCGCCACCAGCGGCCCGTAACTCGGCACCGCCTGACCGGTGATCGGTTCGGCGCGCGTATTGACCACCTCGTAAGCGATATGGACCAGCTCGCCCGGATGCACGCTCACCGAGCGCTGCAAGGGATGGAAGCGCCACGGCAGGTCGTGCAGGTTGGCATCGAACTGGACGAGTACGGAGCGCGAAGTATCGACCTGAGTGTTCGACACTGCCGCGATATCCGGCTTCAGCAGATTGTTGATGCCGGTCACTTCGCAGATTTTTTCGTAGAACGGCACCAGCAGGAAGCCGAAGCCGAACATCACCACCGCCGAAATGCCCAGTCGCAGCAACAGGCGACGGTTGTCAGCGGCAATCCGGATCTCCCGGCGGCTACGCTCGGGTGCGCCGCTCATTGGCCGAACACCTTGTACTTGAGGATGATGACCAGGAAGAAGACGAAGGCCACCCCGGCCAGGATCAAGCCTGTCCTGATGTTTGCGCCACGCCGGTCGTTGCGGGTCATCGATTCATCCACTGTTTGCTATCGCCATCATCGACAGGCTATGGAGTCGGGGGACGGAGCCTTCCCCCTCCCGGCTCTCCGCTCCGTCCCCTTCCACCACAACACCGCTCATCCCTTGAATACCGGCGCCTCCTCGAAGGTGTGATGCGGTGCCGGCGACGGCACGGTCCACTCCAGGCCTTCCGCCCCCTCCCACGACTGCGCCGCCGCCTTCTCGCCGCCGCGGACGCACTTGACCACGACCACCAAGAAGATCAGTTGTGACAGCCCGAAGCCGAATGCACCGATCGTGGCCAGCGCGTTGAAGTCGGCAAACTGCAGCGCGTAGTCGGGAATCCGGCGCGGCATGCCGGCCAGGCCGAGGAAATGCATGGGGAAGAAGGTGATGTTGAAGAACACCATCGAGCACCAGAAGTGCAGCTTGCCGAGAAACTCGCTCGGCATATGCCCGGTCCACTTCGGCAGCCAGTAGTAGGCGCCGGCAAAAAGTGCGAACAGCGAACCCGCCACCAGCACGTAGTGGAAGTGCGCCACCACGTAATACGTGTCCTGGAGCTGGATGTCGATCGGCGCGATCGCACAGATCAGACCGGTGAAGCCGCCCATGGTGAACACGAAGATGAAACCGGTCGCCCACAGCATCGGCGACTCGAAACTGAGCGAACCGCGCCACATCGTCGCCACCCAGTTGAACACCTTCACTCCGGTCGGCACCGCGATCAGCATGGTCGCGTACATGAAGAACAGCTGCGCCACCGCCGGCATGCCGGTGGTGAACATGTGGTGGGCCCACACCGTGAACGACAGGATGGCAATCGACGAGGTCGCATACACCATCGACGCGTAGCCGAACAAGGGCTTGCGCGAGAAGGTCGGAATGATCTGGCTGACGATGCCGAAGGCCGGGAGAATCATGATGTAGACCTCCGGATGGCCGAAGAACCAGAAGATGTGCTGGAACATCACCGGGTCGCCACCGCCGGCCGCATTGAAGAAGCTGGTGCCGAAATGGCGGTCGGTCAGGATCATGGTCACCGCGCCGGCCAGCACCGGCATCACCGCGATCAGCAGGTAGGCGGTGATCAGCCAGGTCCAGCAGAACAGCGGCATTTTCATCATCGTCATGCCCGGCGCGCGCATGTTGAGCACGGTGACGACGATGTTGATCGCGCCCATGATCGAACTGATCCCCATGATGTGGATGGCGAAGATCGCCAGGTCCATGCCCATGCCCATCTGCACCGACAGCGGTGCATACAGCGTCCACCCCGCGGCAGTGGCGCCACCGGGCACGAAGAAGGAACCAAGCAGCAGGATCGCCGCCGGCGGCAGCAGCCAGAAGCTCCAGTTGTTCATCCGCGCGAAGGCCATGTCGCTGGCCCCGATCATCAGCGGGATCATCCAGTTGGCGAAGCCGACGAAGGCCGGCATGATCGCGCCGAACACCATCACCAGACCGTGCATGGTGGTGAGCTGGTTGAAGAACTCCGGCTCCACCACCTGCAGGCCGGGCTGGAACAGCTCGGTCCGGATCGTCAGCGCCATCACGCCCCCGGAGAGGAACATGATGAAGCTGAAGATCAGGTACATCGTGCCGATGTCCTTGTGATTCGTGGTGGTGACCCAGCGCATCAGACCGGTTGGGCCATGTCCATGGCCATGCGGAGCGTGGGCACCGATCGGATCATGAGTCAGGGTAGTCATGCACGAGCCTCCAAGCGTCGCCGTTCAGGCGACAGGATCTTTCCGGTGGGGCAAGACAACCCCGCCCACATTCGACCAAGGGCGCACGCTGCGCCCTCGACTCCAACCTCGATCAACCTTTGCGGCCGGCGGCCACATCAGCTGGCTGAACCACCTTGCCCGACTGATTGCTCCAGCTGTTGCGGGTATAGGTGATGACGGCCGCCAGATCGGTGTCCGACAACTGCGCGCCAAACGCGGCCATCGCCGTCCCCGGCTTGCCGTTCAGCACCAGTGCAAGCTGTGCTGCCGGATCACCGGTCACCACGGGAGAGCCATCAAGCGCCGGGAATGCCGGCGGCAGGCCCTTGCCATCGGCCTGATGGCAGGCCGCGCAATTGGCCGCATAGACTTTCTGTCCGCGCTCGACCAGCTCGGCCAGCGCCCATTCGCGGACGTCATCCACAGCCGCCGCCGCGGTCAACTGCTGCTGTGCGGCCACCCATTCGGTGTATTTTTCCGCCGACACCACGTGCACCTCGATCGGCATGAATCCATGATCCTTGCCGCACAGTTCGGCGCAGTTGCCGCGGTAGATGCCTTCCTTGTCGGCGCGGAACCAGGTGTCGCGAATAAAGCCGGGAATCGCATCCTGCTTGACCCCGAAGGCCGGCACCCACCACGAGTGGATCACGTCGGCCGCGGTGGTCAGCACGCGAACCTTCTTGCCCACCGGGACCACCAACGGGTTGTCCACCTCGAGCAGATACGTGTCGCCCTTGACTGCAGCGCCCTCGATCTGGTCGCGCGGGGTCGATGAGTTGGACAGGAAGCGAATGCCCTCACCCTCTCCCTGAAGGTAGTCGTAGCCCCATTTCCACTGGTAACCGGTGGCCTTGATCGTGATGTCGGGGTTGGTGGTGTCCTTCATCGCGATCACGGTCTTGGTCGCCGGCCAGGCCATGCCGAGCAGGATCAACACCGGGATCACGGTCCATGCGATTTCGACGGCCGTGTTCTCATGGAAATTGGCCGCGACCGCCCCGCGCGACTTGCGGTGATGGAAGACAGACCAGAACATCACCCCGAACACCGCAATGAAGATCACCACACAGATGATCAGCATCAGCGTATGCATGCTGTAGATTTCGGAGGCGATCCGGGTAACCGGCTGCTGCAGGTTGTAGCGGCTCACCGCATCCTGGGCGAACGCGCCTGTCGCACAGCCGAGCATGAGCGAAGATCCTGCAATACGACGGGTGAAACCCATGTCGACCCCCAGCAAAGACACAATGAGCAGGTGGATCGATGGTGCCACAGCAAAAATCACCGTCGCAACATGATTCTTTGATAAAGATCAACATGTTGCAATGCAATAGATGTTACTCAGCAAGCGCGCAGCGCTCTCTGCAGTCGTGCTGGGGGTTTTCCCGCAGCCCGTTTTGATGCGTCACAACAAGGCGTCTTTCAGCCCTCTGTGGCTGACAACTTCCTCCGTAGCACCCGCATCAGGGCACCCAAAATGGGCAATTTGGCATACAGCTCCTCCGCAGCATCCCAGTAATCGCGGTGCACGAGCACCTTCCCCTCATCATCGAAGCGCACATGGCTTACACCACGGATGACGAGTGCCCTGCCCCGAAGCTGCAGATGGAAGTCCCACCCCAGCATGGCCTGCCTGCCTTCGACGATGCGGGTGGTGACCACGAAGCGCGGGGTCTCGACGGTGGCAAACATGTGCTCGAAGATGCGGGCGATCGCCGGCAGGCCCGACACGTCGTTGAACGGGTCCTTGAACTGCGCCTGTTCGGCATAAAATGCGTCTATCCGGGTCAGCGACAGTGGCGTCAGGGTTTGATAGAAGCGGGCAAGGTTTTCCGCCGCGGCGGAGGCGTCGAATGGATCCATCACAAGCCCGTCGCGCGCCGGATGAGGGGAAAGTAGAAGCGCCGCGGCAGCCATTGCAGGAGCTTGAGAAAGCGGGTGAAGCGCTTCGGGAAGTGGATCTCGAATGCCCCCTGAGCCAAGCCGGCGAGAATTTCGTCAGCCGCCTCCTCGGCGCTGATCAGGGCCGGCATGTGAAAGTCGTTTTGCGCGGTCAGCGGGGTGGCCACAAAACCGGGGCAGATCAGAAACACGCCGAGTCCGCGTGGCGCCAGATCGAGATGCAGGGTTTCGGCAAAGTTGATCAAGGCCGCCTTGGACGGACCGTAAGCCGCAGCCATCGGCAGACCGCCATAGCCCGACACCGAGGCGACGATCGCGATCGCACCGCGCCCCTGCTCCAGCATCGTCGGCACCACCGCCGCCACTCCGTCCATCACCCCGAGCAGATTGGGAGCCATGGTTTCGCGTATGTTTTGCGGAGTCAGCTCCCACGCGCGCAGCGGTCGATAGGTGCCGGCGTTGAGAATCACCAGGTCGATACCGCCCCACAACTCGAACAAGCGCTCACGCTCGCGCACGAAATCGCCCGGACAAGTCACGTCCATCGCGGCCACCACAGCGCCCTCGCATTCGGCGGCGAGTGCCTCCAGCCGGTCGCGGCCGCGCGCCGACAGCGCGACCCGTGCGCCCCGCACCGACAGTTTGTGCGCCAGCGCGGCACCGATGCCGGTCGAGGCTCCGACCAGCCACACGCGCTGTCCGCGCCAGTCAGCAAGCGGCGGATTGAGCGGGGAGAATAGTCCCATCAGCGGCTCCGCTTGTAGAAGGACAACGTGACTTCGCCAAGGTGGATGCCCCACTTGCTCATCGCCGAGCGGTTGAGCATGACCTTGTCGTCCATCAGGAACATCCAGTCGTCAAAATCGACGTTGTACACCTTGCCGTCGACCGGCAAGGCCATCACGTAGCGCCAGCGCAGGGCGTTGCCTGCCGACTCGCCCAGCGCCTCGCCTACCACATCGTCTGCGGTGCCGATGTACCGATCCGGGCCGGTACGGGTGAGCGTCCACACCCGCCGCTGGGTGCTGCCATCGGAGTAGGTAAAGTACTCGTCTAGGGTACCGACGTCGCCCTTCCAGCTGGCTTCGATCAGCACATGAAAGCGTTTGACGACCTCACCCGATCGATCCTGAAAGATGCCGTGCGCGTCGAGCGTGCCATTGAAATATTCGCGCAGATCAAGCACTGGCATCTGGTCGCGGTACTTTTCCGCATCAATCGAGGCGCAGCCGGCCAGGCTCAGCAGACCGGACAGCAGCAGGAACAGTTTCTTGATCATGAATTTTCTCCGACAGGTGAATGCGGTTCGATGGCATCACGCCACCGCCACAACAGGGTGATTGCACCCAGCTTGAGTAAGACGGGCACCAGTGCATAGACGATTGCCAGCGCCGATAGCGCCTCCGCGCTGCGCGCACCCGGCGCATAGCCGAGCCAGCCGAGCAGTGGCAGCGCCAGCCCGGCGGCCAGGGCCAGATTGGCCTTGGTGACGAAATTCCACCAGCCGAACCAGGCCCCGGCGCGCGCCTCGCCCGAGTTGCCCCGGGTAGCTTCGTCCGCCAGCAGATCGGCCAGCAGCGAGGGCGGCAGCGCCAGATCGGCACCCAGTGCCACACCGGAAAGGATGCAGATCGCCGCATAGGCACCGGTCTCGCCCGCACCGAGCAGGGCCGCCCACACGAACACCGCAATCGCGAGCACCATGCCCAGCAACCAGGCGCGCAGTTTGCCGATGCGCCGCGACACCGCGGCCCACAACGGAAGACTGGCTGCAGCGCTAAGGAAGTAGAGCACCAGAAACAGCCCGGCGAGTTGCGGCGCCTGCAACACATCGGCGACAAAAAACAGCACCGTGGCCGACGGTATCGCCGCCGCAATGCCATTGGCGGCAAAGATCGTCAGCAATCGTGCAAACGGACGGCAGGCCAGCGCCGCGCCGAGCCCGCGCAACAAGGCTTGCCGCGCATGGGGGCGTGCAGGTGCAGCGGGTGCGGCAAACAGCGTCCACCCGGCGAAGAGCAAGAGCAGCGGTACGAACACCCACGCCATCCGCGCCAGCCCCTGGGCATCGCCGCCGTCTCCGGCCAACAGCCCGGGCAGCGCTGCCGCCAGGATCACGCCGAACAAGGCGAAGGCCTCGCGACTCGCTACCACCCGGGTGCGCAATTCGCTGTTGGGCGCCACCTCGGCCCCCCACGCGTTGTAGGCGATGGTCGCCATCGAATAGGCGAGCGAAACCAGGCTCACCAGCACCGCCAGCCACAAGGCCCCGGCCCCCTGTGGTGGCGACAGCAATCCGACCATGCCGACGCCGAGCACCGGTAGCGCTACCGCCACCAGTGCGCGGCGCCCGGCCAGACGATCGCTGACCCAGCCGATCAGCGGGTCGGTAACCGCATCGAAGATGCGCACCAGCAACAGCACCAGCCCGACGGTGGCGAGCGACAAACCTAATGTCTCCGCATACAGCCGCGGCACATGCACATAGATGGGCAAGGCGGCAAATGCCAGCGGCAGGCCAAGCGCCCCGTAGGCAAGGATGCCGGCGCGGCCGAGACCCGGCCCTGCGGCACTCATCGCGGCGCCCGGTCTTCGCCCAGCAGGCGCGCGCGCAGCGCGGGTTCGCGGGTACGGCTATCGAGCCAGATGGCGAAAAAGGCGCGCGCCAGATCCGGGTCGCCGAGTTCGGCGGTCGGCTTGCCGTCGTGCCAGAAGCGCGCACCCGCACCGGGGATACGCGCACCGACCAGGATTTCGCCAGGCGCCACAGTGGGCAGCGCGCGGATCAGTTCGCTACGCCACCGCGTAAGCCGGGCTTCGTCGCCAAAGCCGAGCCTGCGCATCTCGTCGATACTGCTGTCTACCAGCTTGTCACCGGCAATATTTCGCGCGTAGCGAATGGCAAGCGCAAAAGCGCTGTCGGCCGACCAGTCCGAGCCGGCCGGCACCCACAGCGCAGCATCGTAGACCTTGAGCCCAAACCAGCGCATCTCGCCGCTGCCGAGCTGACGATAGGCCACATCCGACGCAACGCGCTCGGCCGTCAGCGCCGGGGGCAACGGAACCGCGGCCGCCGCCCCTGTCTGGAGCAGTCCGCACAGCGCAAGGACGAGCATCGCACGCATCATTCAGCGCTCCGCCGCGCCGGCATGGACGAAGGTGAAGTGACGCACATCGATGTCGCCGGTATTGAACCCGGCCTCGCAGTAGGCCAGGTAGAAGCGCCACATGCGTACGAAGCGCTCCGGAAAACCCAGGGCCTCGACCTCGGCGATGCGCGCGTCGAAGGCCTGATGCCAGCGCGCGAGGGTACGGCCGTAGTCCGGACCGAATCCAAAATCGTCAGCAACGGCAAGCCCGACCCGTGCCGCCTGGCGATGCACCACCTTCGGGCTGGGCAACATGCCGCCGGGAAAAATGTGGCGCTGAATGAAATCCGTACCTCGCCGATAGCGCGAGAACAGGTCGTCTGCGATCGTGATCGCCTGCACCACACAACGCCCATCCGGCTTGAGCAGGGCAGAGAGCTGGCCAAAGTAGGTCGGCCAGAAGCGCTCGCCGACCGCCTCGATCATCTCGATCGACACGATATGGTCGTACTGCCCCTTCACATCGCGGTAGTCGCACAGTTCGAACTGAACCCGGTCGGCAAACCCGCCGCGCTCGGCACGCTCGCGTGCATGCGCCAGCTGCGCAGGCGACAGGGTGAGGCACAGCACCCGGCAGCCGAACTCGGTCGCCGCCACTTCGGCAAAGCCGCCCCAGCCGCAACCGATCTCGAGAATGATCTGCCCCGGGCGAACATCGAGCTGCTGCAGGATGCGGCGGTACTTGCGTGTTTGCGCCGCTTCCAGCGGCTCGTCGGGATGCTCGAAGAGCGCGGCCGAGTAAGTCATGGTCGGATCGAGCCACAGGCTGTAGAAGTCGTTGCCGAGATCGTAATGAGCCTCGATGTTGCGCTTCGAGCCACTGCGCGTGTTCGCCCGCAGCAGATGCGACAGACGGTGGCCAATCAGACGCAGCACACGACCATAGATCGCGCCCTGCAACTGTGTGCGGTTGCGCGACAGCAGGGTGAGCAGGCCGGTGAGATCCTCGGTGTCCCAGTGTCCATCCATGTAACTCTCGGCAAACCCGATATCGCCGTGGGCCAGCGCCTCGCCGAACACCGCGTGGTCTCGCACCCGAAGATGGGCGACCAGCGGACCGTGTCCGGCGCGCAGATGCAGGTTGTCGGGCAGTTCGAGTGCCAGCGCTCCGCCTTCGATGCGATCGAGCATCTCCAGCGCGAGCCGGGTCGGGCGCGGCAGGTGGGTGAGCTTGCCCAGTGCAAGGGGGTGCAATGGTGCTTGGAACAGTGCGTGGTCCAGGGCGTTCATCAGGTGGTCTCCTCGATCGGCGGCAACGGCTTGCGGTGAAAGCTCACCCGCCTGAGCGCAAGGCGCAGGGCTTGCCAGTGAATACGGGCAACAATGCCCAGGGTCATGAAGGGATAACGCAGTAGCCATTTGCCCATCGCCCGGCCGGTCAACGCCTCGGCGCGCCCGCCGACGCGGGTGGTGAGCTGACGCTCGCCGCCATCCCAGTAATCGATGGCGATCGCATGGATCGCGCCGCGTCCCTCGAAGCGGAAGCGGTACTCGCCGCGCACCGGGAAGAACGGCGACACATGGAACACCTTGGTCGCGTGCAACTCGTCGCCGGACTGGATAGCACGGCAATCGGGGTGGCGAACCAGGTAGTTGTGGTGCTCGCCAAAGGTATTGCTGACCTCGGCCAGCACCACGCGCAGCTGGCCGGCGGCGTCATGGCACAGCCAGAAACTGACCGGATTGAACACATAGCCGAAGACCCGCGGCATGGTGTGCAGCACGACCTCGCCGTCGCACACCTCGTTCAGTCCGTGGTGAGCGAGGATCTCGCGCAGCCAGGGCAAGAGCGGCGAGCCGTCGCGCCGGCCGTGATCACGTGCCAGGAACGAGAACACGTTGCGCCGCCCGATGCCGAGCAGCGGCACCTGCAGCTTATCGATCCGGCTCAGCGGCAGGCGCAGAAAGGCGGTCGGATACACGAAGCGGTTGTGCGCCTGGGTATGGCGCTCGTGCATCACGGCGCCGAAGCAGACCGTTGCATCGAGCGTTCCGGGCGCGCGCGCGCCATCCGGCGTGTTCATGCCCGCACTCCGGCCGCCATTGGCGACGTTTGCGTATGCCACGGGATGCTCGCGCCCAGCGCTTCGGCCACACACACGGCAGACTTCAGCCCGTCCTCATGAAAGCCGTAGCCGGTCCACGCGCCCGCAAACCAGCTTCGGTGACGGCCCTGGATTGAGGGCAATGCGGCCTGCGCATCGATCGCCCCTTGGTCGAACACCGGATGGGCGTAATGGATGGTGCGCAGGGTCTTGTCCGCCCGCGGCGGACGGAAGGGGTTGAGCGACACCACCACCGGTGTCTTGAACGGCAGCGGCTGCAGGCGGTTGATCAGGTAGCTGACCGAAACCGGCCGGTCGTCCACGCTGCCGGCACCGGCGAGGTAGTTCCACGCCGACCACACCTTGCGCCGTTTTGGCAGCAAGGCGGTGTCAGTGTGCACGACGGCCGTGTTGGCCTGGTAAGTCACTGCGCCAAGAACACGGCGCTCGTCCGCAGTGGCACTCGTGCCCAGCAGCGCCAGGGTCTGGTCGCTGTGACAGGCGAACACGACCTCGTCGAAGCGTTCGGCCCCGTTACGCGTATGGATCCACACCCCGTCCGGATCGCGATCCACCCGCAATACCGGCGTGGCCACCCTGACATCGTCGAGCCGCGCGGTGATCTTGCGCACGTAATTGCGCCCACCGCCACGTACGGTGAGCCACTGTGGCCGGTCCAGCACCTGGAGCAATCCGTGGTTGTGGCAAAAACGGACAAAAGTCGCCAGCGGATAGGCCAGCATGGTGCGCGTCGGGCACGACCAGATTGCCGCCGCCATCGGCAACAGATACCAGTTGCGGAACGCATCGCCGTAGCGCTCGCGTTCGAGGTAATCACCCAGGCTCAACGCTGGCATGCTGCCGTCCGCCGCCATCCGGGTGGTTTCGCGGTTGAAGCGCATGATGTCGCGCAACATGCCGAGAAAGGCCGGCCGGACAAGATTGCGGCGCTGGGCGAACACCGACCCCAGGTCCGACCCGGCCCATTCGATCGCAGGTGATTCCAGGCTCACGCCGAAGGACATCTCGCTGTCGACCACATCCACCCCGAGATGCTCGAACAGCGCACACAGATTTGGATAAGTGCGCCGATTGAACACCAGGAAGCCGGTATCCACCGGATGGCGGATACCTTCGACCGTGACATCGATGGTGTTGGTGTGCCCACCGACATAGCTGCCCGCTTCAAACAGCGTCACCCGGTCGCGCTGTGCCAGCAACCATGCGGTTCCGAGGCCGGCAATGCCGCCGCCGACCACCGCAATCCGCCGCGCGCCGCCGGTGACGACACGTTCGATTTCACCCATGCGCATGAGCGTGCTCCGGCAGGTTCTCGCCTTCGATCAGGGCATAGGCGGAGTGATTGTGGATCGACTCGAAATTCTCGGACTCGACCGTCCATGCGGCGATGCGTGAATCCGCGCGCAGGCGCAGCGCGATGTCGCGCACCAGATCCTCGACGAACTTCGGATTGTCGTAAGCACGCTCGGTGACCCATTTCTCGTCGGGCCGCTTGAGCAGGCCGAACACCTCGCACGAGGCCTCCTGCTCGGCGATCCGGACCAGCTCACTCACCTCCATGTCGCCCCGCAACCGGGCAGCGATGGTGATGTGCGAGCGCTGATTGTGGGCACCGTATGCAGAGATCTTCTTGGAGCACGGGCACAGGCTGGTGACGGGCACCACCACCTTCAGCGTGGTGCTGACCGGGCCACCGACCCCTTGCTCGACCACCACCTTCACATCCAGGTCGAGCAGGCTCTCCACCCCCGACACTGGCGCACTCTTGCGCATGAACCATGGGAAAGCCGCCTCGATTCGGCCCGAGCCGGCCTCGAGCCGGACCAACATGTCGACGAACATGGTGCGCAGACCGGCCAGATCAAGCGCATCGCGCTCGGCCTCGAGAAGCGCCACAAAACGCGACATGTGCGTGCCCTTCATCTCGGGCGGCAGGCCGACGGTCATCTCGATCGTGGCGACGGTGTGCTGGATTCGCCCGTCACCATCGCAGACCCGAAGCGGGTAGCGCAGACCGCGCACCCCGACATGCTGGATGGCGAGTGCGCGGTGGTCATGGCTGGACTGGACGTCGGGCAGGAAGAACTTGTCGGGTGCGTTCATGGAGACTCCGGTAAGGGTCGAAGGACGATGGATTCAAAGACTGGCGTCGGAGGCTTTCTCGGTCGAACTGACCAGAGTCAGCTGCTCGAGGGGCGTGTCAGGACGCATTTCCGACACGCGGCTTATCGCGCGACTCCGGGCACGGCCCCTCCAACCGGAAGTCCCGCCCGATGGATGAGCAACATCAGTTCGAGCTTGTTGTTACTCGTTTTGTCCATGACAGCCAGGGGCATGGACTGCTGCTCCACGGCGACGCTCCGGGGCGCTTGAAGCGCAGCTTGAGCGCCATAAGACACGCCGATCATGCTCGAAAACGCTGCAACGGCAAGGATGGCGTAAGTACTGGACTGCCTTATCGTGCTCATGGTGATTGTCCTAGACAAATGAAGTAGATGACCCTAAGATAGATTCATCGAAACCAGTTGTCAACGATTTGTCCACGACAAAATGATAAATACACCCAGCACGGAATCAGCGTTGAGCATTGCCGCAGTCGAGCGCGACACCGGATTGTCCAAGGACACCCTGCGTGTATGGGAGCGCCGCTACGGCTTTCCGACGCCCAGCCGCGACGCCAACGGTGAGCGGCTCTATCCGCAGGAACAGGTGGACAAGCTGCGCCTGATCAGGCGCCTGCTCGATCTTGGTCAGCGCCCCTCGCGCATCATCGGGTCGACGACCCTGGAGCTGAGTGCGATCCTCGAGGCGCATCGCGGCAAGGACCTCAACCCTGAGCAGGAAGCGCGCGAGCAGGTGCTGCTCCAGTATGTTCGCCTCCACCGCAGCGCCGAGCTGGTCACCGGGCTACACCAGGCGCTGATGAAGCAGGGCCTGCAGCGTTTTGTGGCCGAGACCATTGCGCCACTCAACGAGGCGGTGGGTGAGGCCTGGATGCGCGGCGAGATCGATGTACCGGAAGAACACCTCTACACCGAGCAGGTGCAAAACATATTGCGTAGCGCGATCGGCGCCAACGCGGTGGCAAGCGGACATCCCCGCATCCTGCTCACCACCTTCCCGGACGAACACCACATCCTCGGTCTGCTGATGGCGGAGGCAACCCTGGTGCCGGAAGGCGCGTCCTGCCTGTCGCTCGGCACCCGCACGCCACTGGCGGATATTCGCGGAGCCGCGGTCAGCGGCAAATTCGACATCGTCGGCCTGTCGTTCAGCATCGCCTACCCTGCCCGCCAGGCGGTGGACGGCCTGACCGAACTGCGGGCGGCGCTGCCCACAAACATTGAGCTGTGGGCCGGAGGCGCCGCGGTGGCAGGCAAACAGCGACGTCTGCCAGGGATCCGCGTGATCGGCGATCTCAACGACACGGTCACGGCACTGAAGGAGTGGCGCGCCGCCCATGCGGCCCATTAGCGCCCCCCGCTGGTGTACTACTCCCTTAAAGGGGGAGGAGCGCACCACAACCCATGCGCCATGTTCCCGATCCGTTCTGCCAAGTGCGCAGCACTATGCGAAGAGGCGAGCGGACACCCCATCCGGGACAAGATCGAGCGCCTGCGTGCAAGCCCGCTGGGCTGCTGACTGAGGAGTACGCGGTCGCTCCGGGGCGCATCGCCCCCGCCCAGCACGGTGTGGATCCCGTGTTTACTTGCTTCCCAGCCATCCACTCGTCGACAATCGGTATTACCTTTCCCTGCGTCGTCGACGGAGCCTGAACTGGAACCCACGACCCCCTCCTCATTTGAAGTCATCGGCGGCCTGATTGGCGGCCTGGGCCTGTTCCTGCTCGGTATGCACCTGCTGACCGACGGACTCAAGCTCGCCGCCGGACGCGCGCTGGAAGACCTCCTCGAGCGCTGGACCTCCACCCCGCTGCGCGGGCTCGGGTCGGGCATGCTGATTACCACCCTGGTCCAGTCTTCCAGCGCGGTCACGGTGGCCTGCATCGGCTTCGTCAATGCCGGCCTGCTGTCACTGAAGAACGCCTTGTGGGTGATCTTTGGCTCCAACGTCGGCACCACGATGAATGCCTGGCTGGTCGCCGCGCTCGGGTTCAGCTTCAAGATCGACGCCTTTGCCTTGCCTTTCGTCGGCGTGGGGGCAGTCGTGATGCTGGCCACCGCCAAGATGCGACCACGCGCGCTCGGCCAGGCACTGGCTGGTTTTGGCGTGCTCTTTCTCGGCATCGACGTACTCAAGGACACCTTTTCCGCATTCGGCGCCGGCATCGACCTGCAGGACTTCATCGTTCCGGGACTCGCCGGCTGGGCCATGCTGGTGGCCATCGGCACCGTGATCACGATCCTGATGCAGGCCTCGGGGGCCGCCATCGCGATCATCATCACCGCCGCCCACACCGGCCTGATCAGCACCGAAGCGGCCTGCGCGATGGTGATCGGCACCAACATCGGGACCACCTCGACCGCGATCCTGGCAGCGATCGGCGCCACCGCCAACGCCCGCCGGCTAGCTGCGGCCCATGTGTTCTTCAACCTCGTCACCGGCGCGGTGGCCCTGCTTCTGCTACCAGCGTTGGTCGGCCTGCTCGCGCTGCTCAGCGGCTGGCTGGAGCAACCCGCCACCCCAGCGGTGATGGTGGCGATGTTCCATACCATCTTCAACCTGCTGGGCGTCGCACTGATGGTACCGGCCAGCAAGCGGCTGCTCGACTTCCTCGCGACCCGCTTCCTCAGCGGTGACGAGGAGATTGCCCGTCCGCGACACCTGGACGCCAACTCGGTGAGTATCCCCGACCTCGCGCTGCGCGCCCTCCGGATGGAGATCGGCCGTACCCATGTGCTGGCCGGGAACTGTTTGCGAGCCGCCGTCCACACGCCCCCCGACACCAGCCTCATCACGCGTAACGGCGATGCGCTGACCGCACTCGCACTGGCAATCGGCAACTACACGCGCAAGGTCAGCAGCGGCAATCTGCCACCGGCGCTGGTGGAGGCCCTGGCCCGCAACCTGCGCGCGCTGCAATACCAGGAGACGGCGCTCGAAACCACGCGCATGGCCAGCGAACTGGGCGCCGTGCTGGGTCGCCTGCCGGAACCCGGCTTAGCCCGGGCGCTGGAGGCCTTTCGCAACGCGGTCGATGACCTGGCGGACGCGAGCGTCCCCGGCCAGGCCTCCTTTCGCGTCAGCGCGATCGAACATCTGCTTGCAGTCGCCGAAGAACGCTACGCTCTGCTCAAGGAGGCGCTGCTCACTGCCGGCGCCCACGCCCGGATGGATATCCGCAGCATGCAGGAGTGGCTGCGCCTTGCCAGTCTGTTGCGCCGCGCGACCGAGCAGATCGCCAAATCCGCCCGGACTCTGGCCGCGCTTGAAGAAGGCCTGCCGCAGCCGGCCCTCAATGATCACCATGATGAGGGCACCGAGGACCGATGAGCCTGGCTGAACGCGGCTACACCGGCCGCTTCGCGCCCTCGCCGAGCGGGCCGCTGCACTTCGGCTCGCTGGTCGCGGCTCTCGGCAGCTACCTAGAGGCACGCTGCAAGGATGGCCGCTGGCTGCTACGGATCGAGGATGTCGACAGCCCACGGACCGTTCCCGGCGCAGCGGACGCAATTCTCTCCACCCTCGACCGTCACGGCTTCGAGTGGGACGGCGAGGTGGTGTGGCAAAGCCGGCGCACCGAAGCCTACGCGGCCGCCCTGGAGCAGCTCAGGGCAGCCGGCCATGCCTTCCCCTGCGCCTGCACCCGACGCGAAATGGCCGACTCCGCGCTCGCTCGCGACGGCTCGCGCCGCTATCCGGGAACCTGCCGCGACGGCCTGCCGCCCGGCCGCAGCGCCCGCGCCTGGCGTATCCGCGCGGAAGGCATCATTCGGTTCGATGATGCGATCCAGGGCCCGCAGCAAGAGGACCTCGCCCGCGATGTCGGTGACTATGTCGTGCTCCGTGCCGACGGCCTGTTCGCCTACCAGCTCGCCGTGGTGGTGGACGACGCCGCCGCCGGCATCACCCACGTCGTGCGCGGTGCCGATCTGCTCCACTCCACCGCGCGCCAGATCTACCTGCAGAAACTGCTCGGCGCCACCATTCCGGCCTATGCCCACCTGCCGGTCGCGACCAATGCCGCGGCCGAAAAGCTGTCGAAGCAGACCCTCGCACGCGCCATCGACGCACACCCTCCGGCCGCTGCGCTGACCGCAGCGCTCACCTTCCTCGGACAGCACCCCCCGACGGACCTCGCGAGCGCCCCGCTCAGCGAAGTCTGGTCCTGGGCAAGAACGCACTGGCAACGAGAACATGTGCCTCGCCTGCACCACGCGATCGCCCCCGAGTTCACATAAGAAATAAACATCCGCACGGAACACGCCCGCCGAATAGCCCCACGGACCGAACCCCACGGACCGGGCCCAAATGACCGAGCCCAAATATCCGAGCCTCAGTGGCGAGGGGTGCCTGCAAAGGGGCGAGGACTGTCCGAGCCCGCAGGGCGAGTTCCGCAGCCCCGGCGCAGACACCCCTCACCACTGAGGCGGCACCGCAGGCACCAACGCCAACGCCAACACCCGCAGCTCAGTGCTTCCCCCCATAACCCGCAACCCCAATCGAAAGCCGCACCGCCTGATACGCCAGCCAACTCAGCAAACGCCTGAAGCGCGGCAGGCGATGCCAGTGCTCCTGCCGCAGCTCGCTCGCGCCGTCATCCATTGCCGCCGCCAGACTCGCACGCAAGCTTGCGGCAAAGCCGGCATCAACCACCACCACATTGGCCTCGCGCGCCAGCAGCAAACTGAACGGATCGATGTTGCTCGACCCCACCGTGGCCCATCGATCATCCACCACCGCAACCTTCGCATGCATGATGCTGAGGTGATACTCGAACAAGCGAATACCCCCCGCCAGCAACAGCGGATACAGGGCCCGCGTTGCATACTTTTGCACCGGATGGTCGGCCAGCCCCTGCAACAACAAGGTCACCCGAACTCCGCGCTGTGCGGCCTCCAGCAGCGCATGACGAAAACGGCGACCCGGAAAGAAATAAGCATTCGCGATGACGATCTCGTGTCGCGCACCGGCTATTGCATCGAGATAGGCGTCTTCGATCTCCAAGCGGTGACGCAGATTGTCCCGAATCAGAAAAGCCGCACGGATGTTACCTGCCACCGTCGTCACCGGCTGCGCCTTCAGGGGCTGCGAGCCCCGGTGCCGCAATCCGGCCCAGGTCACCAGCCGCCACAAGCGATGCACCGACGCCAGAATCGGCTCCAGCAACGGCCCCTCCACCCGTACTGCATAATCGTAACGTGGGCGGGCCGGCCCGCCATGAACGAAATCGTCAAGAATGTTGATGCCGCCGACAAAAGCCACCCGCCCATCGATCACCGCCACCTTGCGATGCATGCGCCGCAGGCGATGGCGCCGCAGCGAGAACATGCGAAATTCCCGCCGGTAGATCAGGACCTCGACCCCGCCGGCCACCAGATCCGGCATCAGCCCGCCGACAAAGGCACGCCCGCCGAAACCGTCCACCAGCAAGCGCACCGCCACCCCACGCGCAGCGGCCCGTTTGAGTGCAGCCGCGATCCGGCGGCCAGTTTCGTCCGGATCGAAGATATACGTCTGGATGTAGATCTCGCTGAGCGCCGCGTCGATCTCCGCCAACAGCGCGGGAAAATACTGCAGGCCGTTCTCCAGCAGCGCGACCGCGTTGCCGCCAACCACTGCCGTCAAGGCAGCAATTCCAGATCCGCAGTCAGTGCGGCGTGATCGGAAATCCGCGACCAGGGCAGCCCGAAATGCACCAGTGACTGACGCACCCGGAAGCCGCGCACGTAAATGCGGTCAAGACGGAAAAAGGGCAAGGCGGACGGAAAACTGCGGGGCGGTCGGCCCCCGGCGCCACAGAACGCATCCGTCAGCCCCAGCCGCCGCCCAAGCAGTTCATCGGCACGGTTGCGCCAGTCATTGAAGTCGCCGGCGATGATCAGTGGCGTCCCTGCGGGCGCCAGCCGCTCCATACGGTCGGCCAGCGCTTCCATCTGCCGCCGCCGGCTGCCGGCCATCAGGCCCAGGTGCACGCAAACGCAATGCACCGGCACATCGAGCCCGGGCAGCGTCACTTCGCAGTGCAACAGGCCGCGACGCTCGAAACGGTGATCGGACACATCCTGATTGTCACTACTGAGGATCACATGGCGGCTGAGGATCGCATTGCCGTGATGGCCATGGTCATACACCGCATTGCGGCCGTAGGCGGTCTGTTGCCACATATCCTCGGCGAGGAACTCGTGCTGCGGCCCGGCCGGCCAGTCCGCGTGTCGCAACGGGTGTCCCAGGTGCAAGCCCTGCACCTCCTGCAGGAACACCAGATCGACATCGAGCGCACGCAGGCGATCACGCAGTTCATGCACCATCATGCGACGGTTGAACTGCGAGAAACCCTTGTGAATATTGTAGGTACAGATACGCAGGGTCATCGCTGCTGCGCTCGGACCTGCGTCCGCGCTCAGGAGACCGCCAGCATGCGGTCAAGTGCAATGCGGGCAAGCTCGGCCTCGTGAGCCGGCACCTGGATGCGGTTCACCACATTACCCTCGGCAAGGTTTTCCAGCGTCCATGCCAGATGCTGCGGATCGATGCGCTGCATGGTCGAGCACATGCACACGGTCGGCGCCATGAACTGCACGATCTTGCCCTGCGGCTTCATTTCCTCCGCGAGACGATTGACCAGATTGAGTTCGGTGCCGACCAGCCAGCGGGTGTTGGCCGGTGCTGCCGCAATGGTATTGATGATGTATTCGGTCGAGCCCACATAGTCGGACTGTTGACACACCGCCAGGCTGCTTTCGGGATGCGAAATCACCAGCCCTTCCGGGTGCTCCATGCGCCAGCGCCGGATGTGGCTCTCCTGAAACATCTGATGCACCGAACAATGCCCCTTCCACAACAGCACCTTCGCATTGCGGATCTGTGCCGGCGTCAGGCCACCGTATTCAAGATCGGGATCCCACACCACCATCTGCTCCAGGGGAATGCCCTTCTTGAACCCGGTCCAGCGACCGAGGTGCTGATCCGGGAAGAACAACACCTTCTCCCGCCGGGCAAAAGACCAGTCGAGTATGGTCGGCGCGTTGGTCGAGGTACACACGATGCCACCATGCTCGCCGCAGAAGGCCTTCAGGTCGGCCGCCGAGTTGATGTAGGTGACCGGGGTGATCAGCTCGTCGGGCTTGCCCAGCACCTCGGCGAGTTCCCGCCAGCAACGCTCAACCTTGGCCAGACTGGCCATATCGGCCATCGAACAGCCGGCGGCGAGATCGGGCAGGATCGCCATCTGGCTCGGCTTCGACAGGATGTCGGCGACCTCGGCCATGAAATGCACACCGCAGAACACGATGTACTCGGCATCGGTCTGAGAGGCCAGGCGCGCAAGCTTGAGCGAATCACCGGTGAGGTCGGCGTATTTGTAGACGTCGGCGCGCTGGTAGTGATGGCACAGCAACACCGCCCGATCGCCCAGTCGCGCTCGAGCGGCGCGGATACGTTCCTGCGCCTCGATATCGGCCAGCGCATTGAAACGGTCAAAACTGATGGTGGCTACTTGCATGATACGAATCTCGGTTGGGAGAGAAGCTCGGACCACTGCCGGGTTCGGGTTCAGGACCCGTGCGCCGGCAGCGCTCCACCTTGCGCTTGTCAGCCCTGATGCCAGGGCAGGCCGGAATGGCGCCATCCACCAACCCGGTTACGATGACCGGTGGCGTCCTTGTCACCCTCGAAGCCCTCGAGGATGTTGTAACAATTGCTGTAACCAGCCGCAATCGCCGCCTTCGCCGCCGCATCCGAACGAGCGCCCGAGCGGCACATGAACATCACCAGCGCCTCAGCGTCGACCTGGTGCTGCAGCTGGCTGACGAAATTCGGGTTAGCCTTCATGCCCGGATAGCCCAGCCATTCGATCTCGACTGCGTTCGGCACCCGCCCAACCCAGTCCAACTCGGCGCGGGTACGTACATCGACCAGCTTTGCGCCCGGAGCCAGTTGCCACACCTGATAAGCCTCGGCCGGCGTCAGCGCGCCCTGGTAGGGCAAGTTCATGTCAGCAGCCCGCTGGCGGGCAAGCTCAAGCAAGGCAGAAAGGGTTCCCATCGCGGCATCCGGCTAGAATTCAACAAGCGCTAAGTATACCCCTCCATCCGACCATAGACATGACCCCCTCCGAGCACATCGCAGCACCCGCCGAGACAGCAGAATCCACCCGCAGCAAGGGAATCCAGCGCGCCGCGCTGGTCGCGATCATCACCAACGCGACGCTCACGGTGGGCCAGGTGGTGATCGGCGTGTTCGCCAATGCATTCAGCCTGGTGGCCGATGCAGCCCATACCCTGTCGGACCTCGTGACCGACTTGCTGGTGCTGCTTGCCGGACGCCACGGCGCCGATCCGGCCGATCGCGACCATCCCTACGGCCACGGCCGCATCGAAACGGTGACCACCCTGCTGTTGGGCGCGGTGCTGGCCGCGGTCGGCATCGGCTTTCTGTGGAGTTCGGGCCTGCGGCTGCAGAACATGGAAGGGCTACCCCCCGTACATCCTGCCGCGCTGGCAATGGCGCTGATCACCCTCGCCGCCAAGGAAGGCCTGTTCCGCTACACCCTGGCGGCCAGCCGCCGGCTCAAGGCACCGCTGCTCGAGGCAAATGCGTGGCATGCACGCTCGGATGCGGCATCGTCCCTGGTGGTGGCGGCAGGGATCGGCGGCAGTCTGGCCGGCTATCCGTTTCTGGAGCCGCTCGCTGCGGCAGTGGTGGGCTTCCTGATCCTGCACATGGGCCTCAAACTCGCCTGGAAGGCAGTGCGGGAACTGATCGACACCGGCCTGCCCGAGGAAGATGTCGCCCGCCTGCGCAAGACCATCGAAAGCACCCCCGGCGTGATCGGCCTGCACGAGTTGCGCACCCGCCGGATGGCCGATCGGGTGCTGTGCGATGCGCATGTTCAGGTGGATCCGCGGATCACCGTGTCGGAAGGCCATCGCATCTCGGACAGCGTCTATTTCGGCGTCAGGCGCGCCCACCCCGAAGTCAGGGATGTACTGGTTCACATCGACGCCGAGGACGACGACACCATGCAGGAGGTGCCCGTCGGCGAGCTACCCGACCGCGCGGCAATCGCCCTTGCACTTCAGTCCCTCCTCGGCCCGTCCGCGACTGTGCCGCGCCGTATCCAGGTGCACTACCTCGGCCAGCGGCTTGAAGTGGAAGTTTTTTTCGATCCGGACTCACGCCCCGCAGATCCGGATGCACTCCAAAGGCGCACTGCAGCGTGGATTGCGAGCCACCCTCAGTATCGGAAAATCTCCTACTTCGCGCAAATTGCACCATGATGGATCGTCACCATGTTATTGCGCACCAAAATGGTGCGTATTTCTGACACGCAACCGCACGGGTGCCTTGTGGCACAATGTGGCAAGGACAGAACTTAGGTGGCACGGATACTGCTTGCATCCGCGGCAACGGAAGTCTGGCCGTTATCCGACTGATCTTTCCAAACATCGCCTCAGCTCACCAGGAGTGAAAATGAACGCTCAAGACGTCATGAAAATGATCCAGGAAAACGAAGTGCGCTTCGTGGACCTGCGTTTTACCGATACCCGCGGCAAGGAACAGCACGTCGGTCTGCCGATCTCCGCCTTCGAGGAAGATCACTTCGAACACGGCCACCCGTTCGACGGCTCCTCGATCGCCGGCTGGAAGGGCATCCAGGCCTCCGACATGATCCTGTTGCCGGAACCGAGCTCCGCCTACATCGACCCGTTCTTCGACGAAACCACCCTGGTACTGACCTGCGACGTCATCGAGCCGTCCGACGGCAAGGGCTACGACCGCGATCCGCGCTCGATTGCCAAGCGCGCCGAGGCCTACCTGAAGAGCACCGGTATCGGCGACACCGCCTTCTTCGGCCCCGAACCCGAATTCTTCATCTTTGACGCTGTCGAGTGGTCGATCGACATGTCGGGCGTGTCGAGCAAAATCATCTCCGAAGAAGCTGCCTGGTCCACCGGCGACAAATTCGAAGGCGGCAACACCGGCCACCGTCCGCGCGTCAAGGGCGGCTACTTCCCGGTTCCGCCGGTCGACAGCCTCAACGACATCCGTGCCGCCATGTGTCTGGCGCTCGAAGCCGCCGGCGTGCCGGTCGAAGTGCACCACCACGAAGTGGCCAACGCCGGCCAGTGCGAGATCGGCACCAAGTTCAGCACCCTGACCCAGCGCGCCGACTGGACCCAGGTCCTGAAGTACATTGTGCACAACGTTTCGCACCAGTACGGCAAGACCGCCACCTTCATGCCCAAGCCCATCGTCGGCGACAACGGCTCCGGCATGCACGTGCACCAGTCGATCTGGAAGGACGGCCAGAACCTGTTCGCCGGCAACGGCTACGCTGGCCTGTCGGAGATGGCGCTGTACTACTTCGGCGGCATCATCAAGCACGCCCGTGCGCTCAACGCCATCACCAACCCGGGCACCAACTCGTACAAGCGCCTGGTGCCGCACTACGAAGCGCCGACCAAGCTGGCCTACTCGGCCCGTAACCGTTCCGCCTCGATCCGCATCCCCTACGTCGCCAACCCGAAGGGCCGTCGTATCGAAGCACGCTTCCCGGATCCCCTGGCCAACCCCTACCTGTGCTTCGCTGCACTAATGATGGCGGGTCTGGACGGCATCCAGAACAAGATCCACCCGGGCGACCCGGCCGACAAAAACCTGTACGACCTGCCGCCGGAAGAGGATGCATTGATCCCGACCGTGTGTACCAGCCTCGAACAGGCGCTGGAGTACCTGGACAAGGATCGCGAGTTCCTGACCCGTGGCGGCGTGTTCTCCAACGACTTCATTGACGCCTACATCACCCTGAAGATGGAAGAGGTCGACCGCATGCGCATCACCACCCACCCGGTGGAATTCGACATGTACTACAGCCTGTAATCTCCGGATTACGCTGGCTTGAAAGGGGACGGGCATTGCCCGTCCCTTTTTTATCGGGTCTAATCCTCTCTCAGGCTGCATCCCGGCCGGCTGTGCTTCGTATCATCACGATGCGATCACGGACTGGACAATGTCATGAGACCCATGCGAATACTGCTGCTGATCCTTGCATTCTGCGCAAGCCCTCTCGCTCACGCCCAGGTGTACAAGTGCGTCGATGCCAACGGCAAGACGACATACACCAATGACCGCACCCTGGCCCGAGGCTGCCAGCCTCTTGGATCCGACCAGTCGGTCTCGTCGGTGCCGGCACCACGCCCCTCCGCGGCACAGCCCAGCCCTTCCAGTTTTCCAAGGGTGACGCAGGATTCACAACGCGCGCGCGACGATACCCGACGCCAGGTGCTGGAACAGGAACTCGCCACCGAAGAGGCTGCGCTGACCGAAGCGCGCAAGGCCCTTGAGGAGCAGGAGTCGATCCGGCTCGGAGGCGAACGCAACTATCAGAAGATGATCGAGCGTCTGCAGCCATTCAAGGACAAGGTCGAATTGCATCAACGCAATCTCGAAGCGCTGCGCAGGGAGCTATCCAGCCTCCGATGATGTCGCCTGGCGTGGTTCTTGCGTTACTGGTTAATGCGCTCCAGACCGCAAACAACCGATAACAGCCATGGCACACCATCCACGTCCTCCTGTCTCCGGACCCTTCGCCGGACTCGAACTGCTCTCTTCAGCCGTCGTGCTGGTGGACGAGAAGCTTATCGTCCGCTACATCAACCCCGGCGCCGAAAATCTGTTCGCGATCAGCCAGCGCAAACTGATCGGGCTACCGCTCACCCGCCTGCTTGGCGAGCCCCCCGGACTGGGTACGGCACTGCACAACGCCCTGCGTACCAGCTGGAGCTACACCGGACAGGATCTGAAGATCCACCGCTCGCACTCGGAGACGATCCACCTCGACTGCACCGTGAGTCCGATCGAAGCTGCGGGGGTGCGCCTGCTGCTCGAGTTCCGCCCGATCGACGCCCAACTGCGCGTCGCCCGCGAAGAGCAGCTTCTGCAGCAACAACAGGCCAATCGCGAGCTAATCCGCAATCTGGCACATGAAATCAAGAACCCGCTGGGCGGGATCCGCGGATCGGCCCAGCTACTGGAGCACGAGCTCGCCGACCCCCTGCTGCGCGAATACACCGAGGTCATCATTGCCGAGGCCGACCGCCTGCAGGACCTGATGAACCGCCTGCTGACCTCGCACAGCATGATGCGGCCGGCGCAACTCAATGTTCACGACGTCCTCGAGCGCGTCCGGCGGCTGATCCTGGCCGAGTTCCCCGACGTAGTCATCCGCCGCGACTACGACACAAGCCTGCCCGAACTGACCGCCGACCGCGAGCAGCTGATCCAGGCCATCCTCAACATCACCCGCAATGCCGCGCAAGCGCTCGAAGGCCGCGGCGAGATTCGCCTGCGCACCCGTATTGCCCGCCAGGTCACCCTTGCCAAGCGTCGTTTCAAGCTGGCACTGGAATTGCAAGTAATCGACAACGGCCCCGGCATCCCCGAGGAAATCAGCGACAAGATCTTCTATCCGCTGGTTTCGGGACGGGATGGTGGCAGCGGCCTGGGCCTTTCACTTGCACAGAGTTTCGTGGAGCAACACCAGGGCATGATCGATGTGGACAGTCAGCCCGGACGCACCTGCTTCACCATTCTGATACCGATTAGCGAGCGGACCTGAGCAGACGCCCAGCAATCCGCACCAAAAGAGTGCATTTAGCCATGAATACCGTCTGGATCGTAGATGACGACCGCTCCATCCGCTGGGTGCTGGAAAAGGCCCTGAGCCGCGAGGACATCACTCACCGCAGCTTTGCCTCGGCCAACGAGGCACTGGACGAACTCGAGTCGACCTCCCAACCGCCAAAGGTGTTGCTATCGGATATCCGCATGCCGGGCGAATCGGGCCTGACCCTGCTGCAGCGCGTCAAGGCGCGCTTTCCACAGATGCCGGTGATCATCATGACCGCATACTCCGATTTGGAGAGCGCGGTATCGGCCTTTCAGGGCGGGGCATTCGAGTATCTGCCCAAGCCCTTCGATGTGGATCAAGCCGTCGCGCTCGTTCGGCGGGCGCTGGAGCAGAGCCCGCACCAGGAAGGTGCGAGCGAGGACACCACGGTCGCGCCCGAAATCCTGGGCCAGGCGCCCTCGATGCAGGAGGTTTTTCGCGCCATCGGCAGGCTGTCGCAGTCGCATGCAACGGTGATGATCAACGGCGAATCCGGCACCGGCAAGGAGCTTGTAGCCCGTGCGCTGCACCGTCACAGCCCGCGCCGCGATGCACCCTTCATCGCGATCAACACCGCGGCGATCCCGCGTGACCTGCTCGAATCCGAGCTGTTCGGGCATGAGCGCGGTGCCTTTACCGGCGCCGCGGCGCAGCGGCGCGGGCGCTTCGAACAGGCGGCAGACGGAACGCTATTCCTCGACGAAATCGGGGACATGCCCGCCGAGCTTCAAACCCGATTGCTGCGGGTATTGTCGGACGGCAATTTCTATCGCGTAGGCGGCCATCAACCGATCCGCGCCAATGTGCGCGTGATCGCCGCTACCCACCAGGATCTCGAGGAGCGCGTTCGGCAAGGTCTGTTCCGCGAAGATCTGTTCCACCGGCTGAACGTAATCCGGCTGCGCCTGCCGCCGATGCGCGAACGACGGGAGGACATCCCCATTCTGGTGCGCCACTTTCTGCAACGCAGCGCGCAGGACCTTAACGTCGAAAGCAAGCGCATCTCCGATTCGGCGCTCAAGTACCTGCAGGCACTGCCCTTCCCGGGAAACGTCCGTCAGCTTGAAAACCTGTGCCACTGGCTAACAGTGATGGCGCCCGGCCAGATCGTCGAAGTGGCCGACCTGCCGCCTGAGATGCGCGACCAGCCGATGCGCGAGACGCCGGTCAATTGGGTGGACGGCCTCGGACTTGAGGCCGACCGCCTGATCGCGGCCACCCCCGGCGAAGTGTTCGATCGCCTGACCCGCGAGTTCGAACGTACCTTGATTCGACGCGCGCTGACGGCCACCGGCGGCCGCCGGATCGAAGCCGCCCAGTTACTCGGCATCGGTCGCAACACCATCACGCGCAAGATCCAGGAACTCGGCATGGACGATGATCGGCCGCCGGCGGCGGACAGCGAACACCCGGCCTGAGACGCAGCCGCAACCGGGGCAAGCGCATGTCGTACGCAGGTGAGCCTGCGGTGCATGTGTTTGCACGCGCTCGCACACACTTGTCGTCGTACCCCCTCAGATGACGGATAATCCGGAGCCAAACGCAACCCGGGACGATCCGCTTGAGCCCTACCGACACACCGCCAGACCTGTCAGCCGTTGCCGCTGCGCTCGGTTCGCTTGCTCCCGAGTTCGAGGTGCGCTGGCCAGACAGCTGCGAATCGACCAACACCGAGTTGATGCAGCGCACGCCTGCAGACGATGGCCGTGTGCATGTGGTCGTGACCAGCAAACAGACTGCCGGCCGCGGCCGGCGCGGGCGTGAATGGCTGTCGTGGCCGGGGAGCAGCCTGACCTTTTCCGCGCTGTGGCGCTTTGTGCCGGGCGCGCCGGTTCCGGCAGGCTTGTCGCTGGTCGCCGGCCTGGCGCTCGCGCTTACTTTTGAAAAACTCGGTGTCGAGGGCGTTCAGCTCAAGTGGCCTAACGATGTCCTGGTACACGGACACAAGCTCGCCGGCATCCTGGTGGAACTGCTGCCCGGTCGCGGCCGCACGCCTGCGGCAGTGATCGGAATCGGCATCAACCTCGAGATTCCGCACGGCGTCCACATCCCCGATCAGCCAGGGGTCACCGACCTCAAGCGCGAACTGGGCAGCGCACCCGGTCGGGAAGCGCTGCTTGCTGCGGTGCTCACCGATTTACATACCCTGCTCAATACCTATGCCGCGGCAGGATTCGGCGCCCTGCGCGGTGCCTGGCAGCAACGCAATGCCTTTGCCGGATTGCCGGTACAGATCAGCGGGGAAGGAGGCACGGTCAGCGGAAACTGTATTGGCGCCGACGAGGACGGTGCGCTGCTGATCCGTAGCGATAGCGGCGTAATTCGCATCCTGTCGGGCGAAGTCTCGCTGAGGCTACATCCATGATCCTCCTGATCGACGCCGGCAACACCCGGATCAAATGGCGGTTGGTGGGCACAGCGCCGTTCGGCGAGGGTGCATTCGGTCATGATCGTCTCGACGTACTGAACGACGTATTCGAACGGGAACCGCGCATACATCGTGTCATCGGTGCCAATGTCGCCGGCGCGCAGATTGCAGAGGAGATCACCACGCTGGCCCGGCAGGCAGGCCTGGTACCGGAGTGGCTGAGCGCCGGCCCGAAGCGCTGTGGCGTACGCAATCTTTACCAGGAGCCGGGCCAGCTTGGCGCCGACCGCTGGGCGGCATTGATCGGCGCCCGCGGCCGACATCCTCACGCCTGCCTCGTGATCATGGCCGGCACGGCGACCACGGTGGATGTGCTCGATGCCGACGGCAACTTCCGCGGCGGACTGATTCTCCCCGGTGTCGAACTGATGCAACGAGCGCTCGCCTCCAACACCGCGCAGCTTCCTTTCGTTGCCGGTCACTTCGCACAAGCCCCGCGCAACACCGCCGATGCGATCCTGTCGGGCTGTCTGCAGGCCCAGGCGGGCGCGGTGGAACGCATGTTCCGTCAGATCGACACGGCTCCGCACGCATGCTGCCTGCTCGGTGGCGGCGCTGCCGATACCTTTGCCGACCTGATCACGCTTCCACTGCAGCGCGTCGACAATCTTGTTCTAGATGGCCTTGCCCGGATTGCGCAGGAGGGCTGACGGGCCCCGCGCGGCACCCGGCCGGCACCGCATGCCGCGGGGACCTTATGCAGTCGCGCCCCAATCGGGTAATCTTTACCCATGACGACGCTGCGCTTCGTACTCATCCTGCTGCTACTGCTCAATGCCCTCGCCTTTGCCGCCATCAAGGGCTGGCTGGGCTTCGTGCCCCCACGTGGTGAGCCCGAGCGCATCACCAACCAGCTGCACCCCGACCGGATCAAGCTGCTGGGCGCCAATGCGCCAGCCAAGGACGCATCCTCTGCGCCGGCACCCGCTGCACCCGTGCCATCAAGCGCCGTCGCAACCGCCCCACCAGCGGAAAATGAGCAGCAACGGGAACCCGAGCAGCCCGCGGCAACGCCCGCGCCGCCCCCCGATACACAATGCTTTTTCTGGTCCGGGCTGAACGCGTCCGATGCTGATCGCCTGACCGCATTGCTGACTGCAGGCGGCCTCGTCCCGCGTCAGAGCAGCGTGGAGGTTCCGACCTCGTGGTGGGTTCGGATCCCGCCTCAGGGCAGTCGTGAGGAGGCCGAGCGACGGGTCAGGGAGCTGAGGGCGCAAGGCATCACCGATCTCTACATCGTGCCGGATGCGGGGCCCAATCAGTTCGCAATTTCGCTAGGGCTGTTCAAGACCGAGGCATCCTCCAATCAGCAACTTGCGCAGTTGCGCGCCAAAGGGGTGCGTGGTGCGGGCATCGCTGTCCGGGATACGCTCGAGTACCGGCTCGAGGTCAACGCCGAGCGCGTCGGACTGACATCGACGATCGCTGGCGATCCTTTGGCGCAACGCCATGCCCGTTGTCCGCCATGAGCGCGGCCCCGGCACTCGTGATCGGCCTCACTGGCGGGATCGGCAGTGGCAAGAGTGCTGCAGCCGACCGCTTCGCCGCCCACGGCATCACTGTGGTCGACACGGATGCCATCGCACATGCGCTCACGGGTCCGGACGGTGGAGCCATCCCCCGCATTCGGGCAGCATTCGGTCCCGCGATGATCACCCCGGACCATCGGCTTGACCGGGAGCGGATGCGCACCCTGGTGTTCTCGGAGCCTGAGGCAAGGCGGCGGCTGGAGGCCATTCTGCATCCGATGATCCGCGAAGAGAGCGACCGTCTATGCACGGCCGCCACAAGCGACTACGTGATTCTCGCCGTACCCTTGCTGATCGAGTCAGGGAGTTACCGCGAACGGTGCGCGCGCATTTGCGTGGTGGACTGTCCGGAGGCATTGCAGATCGAGCGCGTCCGGGCCCGCAATGGACTGCCCGTGGATCAGATCAAAGGCATCCTCGGGGCACAAATCGATCGCCACACAAGGCTCGCCGCTGCCGACGATATCATCGACAACAGCGGTTCTCTCGATGCGCTGGCCAAACAGGTCGATACCCTGCACCAAAGTTATATGACACTCGCCCGCACCGCCCCCGACCAAGCGATCCGGCGCCCATCCTGAATGCACCGGATCGCTGTGCTATCATCGAAAACTGCCCCGGGACTCCATTCTGCCTTCGGAACACGTGCGTGATCAGTTACGAATATCCTCTCAACGAGCGTATCCGCACTTTGTTGCGTCTTGAGGACTTGTTCCGCAAAAACACCCACTTTTCCGGCAGCGACGCAGCGCTGGATCATCACGTTGCGCTGCTGAGCCTGTTCGAAATTCTCGAAGTTGCGGGCCGGGCCGACCTCAAGGTCGACCTCGTCCAGGAGCTCGAGCGTCAGCGCCAGATTCTGGTTTCATTCCGCAATAATCCCGACATTTCAGAAGAGGCCCTCGCCGGTGCGCTATACGAAATCGAACAGGCCTCCACCGGTCTGCTCGCAATGGCCGGCAAGATTGGCCAGTACCTGCGCGAGAACGAGTGGCTGATGAGCATCCGCAGTCGTGCGGCGATTCCGGGCGGGGTATGTCAGTTCGATCTCCCCTCCTATCACTTCTGGCTCAGCCGCGACGCGGCTGAGCGCCGCCACGACCTCGATGCCTGGGCACGACCGATGGCACCCATCCGTAGCGGACTTGAAATCGTACTACGGCTGCTGCGCAGTAGCGGCCGGCCGGAAAATGTCCAGGCCCGGGCCGGTACCTTCCAGATGACCATGGCCGGCCGCAGCGCACAAATGCTGCGCATCCGCATCCCGCGCACAGAACCGGTCATCCCCGAAATCAGTGCCAACAAGTACGCGCTCAACATTCGCTTCATGCTGCCTGAGACCGTGGTCCGCCCGCGCGTTGCGGAGCGTGATCTACCCTTCGAACTCACTTTCTGCAGCCTGTGAACAACACCCCGTCAAGTCCGCGCATGGTCCGTTGCCCGCAATGTGGCAAGGCTTCCGAATGGCGCACCGACAACCCCTTCCGTCCTTTCTGCTCGGAACGCTGCAAACAGATCGACCTCGGCGCGTGGGCTTCGGAGAGCTATCGTGTGCCGGCCTCGCCACCGGACAACAGCGACGACACACCGCTGTAGCCGCAGGGCGAAATAGCGCCTATCTCGACCAGCAGCCCCGGATCGCAGCGATACCATGTGCCCCGGCCGTACGCGCATCCTCCATGTCCGAGGAGTCCAGTCCTCCTAGCGCGAGCACCGGATACGGCAAGGCTGCCGCGAGCCCGGCGAACGTGTCCCAACCCAGTGGCCGCTGCCCCGGGTGCGTGGCAGTGGCTTTCACCGGGCCGAGCACGGCGTAATCCAGCCCCAGCCGGGCACCATGCTCGAGCTCATCGCGGGTGTGACAGGATGCGCCGACCCAGTCGAGCGGCGGACGCTCCGCCAGTTCAGCCAGTCTCCGCGCGGGTAGATGTACCCCATCGGCACCCATGTCGAGCGCCAGATCGATCGCATCGTTGATCAGCACCAGCGCACCGTGCGCATGTCCGCGACGTACGACCTCCACGACAAAATCCCGACGGGTGTCGGCAGAGAGGCCTGCTTCACGTACCTGTATCAGGCGCAATCCGCCGGCCAGCGCGCGATCGATCGCGTCGAGCTGTGGCCCGACACCAATAACCTCCGCCTGCGTAATGCCCATCATGCGGGGCAAGCGAAGCGATTTGAGAATGGGGCCATTGGCAGGGAGCATCGGCGCCCGATCGATGTTGTCGGCCACGACCCAGGCGAGCGCGCTGTGAACGCGGTCATTTACCGTACCGCTCCAGTCGGGCACTTCAAAAAAGTGCAGGCGGACATGTGCATGCTCGTAATCGTGCTCCCGCACCAACCATGGATAAAGGCGCCCGACCCGGATACCCAGTTCCTCGTCCAGCTCGCGACTCAACGCCTCTGCCGCTGACTCGCCCGCCTCAACCTTGCCGCCCGGAAACTCCCAGTAGCCCGGGTAAAAAGTACCCGGCGCGCGCTGTCCGATCAAGAAGCTGCCGTCCGCACGCGTAATCACCCCGGCCGCCACTTCAACGAGCTTGCGCGCCATCCCTCAGTCCCCTAGCTGACCGGCGTAGTCACGTGCAAACTGCCACGCCACGCGCCCCGATCGCGACCCGCGCATCAATGCCCATTGCAGCGCATCCTGGCGCGCAGCCGCAATTCGTCGCTTCGGCACACCGAATGACTTCAGCCAGTGCTCGACGATGTCGAGGTACTCGTCCTGGGCAAACGGATAGAACGAGATCCACAGGCCAAAGCGCTCGGACAGGGAAACCTTCTCCTCGATGGCTTCTCCCGGATGGATCTCGCCGTCCACGTGGCGCACCTGCAGGTTCTCGTCGTGGTACTCCGGCATCAGATGACGGCGATTCGAGGTCGCGTAGAGCAGCACATTGTCGGCCACCGCCGACACCGAACCATCGAGCACACTCTTGAGTGCCTTATAGGCGCCCTCGCCTTCCTCAAACGACAGGTCGTCGCAGAACAGGATGAAGCGCTCTGGACGCCCGACCAGCATGTCCATGATCTCGGGCAGGTCCGTGAGATCCGCCTTGTCCACCTCGACTACCCGCAGGCCCTGCAAGGCATACTCATTGAGCAAAGCCTTGATCAAGGACGACTTACCGGTACCCCGCGCGCCGGTAAGCAGCACGTTGTTGGCCCGCTTGCCAGCGAGAAACTGGCGGGTGTTGCGATCGATGCGTGCCTTCTGTGCGTCGATGTCATGCAGGTCCTCGAGTCGTATCCCGTGCGGAACCGTAACCGGCTGCAGCCCCCCGCGACCGTGGCGTCGTCGCCACAGGAAGGCATGTGCCCCGGACCAGTCGGGTTCGGCAGCGGGGCCCGGAAGAATGGCTTCCAGGCGCTCAAGAACACGCTCGGCCCGATTGATCAGGGCACTCAACTCATTCATTTCCATCTTCGCTATCTGAATTCCGTTTTGGCCAGGTGGCCCACACGATGATCAGCAACAGTACCAAGGCAAGACCGGCCTCGAGAAAGATGACCCACATCGGACGCCCCCAGCATGAACACGGCGCGTTGCCGGATTCCGTTACAGGCCCCTGTATACTGCGGGGCCGGACTCACCGAGTTTAACCGATCCCCATCATGATTCTTAAGGCCCTCAGCCGCTTCCCGCTTCGATTTGCCGGCCCCTTGCTCGTGACCCTCGCTGCGGGATGCGCCACGCAACAGCCTCCCGCAAGCGTATCGGACCCAAAAACTTCCGCCTGTCCGAAACTTGCACCGTGTCCGCCTTGCCCGGCCTGCCCGGCACCGACTGCAGCCACACCTCCCCGGCCAACCACAGAACCAGCCTTGGTCGCCACGGACTGGAGTGCGCTCACCGGATGGGCAGACGATGACCTCGCCGCAGCGTGGCCGGCCTTTCGCGAATCGTGCAAGGCCATCGTGCGTCAGCCCAACTGGCGCGACGTGTGCGGGCTTGCTTCAAAACTGCCGGCAAGCCCGTCCTCGGCAACCGTACGCCAGTTTATCGAGCAGCATTTCACCCCATGGCAATCGGTGGATGGCAATGGGTCTGACACAGGCCTGATTACCGGTTACTACGAGCCGCTGATAAAGGGCAGTCGTATCCGTTCCGCGCAATTCCCGTGGCCCATCCATTCCCCCCCCGACGACATGCTCACCATAGACCTCGCAAGCGTCTATCCCGAGCTGAAGTCCTTGCGTCTGCGCGGCCGGATCGTCGGTAACCGGATCGTGCCCTACTGGTCTCGCGCCGAGCTTGACCAGCGCCAGGATCAATTGGCGGCCAAAGTGCTGTTCTGGGCCGCCGACCCGATCGACCTGTTTTTCCTTCAGGTGCAGGGCTCCGGGCGCATCGAACTGCCCGACGGCAAACAGGTGCGCGTCGGCTACGCGGACCAGAATGGGCACCCGTATCAATCCATCGGGCGCTGGCTGGTTGCGCAGGGCGAACTTCCACTGGAGCAGGCTTCGATGGAGGGCATCAAGCAGTGGGCGCGAGGCAACCCTGCACGCCTCGCAGAAATGCTCAACAGCAACCCGAGCTACGTGTTTTTCCGCGAGCTGCCACCAGGCAGCAACGGCCCCGTCGGCGCGCTGGGTGTGCCGGTCTCGGAGGGACGCAGCATCGCCATCGACCCTGCGCACATCCCGCTTGGTGCCCCGGTATTTCTCTCGACCACCTGGCCACTCAGCAATCAGCCCCTTAACCGCCTGATGGTGGCGCAGGACACCGGCGGCGCAATCAAGGGGCCGGTCAGGGCAGACTTCTTTTGGGGGTTTGGTGCCAAGGCGGGCGCCCAGGCCGGCAAAATGCGCCAGCCAGGACGCCTGTGGGTACTACTGCCCAAAGGCGTGTCACCGAGCAGCAGATAAACAGAAAGTTTCGGGGGCGGAGAGTGCTCCGCCCCCGAAACCCGGTTACTTGCTTACCACCGCAGCCAGCGCCTTCTCCAGCTCAACCGCCGGCACATAGCCACCGATCCGGCTGCCGTTGGCCAGGAACAGTGTCGGCGTACCATTGATCTTGAGCTTCTGCCCCAGAGCAACATTCAGCTCGATCGCGGCAGTGTCGCACTCGGCAGGAGCAGGCGCCTTGGCGTCCACGATCCAGTCATTCCAGGCCTTGGCGCGGTCTTTGGCGCACCAGATGCTATTCGACTTTGCGGTCGAATCCGGACTCAGGATCGGATAGAGGAAGGTATAGATCGTCACATCCTTCATCTGCGCCAACTCTTTCCCAAGGCGCTTGCAGTAGCCGCAGTTAGGATCTTCGAACGACGCAATCACACGCTTGCCATTACCACGAACCTGCTTGATTGCCTGATTCAGCGGTAGCGTGGAGAAGTCGATTGCCGAAAGTTCATTCAGGCGCGCCTGCGTCATATCGCGGCGGGTCTTGGCATCAATAACGCGTCCATCCACGACAAAAGCAACTTTCTCGTCGGTATAGACCAACTCACCACTCTTGAGCACAACCTCATAGAGCCCACCATACGGAGTACGGCTTACCGACTCGACCGCCGGTGCGCCAATGAAGGCCTCCATGCCCTTGCGCACGGCGTCTTCATTGGCGTGCGCCCCGGCACCGATCAGGGAAAGACACAGTGCCACTGGCAACACGCGGGCAAAGCGGGAAATAGACAACATCAGGATCTCCATGAATCAGAATTTTCCACTCACCGCGTAGCGGGTAAGCGTGTTGGTTACGACCGGCAAACGATTGGTCAGGTTCATTCCAAAATTGCGCAACACAGCAGCTGCGGGGTTACGACTGGAAAACAGCCGGTTCAGACCGTGGGTGGCGTACTGGAGCAGAAAAGGCTCCTCCGCACGCATACGCGCATAGCGACGAAGCACCGCAGCATCACCCGCCCCCTCCCACGGATTGAGCCCCACAAGAAGGTCAGCCAGCGCCTTTGCGTCCTGGAAGCCGAGATTGATGCCATGACCGGAAAGCGGATGAATGGCATGGGCCGCATCGCCCACCAGAGCCACGCGCTTGTCGATCATGCTCCTGACTCGCATGAAGCGCAGCGGGAAGGCGGCACGCGCAGATTCAAGCGATAAGTCCCCAAGCACGCCGTCGCCTGCCGCCTCGACTTTTTTGCAAAATGCCTGCTCGTCCATTGCAACCAACTCGGATGCGACCTGATCGGGCGCAGACCACACCATGGAAATCCGGTTGCCAGGAAGCGGTAACCAGGCGAGCACGCCATCGTCCCTGAACCACTGGAACGCAGTATTGCGATGCGCCCGAGTGCAGCTCAGATTGGCGACCACGCCCATTTCGCCATATGGACGTATCGAGGCATCCATTCCGGCCTGCTCGCGAACCCACGAATCCCGCCCGTCGGCGCCGATCACGAGTTCTGCCGACAAGTGCCGACCGTCATCAAGGGTGAGCTCCACGCCGTCATCCCCGATATCAAGATGCCGTGGACGCGCAGGACAGAACAGCGTCACGTTATGTTGGCGCTTGATGCTTTCCCACAGTTCGCAATGAACGAGGCTGGACTCACCGATCCATGCCAACTCTGACAAGCCTGCCTGATAGGCGGTGAATTCGATCTTGCCACTGCCATCACCCTGGACGTCCATGCGCTCCACAGCGCACAAGCGTTCCTTATCGATGCGATTCCATACCCCGATCTCAGAGAGAAACCGTGCGCTCGCGGGACTGTAGGCATAGACCCTGTTATCCCATCCTGCAGGCTGATGCGGTGCCACACCTTCTATCAGCGCAACGGACAAGTGAGTACTGCGCAAGGCAAGTGCCAGGGCAGCGCCGGCGAGGCCACCGCCCACGATGATGAGGTCGAATTTCATATCCGCTGAATTTTAGCCTGGTGCCTGATTCTGCCCGATGCGGCGCCGGGGGTCACGCAGCTTGTTGCCGGGTAGACGGACGAAACCCCGGCGCATGGATTGCACCGGGGTTTGGTATGGGGTTAGTCTGACGATGACCTACTTTCACGAGAGCGAATCTCACTATCATCGGCG